>CANQDA010000008.1 GCA_947591155.1 uncultured Lachnospiraceae bacterium
ATCCATTTGGTCTACCGTTGGTATACCGTTGGTATCCATTTGGTCTACCGTTGGTATACCGTTGGTATCCATTTGGTCTACCGTTGGTATACCGTTGGTATCCATTTGGTAGACCTGATTGTTTTTGGAGCGTGTATATGCGTTGTTCTCGTCAAGAAAAAGAGTGGATTTTTCCTCTTTATACTTTGTTTCCTTGTATCTATCTCCCCTTATGTAGTTGTGTATTCTCCAGTGCTTAATAACAACAACTCCACTGTTAAACGGTATCAGGAACTTTTTCAAAATCAGCAATTTCAAATCATCTTCACTGCATTTCACGTTTCGCATTATAGATTTTGGATTATTGATAAACCCATCATCATCTGCCCTCATTGCCAAGTGAAAATAAAGAAGTTGCGATGACTGCGGCATATCAAGAAATGCATCGCTATCAATTATCGTTTTTGCAAACATTCTTCTTTCTGCCAAAATAATCACCTACTTTTTGTTTTAGTTAATGCGTAATCAATAACACTACATCAATTCATACTCGGCTGTTCCATGCCTCTAATACGTCTTTTGGTGTCTTATCACTTCCATTTAAGGTAAATTCAATATGGCAGTGATAACAATAAACATGTGCAGGAATAGAAGAATCGTCCAGTTGTTCTTCTGTTTCAAAGCAAAATTTATCACTGCACCCATATTGTTCATACACAAGATCCACATATTCTTTACTACCGTAAAATGGGCATGGAAGTAAATTTAGCTTAAGCATTCTTATTTACTCCTTTCACCAAGTTCCTAAAAAGCTCGTCTTCCTGGAACAGGCTTTTCTTCCTCATGCTTATCGCATACTGTTGTTCCAGGTGGGCGCCAGTTGATTTTTGCCAGCCGTTCAGCATATAGATGGAGTCGCACATATCCAGCATGACAAGCGATAGTTTCATATATTCTCCATAATTTGTTTCTTCTGGAAGCTGTGCAAGGACTTTCGCCGGGTTCACAACGATGTAGCCACGCTCCGTCAAGTCTTTTTCGGCATCAGAAAAACGCTTCATGTAATCTTCTTTTTCAAATCCAGTGATCGGACCAGATATGTAAATTTTACTCATGCCAATCTCCTTTCTCAATATCAAGCACTTGTGAAGGTTTCCGCAAGGCAATCATCCAAAGACATCTGCCCGGAAAACTTTCTTTCCATGCACCGCAGAATCCCCTTGTCCTTCTCAATCCCGCTCATCCAATAGCTACGGTTGTAGTTGCGGTAGGACTGCGCTTCCTCGATGGTGGCGGCGATGTAATAACCAGTTCCATTTCTTTCAGTGCAAATGATTTCTTCACCGCTCGTGTTGATACGGCTGATTTCTTCCCGGACTGTCCTCTTGTTCATTCCAGAAACATTCGCAAGGTAATCCAGGGATACGGCATTGTCTTTTCCGGGCTTCAAATAATCCAGCAACATTTTAATCACGCTCCTTTGCTTTGTATGGAATAGGCTTTGGTTGCCAAGCTAAGACTTCGTATGAATGCTCATACTCTTGATGAAATAGTTCTCTCCATTTTCCATTTATAGTGCTGTCCGTCGAAACAAATAATTTATCTTCTGTAATATCATGCACAGTAACTAATACTTCATCGGAAACATTAAATAGTTTAATACCACGCACACCCATAGCAACAAGTTCAACTTTAGTCTGGCTTTCCGGTTTTTCTTCCGGCAACCGATCTTCGCATGGAATCCACCCGTCATTGTAATACTGAATTGACCGCTCCATCTGAGAAGCGTGAAGCTTTGCTGACAGTTCCTCTATCGTGTCGGCGGCTTGCTTAACCATATAGCTTTCACTTGGAGAGCAACTGCTTTCCAGTTCTTTTGAGTATTCTCTTAGTTGTTTTACCTGATCTCCTATTAGGCTCATTACAATCTCTTTTCCCTCTCTTTCATCATTCTTTCAAAGGTTTCCAATAGTTGCCTTGATTCTTTACTGAACGTATATTTGTCGCAGACCCACATATCAACTCTGCCCTCATTAACCGTTGCCATGTTTCTGTAGGCAAGGTTTATCTTGTCAGCTCTGCATTTATTACCTCTGCCGTTATATATGCATTCCACACATGGACATGTTATTGATACCATTTATCGTTCCTCTTCTTTCTCAAAATAGAACTGAATATCCTTGTCATGCTATTCCACGATTCCGTATTTCTTCGCAAGCCCGCGACTTTAGTCGTGGGTTATTGACTTTTCCAAGTCATCCTTGACCGATTCGATTTCCGTTTCGATTCCACGGATCCTTTCCAGGGTATCAGCAGGAACGTTTTCTCGCTCGCAGTCCATCTCGGCTTCCACCATGTATAATTTCGCTTGGCGGAGCATACGCATATATTGAGCCATTTTGCCATCACCTCATTTTTGTCTGATTTTCATTTATAGATATGTATTCTGCAAATTTAATTTTTTTAAGGTATAAATTATCGTCCGAACTTGTTTGTTTTTGAAAACATATGTTTAAACATTACAGATTCGAGATTAAAATGAGGATTTTGCCCTCTTTTCCTCGTGGTACTTTTTAAACCTTTCGGATGCCGCTTCTCTTTCCTCATCAGTAATTTCCCTTGCGACAATATCTGAGCGGAAAGAAATCAACCTCTTATTCACTTCATACCGTTTCGCAATAACCCTGTCATCTCCATGCAGGCACTGCTCTTCCACGCACTTCCATTGTTTTGATTTTTGCACCAATTTGTCCAACTTTGTCATAACGGTACTGTCGGAAGTCCAGACCACCGCTTTGCCGCCTTCCCTGGAAAATTGGATTGTTGTTTCCTGCTCATCTAGCTGTATAAACATTTTCTTCACGCTCCTTTACAAATTTATATCCGGGCACCCTTATCGCCCTGGGAGAGCAGAATCCTGCATCAGTTTCAATGATTCCGTCCGCAAACATCTCCATCAGGTGATTGGAAACCGTGTTTGTTGACTTGACACCAACGCCTTTTGCAATCTCCCGAAAAGATGGGCTGTATCCGTGCTTCTGGATATATCCGATGATAAACTGTAAGATTTTTTCGTTCATGGCCAGTTCCTTTCCATTCCCAAATCCCATAAACTTATCTGGGATTTATATTCCTCTAATCGCTTGTTCGCAAGTTCGTAATAGTACGGGTCTTTTTCAAATCCTATGTAATCGAAACCGTTTTTATGGCACGATATAAGGCTAGAGGCGGAGCCGACATGACTATCAAAAATCTTATCTCCCGGATGCGCATACTTTGAGAGAATCCAGTCATATAATGACACGGGTTTCTGACAAGGATGTATGCGCTTTTCGTTTACGTTTCCTTGCGGAACACACCGAAAAATTTTTGCATTATCATTAAAACTTGTCCATGCATATTCGCACATTGCCATTGAAAACGATTCTGATATGTTTATCTTATCCCACACAATGAAACATCTTGTGGGCGGAAGTTCAAAGTAATTTCCACCGAAAATAATTTGATTTTTACTGACACGAAACAACTCTGAAAAGTATTCCTTATCTGGCGGAAAGTCCCAATGAGTTATCTCGGAACCGCTAGGGATACCTCCCTCTATTTGGTACTTCATCGCCCACGTTCCGCCTGTCCTTGTCACTGATATGATATTTGTCGAACAACCCTCCGAATCTTCCTCTTTCTTTTTTGTACCAGTCGCTATTATCGCACCCCCCCCCGAACGGCGGGTCAACGATAGCAAGGTCAAAATACTTATCTGGAAACTGTGGAAGATAATCCATGCAGTCGGCATTATAAAATCCAAAATCAAGCATTTTTTCAAACCTCTTTATTCATTTTTTCTGTCACAAAAAATACATTATTTAGTTGAAATCATGGGCGATCTGCCCTCTTATGTGCAGTAGAAAACCTTATCATTTGTAAGAAAAAATGCTATTAAAAATGATTTTTATTATTCCTTTTCTTCCCATTCATCGCAGGTGTCGCTGTATTCCGTCGGCACGCTGTAATATTCCGATTCCTCGTTGTCACAGCAAAATTCAGCGTTGCAATGACCGTCATACTGCCGCCTGTTGTATTTGCAAGTTCCGCATACTTCTTTCATTCTGATACCTCTCTTTCTTTATCCCAACTGAATGTTCGTTTATTGTCTTTCCTACGCCAAGTATAATTATTGACTATTCCTAATAATTCTCTGTGTATTCTCTTGGCACAATCATCACATAAATCATAAGCACATCGTATCCGTTCTCTTTGTTCTGGAATTTCTATCCAAGTAGAAATTTTCAGTTCGTTTGAAAATGTTTTTGGAAAATCTGCAAAACAAGAACCGAGTTCCTTCCCGCATAAATCACAACGATATATTCTCATTTCGATACCTCTCTTTCCATATACTCACAATCCCTTAAATTTCCGCAATCCAGGAACCTGTCAAGAATGATTTTCCCGCAATGACCGCAGAAGTTTATGTGTCCGTTTGGCGTTTGCTTTACAATCAGTTTTGAGCAGGTCATGCAAGATTTCCGTTTCACTCTTTCCTCGTAAATCTGTAAAGATGTTTTCATCCTACCTTTCTCCTTTTTGCTTACATTTCCGAAATAATCTTATCAAATTGTTGTTTGACTTTTTTTCTGCATATTTCGCATTTCATCTCTTGTGGCAAATTATATTCATATCCATTAGAAGATCTTTTTGCAAAAGCTTTGCAAATGATTGTACTCTCTGGAATATATACTGGATAAGCAAATCCATGTCCGTCTCTGAAATCTTTGAAACAAAAACCGTATACATAATTGCTTTCTCCGCATTTTTGTGCTTCTTTTAATGGTTTATAGTGTTTACATCTGCAACACGTTTCAGGATTATTTTTCATGATTCCCAACTCCCTTTCAGCAAATCCCAGAACTTCTAATCTACACCGCCGCCAATTTGCAGACATTCTTTCATATTTCCTGCATACGGAGTAAGAATATCAATTACAGTTTTTCTTGCCTTTGGATTTCCGCAAACAATCATGAATGGAAGGTCATAGATATGTATTTTGTTGTTTCCATCCACTCTATCGCAAGTGCTTTCTCTTAATTCATTTAATGTATTCCGTTCTTCATCAGTAAGGGTTATGCCAACTCTCTTTTCCAGTTGTTCAACTGTTAAATTTCCAAACATAATCATAGTTTCAATCACCACTTCCTTCTTAAACTCTCCAACCATATTCTTCAATGGTAGCCCTATATTCCTCTCCAAAGTCAATCAAAATAATATTTTGTAGTTTGTCTTGATTGCTTTTAATCCACTCCATTCTCTTTTCTTGGAATATATCGCTCTCCGCCCATCCTATCTTTGAGCATTCACCGTTAATAACAAATGTGTATTCGGAATTTATAAGGCTTTTCATAACCGGAGTAATCATCCTTGTTCCGACATCAAATTTATTGAAAAAAGGATCTTCGGAAACAACATTTTGAAAAAAATCAACCGCATTTTGTCTCACTTTTTCAATTCTTTCTTTGTCGTAATCGTGACAAATTACCATTCTGTTTCTTATAGTACCCATTATTTTAATTATCCCTTTCCTTAATCAGATTCCAGAATTTTTCGAGTGCTTTCTGCGACACCTTGTTTTTTTCCTTTCCATCTTTAACCTTTACCGTCAAATGCAGATCAATAATATGAAGCAACTCCTTAGCAAGATTTTTTCTGCCTTGTTCCAGTCCGTCATAATATCCTTTTTGCGGTCTGAATTCATCTATCTGTCGCTTTCCTTCCCCTTGACTCCCCGATGTTTTATTCCTGAGTTGATATCCGCTTTGAGCGTACTGCTTTATGTAATACTGCTCCTTTTCGTCCAATAAATCGGTAGGAAAATTCAGAAACCCAACTCTCCATCCATATTGATTTTCGGTAGAATATAAACTATGTTTCTTAAGCGAAAGATCTATATGCTGATACCCAGATAAATGACTGGACAGCCTGGTTAAAATATGTTTCGCTTGGCCTATGTAAGCATACTTTATACCATCTTCATCAATCCTTGTCAGGAAATATATACCGCTTTCATCGTTGAGGTTTGGATTTACTCTTAAGAAACGCTCTTTGTTTTTCCGCTCAATCGCCTTTGCTTTTGCAAAATTCTTATCCATTTTCATCACTTCCTTTCATGCAAAATATTTAAATTTTTCATTCATTTTCCGAGGAAATTTTCGGAATTTCACCCTTGTAAACTCCTTCACTTTTAAGCATTGTGAACCACCAATTGTCTAAAGCCAATGGGCTTCCTGCTTCAAAGTCCTCGTAACCTACTAACTCCACAGGCGTAAATTCGGGCAGTCCCTGCCCTATTTTTATATTTTATGCTATTTGACGTAATCCTTCTGCTAATATATTCTTTGCAGCGTTGATGTCTCTGTCGTGTTTCACGCCGCATACTGGACATATCCATTCTCTTACTGACAAATCTTTTGTCTCGGCATTTTGATATCCACAAACAGAACATATCTGACTGCTTGCATAGAACGGATCTATTTTTATATATCTCCTTCTATTCCATTTTGCCTTGTAATCTAATTGCCTTGTCAGTTCATACCACGACACATCACTTATGGATTTTGCCAAATTGTGATTCTTTACCATATTCTTTATCTGCAAGCTTTCCGAAACTATCACTTGGTTTTCGCTGATAATCTCATGGGAAATCTTATGCAGATAATCCATTCTGGTATTTGTTATCTTTTCATAGCATATTGCCACCTTTGTTCTTGCTTTGCAGTAATTATTGCTTCCTTTCTTTTTATGCGCTAATTGCCTCTGTAATCTCGCCAATTTCCGCTCATATTTCTTGATTATCTTTGGATTCTCATACTTTTTCCCATCAGATGTAATGCACAAATCTTTTATTCCAAGGTCTAATCCTACGCTCTGATCTACGTGAGGAAGTTCCTCATGCTCTATTTCCACAAGTATAGAAACATAGTATTTTCCACTTGGCACTTGTAACACTGTGGCGGATTTTATTTTTCCATCAAAGCATCTATGTGTTTTTGCCTTGACAGTTTTTAACTTTGGAATCTTTACTTTCCCCTTCTCAAAATCTACAGTTATATTCCCATTCGTAAAGTTTGTTGTGTATGATTTATGGCGGTCATGCTTGCTCTTGAACTTTGGGTAACCTGCGTGTTCTTTAAAAAATTTCTGATATGCTGAATCCATGTGATAAATAGCGTTGGTAAGTGCGAATTTATCAACCTCTTTCAGCCATTCATATTCTTTCTTTAACACCCTATTGCAGTAATTATTACAGTCCGATTTACTGATAGACTTTTTCTCTTTTTCATATGTTTCTTTTCTATATGCTAATGTCTTGTTATAGACGAAGCGACAGCAACCGAATGTCTTTGCTATTAATTCCATTTGTTCTTTATTTGGATATATCCTATAACGATATGTTTTTAACACTCTGCTTCGCCACCTTTCTATCCTTGATTTTCTATATATTCCCTTAACATTTCTTCTGAAACATTTCCAATGCTACAGGCAAAATATCCATCTGTCCAGAACGTATGCTCCTTCCAGAAATATTTTTTGAGATAATCTGGATATATCTTCCAAATATGATATGCCGTATATCCCTTCATAAGATTTACAATTTTGCTAATGGACATTGTTGGCTCTGTTTCTATCATGTAATGAATATGATCTTTATCAGTTTCCATAGACCTAATAACTACATTATGTTTTTTACATATCTCATAAGAAAATTGCTTTATATCATCTGATATTTGTTTTGATATTAATAGATTTTTCCTATATTTGCATACAAAAATTATGTGGTATTGCAATAAATATTTATGTCTATTTTTTGATTTCCACAATCCCATATTATAAATACAACACAAAATTCCTTATTTGACTACCTTAACCCACCGTCTAAAGCCGGTGGGATTGCGGTAGTCTTTCTTTCAACGTCCTAATCTGCGCTTCCGTGAAAGAAAATCCTTGCACAAATTCATTCCATACAGCAACCGCTCCACTGACTTTTGAGAGCCATATAAGGAAGTCAAAATAGTATTCCTCAGGGCACATTTTGTCCAATCCGTCACGGTCTACGCACAGCTTTTCACAGGCAAGCGCAATCATCTTTTCCTGGTGGGATGGAACGGCATACATGACATTCCCATCGCTGTCCATGATAACTTCCAGATAGTTTGTGTAGGTCTGCTTGTGTTTGGAAACATCAAATTGGGAATATAGGTTATACATAATTCACTCTCTTCCTATACTATTTTCTATGTCAGCTATGGCTTTAAAAATTGGATAAAATTGAAAAGGGACAACGCTGTTTCCTATACTCTTAAATCTGTCCACTTGCTCGGAAAGCCCATCATCATTTCGCATATGTCGGCGCTCTGGCATGGTGTTAGGTCTTCCCATATGTGATAATATATCGTCCTGTCTTGCTTTCCATTTTTCCAACATTTCCATATACTTATCATCGGGTCTTCTTTTCTTACTTTCGTCCAAGCAATTCCGTCCGATGCTAATGGACGTGGCAACGATGGCAACCCTGTCTCCCTGGAATGCAGTTCCAACAGAGGAACTTGGAAAGCAATACCACCATAAACCACCCCCCCATCTCGCCAGGTCTCGCAGAACTCTTCCAAAGAACCGTCCATTTTCACTTGACAACAGCCCCCGTACATTTTCTGCCACAACCCATCTGGGGTTAATTTCGCAAACGACTCTGTAATATTCACTCCACAAATCACGCTCATCATTAGATGCCAGACGTTTTCCACTAAGGCTGTGAGGTTGGCAAGGGAAACCTCCCGAAATGACCGTGACCTCTCTTCTTCCTGTTCTCCGAATAAATTCATCTGCTGATAAATCATGAATATCCCTCCATTTTGGAACGTCCGGCCAATGCTTTTCCAATACTTTCGTTTGGAAATCAGCCCATTCACATTGTCCTATTGTTTTAAATCCAGCCCATTCAGCGGCAAGGTCTAGTCCACCAATTCCGCTAAACAAACTCAAATGTGTCAGTTCTGCCATTCTCAATCCACCCTATGCTTAAATTCCCTTTCCCCGAATAAATATTTTTCCCTTGCGATCTGGTCATTCAGAAGCCTTTTGAGCGCATTTAAAAGCACCCGGTTCTGCTTGTCCAAATAAAATTTATGTACCAATTCATAGAGCTGTGCCTTGTCCTTTTCCTTCCTCCGATACCGTCTGCTCTGCTGGAATTTTGTGGCGATTTTGTTCCGCTCGTTTTTATTCGCTGCGAACTCTAAATCATGCGCAAAGGTTATTACTTTGGAATCCTCTTTTCCGACATTCGCAAAGGAAGTTTCATACTCACTGCTTGCGAAAACTAGGAATGCAAGGAACTCGCTGATTACTTCACTGGGATTTTTCGGTTTCTTATCCGGCATGGCGCATCACTCCCTTTCAAGTGCTTTTTCTGCTTCCTCTCTGGTGAGAAAAACAGTCTTTCCGATTTCTTCTTCCCAGAAGCCGTCTAATCTCTTGTAAATACCGTTCTTACATTCTTTCCAAATATAATGGAAGTTATGGTTTATATCATAATGGATACTTCCAATCTCAAATTCAGAGATAATATGCCGTTCTTTATGTATCTCCCAAACTATATCCCCAGGCTTGCATTTCGGATGCAAAAGAAGCCCTTGTTCCTCCGAATCTTCATACTCCGCAAGCCGCTCCACAAGTGCCGTACACTCAAACTCACCACGATAGTACCTCTTCGATAGGTGGTCTAAGTCACGCCCTTTCTTTCCGTGCGCATAGCCATCGATTCTTACTGTCAATCTGTCCATGTTCTTACTCCTCATTAAATAATCCCATTTCTTTCAGTTCTTTAATCCAAACGTCTATTGACGGTGGCATGAAATTCGGAAATGTAATTCTTCCAAAACAATAGAATGTTTCCAAGTGCTTTCTTGTGTATCCACCTTCTGGAATAAAACTGTCTCTTCTACACACATCTTTGAAAGAATAGTATTGCCTTTCATGTTGCAATCCTCTTATATAACGAAGCATTCTATTGCCATCGTCTTTTTCACAAAAAACAATCAACCCTTTTTTATTGCATTCATCAACATAAGGACAAGTATTTCCGTTACAAATTTTTATATAATCCTTAGTCTCTTCTTCAAATACTTTGTTGTATTCTTCAAAATTTGAAATATCCATGCTAAAACGCTCCTTAATCATTTTTTATGAAAAACCAATTTGTTTAACTGTCTGAAATATGATGAATCCGCACTTTCCAGCATTTTAGGAACCGTGCTCAACCTCTTTTCATAGCAGTTCTTACATACGCCTCTCCCTGGAATGACTTTATGCTTTCCACAAGTATAGCAAATTCCGTAACTTCTCCATTCAGAACGTGGGAGTCCGTTCCTGTGAGAATCCCTGTACAATTTCATGTAGGCTCTACATTTCTTGCATGTTCCGCCGTTTATGGAAGGATATTTCCCACACTTCGGGCACAACCTGGATTTCTTTCTTTGAAGCGCTAACATCCTTTTCCTGTCACGTTCTTTTTCCCTCTCAATGTCTGTCCTTTCCTTTTCGTAGTATTCATCCTGCTCTTTCCCAATACATTCATAGCAAAGTGATTTTCCAGGCTCCGCCTTATTTTTTCCACAGCGGACACACATTTTTATCCTTTTCCGATAGCTGCAATTGCTTCTCTTTGCTTCGTTCTTTTTCTTCCTACAGTCAGGGCAAAGACAACGATCCGGCGTTGGATTTTCCCTTCCGCAACGTGTACATAAACCAATCGCCCGCATTTCTGAATATGACATTTTTCTTGGCATTTACCCCACCCTACTTTTCTTAAAATTTAACGCTGCCTGGGATTTCCTTTTCTCATAACAGTCCTTACATGTCCTATGGTTTTCATACACAGGTCTTCCGCAAATAAAGCAAAGTCCATATTCAGGTCTTTCATACCGCTCGATACTATGGTTTTCCATGCGCTTCTTCTTTTTTCTTACTTTGCAGTCAAGGCAAAATACATTGCCATTTAATGCTTTCCTTCTACCACAGCTCACACAAATACCGGAATTTTTTAGCCTGTGATAACGTGTTTTTGCCATAGCACGGGATTTATCCTCAAAGATTTCTTTTTCTTCATCCGTCATTTTCGATAGATAACGTTTTTGATACACCATTTCCATTTCAGAACATTCAAAACATAATGCTTTGTTTGGTTCAGCCATCCGCTTTCCGCATTTGGCGCATATACCGTATTCCTTAAATATCTTGCTCCATGCCATTTAAACGCACCTTATCGATCTTCAGGAACCATATCGGCTCCCCAGTGTTCAATTTCTTTGTAAGGAAGTTTCCGCAAACTATATTCCCATCAAGTATTTCCATGCAGATTCCATCAAATCCATTCCCGAATTTCTGCCGGAACATTTCAAGCAGCCGGCTCTTTGCTTCCTCTACGTTGTCCGGCAAAATATCAATGCCGTAAATGCTCTGTAGTGCCACAAGCCCGTCAAATGTAGTTTCACATATCAAAAGCTTTCTTCGGAAAATCTCCACCAGGAAATTCCCATTGCCGCAGGCTGGCTCAAGGAATGTCTTTGTGAGGACCGTAAACGCATCCTCGTTTTCCTCTTCGCACAAGTCGCACATCTTTTCCACGATATGTTGCGGCGTATAAACCTCACCAAATTTCTGGACACGTTCTTTGCTCTTTATTAAACTCATCTGTCCACACCCCCTAAAACGGAACTCTGTTCATATTAACTTCCAATCCGGGAACCGCAATGCTGACCACTGCCCTGCCGGAAACTTCCCTGATCTCACGTTCCATGACATCGTAGTCCATGTTGTTCTGGCTCATATGGATAAGGACGATGTTCCTCAAGTGATTGCTCATGTTCGCCTGGAGAAAGTGCTTAGTAGTCTGCAACTCTAAATGTGACTGCAACACCCTATCCCTGACAGCGAAATCATCAGATATCAACCGCTTGTCATAATTCGCTTCCACCATGATGTGGTTCACTTTCCGGAAACGGAACCGGCAGAATTCCGTGTCCGTAAGGTATACGATTGTTCCGCTTTCTGTTTGTGCTATGTAAAACCCGTAGCACGGAACATCATGCACCAACTCAAACGGATTAACAGTGAAGTTGCCCATCTGCACCGCAGACTTAAAACTCTCATACGGCTTGAATACCGGGATCCCGATTCTTTCCAGGTCTTTCACGCTCTTGGAATGGTCTTTGTGTTCATGGGATACCAGGCAACCAACCACGTCTGAAATCCTGTATTTGATTCCTCTTAAAATACCCTTATAACTACAGCCACAATCCAGGAGAAGTATCTCTCCGCTTTCGGAGCATAGAGAATAGCAATTCCCATCCTGGGAGCCTGTGCTGATTACTTTCATTACCATTAGAAATCACCACCAATTCCATCCTCTATAGGATTCGATATCGAATGGAACGTACTTTCCTTTTATTCTATGAAAATGGACTACATATCGCCGATTATCATCACATTCTGCGATTGCTCCATATTCTGTCAGAATATATTCATCAAACCGGAATGCCGTGGGTCTGACATCCTGATCACGATATCGGAAAACCATTCCAAAAACCTTAAAGCGGCTATATCCGGCCTTCGGTTTTAGTATCTTTACTTTGGAATAATTTCTTTTCAGCTTGCTCATTTTCAAACCACCATATCAGATTCACTATCAAGCCATTCAATATGAAAACGTCTTCAAATGGCGTTGTAGATACACCTTTCATTTTAAAAATTCACAGATTCATTCATTGATTGATGTCCTTTTTCTCCTGCTTTTTTCAGCACATCGTAATGATGTTCGCAAACTTTTAATCCTGGCAACGTCGGATAACCGCATAAATAGCATAGACCGTTCTCTTTCCATTTTTCTCTTACGAGTCCTTTTTCATGTCGTTGTTTTAATCTATTTTCAGCAAGTTTTCTTTGCGATTTACGAGTTTTTAGAAAGCATTCATAGCAATAAATCCCATGTGTAGCTTGCCTGGAGCAGTATACGCAAATACCGGTTTTCTTCTTTTCTTCACGTCTTTTTTTATTTCTTTCAAGAATTAAATCTCTATTCTGAATATAGTGGTTCCTCCGTCTCTCACGTACACCCTCTCTTGCTTGATAAACGCTTTGTCTATCCAAACAATTAAGGCAAGTCACTCTTCCTGGTGCAGGTTTTTCTTTGTGGCATAAAACACATAATCCAATGCTTTTATACCATTCGTAATCAGTCATAATCACCACCATCCTTTAGCTTATCTAACTCCCCAGAAAGCACCAGGGCTGTAGCTTCGATGACAATGCTCATCATCGTCATGTCAAGTTCATCAAAATTAATATGAGAACTCTTCTTGTATCCGTCTTGTCCAGCTGTCTTTTGCGTGGTCATTTGAATAAGGTCATAGACATATTCTTTCAGCCGAGGAATATTTGCTTTCTGCCCGTGATCCATGAGAAAAGTCCACATCAAATCTTTAATTCCGTTTGCAGGATTCTCTTTCATATGTCCACCATCCTCACGTTTTACATACAAAATCTATTGCCTGTCCGCATTTCGGACAATAATTGTATCTGTGCTTCACGCTTCTTCCAGAACCACAAGAAGGACACTTGTAAACTCCACCGCTTATCATAGCAGGAAGAGGAGTTATTCTTTTCACAGCCACCATACACCGTTCAACCGTTCCGACCTTGCGATACTGCTGTAGTTCTTCCATGAATTGCTTTATGTAACCCAAATCCCTGTTAAAGTCCTTTATGTCCTGATTCTGTACATCTGTAGGATTATCTCCCCACAATTCTCTCACGACTCTTTGTCCATAGAAAAAATTCCATTTTTCGATAATGTCAAGTGCTTTCTGGATGTCCATATTTCGATCACCTTCTTTGAGATACTTTATTAAAATCTCCACTAACTCATCAAAAGATAGCTCATGCAATTTGCAGCTTTCTGGTCTTTTTTCATAATCAATGCTTGTAAAAGGAACATTCCTTCCGCAACCGCATTCCATATACCCAACAGGGCAATTTCCACATGATTTTGGGAGTTTGAAACACTTTAGATCGCTGTATGGTATTTCAATCTTTATATCCATGACCGCACCGGATTTATAATAAGTGTTAAAATTTACATTCATATTTTCACCATTCCCCCGTATCAGGCTCCACACAAACAACGAGTCCAGTGGATTCATCCGCCACACTTACCAGTTTAAAATATTCTCCTGTTTCCATATTGCAGAACGAAACATCCTCATTCCGTAAAATCTTTTCCAGTTCCACAGCATCCATCTAATTCACTCCATTCCATCTAGAATAATCTTTCTGATTTCCTCAATACGACTAATGATTTCTGAGATTTGATCAGGTCTATTTACATACGGAAACAATTCTCTCATAACGACTTTAATTCGATCATCAAGTTCACTGTTTCCTTTTGTTTTTGCTTTTTTAAGGATGATGTTATCGCCATCAAGATAAATGTCTAAGCAATTATTTTCTTTGATCTCAAGCTTCTCTCTTATCTCTTTTGGAATAACAACTCTGCCCAAGCCATCAATACTTCTTGATCCAATATAGTTCATGGTTTACACCTCCATCCAATTCCTACCGGATAGTACACCAGGCAATACGGAAACGTTTCCCTAACCAATTTCCTTGCACTTTCATCTGGGACATAGGAACATATTGCAAATATTTCATCTAGCGAATACCAAATATTCGGAATTACTCTGCTAATAAAATCCTGAATGCTCATATGATAAAACTCAGAATTTCCGATCTCCAAAGTTTTTAAAACACAATCTGATACATGGCTAATATCAACGCCTATGTACTTCCGATAATCCCTGAAATACCATGACTGGAAAGCATATCCACACCCCAGGTCAATGATTACCTTATTCTTTGGGACAAATAACGTGGCTGCCTTGTAGACTTCCTCGAATCCCAGGAAGGTGTAATCCAACTCTGCGCCTGCGGTTTCGGATTCCCTGAAAATCTTTTCAATCTTTTCTCTTGGTATCATGGTGAACAGTTCACAAGGCTCAAATTTTGGTGTTTGCATATCATTCCTCCAAGTATTCATTTTTTAGTAACTGAAACAGTGAAAACTGCTGGATTTACAACTCCGTCCCCTTCATATCCGTATTCATTGTTATGCCACTTTCTAAGTTCCCCTCCGTACTCCCAGCAAAGAGAGAGAATATTCACCGCACATCCATACATAAAACCAGTGATTCCCTCTGTATCTGCTTCAAGGCTCAATCTATCTGCATTTTCTATAATCGCCTTGTGCGCATCCCCAATCTCATCAACCTTCTTTTCAAGCATTTCAGCCCACCGTTCGGCATATGTAAAGCACGCCCTACTATACGAATCTGAATTCTTATCGTACCAGTCCTTATATTCTTGTTCTTTTCCTTTTAAAATTCTCATATCTTTATGTCCTTTCAAAAATCCAAGATACTTTTATTAAAGATTCATTTTTTTAAGTAATCCAAATCTATGCCAAGTTCGTCCAACTCCGAATCGCAGATATCCAATTTCTTCCTAATAAACTCATATGTGCTTTTATACGTATCCTTGTCCTTTATCTTTTCATTAAAGAGCGTGTCTATCAGGTCAATGGCTTCCGCAAGCAGGTATTCTGTACTTGCCTTTTTCATCTGAAAACTTCCTTTCCGCCTCTCGGCGACTGGCAGAACCATGAAGAACTCCCAGCCGCCAATTCATTACTACTCTGTAATCGGTGTGGTTTCATTTCCAGTCATATCAATGATGGGAATTGCATTTCCTTGAACCTGAGGAACACCACCATTCCATTTCTCGATCTTCTGTTGTTCAATCAACTCCGGCGTAAGAGAATCTGCAATCATCTTATTGGCTTCTGCTTCTGCCTGTGCTTTTATTCTTAATGCTTCTGCTTCGCCTTCTGCAGTGATCTTCTTCCTTTCAGCTTCGATCTCAGCCTTTTCCTTCTCCTGCTCTGCTGCAATAAGGGCTACCTGTTTATCTTTTTCAGCCTTAATTTTTGCAGTCTCAGCTTCAATATTTGCAAGTTCCAATTCCTGCTGCGCCGTGACCTTCTTTTGGATTGCCGCCGCTGTTTCATCATCAACAGAAATATCTGTAAAGTTTACCGTATCAATGATGATTCCATAAGGCTCAAATTTCGCTTTCAAGTACTTGTCCAGTTCTGCGTTGATCTCTGTCCTCTTGTCACCAAAAATGTCGGTAACAGGATATCCTGCAGAAACTTCCTGTGTCCATGCGATTACCTTCGGCTTGATGAATGTATTCTTAACGTCTTCACCAGACCGACCTTTAAACTCAATAAATGTATCTGTAACACGTTCCGGGTCAAATCTATATGAAAACTCCAGGTTTACTTTCACTGTCTTACCGTCTGATGTAGGGATGTTAAAGCTTTCATCCTTCTTGGAATCGCCCTTATCTTCCGATGTAAGGTAACTCTGCTCAATACCGATTGAATATGTAGTGACCTTCTTTGTTGGGGAAACAAGGTGCCAGCCTTGGGAAAGAACCTCTCCGTCAACGCCGCCGTTCATATTGTAAACAACTCCCACATATCCGGCATCAACCTTCTTCATGCAAAGCAATCCGAAAATAATTGCACCAAAAATTAAAACGCCAAGAACGATAGAACCTAAAAAACCTTTTCTCATTTTTCTTCACTCTCCTTTTCTTCATCAAACATTGCCTTTTTTGCATCATCCCAAATCTTCCAAGAAAACTTTCCAGTCGGTCTAAACAGGAAAGATAGTAAAAACCAAAGTAGCGCCCCACCTAAAAATATTAAAATTATTAGCAAAGGATTCATTTCTTACCTCCGTTACTGATTCATGGTTTCCTGCTTCATGAAGTCAGGAATCGGTCTTTCCTTTGCAGGAACGGGATCCTTTTCTTTCTTTCCGGCGGTCACGTCTGCCATTGTGGGCGGCGCAGGCTTTTCCTCGATCTGCTGTGGCTGCTCTGGGATGAAATCCTCTGTATTGGCGTTTTCCTCGATTTCTTCCTGCACCTCACGGTATATTGCATCATCGATCATTTTATAGGCATGAGCAATATTGGCATTTCCGAAGTCCTTCGGAATCTTTCTTGTGATGTTGTTGCGCATTTTACGGATTATCATGGATTCCTGGGACTGGAATTCCGAATAGGATGGGGAAATCCACGGCTTTAATTCCTCACAGGCGAGGATGGCTTCGACTGTGCCAAGTTCCTTTACCTTGTCCATGATCTGCTGCTTCTTTTCAGCAATTTCCTGCTTCTGCTTGTCCGTAGCCTTATACCTATCAGCGCAGATTCCGAACGTTTCATTCTGCATATTGTTGTTGATATGCGCCGCCAGGTTCCTGGCTACATCTGCGCGTTCCGAAACATGGTACTCAATATGACCATCGTTATACTCAATCGGATACACCACGCGGATTACTTTGCCAACACCGCTTTCTTCCCATTCCGGCGGCGTGACCTCAATCCCCTTATGCTTGGGTGGAATATATGTATCTCCCTCCCTGACAAGCCAATATGGATAGATTCTTTTAACGTTCCTGCCGTACCTTGCCGCAAGGGATTCATACCCATCCCCCTCGATGTTCATCTCAATCTGCTTTTCCCAGATAGGTGTGGCTCCTTTTTTAGCGACATTGATGTTCCTTACCTGGAAATAACACTCACTGGGAACCGCATTGGCGTTTAATTTCAGCCGTGCGACTAAAAGCAAAAGCGTATTCAAATTGTTTCCGCTAATGTCCTTTGGCTCAATCCCAGCGTTATGTGTCATGCTGACAATTGCTCCCATAGCCGCTACAACGCAATATCGTGCGTAATCGTCAAAGCTTTCCCCTTCCGCCTTAAGCTGGTTCTCTATCATGGGAAGAAAAGCACTTATCTGCTTATCCAGCCCAGTAGAGTATGTCTGTGTTGCCACAGCGTTCTTTGTTTCTGCCATTTTATTTTTCCTCGCTTTCCTTATTGGTTTCCATTACTTTCGTGATCTCTTTAATTCTGTCCTTGAATCCGGCGACCTCCACTTCCGGCACGTCCAGAGCCGTGACCACGCCAACGGCATTGTTTGGAAGATGCACCTGCGTTCCAACCGCAAGCTCCAGGTTCGTGGAGTAGGTGTACTCCCTGGGGGACTGCACACCGTTTTTTAAGAATCTCACTTTTACATACATGGCTCTCACCTCCTTCTTTTCGATATGTTATAGGTAAACTCTACTTCACATCTTCAACATGATATCTCCCAAACCCGCTTGAACGTCCGCTTCCAATCCCAAGACCGAATCCTGCAAGGTTTATAATGTTGACGATCTGCTCCGCAGAATAGATGTTTTCCATGAAGGAAACCGTAAATGTCGCTCTCCATCCGCTGAAAATGTTCAAGTGGACAAGCACCGGGGAACCTTTCTTGGGCGACATGAGCCGTTCATATATGCGATGTTCGGCAAATTTAATCGGCACAAGACCTCCCTTATCAAGCAGATTAACGCTGGCGAAAAACTTTGTGGAATATGTATCAATGCCATTCCTGACAATTGCATCTCCAAAGGATTTCCGCAGTCCAAAATCCGTAATGCACGGGGCATTTTCCTTTAACGCTTTAGCAAGACCTTCCTCTGAAAAATCTGTCGGCTTCCCATTGTACCAGTGCATGGAAGTGATGACTCCTTCCCAATAATTTGACTTTTCCGTACTTTTTGCCTTGTCCTTTCTCTTGTCGATCAAATCTCTTGTGACCACATCGTTCATCTTGTTCAGAACCAGGTCGGAATCGCCGACTATGGTAACGTCCATGAATTTTACATCGATGGGCTTTAGTTCGATGGTTTGTTTTTCCTGTTTTTTCATGTTATAATCCTCCGTTTTATATTTTTTGTGTTTGCGCAAACAATCAGCGGAACGTTTCGGAAATGATTTATATAAGGATTTACTTTCTTGTTTTATAGTGTAATATAATGTAATTTATTGTACTGTCCTGTCTTGTTGTGTTTTAATATCAATGGGAACGCCCCACTGATTCTTTACGCAAACTTTGGTACTTGGCAAACGGCAAAAGTCGGAATTTTTTTACGGCAAGTTGTCCTATCTTGTAGTGTGTTTTGCTGTTGTGTTCTGTACTGAAATGTGCTGTCCTATATTTTGTTGTTGTCTTTTGTGCTGTCTTGTGCGGCTTTCACCGCTTGCCAAGTACCAAATAATGATTGCCCGCCTTATCGGCAACAATAGCTTGTTTTGTTATATGCTGTTCTATTCTGTTCCAAGGTTTCGTATTCTAGGTTTCTCTGTCCTATTCAATCGTTAAGCATGGTTTAGTTGCGGCTACTGCCGCCGATAAGACGGGCAATATATAATTTACTATGGTATGTTTTTGTGTTTTGACCTTTTATGCCCTATGCTTTATTCATGCCGATGATGGGCATTAGGCTGACCTCAAATCAGAAATATAGTGTTCTGTATTTTCGTTTAATAAGGTAAACTATAATCTACTATTTTTTCCTTGCCGACTTAAGGTCAACTTAATGCCCATCAATTCCAGTCCGCATGGCTTGTGAGTAAACTGCAATATGTTTTATGTTGTGTCCTATAGTAATCTGTTCTGCTTTGATCTCTACTTTAATCGCAGGATTTTACCCACAAGACACACGGACTGGACGGCATACATATTGTCAAAGCATATCGATTTCCTTGAAAATTTCCTCCAACTCTGAAAGCATTGAATATCGGGTTCTGATCGCCGTCAGTTCCATTTTCGCACGTTTCAAAAGCTGTTCGTATTCGCTCTGATTGGAAAGGAAGCTTCGTGTCGGCTGATAGGTGTTCCTTTCCGTAGTGATCTGGTATTCACGGATTTTCGGTGAATCCTTATCCACTGGTGTACGAACAATGAAAATCAGAATCTTTTGCGCCTGGAGAAGTCTGTACCTTTTCGCCGCAATGGAATCATCCCACTCAAAGCACTTATGCAGTTCCGAATCTGGATTTCTTTCCGCATAGTCACACAACTGTTGCGGTGTCGCAGAATCCCCAAGGCTTTTGATTTCCATGTCAACCTTTTGGGCGTTCGCCTTGAAAATACCATTTATTTTCCATTGAACATCACTCATTTACGCCATTTCCTCCACTTTCAGTTCATCATCATTCGACACCTGCAGGAAAATCATCTGCGAATCGGATGAAACCATTTTCTTTGACCTATCATCCAGGCACTCGGCGCCATCCAGGAAGATCGGGAACTGCTGCCCGTAAAACTTCTGCAAACCATTGAGGATATCAACCTTCCCCATGACTTCCAGTGCCGTGTTTGCAGAACTTCCAATCGTGTGCCATTCATCTTTCCGGGAATCGTACACCTGGGGAATGCAGTCTTCATCGTAATTCCCGTTTTTCAGGTACTTAAATAGTACCCACCGGACAATCAAGAAATGACTGTTGATTTCATCCGTCAGCAATTCATTCTTGCGCTTGCTGATCTGGTCTATCTGGTCCAGGATCCTCTGGCTGTCTGCCTTAGTCTGCTCATAGGTCAATAGGTTTTTCTGCAAGGCTTCTATCTGCCCATCAATGCGAATGTTGTTCTGGAACTGCGCAATCATGGCTTCGCAATTCGCCAACTGCTGCTTCTTTTCTTTCAGTTCCGCTTCTTTTTCCATCCGATAGGTTCCAGGCTCCGAAATGGAATCCAGTTCCTTTTGCTTGTCCGCAATCATGGACTGTAAGGATATGTATTCCTCGTTCCCGGACAAATCCACGGTCTGCGGAATCGTCTTACCCTCTTTTTCCAGGGCTAAAATCTTGGAAGCTGCTTTTTCGATTTCCAGGTTCAAGGAAGCGATATCCTTCTTGCAGGAAGTATTCCTTTCCTGCGCTTCCTTCAATTTCTCATGCGCAAGATTCCCTCTGTTTGTGCAATTTTCAAGTTCACGGTCAAGGTCTTTCCTGAATTGCTCTCTCTTCTCTTCTTCCGCCTTGATTCTTGCCTGCTGTGAATTGGCGAAATCTTGAACCAGCTGCAGCTGTTTTTCCCTTGGAAGTTCCTGTCCGCATGTGGGGCATACCAAAGAATTTTCATCAAACCTCTCTGCTTTGATTGCATTGAGAGTAGACTCATCAAATTCCTTTTCCATCAGATAAGTGTATTTCTCCCTGGAATCCTTCAAATCCTCTTCATAGAAAGAAATATCCCTTGCTGTATTCTGTAGGATTCTTTTCTTAGAATCCAGTTCCTGCTCGATACGGCTCTTTTCTATCCTTGCCTTTGTGACCTCGGAAGAATAAAGGCTCCTTCTCTCTGCAAGTTCATTTTCCGCATTGCACTTCATGGTGTTAAGCTTCAAAAGAAGGTCATTGATATCAGCTTGAACCTGCGCTTTTCTCGAATTGCAACCTGACAATTTGGAAAACTCTTCCTCGATCAATGAAATTTCCTTTGTGAGCGCAGCCTTCAAAAGTTCCTGCTCGGCAACGTCAATGTCTACCTTCGCCTTTTCCAAACCAATAATCTGGTTTGGAATCGCATCCATCTGCTCCTGTGCTTTCTTTGCACTTGCCTTGTTCATGGAGGTAATCTCTTCCATCGTGTAGGTTTCCAACAGTGAAACGATGTTCTCGCAGCCGCTTGTAACCTTCGCCACGTCACTGTCACTCAATGAAGATGTCATGTCGAAAAGGATTTTTCGCATATCTCCTGTCTTTTGCTGTGTGAAAACGTCTGGATGGGACAAGGAGAGAATAAGCGAAAGATTCACACCGCGGCTCTGCAAATATTCCTTGAAATCACGCTCCGTTTTCGGCACTCCATTGATCTCATAGGTATTCGACAATGCGATTTTTCTGGTACCGTCCTTTTGCTCCGAAACACGCCTTTTCTGTGTTTTGCGGACAGTAACATCTGTTCCGTCAATATCAATGACGGCTGTAACGGATGGGCAACAATCCTCTGCGAAATCCGGGAAAATTTCCGGGTTTGATTTCAGGTCATAATCGCAGTTCACAAACAGCCAATAAAATGCAGTCGCAATCGTCGTCTTACCGCTGCCATTCTTGCCACTGACAATATTTTTCCCATCTGAAAAGGAAAAGGCTTTGTTGCGGGTGCCTTTGAAAAATGATAATTCGATGCTTTTGATAAACATAATTTCCTCCCTTATTTTTTTACTGCACTATTGCTTATACGGGTCAAAAATACCAATGATCTGGAACGGAACATTCATATCCTGGTACAATTTTCTAACTGCACCTTGAAGATGATTGGAATTTTCGTAAACCTTTTTCCTGCGTTTGTACGTAATTCCTTGCTTATCACAGTATTCTTCTTCGATAAAAAATCCAAAACTTCTCATTTCTTAAGCCTTTCCTCTCTTTCTTTTCTGAGTTTTTCAGCAACAGAAACAGCACCATCTGTTCCAAGAATCAATAGGATATCTTCAATATCAATAAACTTGTCATAGTATGCACGCTCTGCGACCACATCAACTCTTGTCTTAAGGTCAAGCAACTCCCTGTAGTCATCAAGGAGTATTGTTACTGTCAAATCATTCATGCCGGTTATCACCCTCCTTGAATAATTCCAAATTTTTGCACGATACCTCATATGCCATTCTTTCATCGTACTTAGTCTCAGAAATTTTTTTCCAATATTTGCGGCTCTGAATCCGTCCAGACATCGTACAGCGTTCTCCGACAGCTAAACACTTGGAATACCTGGCATTCCTGCCCCAGCAGATACATGGTATGTAATCTGTTTTTCCATAAGGTCTGTTCGCCGCAATTAGAATATCAGTAACTTCTCTTCCAAGTTGAGTGTGCCTGTAAACAGGCTCTTTGCATACATAGCCATCCAGGAAAATTTGATTGCATTCCGAAATCTCTCCATTCTTATTCCAAAAATCAATCTCCCTGGCGAAAACAGAAAGAATCAAATGATTTCCATCGTTCTCGTGGCGATTGTAAGAGCGGAACTGCCCATATATCGTGACCAGATTTCCTCTGTAATCAGTGTTGATGTCCATAAGCCTGTCGGATACCGTGACTGGAATAACATCATAGTTTCCGCTGATTCTTGTAGATTTCACATTCGTCATGTAAAATCCTTCACCATGAACTGAATGGCTATAGGAAAGTTCGCTGACGATTTCCCCTGTAATTGTTACCCGATTGTTTTTAATAACCCTATCTTTCATCTTGTGTTTTTCCTCCCTTTGTTCTTTCATTTCCCGTGCGCACGTTCCATTTCCGCACTGCGTTCCAATATTTCCGAAGCGTATTCTGACAAGTCCGCTTCGCCGTTCCAGTATTTCTTTGCGTTGGAGTCGCCATTATAAGTCATGAGCACCATTCCAACATCTCCGTAATCCTCAAACAATTCCGCCAGGTAATCCGCAGCCACAAGCATATTTCCATATGGGTCATGGATATCCGTGACTCCAAGGTTTTCCATCCTGTCCTTGTGCCACTTATCAGATACCTGAAATAATCCCTTACATCCACCGTTATCCACATCTGGATTGTATCTGCTTTCCTGGTATGCAATCGACACAAGCAGTTCCGGGCAAATGCAGTATTTCTCTCCAATCTCCACGGCCATCTCATACACTTCATCCTCTGTCATGATATTGCTATTGTCTGCATCAGTCCTTAATGACAAGCTTGATATCATGCAGAACGTGATCGCCAGTGCAATCATCTTCTTTAACACATACAACCCTCCCATCGTTTATCTCTACCGCCATCCCAAGGGAATGCAGCTTCAAGATTTCCTCAATCGTGAAAACATCATCATTCATTTCTTCTTCCTCTTGTTCCCGGAAACGACTGTAATGCTTGTTACGTTTCCATACCGTGTAACAGTCACTTCCTGATTCTTATTTTTCTTAATTGCTACTCCCTTTACCTTGCTCCTGTCCTTCTTCCTCATAATCCTTTGAGCCATAATTTACATCTCCTCCTACATTGGAGTTGTAAGAATTAAAGCCCTCCCCATCCTGTGTAACGAAGTCGTAACCGGAAAGGAAATCCATGAACTTCTTGTTCTGACTGTAGTTGACGAACAAAAGCCCAATTATTGCGATCGAAGCTATCGTTGCCACGCAGATAACTCCAGTCCTGAAAGCCCCTATTGTCCGCTCCCTTTCCTTTATCATGTCCGTTGCCAGGAAATCTCTAAAACCATTCCAACTCTTCTCGTTTTCGTCCATAAAAATAATCCTCCTGAAAGCTTGAATCCTTGCCAAAACCAGGAAGATATGTTAAAATGTTCCTAGCAATGGTAAGTCTGGTTTACTGTTGCTACGAGGGTATCCGTGTGCAAGACGGGTATCCTCACTCTTTATTCAGTTTTTCAAAATCCTTAATCAGGAAATAAACAACCTTTCCTTCTTTCTCTGATGCGCTCCTAAGTTCCCATCCACAGTGAATCAGGTGGTTCACTTCTCTTACATCGCTTGTTTCTTTGTATCTCATGTTTCATCCTCCAGAACAGAAACTTGGCAAAATTCTGTTCCTGAATACTTGAATGACAGCCTTACTGCTTCTGCCCTCAATTCCCGTTTAAGTTCCAGTCCCATAACGTCAGCAACGATCTCAATGCCGTTATAAAACTGGATAATAGGTTCATGCATAAGTACTCTGACATCGTTTGAATACCATTGAAGCGATTTGATTTCCTTATTTACTGCGATCAGCTTATCCAGCCATTCCTTTACCTCCGTGTACTCCATCTGCTTTTCCTCCTTTGTTCTTCTCTCATTGATAGGTTTGCGAAGACCCAAACTGCCACGATCATCACGCAAGCCGTTATGTACATTCCACCCTCCACTGCCCCAGGTGCAAGAATCAGGCAGAGGAAAGCAATTATTCCGTAGATTTTGCTAAGCATTCTTTTGTTCCTCCTAAGCGCAATATTTAATCTCGTACTCATAAACTATCTTTGGAAAAATCCCCTCCGTATTCTTCCCTAAACTTCTCAATAATCCATATCTGCCCTTTTCCAGTAATTACAGTCTTAGGAAATACCCTTGTTCCGTATATGGTGTCTTTCTTGACCTCTACCACCTGGAAATACCCCCTGTCGATATAACTCTGGTATGGCGTTCGATTATTCAGAAGCACTTTCTTCTCTTTCAGCCACTTAATGAGCCTGTTTCTTCCTATGTTAATGTGTTCGTCATTTGCTATCTTTGCCATCTCGTCCATGTCGATAGTGTCTTTTGTCTGTGAAACGTGAGTGGCGAAGTCAACAAGCGGTTTCTGGTCTGCAATCTTCTGCTCTGCGATCAGCCGTCTTTCCCTTTCCTCTTTCAGCGCCGTAAAAGCCTTGATTGCAAGTTCTGGATTATCGATCAGTTCGTCTACCGCATAAAGTCCATGCTTTCGGATTGATGGAATGACTTCATCAAATATCCAACTTTCAAACCTCTCTGCACCCGGCAACTGTGACTTAATCACAAGACGGTAAACATCACCCTCTGGAATGATGAGAACGTCTTGATTTCCTCCGTTTGTAGGGATGTTCCATTTTAGAACACCCTTGCAATGTGTCTGAACTGCTTTATGCGGTATGGAATAACCAAGTGCCTTTGCAACATCACTCCCAACAAAATAAGTCTTTCCGCTTACTTCAACCGTCCGCACGCTCCCAAACTCTGAATTTTCAAAAATCTGTAGTTCGTTCATAACTTTGTCATCAACTCCTTCTTTCAGCTTCTGACAGTCCCATCTGGAAAATGAATAGTTAGTCACTTATGCGCTCTCCGAATATGGATTCTGCCAAATCTTTTATTTCGGAGAGCAATTCTTTTATTCTTTCCAGTTTCTGAATCTGATCATCAGAAACCACGTCAACCCTGATTGTCAGTTCGCTAATTTTGCTCTGCTTCATTTTTTCCATCCTCCGCAAACCTTCTTGGGTCTACATTAATAAAAATACATAACGGAATAAGTTCCTCTGCCCTCAAGTCCCTATTTCTGCTGTCACCATAAAGGCTCGCATAAAGTGACTTGTAATCAAGGTTCGTCTTTCTGGCAACTTCAGAAAGATTGTATCCTTTGTCCTTCATGTACTTACCAATTCTTCTCGAAATATTCATGCAATCACCTCTTTTCCTTCATTCCGAAGAATCTATTGAAATTATATACTTCGTATTGAATCTTGTCAAGTAGTTTTGCAAAATTTTTTCTTCATAATGAAGATTTTTATTGACCTATTTAGAAAAATAATGTATATTATAATAAAAAGGAGGAAACACAGCATGGGAACCGTATTTGGCGACAAATTAAAGGAATTAAGAAAAGAAACAGGAATGAATACAGTAGAGGTTTCAGAGAAATTAAAAAGCAGAGGGTTTGACGTAGCTGGTAAAACATTATCTGGATATGAGAACGGAATAAGAATGCCAAACGCCGATGTGTTTATGGCTCTAATGTCTATTTATGAATGCAAAAACATTTTGGAGATATTTTCATTTGTAAGCGCAGATTATTCAGTTCCTACGGATGATGAATGGAAAATAATTGAAAGTTATCGGAAGCTTGACGATTACGGCAAAGAAACCATAAACATAGCCCTGGAACGGGAAACAAACAGAGTCCGGCAATTAATGGACAAGAGTTCAGAGATTATATCCCTAAATGCTGCGCTCCACAAGACTCCGCAAACAATGCGCATCTACACCTACCTAAGGAAAATAGCTTGCGCGGGAACCGGATTTTATTTTGACGATATTCCAGCGGAAACCATAGCAGCGCCGTATATGGAAGGTGCCGATTTTATTATCAGTGTAAATGGCGACAGCATGGAACCGGATTATCATGACGGCGAATACTTATATGTCAAGAAAACCGATCACATAAATTATGGGGAAGTTGGGATATTTACCGTAAACAATGAATGCTTTTTAAAGGAATTTGGAGAAGAGGGACTGATTTCAAGGAATAAGAACTACAAGGATATCCCAGGAAATGAAGATGTACGATTGATCGGAAAAGTAATTGGGAAAGTACAAGGGGATGAATAATGAAGCATATGGTTTCCAAATGGGAAAAGGGGCTTGTCACCCCATCCGAGGAATATATGGAAAAACTAAAGTCAGTGCTTTTATAAAGATGGTGGGAGGGCAGAGAAATCTGCCCTTACTTTTCCCCCACAATATATTCCATCTCTTCCATAGTGATCTTGCCTTCAGCCGCCATTTCCTTGACTTTCTTTTCGTCAATCTTCCCAGCCCTGTACAGCCTTCTTAAACTTTCCGCTAACAACCTCATTACAGGATACCTCCTTCCACAAGTTCCATCGTCAACTGGTCAATCAACTCATTGTCATGCCGCACCTGCTCCACAGTAGGTTCATCCTCTGAACTGTAGTCCAGCCATTTCCCCATGTCGGACAGAATTTCATCCTCATCCGGCTCATACACCGTGCGGAATATGTTGCCGTCATACTGGTACATTTCCCGTGGCTCATGATGGTATTCATCCGTTTCCATCCCGGATTCCATTCCCCCATACATTCCAAGGCTTTCATCCGTCACAACTTCCTCATTGTCCAACACCGTCACGTCCCACATGCCATCAGGCAACGGCACAATAGTGACCTTTTCTTGTTTCAAGTCGAATAACATTTTTCGCATGTTTAACCATCTCCTTACATAATTTTGTAATGTCAGTTACTTTGTTTTTCTTAATCCAGTGCTTGCACATGGAATTATCAGTCCATCCATTCCTGGATATAATACGCCTTGCAGCCGCCAGCGAAATTTCCTTATCCTTTTGGACTTTCTTAACATTTCTTCTAAGCCGCAGGAATATCCTGCTCCGCACCCATGTTTTCACCCTGGAAACGCAGAACCCCATCATGTCGATGTAGCCGTCCTGGAAATTAATCCATTGGTCATCCTGCTTGATCTCAACCCCAAGGTTGTCCCACATCCATTTTCGGAACATCTTCACGGCGGATTTCAAGTCCTTCAAGGAATTCCCAAAGAATGCAATGTCGTCCATGTAATATAACTGGTGCAGGACAAGCCTCACTTTCTCTTTCGTCCCATTCCTGTGTTTCCGTATCTTGACCATGTTTTCTTCCACGTAATGGTATGCGAAACTCATGTAGAAGTTGGCAAGGTACTGGCTCAAGTAGGAGCCGATTTCCAGACCTTTCTCAAAACTGTCGATCAAGGCGAACACGAGGTGTAAAAGCGGCTCGTTGTCCACGTATTTCTTAAGCAATTTCTTTAGTTTATTCTTGTCGATATTTTCATAATAATGCCGTGCATCACCTTTCCAAGCGTGTCTCATCTTTTCATGTCGAACCCATTTTTCGATGGCTTTCTTCCCGAACACTTGTCCCTTGTGTGGAAGAGCCGCACATTGGTAGTATCCAATTTTCTTATTCAGTACTTCTTTTAGTCCATTTACAGCTATGTAGTCGTATATCTGCTGTTTGATGTCCTGGATTCCGATTTTCCTAACCTTGTCATTTTCCTTGCGGAACGTGTGCCAGATCGGCTTCCATTTGTAGTCCCTGTTGATGATCTCCATTTGGATTGCATCCACTATGGTATTAATCGCACCACGGAACACGTCATAGCGGTCAAAATTTTCTGACAGGGTTTTCCATAGGCTTGCCGGGACACCCGTATATTCCTCAAACATTTCCAAGGTGTCCCGCCTTGTCATCTTGTTCCTGCCGTTATTCCCGCCCCTAAGACAGTCATAAACAGAATCCAGTATAAAATATCTATCCGTTATGTCTACATTTTTACAGTATTTCTTCACGTATATAAAATTAACCTTTCTATAATCGTTTCAAATTCAAGGAGTCTTCGGCTTCATCTACTAACCCCGGTGCCATCCTCTCACTCAATGACATCCCTACTCACTGGCCAGGTTTTCGGTTCCCACTCAGAACTTATTGTAGTAGTCTTGCGACTAGCCCACTTTCTGTGGACGAAATGACGTATTTATGCTTCAGAGCACGAAAAATATTTGAAAATGCGGCGGCGATGTTCCAGTTCGCGTTCCCGACCCCGTTCCTGCCATTCAGGTAAGACAGCCCGGCATTCGAGGTGTTCCTGAGGTTGCCACGCCTACGTCAAGTCCTATTATATTTTTTTAAAATTCTATTAATTTACATGATTTTTCGTTGGGTTGTTCCGTACTATCGGTAATGAGGATACAGCCGCAGATTTCGCCGTCCAGGCCGTAGACGGCGAAATCGCATTGATGGCAGTCCTCTGGTTTTATATCAACCAATACTTTAATAATTTCCATTTTATTTTTTTCCTGCCTTTCCACTTTGAACCTAAGGGGAGTGCCCCTCTTTCCATCATTCGCTGCGCTCATGATGGAAATTCACCCCCGAGTGGTTATGAAACGGCGGCGGCGAGGTCCCAGTCCGCGCGCCCGACCCCGTGCCAGCCATTCAGGCAAGACAGCCCGGCAGCCGAGGTGCTCCTGAGGTCGCCACGCGTTAGATATTCACGTATTCCAGTACCAGTACTACCGTAATAATATCTGTCGCCTATGTCTTTCGCACCACTCGTTCCAACAGTACGAACGAATGTTGAACCCGTTTCCAAGTCAACAGTTTCTTCCGCAATCCAGATATCTTGTGAGCCGGTATTATCATAGTGTGCGACTTCTTTCCAACCGGAACCAGAAGGGTCTGTATTTGTATAAGTCTCCGCACCATTCCTGTTGTATAAAATTGTATTTGTTGCAGTGTTCTTGTGCAACAACTCATTCCCACTCACCATATAAGCGCCGATTCCATCCTCAACGCCCTGGATACGGAAGGAGTGCTTGCCATCATCGGCAACTTGTCCATCATTTCCAAGTACGAAATCAGTCTGACCGGAATGCAGGGACATTGTTGAAATGTATGTATTTTCAGTCGTTGTAAAAGCTTTAGGAGCATCTACATACACGCGGACATTTACACCTTCATCCGCATCTTCAATCTTGGTAACTTTTACAAGGTTTGCCAGGTTGCTTGCAATGTTCGTTTGTTGACGGTCTGGCGCTGCTGCCGTGGTATTTGTTCCAATGGACACGGTGCACCCAACATAAATAGTGCCAAGGCTTGCCTTTGCGATTGTAACATACATCACCTCTGACTCTGCCTTTGCGACCTTAACCTGTGTATTATAATTAGTAGCGCCCGGGAATACGCTCTGTGAATTAAGAGTTTTATACTTAATCCACAGGAAGTTCTTCAAGTATGCAGACCGTTCGCTTCCTGCACCAACATAGCCTTCACCCTTCTTTCCCATAGCAGTATGCAGCGCATCGTATGACATAAAGTTCTTCACCGCCAAGCCAGACGAGCCATACAGAATCCCTTCAATTTCCCCGGCATAATAAGCGGACACGATTCCATAAGGCATGGGATTCCCTTTGTTGTCCCGGCAGTGGGGCATGAGGGTAAGTTTCAAATCCGGGCGTTTGTTCGGCACTTCGGAATCAGAAAAGTGCTTGATGTATCCGTCTTCCACGAATTCCTCTCCCCAATACAAAGGCGGGGTAAGGACTCCCACATCCACCGCGCCCGTGCGCTTGAATCCGCTTTGACCCTCGATGGCGGTTGGGATTTTCACGCCTTGATTGTCCACCTTGAAATTGCACAGACAGTACCAGAATGCATTGTGGTGCTCAAAATCGTCACGCTCCTTCACCTTGTCCGTGGATGGTTTGCAGACGTGACCTTCGGAGTCATTCATCATGATTCCAATGCCGGAATCGGTTTTGGAATGGTTATAAAATTTCGTGGAGAACAATTCGCCAGTCCTCCGTGTGCCAAAAAAAGTTCCCCAATCAAATTTTGATGGATTGAATTGGCTGGTGTATAAAATTTGTAACAACTCCAAGATTTTCTCCTGGTTTTCTAAGTTTCCTATGTTGATTGATGGCATTTTTGGTTCCTCCTATTCTTCATAACTTGCCGTAAGGCATTTTCTTTCCGCATTAATTGAAAACTGAATTTCGCCAACATTTGAAATGGACAGCTGCCTTGTTTCCTGCGCATATTGTTCTGCGAGGTCGGCTGCTGCGTTTGCATCGTCCCTGGCTGCAGCTGATTGTGTCGCCGCAGTCCTGCTGTTTGCTTCCGCTGTGGCTGCCGCATTTTTAATCACTGTCGTTTCATCCCGGATATCTCCGCAGGACTTTTCCGCCGCAGCCTTGATCTCTTCCAGGGATTCTTCTGCGGCTGTTTTTACACCTTGCGTTTCCTCAAGCACATTGTCGCATTGCGTTTTCACTGTTTGGGAATCCGTGAGGCTCTTTGCTGCAGCCGCTGCGGAACCAGCCGCCGCCGTGGCTTGCTTTTCTGCGTTTGACAGCTGTGTTTTAACATCATTTGCATATTCTTCCAAAAACGCAAGGAACCTGGTATACCAATCGTGCGGCTCTTCACCGGAATCATCCATGAATGTTGCCACCATGCAGTTCCGTTCCGCATCTATGGAAAACGTGATATCCCCCACATTTGTTATGGAAAGCGTTTTCGTAAGTTCATAGTAGTGCTGTGCGGTGGATGAATATACCTGTGAATCCGCTGCCGATTGTGCTGCGGAATCCCGGCTCACGCCAGCCTGTGTGACATATGCCTGGATTTGCGGAAGGTACTCTTGCGTGATCTCGTCACGAATTTCGATTACAACATCCGCTCCGACTTCCTTGATTAACTCGTTGAATTCCTTCACATACTCATCCCGGATATCCCCCGTTGCTTCCCTGATTTGCTCCAGGAAATCCTCGTATGTGCCCATGCGCTTCACAACGCCGGTGTGGAAGCACATCCAGACTATTTGGTTTTGCGTGTCATCGTCAATCGCAACCGCCCATTCGCCTGGTAGCATTTTTCCTGGGTCAAAATCCGCTTTGAGTCCACGCCTCATTTGGATTGCCATTTTTAAACCACCTTCTTCCTGTTATGAGAGAACCCCTGTCAGCTGGCACAGGTAGCACTTCCCTACTTCAATGTCGGTGATACTCGTGTCATTAATCAGGATGGTGAACAGTGTCCGTCCTGATGTAATCGTCGAAACGGTCGTGTTGTGCCAGCCGGAATTCGTGAACACCCTTACCGAACTAATGCTAATCGACTGAAGCGTACTGGATCGTGGGTAGAAAGCCACAAGTCCAAGACCAAGAACCCTATAGCAGGCATTGTATTCCTGGTTTATGTTTCCGGTGATCCCTCCCTTTAGTTCGTTGATTGCGCCAATGATGTTCTTTGCGCTTGTCTTAAGTTCGCTGAACGTCACGTCCTTCAGCAATTTTCCGACTCCGGTGAATGTCGCCATTTATAAGACCTCCCTTATCATATTTTTGATCTCTTCGATCTCTTTCTTTAACTCTTTGATCTCCTTATCCTGCTGTTGGATTTTAGCCGTGAGAATCGGGACGATCTCGTTGTAGTTCAGCCGGTATTCATATTGGTCTGGAATCCGGTTCCCATCATCATCACGCTCCGGCTCCTTCTGGATGATGGCCATGTTGTCCGGCAGTCCGCACTCTGCCATAGCCTGTTCCAATTTCTGCGCCGAGAAACCGACATGGAACTTGTCATCTTGGCTTGGGATTCCATAGGATATCGGCACCATCCTATCGAAGAACTCCGCTATATCCTCGTAGGCGATAGGCTTGATGTTCGTTTTCTTGCGTTCGTCCGATACCGCATTCATGATCCCACGGATACTGGAATACGCCGTGTCTCCTGCTGCTGTCGTATAACGGAAATAGATGTTCCCGTCATTGTTTTCGCTATATACATACGAAACACCGGAGCCTAAGTGCAAGCCTTTCACATATCCATCCGCTGAGCAACCGATGTTCCCGTTGACATAGAAGTTTCCATCATTGCATAAAATCGCTGATGTGTTTAGCCATGTGCCTCCGCCGAAATATGTGCTTCCACTGGTTCCTGGCTGAACTTGGAAGGCAATTATTCTTCCGCCACAACCAATTTTTTTATCAACATAAAAATTTCCATCTTTACATAAAATTGTAGGTTCATCTTCCCATGTGCCGCCTCCGAAATATGTACCTCCGCTGGTTCCTGGCTGAATTCGGTATGCCGTTATTCTTCCACTGCAAAACATATCTTCTTCAAATATATGCCTTTGCTCATGTCCACCAGGATTGTATCCATTGTTAATCATATAGTATGTTTTTGCTTCGCCTTCGATAGACGAAGAGGTTGTGCCTAATCCTAAATATTTAAACGCATCACCTACCCCGATTGCATATCCACAGACTTCGGTACTTGTTACGAGTGGCCCGCTAACAAATACTCGTTTTCCGTCTATAAGCGTTCCTATGCTATTTGTAATAATTGTTTCAAAATTATGCTGAGACCCACCAGTTAAAGTAATAACACCAGATTTTTTAAAGTACCCAAATCTTAGTTCTATTCCTCTATTGTCCCATATTCCATCCAGAGAATTATCATCGCCCATTACTTGCAAAATACCATATTTGTCATCCACTCCACCAAGAGTAAGTTGTCCGCCCTTTGCATACGTGAACGATATGTAAAGCTGGTTCCCTTCCTGGTAAATTCCTTTCATTTCCCCGTTATTTGTGAGCAAATTAAAGATATCCTCATGGCTCAGTGCATCTACGTCAATCACAAGTGGGACTGTCTGTATATCCAATATGGTTGTGGTTCCACCTGCTGCATATAGCGTGCAGCGTACAATTGTAGTACCATCCTGCACAGCTATTGCATATCCATTCTCATCAACGACAACAACTCCATCACCATCTGTCAATATGTTATACACGGAATACCGAACCGAACTTTCATCTGCGGGCGATGTGTATACCGTAGTCCATATGAATCCATCGTCTGACTTCTCGATCTTGAATCTGCCCGCATATTCAGTTTTATCCGCACTTGAACCATCCCGATAATAAGCGTTGAAATCGATGTAGGAGGGTGCTGTGGTTCCGTCCTTTTTCTGCTTAATGACCGTGGCGGATGGTTGTAGGATGTAGGTTCGTCCATCTGCACCATTTGTTCCATTTGTACCGGCTTTGACTTTTGAAACATTAAACCGTTTCGTCACGGTAAACTGTCCAAGGTAAGAAGCCGTGATATCCACCCAACCAACATCAGTCGACAATTCCGTAATCGCGTAAGTCCTTGTAGTGTTGCTCCATGAGCCAGTGACACCATCCGTTTTCGACGTGGCATAGTGGCAGGCTGAACTTACATCCTGATGTCCATAAAACGTCTGTACTGTTGTTTTTACACTCAATGGACTATCATAATTGCCATTGGAATCTGTTGGAATCCCCTGGTATTCATTATCAAGTATGATTGTTAGGTTATGCGCTTTTTTCGCTTCATCAAGAGCCTGCTGTGCAAGCGTGTCATCCGTGTATGCGTTCAATTTCTGCCAGTCGCCTTTCACAAAATCCCCGGAAGACCTTGACGTAACGCATACAAGCACATCGGTTCCGTTAGACCACTGGTCTCCAATGTCGTAAGGCGGGTAAGGCGTAATCACAAAATTCCTTCTCTTATGGTCTGCTGTATCCTGTGCGTGTGCCGCATCTGCTATGGCTTTTGTAATGTCCGTGTCCTGTATCAGGTTCCATCCCCACCTGCTAGTGTCTGGGTCTTTCATGAACCGGTATGCGTAAGAAGTCCCATCATCCTTTTCCCAGTAAAAAATATCGCCCTCATGTGCAAGCCGCTGGTTTTCTGTCGTCCATTCACTTGCAGGCTTGTTCAGCATGGTAGGCTCATATTTTTCAAAGAAAGATTCGATTTGCCCGTCCAATTGTTTCTGAACTTCTGAGAAATCTTTTGTCACGGTGTCTGCATAACTGGCCAACTTCCCGTCTGCATAACTGTTTGATTCTGCAACTGCATTTGCAAGAGCCTGCACAACGGACGATCCACCTATCTGTATGTGGTTTCCACTTATTGATACTTGCCCGGTATCGATGTCCACAAGGAAAATGGAATTTCCCTCTTCGTCCACAACTTCCAATTTCCCCGTTTTAATCCAGTCCGCGTTTACTCCTGTCGCCGTCAAAATCCTTACAATCGTATTCCCGTCTACAGTCATGCCTGCATTGTAGCTTTTACCGCCATCAGTGGATACTCCCCAGGCTTCAGCGGTCATTTTCCAGACAATTGAGGAATCGCTCAGCTTCGGCTTGTCATGCATATAGAATACAGTGCTTCCGTCCGGCATTTTTTCCTCTGTCGTAAAAAGACCGGAAGAGTTGTCTATCCTGGTCTTTAGTTCTTCCTGGGCTTTCTCCCTGGCAGACCTTTCATCTGCTATTCCATTTCGGAATTCCACGTAATTCTTCACGCTTTGAGAAAATTGCTGTGCGCTGTTCTTTGTCGGGGTTTCCGCACTGCTTTCCGTTTCCTGGCTTGAGCCGGTGGAAAACCTCGTGCTCGAAACAAGGATCGGGAAACTCTGGTTTTTCCTGTTAAATGCAATGGCAACATCTCCGGCTTCAATTGTGGGGTCACTGGAATGGTTTAGGGTAGCCCTTCGGAACCGGAAGCCAATCAACTGTTCCCCAAGCCAGTTTGAAATATCCAGACCACTGTTGTTCTGTATCAGGTCATTCCCTGACACTTCAATCACATACCCATCCTTCCCGCTCATGTACGTGACAGTTGCCCCGCTATGGTTCTCGTTGTCAACATTTTCTATGACACGTACCCCGGTAATCACAACGTCATCTGTAGACACGTTCGGAGTCGAATAATGGGAGTAAATGTAATGGATGGATTCAAAATCCTTAAATGTGCCGCCATCCACATTGTCGCCATTGTCCCAGGGGTTAAAACTGCCGCCGTTTGCCGTGTCGCCAGTGACATACCTGCCTGGATCCTCTTTGTCGAAGGATCCACCGTCATATCCTATCCTTTCAAGTGCTTCCTGGTTATACCACTTGAATTCCAACTGCCCGACAGTATTGCACCTTGCAAAACACCCTGCAATCTGTGCCGCCCATGCAATTACGTCCCGGAATGTGATTGCTTCATCTGATGGTCTTGTCTGTACGGTATAATCTCCATGCGGTATTTTTGACGTATTCAGCGCAACTCCGCATACATCGCATGCATCTTTTACGATGGATTCCAGTGTGGAAGGATAGACAAGTTTGCTCTCTGAATACTGGCGGTCAAATTTTGACATGTTGTCAAGGCATGATAGCGTGATGATGGAACCGTCATAAGATGGGTCATCCACAACGTATGTACCTTTCTGGAATTTTTCAACAGTCCCGTCCGGCAATTCAAGTCCTATATAGGTTTTCACCAATGCATTGTCAAAATCATATTCGGAATATTCGTCCGTAATGTTGCATATGGAAATTTTGCATTTGTTGATAATGGCTGAGCCAAGACTAAAAGAATCGGAAGATGATACTGCATCTTCCATAGAAATGCCGCCTTGCCACAAGTCCTTGTTTTTGAGGCTTAATTCTGTCCCATCTGTAAGTGTAAGGTCAACGTATTCCAGATAATTGATTTTCCCTTCAAAAATTAATTGCCTAAAGGCGTTCGATACTTTAATCATGGGAACCACCTACCTTTCGATAATGTCAAACGATATACTCTCTGTCCTCTGGTTTCCAATCCACCACCACTTGACCGGAGCGGAACGATCTCCTACGTAAAATTCCCGTGTCTCATATCTTCCGCTCATCATGTCCGGGTATCGAACCATGATATACTCCGGGTTGAAAGCTCGAAGAATCATTGCCGCGGTCTGCCAGTCCTTTCCGTTCCACGAAAGCCCGATCTTCCTCTTCTGCCCCACCCTGTTCTTGTGCATGATGGTATCGTCCGTCCTGCCGGATTCCGCCGCAGAAACGTCCTGCAATCCCCATGTAAAAGTAGATGGACAAGGCAACGCAACCCCGTCCACGGTAATCATTACTTCCTGTGCCATTTTTCATCCTCCAAACTGTTTGAGGTTAGCGGCTGGCTGCATATTGCCAGTCGGATTTAAAGCAATAAAAAACACCTTGCCAACTCCGGCAAAGTGTTATAAACTCTATCTATACAAAAGATGAAAGCGAGTTGCGCCATGAAGAAAATCAAAAACGAAAATGACTTCCTGGGGTACTTAATCAAAAATTCCAAAAATAATGTCTGTAACCAACATGAATGCTATAAAGAATCTGGTCTTGACCAATCATCATTTATTTATTACGCAAACATACTTAAGGATAAACATTATATTGAAACGGATGTCGCAAACTATTATATAACTCAAATCGGCATAAACAATTACATTTCACCCGTGAAAAAGTTTGCCTTGTCATTCCTTAAACTTTCCGTACTTACGCTGAAAGAGCTGCTCATATTCCTCTCTGGTATAGTCAGCGGCATTCTTGTGGCATACTTCATCCACCTTTTCGGTCTGCAATAGACCCAGTGCTTTTAGTACCAAAATAATGTAATGCACAGGAATATGCTGCCTTTTATTATACATGTCATTTACCATAAGAAGATTGATATTTGAAATATCCTCGTATTGTTCATCCGTAAAATGCAAGCCAATGTATTCATATCCTTCCTTGGATGTATCAAATTCATGTTGTTTTTTCTTTTTAAACATAATATCCTCCCAACAAAAAGAACACCCTACATTGCGTAAGGTGTTCCTCTTTCTTCCTTATTGTATAGTTGCGTTTTCCCTGTCGATCTCTTCCGCCAGGTAAGCAGGTGGCTGCCAGTTCTCTGCGACTTCCACTGCCCGTTGTAGCTGCCCTCGCTTGATTTCCTTGTACCGCTTTGTGCCGAAGTTGTAATTCAGGTAAATGTAGAGGTTCCGATACACGCTTGCCCTGATAGACGGATTTTTGTATGCCGCCGACTTCTTTCCTCCCAATATCATGATTCCACGCCTTGTTGCCGCCAATGAAACTTCCTCGGCTTCGGATGGGAACAACGGCAGTTCTTTCTCGAACCTGTCCATCCTATCGTTCAGCGTGTCCACCCTCTGGTTCAGTTCCACGTTGCCTTGCGCGAGAAGCTTGATCTGGTCTTGCGTGGACATTGGAAGCTGTGCCATGCCGTAGGAGCCGGTCTTTCTAAGCTGTGGCAGGACTTCGCTTGTGACCCACCGTTTGAACTTCTTGGCGGATTCAAGCTTGCTACCGAAGATAAGGGAGTAAAGACCGGATTCATTTATAATTGTCATTTCTCGCTTCTGACCTGAGGTATCAAATTGGTGCCCCAGCTTATCTTCCTCTGCAACGTGTTTCTGTATTGCGCCTTTTGGATTTGCATACCCTAAAACTTGTGAAATGTCATTTCCAACAAACCACGGTTCACCATCTATCATCACCGTGCGGATTTCGCCAAACTCCGGTGAGTTGAAAATCTGAATCTCATTCGTCATCACAACTCACCGCCTTTCATAGCGGCGTTCCATCCGCACTCATAGGCATAGCGGAACGCATTTTCTTCAATAGCGGAAATGTAGTTGTCAAATGCGCCCTCCATTATTTCTCGGTGCTTTATGATTTCCTCGGTCGCTCCTGGACTGTTTTCATCGCAGATACCATATATTCTCTGGAATTCCTCTTCGCTGTTGAATGGTTTCTTCATCATGCAGCACCCCCTTTCTTTCGCAAGGAAACCATGTCAAACAGATTGTTGAAAAAGATTTCCCTGATCTTGAAAAGGAACTGCTGCCTGTTCATGTTCTGCTTCATCTGATTGCAAACAAAACAAGTCGGCTGCAAGTTGTCCATAGCGTTGCTTCCACCATTATATAACGGAACAATGTGGTCTACAGTGAAGTTATCAAAGTCAATCGGCTCTCCGCATATTGCGCACAATCCATTTCCCTTGTCATAAACGGAAATCCGCTCAAGAGTTGTGAATTTTCTCCTTCCTTTGCTCTTACTCTTCATCACTGCTCCACCCCGCTTTCTTCATCCGGGAAAAGCAATATATCTGCTTCCACATACGGATTGGTGCAAACGGAATAGCAGTTATTGGACATTTCAAGCAGGGAATCCATCAGGAACGAGAATCCCAACAGGCAGTTATCCGTTTCATCCTCGTCAAGAATGCACTCTGAAACGGAATACTGCACCGCCTTAAACAATGCGGCAGCTTCCCTGATCTTCTGGTTCACTTCCTCGGCATCAGCCTTCATGGTGTGGACAATCTTCATTACTTCGTTTTTGTTTTCAATGTTCTTCGTCATAGCTTTCTCTCTTTCTCCCCGATTGGGGGTTTCATCTTTTGTACAAATAGTTCTTGATTTTCCCCAGAAAGAATGCTATGATAATTGCGTAAGCACTCTTCTGGGGTGTGGAACGATAAAAGTAGTTGGTAACTTTGGAGAGTGGCAACTACTTTTATTTTTCTTTTACGGATTCATATTGGATTTCAATTCCATTCCGAATAACCTTTGATCTGTCAGAATTGGATTCTTTTACCAAGTAATCAAGCTTTTGAACCGTATCTTCATCCATTCTAACTCTTATCATTTTGTCTTTCGGATTATCCGTAAGTTTTTGACCCATTTTGGGTGACATTCCTCAACCCTCCTTTCAGTTTGTTGCTACATTTTAATTATAACTTTGTCGCCACAAACTGTCAAGAGGTTTTTGAATAAAATTTGAAAATTAAGTGCGGCGTGATTTACCGCCGCATTTAATTACTTTATCTTAAATTTCCAATAATTATTTTACCGGTTTTATTTCCCATTCTCTGTTTCCTTTTATTTCAAAAAAAGCGATTCCATCTTCATTTCTAAATAAAACTTTTCCAGAATAATCTTCATCAGTTGTACTTACCAATAAATCTCTTCCATAATCTGTCCAACCAGAAATTGAGAAATATCCTTCGCCTGATGTTGTTATTTCGTATGTATTTGACGTACATGTGAACATTGGAGAAACATAATCTCCGAAACCTGAAAATGAATCTGTCGAAGAAAGGCCGATGTTATATATTTCTATACTCCAATCTCCCTCTCCACTAACCTCGAACGTGTATTCCTCTTGTGGTCGTATCACTGTATTACCATCATATGGATCTGTTGTACTGACTAATAAATCATATGTATCTTCATAATAACCTTTTACTGAAAAATATCCTTCCCTATCATGAACAATATGCGCATATGAAAAATTATCTGTTTCCACTCCAGAAATTACATCATCTCCATTTCCAGAATAAGCATAATATGGTTCTTCATATATATAATCCTTATCGATCACAATATCTTCATCTTGACTTTCATTATCAACCGCTTCATCATCTTCTATTTCAAAAAAATCATACAGATATTTTTCCAGATTTTCATCAAATTGTTCAACATCATCCATTTCATATCCGCCATTTGTAATCGCATTAGTGCACCACTCCGTTGAATCGAACACTTCTGTTTCATCACCAATACGGTAAGAAAAACCAGGACTTAAAAAAATATCGTTGCAAATAATAATAAGAACGGGATTGTATGCTTCTTTTAATTCTTCTGATGTAACAATATTCCCATAATATAAATAACAATAAGCTGCTTTCCATTCTTCAACAATATTGCAGTAAATCCTTAAATACATTTCATCTTCGTCGTTTTTGGATAAAGTAAAAATAACAGACTCTTCATCACTTCCATAATTTTTCGATTTAATTGTCGTTAGTTCACTCTCTTCTGTTTCGGGCGGAACGCTCTCTCCTTCGTTTGTTTCTACATTTTTTTCTTCTTCCGGTGCTGAATCTTGTTCTAAAGTTTTTTCTTCTTCTAATGTTGAATCTTGTAATGATTCATTGTTTTTCCCGCAACCAACCAGCAGCAACGATGTCACCATTAATAAAATCATTAGTTTCTTCATTTTCAATTTCTCCTTTGTATTTTATTCAGTTTTCTTGTTTTTCCCTTTAATAAGCGCCACAATCGCAATAACAACGCATATTAAGCACCAGAATGCCCATATGTTTAAATCGGAATAATTCCCGGCAAGCAAAAATCCAAAGAATGCTCCGATTCCATACAGAACAATGATTGCGATGTTCCCGCCTTTTCCTCCGTTCCTTGTTGCGATTGACACGATTCCTCCGGCTAAGAGCATGATCGCCACAATCACTCCGGTGCTACCGCTTACCTCGCCATTTTCTTCCAGTGTATTCACCAAGCCAGCCGCACAGGACTGGAACATGACAACTACAAACAGAATGATTGACAAGATACCAGATACAAGTTTCCATGTTTTCATTTTAAAATTCCTCCTTTGTACACTATAGAAATCTTTTGTAGATAATTATATAATACATGAAAATTATGGAAAAGTAAAGCAGGAAATCCGGTGAACTTCCTGCTGTTAATTCATAATCAGTAATATCGAAAAGAACGCCCTATGCGGAGCGCTCTTCGTCATTCAAAAATTTATTGATAAAATACTGTTGCCCTTTTCCAGTTACAAGAACTGTTTTTGTTATTCTTACAGAGCCATCTGGATTGTTTATCGTCCTCTCCTTAATCTCAAACAAGCCAAGTTCCATTGATTTCTGTGTCGGCATATTATAGTCTGTTCCATTTCTTTTTATCAGATATCCATTATCCCTCATCCAGTCAAATAGCCTGTTCTGTCCTATGTTTATTCCGTTCTGCTTCAATATCTTAGCAAGTTCTCCGATAAGGATACATGTATTGCTTACCTCTACGGCATCTGCAAATATTTCTTTCGGTTTCATCCTTTTGTTCTCTTCAATGAGAAATGTGTTTTGTGTTTTGATTTCCTCTATCTTCTTATGCGCAATTTCTAGTGCTCTTGCCATAACTTGTTCCGGCGTGTTCCATGCTTTTTCAAGATCAATAAGATACTGTCTGCACTTCTTCCCCTTTTCTGTTCGACTCATAAGACAGATATGCTTTGCCATGTCAGAGGATAAATTGTAGTCTTGCAAATCCCGATGCGCACCATTATTTACAACCGTACCTGAAAGTACACTTGTAAAATCCTCTCCGTCAACAAACCCTTGGGAATTAGTTTCAAACCATGCACTAAACCTCTTTTCAATTCCAAGAGCATTATGTAGTTCTCGCGCAGATACTGTAAACTGATCTCCGTTATAGTTTACTTTTATTATCTCATTCATCACGAATACCTCCAAAATTTCACAAATTAACTCCAACCTTTATCCGTGTATATCGTTTATCCTTCTGTAATTTGTGTGCTTTTTCTTCTTCGGTATTCATCGTGAATTTATGTTTTTCGCATAAAGCAATACCTCCTAACTTTTTTGGATTATTTTAGGAGCGCATCGTTTCCGACACGCTCCTGTCCGTCCAAAAGTAACCAGCTGCTTCACTGGTCGGAGGTTATTCCGTTTTCGTGTCCAGTTTCTTCACTGGAATATTGCAAGGGAATTGACCGTCCGTGGCTAACGGTCAACCTCTTTGCGATTTATTTTTTACGTGTAGAAAAATTCCTCCTTAGTGCTTTCTTTTAGTACCCATACCTCGGCGTAGGATTATATCTCCTGTCCGTATCCCGCTGCGCCTTTGACACAGACCTGGCGATCACGTCACCATCCAGGTAAATGCTGTTCTGGATGTACTCCGGCGCTGAATTGTTTCCCTGGTTGTTCATCATTGCAAGCGCAAATCCCTGTGCCACCGCATCTCTTACAATCGATTGGTCAATGCCGGAACCCTTAAAATTGATTGCAGTGCTTCCAGAAATCGCCCTTACGTATGGACTGCTTTGAATCCTGTCTGAAATCGGCTGTGCGGCAATCCCTGCTCCCAAATCATAAGAAGCGTATTTCTGCAATTCTGGGGAAATTCCAAGTTTCCCAAAACCAGACAATGTGGAAATCGTATCTGGTATTCCAGGAAGAGAAACTACTGGCTCAGAAGAATCTGCCAATATATTTCTTGTGGACTTCTTGCTCCCGGACGAACTTGACACACTTACACTCGGCGCCGAAATGCTGATGGAATTAAGCCCGCTTTGCAGTGACTGGGCAAGGCTCCTTCCTGCATTGTACATTCCATTGTTGTATCCGTTAATGGCATTCAATACATTTCCCATTGCGCTGTGGATATAATTGAGTGAAGAACTCATTCCCTGATATATCCCATAGTTCGTCCATTGTCCGATATTATTCCCGGAAGACCGGAACCTCTCTTGATAGGAAAAAACTAAATCGACAATCTTTCCCATAGTTCCGGTAATATAGGAAAGTGATGAATTCATACCCTGGTAAATGCCGTAATTCAGCCACTGACCCATGTTGTTTCCTTTGGATTGCAACTGGTCTTTGTACGAAAACACGAGATTCATCAATGACTGCATGGAATTCGTAACATAGTTGGATGATGAAGTCATTCCCTGGCTCATTCCATATGTTAACAACTTTCCAATATTATTTCCTTTTGATTGAAATTCCGTTTGATAACTTTGCACTTTATTTAGCAAATTATTCATTGCGGTTGTAATATTGTCAATAGCACTGTTGATTCCTTGAGAAATTGACAAAACGGTTTTTTGCCCCAAAGTTTTAAACACTGATGTGTTGATGTATTCAGAAATAGATGTGGAAATTGACTGCATCCAATTCTGCACTGCAACTTTTGAAGAATTAACATTTTCAGAAATCCCCCAGTTGTAACCTTTTATTGTATCTGCGCCATATCCCTTCGCTGTCAATGAAGGACTACCATATTTCATTACGCTATTGTGAATTGCTTCATTGATTTTTTCCTGCCAGGATTTCATCTCATTTTCTGAACTTTTTACATTTTCATTTACTCCCTTGTTATACCCATCAATCGTGTCTTTGCCCCTCTGTTTCGCAAGTTCGTCAATTCCTTTTGTGGCGTTTTCTATAATTTCCTTATAGTTGCTATTTAGTTTCTCCCCTATTTTCATGGCATTACCATATCCATCATCTATGATTACCGGGTCAAACAAGGAATTGATAATTTCCTTCGTTGCATCGGAAGCCCATCCTGCTCCATCGATCCCTAATTGGCTCATCTGTTGTTCTATAGACTTCGATACTGGATCCACATAATCTCTCTTGTAACTTTCAACCGCATCTTTTGTATAACTCTCCACATCAGAGAAACCGGAAAACAATTTTTCATACCACTTCATGTTTTCCCATCTTGTCTGTGCATCTGTAATTACGTCTTCTATATTCCCAACAAATTCGTTCTGCAGGGTATCCGTTAATTTGAGTGCTTTTTCCGATATATCTCCTTTCAAAGAATCCATTGCCTGAGGAAGCGCATCTAATGCATTTCTTATTTCATCAGCGTGTATATAATCTCCTACATTTACAGCCGCCTTCAATTCTTGCTCCAACGTATTTTTTACTGAGGATACTCCACTTTCGATGTTTCCATCTGCTTCAGATATTGCATTTGTTATTGTATTCAAAAAATTGAGCAACTTTGTCTCGTCAAGTGTATTATCGTCGGCTAGCAATCCACTGTAATCTACATTTGTCGAGTCTACCTTTAATTCGTATTCACTGATTGTCTCGGATAATTCGTCTGTTGTCCCAACCAGTTCTGCCAACTCTTGCTTTAATTCTGAATAATGCGGATTTGTTGGATCAAGTGTGGATAGTTTTTTTGTAATTTCTTCTATCTTTTTAAGTGCATCGTTGTTTATTTGCAACGTAGATTTCATCAACTCTTCTGTATCTACGCCCATTCTTTCATAAGATTCATGCAAAACTCCATTTTCTCCAAATGCAGAAAGCAAAGTATTTTCCAATACACTAAATTTTTCCTGTGCTGCAGTTGCAAGAGAATTAAACAGATCTGTTAATTGAGATGTCCCTTCTTCAACAGAAATAACGCCGCTCTCCATAGCAAGCTCTATTTTCCCAATTTCCTGCCATGTTTTGCTGATATTCTCTTGTGCATAATCAAGTTCTGCTGAATCGTCAGCAACTTTCTTAAAACTATCTCCTATTTCTCCAGCCATGTCTGCGAAATTATCGGCAAGCTTTTGAACCGGAACTCCGCCTGGCGTAGTAAATGCTCTCCTTATATCTTCTCCTGCCCTTTGAGCATCTATATCATCTACAGCTTGCTTAATTCCAAATATTGCACCTACCAAAACAGTGATTCCAGATATAACGAGTCCGGCTGGCCCGAATGCTACATACAATGCAGCGGAAGCAAGTCCTGCCGCAATCGATATTTGCCCTATTGATTTAATTAAGCTTTCAGATCCTGTTATAATATCATAAAATCCATCTTTCACAAGGGCAAACTCCGCAAATACCGCTACGGCTCCAATGACACCCTTTTGCAGATTTGTTAAACTGCTTCTAATTGAATCAAATCCCAACTTTAATCCAGTTAATGCATTTCCATTTTCAATTCCAAACCAGAATTTGCTAAATGCCGTGCGCAACGTATCCACAAGTTTTGCGGTTGTAGGAAATTGCGTGCCTAACGTTGCAAGTGCTGTCGCATTCCCAGAAAGTGCTTTTCCAAAATTTATAACATACGAAGTTGCTTGAATTAAGGAAGAGATTAAACTTGACTTCAAAATTGAAGGAATGGCCATCATAGACAATATAATTGTTTCAAATGGTGCTTCGCTAAACATTCCTTTATAAAAGTCAATCGCAGCATTAAATGCCGTCCATATAAGTTTTCCTATGGATTTAAGTATTTCAGTCCAGTTAATTCCGGCTATAAAATCTCCAATGTTTTTACCTATTTTCTTCCAGTCAACTTTTTTGATAGCTTTTGTAAAGAAATCTGCAATCCCAGATACGAGATGTGATACATCTTTCCCCATCTGAAAGAAATCTCCGATTTTAAAATCTTCAATGATTTTTCTAATAGGCTCTAGGGATTTGTAAATTTTTTCCGCCATCTCATTTGCACGGTTTTCCATATTCTTGAACGCCAAATCCCAAACTTCCTGATATCTAGAAAGCGCATCGTCCAAAGCGACATCTAATTGATCTAATACTCCCGTGTCCACAATTCCGCTACCGGAATTTTCTTCATCGTTATCTCCATTTAGCTGATTTAATGCATCAAATGATAGGACTGATAGGGATTTCTTAAGTTTCTTTGCGTTTTCTGCGGCGCTGTCTTCTGAATCTGCAAAATCCCCCATATCAACTGCGGCTCCGCCTACAGCTGATGAAATGCCACTTAGATCAACTCCTGCGATATTTCCAATCCATGCAAATAATCTCTGCAATGCAATTGTTAGCGCATTTATATAAGGAAGAACTTTTGTTATAACCGGCAAGAACAAAGAACCTATTGTCCTTGATAAAGCCGTAAAGTTTGAAGTAAGAAGCCTTAATTGGTTTGCTGGAGAGTTAATTGTTTCTGATAAGTCAGCCCACGCATACTGTGTACTGTTCAGAATTGTAATTGTCCTTAGAAGCGCCTTGTCAGCCTGCGTAAGGGCTGATACTTTCGCTTCTATCCCAAGTTTAAACAGTTGTGTTTGCAAATCAGCTTCCCTGGTGGAAACTCCATACTTATCAACTGTGCGGCTCATTCCTACCATTCCAGAGGCGAGGTCATCCCACACATCTGTAAAATCAAGGTTTCTCACGGAAGCAAGGTCTGCACCTATCATCGTCAATGCGTTGGACAACTTCAAAGCATTCTCAGATGTAACGCCCATAGACGAAGCCATCTGCGCAAAAGTCGCTTGATACTGTGTTGTTTTATCTGGATCAAGACCTAGGCTCGATACCGCAGTTCTTTCAAGATTTCCATTGTCACCTATCTCAAATCCAGTGAGTTTCTTGGTAAGTTCCTTTGCCCTCTTTTCAAAAGAATCCGCATACGCTTCGGCGGAAGCATAACCATAATCTTCCCACAAACTCAAATCTGCCTTACTTGCAACTTGGTTAAATGCCTGCGTGAAATAATTGAGGGTTTCCAGATAATTCATAGCGGAATCTGCTGAATTCCACAGTCCTTTCGCTACACGGACAATCGTGTAAAACCTTGCCACCATAAAACCAAGTTGAGAAACCAGGCTTCTAGTTGACTTTGAAGCGCTGATAGCAGACCTGTTATAATTATTTATGACGTTCTGCATGGAATTTGCTGCCGTAGACACCCTTCCTCCGGCAGAAGCAAGCTGCGCCATCGCCTGTGTCATTTGAATTAAGTTTTGGCTTACCTGCGGAGCGGTTGCGAGAGTATTCATCATCTGGACTAAACCAGCTGTTAGGTTCTGAATATTAGGAATCGAATTTGTAGCTGCCTTTCCGCCAAGACGTGATATAGAAGCGGTTAGGCTATCAAGTCCAGATATATCAAATGTCACCGCTCCAAGGCTATTCATTGTTGTGACAAGTTGCGAAAGAACTGTATTTACTATAGGAATATTCTGTGCGGCCTGTGCTACAGCCTTTCTTCCTAAAAGCGATATCGAATTTGCAATATTCTGTATTCCTTGCGTATCAATGGAAAGCATTCCAATGGAACTAAGGTTAGATGTTAATGTACGTATTGCTATCGCAGCGTTGCTTACGCTATTCACATCTACTTTGCTTAATTGATTCAGGCTTCTTGCTATATTTGAAAAATCTGATTTTCCAACACCAGAATTTTTAAATCCAGTCATTGCGCCCGTGAGCCTGGCAACGCCATTCGCCAAATCATTAAGACCAGAAGTATTTCCAAAAGACAATGAACTTGACAATCCGTTTAATTTATTCACAAGCCTGTCTATTGCATCTTCCGCTTTTCTTGTGCTACTATATATTTCTAAACTCAATGAATCAATGCTCTGATCTGCCATATCCAACACCCCCTAATTGTTCGAGGTTAGCGGCCGGAACCTGGTGTCCAGTCGGTTTTATCGCATGAAAAAACACCTTACAATTGTAAGGTGTCTGTAATAATTATATTTTTAAAATACTTAATTTGATTTCACTGTGAGAATAAATTTATTTACCGCAATCATTTTAACTTCATGTCTATATTTTATCATATACAAGTTAAAAATTTCTCCGCAATCTGCAATCTCTTGAAAACATTTTTCGTTGTCAAAATACATTGTTACATCAACGGTTTTATCGCTTATTTTATTATAATCAACTATATTAACATTTGCTTTGTATTTTTTATTCAAAAACTCTACATAAATCTCTCCAAAATCAATATCAAAGTCAATTTCCCATTCTTCATCCGTATTTTCGTTATTGTTTTTATTGGAAAGCTTATTTGAAAAATATTCCTTATATTGTTCCATTTGTTCTTTTTCTTTAATGTATAGATTACAGTCCAAAACGAATTGGTTAAAATCATTGCTCGAATTGTTTATTTGAACAGAAGGATTTTCTATCTTTGTATTTCCTGCCTTTGAGAAATATTTCTCATACGCTTCCATTTCTTCTCTATGCTCAATTAAAGCATTTGATTCTCTTGCGAATTTTTCTACAAATGCATCAAAATTATCATATCTATATTTCTGCGAAGTGATATTTGTTTTATAAATAAAGTCCCTATCAATTTCATTATCTGTGTTTCTTCTTTTTGTGTAGACAATTATTTTATTTATTGAGCAAAAAACAAAATGCAGGAGCCGAACCAAAAAAACGAAATATAATTTTTGCCATCCAACGAAGTACAATAAATGATAAATAAGAAAATGCTACAATTATTGCAATTGGAAGTCCAAAATAAAACAATAGTGCTCCATAAATAAATATAGCAATTATCGAAATACAAGAACCTGTTCCTTTATTACGCTTTCTTCTTCCAGACATATTTATCCTTAATGTGTATTAATAATATCAAAATTTGTATTTATTTAATATTACACAAATTTTCTGTGAATGTAAAGGGGAAATATTTCTGTATAAAAAATGGGCGAATAGGCTTTGACCCCTACTCGCCCTGATTCAATTTATTTTTCTTTAGTTTATCTCCCATGTCTTTCAGCTTTCCGAAGATTCTGCTTCTCCATTCTTCCTTTTCCTCTTCCGTAAGTTCCATGTCTTCCACAACAACCGTTTTTTCCTTGAGAGGGTTATCTGGATATTTGTTTTTCCCTTTGCTTCCAAACACAACTGCTATGGCAGGCATGACGTAATACCCAGTTCTCCAAGCAAGGAACTCCAGTTCCTTTACACGGCTCTCTTTTTCTTCCAATCGTGCTTCAATTCTTTTGGTTATGTACTTTAACGTGGAGTGCCTGAATTCATGTTCCGTCATTCCTGCCGCTATCGCATTCTCATAAACCTCTCCCAGAATTAATTCCCGGAAGCTTTTTTCTTGTGGTCTTGAGGCTCTTTTATCTTCTTGTTTCCTTCCGTCAGGGCTTTTTCCATGCCCGTCCGTTTGAAAAAACCGTCCGCTCCAATCTGCTCCATGCAAATAAGGAGCAAGTCATAGAAATTGTCTGTGCCATCTTCCGCATGGTCTTCAAAATACTGCCTGACGATGTTCTTTGCATCTTTCATGGACAATACAGACCTGTCACCATCTTCCCCGTGGTGTTCAAGCAGACCAGCATAAAAAATGGTGATTGCAGTTTTCGGAAGGTTGTCCATTCCAGACAATACGTTCTTCAAAAGCTGTGAGCGGACTGTAGCCTTCTGTTCATCGTTCATGTTCTCCGTGATCTCACTCTCAACAACTGCACCAGAAGTTTTTCCAAGGAATTCCCTCAACTCCGTGATGCAGTCGCTGTAAAGTGAAGCTTCCACCGTGTACTCTAACTTGTAGTCTTTCCCGCCGATTGGCAAAATCTTATACATAAAAATTCCTCCCTTTCATTTTTACGTTTATTATTCGTCCAGTTCCGGCAATGTAGGCTCGATACCAATATCAAATTCCTTGATTTCATCAATGGCGATAGTGATGGAACCTGTGTAGGTGGTGTTGTCGGAAAGTGAAGGAAGCGGAATCTTTGAACCAGGCTGACCTACCACGAAATAAGCTTCCTTGTCCGTAGGGTGCCATACCTCAAACCATGTACGAAGATTCGTTTTCAATCCTTCCGCAGCTTCCTTCATCATCTTCTTGATGATAGGCTTGTTCTCTGGCGTGAAATGGAAGCTTACATCCCAGGAACCGCCAGTATCCTGTCTGCCTGCAATGTATCTGCTCTGCTGATCCTCCAGAGCGGATGCATCAATCGTTTCAGTGTCCAGCGTGATTTCGCCGATTTCTGTACATCTCGGAATCCAGTTGAACGCTTCTGGCTTTTGATTGCTAACTGTTTCCACAGCATAGCCAAACTTGATTCCAAGTGTACTGATTGCCGGAATTGCATTTGTTGCCTGTGCCATTTTGCACTCCTTTCTACCGCAAAACTTTTAGCGGTCAGCGACTGCCCCGTCTGGACAGCCGGTAAAACAGAACGGGACGTAAAAACGCCCCGTTCATACTCCATGTAGCTTTTGATGGTTAGCGACTGCCTTTCGTGGTTCCGGCAGCCGGTATTAAGAAAAGGTGCCGAAATCGACACCTTTTACTCAATCATTTTTACTGCTTCTGTTGCTATAAACTGCTTTATCTGTTCGTATCCCCATCCGCATCCTATAAGACTGCTTACAAGCATCTCCATGCTCTGAACCTTGTTTAAATCCTCACAAGTGAAGAAATCCCTCAAATTTTCTTTTTCCTTCACACCGTAATCCTTTTCCAGTTCTTTTGCTGGCTTCCCAAAGATTGTTCTGTAAATAAGATTCGTGTAGTTTGGATAGGCAAATCTCTTGTTAGGACTTTCTGCAATTCTCATTTTGATCGTGTCTGTAAGAATGTGACGTATTACAACTCCTTTATCCCTTTCAATCTGCCACTGCTGACGTTCGGTATAAATTCGCTGCAATTCTTCACGCATGGAGTTAAAAGCTTCTATGTAGCGCTCTTTAAACTCCATTGCTTTCTCACCTGTATAGCCCATGCACAACATTGAGAATCCATCTTCCGTTACAATGTATTCTTTCAATGTCTTATTTTGTTCCGACTTGTAAGAGGATAACGCAAAATTGCGTTCTCTAAATTTCTCGGAACATTTCATTGATTCGATATCCCGAATAACGTCTGCATGGCGCTTTTCAAAAGTTTCTGCGATTTTTCTGCTTGTAGTGACAAGCCTTTCCTCATATCTCTTTCCGGTAATTTCTACTAACATAAACTCAATCATCCTTTCCTGGTTTATTTTTTGTAGTATTCATTTACTTACTGCTTCTGTTGCTTGATGATCTGGTCTGCTCCGGTACTTGCCAGACCGGATACAATGCCGCAAGCAAGTGCATTTATGATGTTGTCAGCCGGGAAATCTGGAATGGTGTACATACCGACCACTCCCAGGACTGCACCTACCACCCCGACAACAACAGGAATCCACTTGTTATCTAGCGGTGTAGCCTTTGCAATCATTCCGCAGAGATAACAGATCACCGTGATTCCCACAAATCCTGCTACTCCAAAATCCATTTTAATCACTTCCCTTCCATAAAAATAAGACCTACGCTCCCGTGGTCTCTCCTAATAACTGCCCCGTATATACCCTGCTGTATCTGCTTACAACCCTTTTTATCCTGCTATCAATATTGTCCAGAACCTCCGGCCCGAACGTGCGCCGAAATCCCATGCCCACCATGCACTTGTGAATCGCACTGTCAATGTCATAGGCATCGTTCTGGGCAAAGATACCGTCCGCAAAAGCTTCCGTCTGGAATGACAGGTTCACGGAGCATTCATTCCCTTCCAAATCCGAACGGTCTGTCGGCATTCCCATAAGCAGGAGCCTGGCGTATTTCCCTTTTGCGATGGTTTCGCTTGCGTTCATTGACAAGTTTCCCTCGCCCACGATAGGCTCTATTTCTTTCTGGAACCTCTCAAAAACTTTCAGACTTGGATTGTCAACTACAATCAAGGTGACCACCCCTTTCATTAAATCATAAAATTTAACCTGCAATCAGTTTTCTACTGCTATTCGTGATAAATGACTTCACATCATCGTATCCCCATCCGCAGTCTACAAGTCCGCTGACTATCATTTCAACAGATTTTACCTTTGCAAGTTCCTCCTGCGAAAAACAATCTCGGAGATTATCCTGCTTTGTGATTCCGTATTCTTCCCTTAACTGCTTTGCGGATTTCTCGAAAACTGCTCTGTAAACCAAGTCAGTGTATGTAGAGTATGCGTGATTGTGCATACGATCATCTTCTCCACTTTCTTTCAAGGCTTTCGTAAATGCTTGGCGGATAACAATGCCTTTTTCCCTCTCGATCAGTTTTCCTTTGAGAAGTTCTTCCATCTGGTTAAACTGATTTATGTATGCAAGCTTAAATCGCATGGCCCTTTCGCCAGAAAAGCCCATAACCAAAAGAGTAAATCCATCTTTTGTCATAAGGTACTCTTTGTATGTTCTTCCGTTTTCAGCTTTGTACTCTGACGGAATGAAGTATTTTTCAAGGTGGTGCTCCCCACCTTCCGTTAAATCCTGTAAAATACCCCTATTTTTTACTTCTTCTCCTCTCGCTCTTTCTGTTACGGCGATTCTTCCCTCTATTGCATACAATACTTCTTTGTGTTCTTTCCCAAATGTTTCCGCAATATCTCTACTGCTTACAACAATCGTTTCTCTTTTGTTAATCTTCATCATTTCTACTAACATACCATTTTCCTCCTTCATGGCTTATTTATAGTTTGATAGGTTTTATGAAGAAAATACTTCCCGTGCAATCTCTTGTATCCTTGCCCTGATTTCAACCGAGGCACTATAAACGGGCATGGCGGCTTGAGTACCGTAAGACCTTACGTATTCCCCCGTGTCCGCCTGATAGTACCAGAATTCCTCTTTGCCGTGACCTTTCCCGTAAGAACCGATTGTGTAACCAAATTCCTCTCCTTTTGGATGTGGGCTTGTTCCGGCTGGAGTGTTGTAGAAAATTCCTGACCCGAATTCAATCCAGAGGCATCCCCGACCTTCAACTATCAATTCCGCCTGTGAATACTCTCCAAAAGAATTCAGCTTTATATAGGTGTTGTGATTCTTGTCCGAATCTCCCTTTGCGGCGCTTATCCTTTGGTCAATCACCGGAATACCGACTTCCGCAAGCCTGCGCACAAACAGGTCATTTTTACTTTTCAATCTTTCCTTATACTGGTTCAGTTCATCAATAGCCTGCCTTATTGAACTCTGGGAAAGACTCATCTTTATCGTCCTATTAGCCATAATCACGCCCCTTGAATCTTTGAAATCCCGAACCTTGCTACCAGTGACTTCTGACTGTCTAAAATCTTTTTCAGGACGTAATCAGGCGGAACGATTGCTTCCCCGTTTTCCGTCAGGCTCACGTTCCCATCATCGTCAAGCTGCGGCTCCCGGTCTACCCACAAAACATCGTCCTCCGCAAACTCGAATGTATTGTATCTGTCTTTCATCTTGTCCCGTGTGATATACCTGTCATAGTCTGGGATAATTCCAGCTGCTACATCATCAGGAGATCCACTTGTACTGGATACGGTATAGTGTTTTAAAACCGGCTTCCCATAGACAGGAATGTGCATTCCGTTCACCAGCTTTTCCGTCCGCTTGCAGAACCATATCTTTTGCCGGATTCTGTTTAGGCTCATGCGATCACCTCTGCGTAATTCAGGCAAATCCAGGCATCCACGGTCTTTCCTTTGTACATCTGTTTGGACTTGAGCCTGCCCCATTTCCCAATCTTTCCAGAAGAATTGATCTTACCGTTTTCCTCTTCCACGATGGTGTAAACACCCTCCGGGATATACCCGATCTTGTCATGGCTGATACTTGCCCCAGTCCTCATGTACAGATTCTCAATGCGGACACGCACCTTGTATTCTCCGCAATCCTTTTTAGGCTTTTCAACCTTACCGGTCGGATAAACCTTGTTCCCAGCAGAATCAAATGCACTATATCCAGGATGTTCGTCCACATATTTCTTGGCATTCTCCAAGACCGAAAATGCAATGACCTGGCTGTTCGAATCTTCCCAAGTTTTTCGTATACGGTATAACTCATCTTTCTTTTCTTCCGTGGTAGTATTGACTTGTTCTGCAGGCCTCTGTGCTTCTACTGGCTTACTTCCAGAAACAGGAACACCTAAAAATTCCGCAATGCACTCTGCATCCAATCTGGCAAGCTTCCTTAAGTTGCTGTCATCCATCAGCCATGCACTTGCATACTTATTTGTGTGGAAAGAATGCTCCACGATGATTCCAGGGACCCCAACAGACCATGCGCCATTCAATACGCCATAGTAATTGTCATCCTTCTTCCCGTTTTTATCACGGTCAGAACCAGCCAATTTGGAATAAGTCTGCGCACCGTTTACGCCCATCAGCTGCTCAATCCTGGGAGCAATCATGTCCGCAAGTTGCCTTGACCTTTCGTCAACTTCAGTACCGGAACGGCTCACATAGTAAATAGCAACTACCCTGCTTACGCTTTCCGTACCGCAGGCATTGCTATGGTTACTAACGAACGCATCGCAGCCTTTCGCTTTCTTGCCCCTGGCGGACAGGCTGGGATCCTCATCAATGCTGTTCCTGGTAAGCGCCACTTCAATTCCCATGCTTTCCAGTTCCGCTTTTTCATACATGGTCAGCTGCCACGTCATTGCGGATTCATAATATCCGCTTGTGGCTCCTGCATTATACCGGCTCCCATAATGCCCGGGGTCTAAACACACTTTCTTTGCCATAAAAACCTCTCCTTTTCTTTACGAAACAACCCTGCATAACTCAATCGGCACAACGCCAATCGCTTTATCGCCAAGTACTTTATAAGCATCTCTGAATATTTCTTCTCCATAATCCGCAAGCAGATTGCAGCACCATTCCTCCGCTTCAATCCAGTACCTTTTCTTGACCATCCTGTGTAATTGCGGAAGCAGGTCGTAAGAAACCATCGCGCTATGCCCTAATTCATGAATCAGCACCCTTGTCAACAGTTCCCCGTGTAATGCGCTTGAAAGATATATAGTCTGTGTGGAAGAATCCGTCACGCCAAGCGTGTACGAATCAGTCCTGTCTATCAAAACGGGGTCAGACGGATATGTGAAGCGTACCGTCCATTCCAGTTCGTTCATTTCAAAATGTGTCAGCATATCATCACCTACAACAAATCAAGTTCTTTGAAAGCCTTAAAAATCTTAGGAGATTGTATTGCAAGCCAATCTATAAGTTCCTCATTTTCTGCATAATCGCTATGGCTTCTCAATCCCGATTCCCCGAAAAACGCATGAAAGACTTCATGGCGTGCAACTTTCTTTTTGTATTCCTCAAAATTATCCACACGCATGACTTCATCTTCTGTATATTTGCAATCATTTAAAATGATTTTCTTTGAATACTGTTCGCAAATTCCATCGCATTCCTTAAGCTTCGGATTCTCTGTTTCTGACTGCACTAAAATCTCATAGTCTGTTCCTAGAATATTTACCGTGCAATTTTCCATATTTCCTCCCAAAGAAAAACTCCGCAGGCATTAAGCCCACGGAGCCTTTATTTTTTATGCCGGAAGCTGTTGCGCAAACTGTGTAAGTCTTTGCTTCATCTTCGCCTTATCCTGTGTATCTGCACCACCGTAAATCTTTCGTACCATTTCCTCTACATCGTCCCACGCTTCATCCGCAGTGCTTTTCATCATTTTCTGATTTTCCGGTGTGGGATTTTCCGTGTAGTGCTTCCTAGCAGCCCTATAATTTTCATACGAGCGTCCATAACGGGAGCCTTCATTGTCACCGCCACGGCCGCCTTCTCCATAACTGTTTCTGCCATTCATTTCCATTCCACGATTTCCATCAGTGTACCCCATCCCAAAATGCACATTGCGCAGCCTGGGGTCTTGCCGATAATCCTGCATATACTCTTCTTCATCCCACGGCATAGGCATGTATCCCATCCTCATGCTTCTTCCTCTGCCCTTTGGGGCGAATCTTCCATTGGAATAACGGTTACGGTTGTAGAAACGCCGCTCACCCTCTTCATCTCCGTACTCTTCTTTCATCTGGCGCAGAAGATATTTGGATTCTTCCTCTTCCTCTTTTTCGGATTCCTCCATCGCCTTGGAAATCCTAGCAAAATATTCCGCCTCACAAAGTTTTTCAAGAATTTCTGCTTGCTTTTCTGCTATTCCAACGTTCATATTTTCAATGCCTTTATCAACGTCGCAGCTAAAATCTTCTGCGATTTTCTCAATCGCATTGTGCATATGCTTAATGTGCATAATCACTACTTCTCCTTTCCAATATGAGTCAGTGCTTCTAATGGAGACATATCATACTTATAAATCCTTTGATAAACAGTTTTGTAGTTTACTCCGTATATTTCGCACCATTCTTTTAATCTCTTTCTCTCGTTGTTTATCTCAATATACAAAGTATTTCTTTTGTTTTTCGCTTGATTTTCAAGCGGAATCCAACAACAATTATTAGGGCAATAATTTCCATTTACATCTTTTCTTTCTATGGAATATCCGTCTTTGTAACCATTTTCTAAAGACCATTTATAGAAATTATCAAAATCAAGCCACTCTTCACAAATCGTTATACCACGTTCACCATAGTCTTTATACGACCGCATTTTCTGGTTGAAACATCTGCTTTTCATTCCAATCCATTTAGAATATATCTTTGTTTTTCTACCAGCCATGCTGTTGGATTCGCCAATTCTCTTTTTGTGTATGCATTTGCAAGTCGCTTCATTCTTCTTAATGTTTGATGCTGCAGATTGATTGATTTTCCCACAATGCTTACACTTGCAATTCCAGTATATCTTTCCACTCTTCTTTCCAAATAAGGAAACAACAATTATATCTTCATTTTCGTATCCGGTTATGTCTTGAAATTTCCCTTTATTCTCTTTCCTTAAGCATCCACAGGATTTTGTTTTTCCGCTAGTCAAATAATGCGTGCATACAACTACGTTGTTTCCGCAATCGCACTTACAATTCCATGCGTTTTGGTCTCCCTTTTTCCCAGCGTAGGATTCAACATAAAGTTTTCCGTATCTTTCCCCTGTTATGTCGACAAAATTATGTGGAACGTTTCCTTTCTTGAACGGCATATCTTTCTCCTCTTTTAAACTTATTTAATCTTAATTAAGTATAACATATTTTCTACTTGATTTCAAGAAAAATATGTGTTAAACTTAATTAAATTGAAGAAAGGATTTTTTGCTATGTCGAGTGATGAATTAAAAAACCGGGTAAGGTTTTCTACTACACTTTCAAAGGAAACCGAAAAAGCGTTAAAGGATTATTCCAAATCAACAATGATTCCAATAAGCAAAATACTTGATGTCGCAATAACGCAGTACATCAAATGCGCCGAAAAGAAAAATAGCAATTAGTTATGCTGTTGGCGCAGTACCGTTAATGGCCTGCAAGTTGTTGTTCTGTTGGAAGCATATATTCCCGAGTAACCTGAAGCTCCCACCTGTTGCGGAGGTCTGCACAACCGTGCTGTATTTCGTCCTGGTTCTTAAAGTTCCAGCTGTCATTTGGTTTCCATTGCACAAAAGCAAAGGATATGTTACAGTTCCTTGCCCTATTGTTACCACTACCGGAGCGCCAACAATCGCATCCGCAGGAATCGCCTGTGCAATAACCAGACAATATTTGTCTCCGCTTTCGTAGCTTCCCGCTGGAATATTCACTGTCAATACTCCTGTTGCATATGTGACCGCCTGTGAGATAATCAAGTTGGGGCAAAGTTTACAAATATTTTTGCAAGCCATATTATTTCCCCCTATCTGACAAAACAACTTTTTCAAGGACTGAAACTTTCCCTTTCAATTCTGCGACATCTTCACGAATAGCGTGGTCTGTTCCTCCAAACGGAGCAAATCCAAAGATAAGCATTATTAAAATTACAGCCCAGTAACCATCATCCCAAAAATCATTTTTCGTTTCGATTTCTTTTTCCATATTTATTTTCTCCTTATCAATCGATAAGGGGTAGGAAAACCCACCCCTTAGAAATAATCAGCCTTCTAATCGGCGAGTTTTCAATCTTAGCAGCATCCTGCATTAGCAGTCTGATAACCACCGCACCCACAGCTATTTGCCGGAACGTAAGGATAACCGAACGCTGAAGCATAAGGACTGCAGGTCAAATAGGCTGGAACGGCAGTAGGTCTAAGCTGCTGAATGAGGTAAGCATTCTGCGCTTGCTGGCTTGCGGAAAGTCTAAGAGCCTGATTCTCACTCTGCAAAGTAGAGATTTTATCCTGGCACATATAGTCAAGGATTGCGCGGCTATTGGCATTCTGATTTTCAATAATGTCTCTTGTCGCATTCTGGATTGTGTTCCTGGTATCGCAAGCCTGTGTGGACAGATTGTAGTTAATCTGCGCCATAGTCTGCTGCGCATCACAGCAACATCCTGCAATCTGAGTCTGCAAAGCATTCTGATTCTGCAAAGCAACAATGTTCTGTGCATTTGCTGTTTGCATATTGGAAATGTTCATTGCATTCAAAGACTGCTGCAGTGCATTTGTGTTGTTATTTCCCTGTGCGGCGATTTCCGCAAAACCCTGGCACAAGGTATTCTGAATACCGGAGAAACCATTCAGCATACCAGTATTCATGGCATAAAATCCGTCACACAAGCCGGACTGCACGCCTCTTACGGCATTTTCCAAGCTCTGGAAATTCATATCCTGGCACAGCTCGCCTCTTGTAAGGCTTCCGCTTTCACCGCCAGAACCGTTTCCACCGCCGAATCCGCCGTATCCACCTCTTCCCCACCCAAAAATCAGGGCGAAGATGATAATTGCCCACCAACCATCTCCACCAAACAAGCCATTGCCACTGCCGTTTCCGGCACCTGTGGTGGAAATAGGTGCAAGAGGAACTGAATAAGGAACTCCACAACTACCTTCGAACATTTTATGTCCTCCTATTGTTATATTTACAAATAGGGGGAACCGGTTTTTCTGTGCGCACAACCCTAAAATGTACGAATTTACATCATTCCGAAATGGCTCATAATCATGTTTTGCACCTGCTGTGGAGTCGTATTATTTTCCCTGCAGAGGTTTTCCGCCATGTTTTTTAGCCCGGCAGAATCTCCTCTCCTATACATGTCCACTGCATTTCTAGCCATCGGATTCTTCATGACTTCACTGTTATTCATAACATTTTGCATAAAAGCTTGAGGGTTTTGTAACGCTTGTAATACACCTAATGGATTACTCATCTGAACCTACCTCCTTTTTCGTTTTACTCGGAACGGAGGCTTGTCTGGATATTGCTTTTTCCATCTTATCCAGACGTTCAGAAATGTCATCAAACCGTTTCATAAATGCCTTGGTATAATCTTCTTTTGTCTCTTCCTTTTCTTTTGCTTCTTGTGCTACAGGCTTAAAACTTACCGGAACAATAGTTCCGTTCGGAGACCATGCCCTTGCCTGTATTTCCGACATGTCGTTCTTTGCGAAAATAGCCCATTTCCCATCCATAGGAACATCGTTTGCAGTGATTTCAGAAAAATCATTTACATATCTTCCTACCATCTGTGGCTGCTGCTGGATGTATTGCATTTGAATAGGCTGTTGTGCCTGCTGCAACGTATTCTGGTACTGGTTCTGCAACTGCGCCATCCTATCCTGCACGGGCTGCTGATATGGCATCATATTGTTATAAGGCATCTGCTGATAATACGGATTGTATGGCATAAAGCGTACCTCCCTTGCTTTTTCTAATTACATTGTAAGGCTGATACGCTTCTCCTTAAAGGACACCTATTCGCCATAAAATGGTCACATTTTGGACACCTTATATATATTGAAATTCGGTTTCCACACAAACCTTTGAAATTTTCTTTTTCACTTTCTTGTTAATCCTATAAGCGGTCTTACTGCTTATGTTCATCTCTTCTGCCGCCTGTTCCAGCGTATAGTATTTGGAGCGCAACAGGAACAATTCTTTCTCCTGTTCCGTAAAGTTGCACTCCTCCAAAAACATGGAAATCTCTTTCTTGGTAAAATCACATACCCTGATCTGCTTGATTCTTTCTGCCATTCCACCGACCTCCCTTTCAGTGGAATCACATGGGAATGAATCCGTTTAACAGAAAACCGATGATCCCGCCGACAATCGTTGTGATAATGCACACAACAACAGTCTCATACCGTTTTCCCGGCTTCTCTTTGATTTCCTTCACGTCCCTGGATATTTCATCCAGCTTAGACATAACTCCCTGTATGTCCTTCCCGTTTAGCGCCAGATTGACCTTGAATTCCTCAAACCTGTTGAAAAATTCTTTGTGGGTAACCTGATTTCTTTTGCTATCCTCTTCTAGCGCCTTTATTCTGTTTTCGTTTAGGCAAGTTTCACACGCCATACGTTTCACCTCGCCGTCTTTCTCTCTCCCGGGCAAAGTAAAGATGTACGCTCCCCTGCCACACTCTCATGCGCACCCCTGCGGCACGGCGGGAGGTTACCGCGCCACGCACCGTCTTTACTTATACAATTCTTGCAACTGGAATAATTCCACGAAGATAACTCGCAGGAGTTGCGGAAGATTCATAGGAAACGGACGTTCCGTTTTCCGACCAACTCATTGCACCTTCCCTACCCTGCTTGTCATAGTGGTATTTTGCGATTCTAAGCGCAATTCTTTTGTATCTCTTAAGTGCCATATCTTGGATTCTGTCATGCTCCGCATCGTCCTCGAATCCGTGCGGACACATTTCATTGCAGATTTCCTCGATGGCATCTTCTATGAGCGAACGCAGGAAAGAATCCATTTCCGGCACATAGTCCGGTTTTGCGTATTCAATTAAGGATTGCAAAAGTTCATCCATTCCTGCCACCGCCCTTTCTTACTGCTTATCCAGGAATTCCTCAATTACGTCATTCTTAATGACTTTTGTAATTGTAAACCCAAGTTTTTCCGCTTTCTTCTTGATGTCTTTCACGGTCATGAGCTCCAATTCTTCCCTTGAAAGCTTTGGATCCTCTTCCGTTTCAAATGTGATATCGGAATCAGAAAAGGGAAGCGGTTCACGCTCCCCTTCCTGATCTTCCGGCACTTCCTGCCCGGCTTCATAGTACACGCCGTTATGGTTTACCTTATACGGATATTTCATGGAGTTTCTCCTCCCTGTTTTTACTCGCCCTTTACGTCAATGACATAGGTGCTGTCCAGTCCCTCGTAGGAAGGGATCACCATCTGGGAAACGCTGGTCAATACGCTTACGGGAGGACCCGCCTCCGTCTTTACGGCGACTGCGATTCTGCCGTCATACATGGACACATCCACATTGGGATTCCCAAGCAGAGTTCTTTCCTCTGGGGTTACGCCGTAATAGGTGTTTCCAAGAATGTTGCTACCGATGATTGTGACCTTATTGTCTGGGAAGAACTTCTTCTCCGTTCCATCAAAATCAACATACATCTTGTCATAACGCACCACCCGAAGCCCCGTCATCCTCTCAAATGCGCTGATTGCGGAATTTTCGTCCATGAAATCAACAGTCCTGCCGGAAGAGGTAATGACGGCGTTCTTGATCTGTTCGCTTGCCACAAGGTAATTCAGCGTTACGCTGTTCATCAGGGCAAAACGAGGAATCACACCGATGCTCTTCAAGTAAGTGGTGGCTTCCTGGATATCATTAAGTGGCTTTGCCTGGTCAGCCTTATCCCATGTATTGCCAGTAACCTTCATGTAATGCTTAGAGGCATAGGTTCCATCAGGGTCATAGTTGATCGTGCGGATAATGTTATCGCTTGAGCCTTTTCCAGTACCGATGGTGATGATCGGCTTACCTTCCTGGGTTGCCAGCAGCTGCATACGCATTACTTCTGCGGCGATTTCTGCGGCATCCAACAGTTTATTGGTATCGTCATAGATGGACTCCAGGATTTCCTGCACATAAGGACTATTGGAATCCTGCACGTCCTGAATCTTCATCATGTCCTCTTCCTTGACCTGCATACTCTCACGGAAGAACAGCATGGTCTGCTCTTCCTCAACGAACCCTTCCCTGGTTCTGATCATAGGGATGGCGTCAAGGCTAGAAGGCATTAAAATGGCGTTCAGTCCTTTGTGGGTCTTCAACCACTTGACGGAACGCCCATTCTTCTTTTTGTTGGGGAAAAACACCGGGCCAACAAAGGCTTCTCTGTTGCTCGGATTTTCTGTACGGTTCAGAGCCACCGCACGGGCACTGAAAATATCAGTAATCTGTAACATGGTTCTCCTTTCTACCCCGTAGCTTTTAGGGGTCAGCGACAAAATCCTAATTTTGCCGGTTATTGCATTTTAAGATTTAAGTTTCAAAATAGCGTTGCTGCGCTAAAATCAATAGTGAATAATTCTTCCTTTGTACTCACGTCAAACACCTTTACCTTGTTGCCATCAGTACAGTTCTCAATGCGTATTACAAGATAAGGGTCATCCTTGTTTGGCGTGAAATTGCTCCCAGCAGTAAATTCATCACCGCTCAAGCTTCCACCAACATGGAGTTCCTTATCGTAGTATTGCTCGCTGAACTGAACAGGGAAATAGTGACCGTTCCTTTGTCCATCTGGGTACGTATCGTACTTCTCAACATTCTTTATCTTTCCAGTCGGTTTTCCAGTAGTTCCATCCCATGAGATTTTTACATCTGCACCTATGAGATTAAGCACCGTTTTCCCGCCGTTCGCTTTTCCAAGGTCTGTATCCAGCGGAGGGATTACAACCGGGCCATTCAAGGTAGCTTCCTTAAATCGAAGCGTGATGATTTCCTCGTCATCGCATTCAAACTTAAATCCGCTTTCCTGGCTGGACACCCTAAGTACCCATTCATTATCAACTTCCTTTGTCACGCCACCGTTCTTGATTCCAGTACAAGTTATTTCCTTACCCTTGTACTTGTCCCCTAAAACTGTTGGAAAGAAATTTCCTTTTTGCTCTTCCGGGTTATTGCTGAAATCCTTATAGTCGCTTATGTATTTCAATTCGCCGACCACGGTTCCATCAATCAAAACCTTCGTATCCGGTGTGACCATATCACTGGCCGTCTTGTCTCCGATTAGGGGCTGATTCACATCGGGGACTGAAATTGTATCAGCCCCAATTATTTTCCCTGGTCTTCCTCAAATGTGATCTGCGGGAACAGTTCCTCCAGCGCAGTATCATAGGAAAGACCGGAATGCGCAGCCGCCACCGTCTTATTGATGTAAGCTTTCCGCAGAAGGGCACCATCCGGGTTATCCTCATACGCATCATGAAGCAGAATGCCCCACGCACCAGTCCAAGGAGTTTCTTTTACTGGAACACCCTTGTTGTCAATCGGAGTACCAGCCTTTACAATCTTCTTCCCGGTTTCCTTGTCCACATCTTCAATGCTTGTGAAATCAATCGTCATGGGAACCGCCTCAAAGGGCGCACGATTCAGGATTTCAACATCCCCGCCAACACTGACGGAAACAATCTTTCTTTCACCTCTTGCCATTGTTTAAAAACCTCCTACCATGAAATTTTTGAGACTGTTTGTGTCAACCGACACGTTTTTCTTTGCTACTTTTCTTGCCAGCTCTTCCGCAAGTGAATCCTTTCCAGGTTCACCGCTTCCAGCCTTAATGTCAGGTCTGTCCTTAAGCGCCTGGTTATAGGCAGCTTTCTTGATGGCTTCGATATGGCTCGCAATGTTTTTGCGGAAAGCATCTTTGTCGCCTTTCGCTTCTGCCTCTGCCGTTGACTTGGCAAGCGCTTCATCCATTCCGATGCTCTTACCGCCCCAGAATGAGGTGTTGTCGATAATGGCCATCCTTTCTTCCAGTTCCTTGATGCGATTGTCCTTTGCTTCGTCTGCTTCCTTCTTTGCGGCGGCTTCCTGGTCTTCTGCGCTCATTTTTTCACGCAACTGCTTTTTGGAATCTGCGGCTTCCTTGGAATACTTGTCGCTAAGATTCTTGTACTTTGCGGAATTCGCCCGTTCCTGGGCAAGCTGTGCAAGCAGTTCTTCCACTGTCGGCGTATTTTCTTTTGTTTCGGTTCCTTCCACAGAAGTATCCTCAACACTGCCGCCAGCACCACTTCCGCCACCAGAAGAACCATCCTCTGCAAAAAACTGGAGATTCATCGGCATAAGCTTAAATCTTACATTCCTGAACTTCATATCAAAACCCACCTTTCTGTTTGTTCTTGCGGTTGTCTCCGCATTGCTTTTTTTCGTCTTTCTCTGACGTTTGCGATTATTTTTGTCTCTTCTCTGAGGCATATAAAAAGCACCCGGTTTCCCAAGTGCCTGTTACCTAAAAATATTTTCAAGAAAAAAGCACTTGGTTTTTACCAAGTGCCGTTTTCATTGATATTGATTCTTATGCGGAGGTTCAAACAATCTCGGAACCTCGAATCCCCTTTTCCTTCTTTGCTGTACCATTCCATAATTTAACTCAAGATATTCGCACCATTGCTTTAATGTTTTTGATTCTCCCATGTATTCTATGATTACATTATCAGACTTATTATTTTGTTGTTCCTTCATCGTTGCCCATCGACAATTTTCTGGATAGTAGCCTTTATTGTTGTCTATCCTGTCTAGACTCAACTTTTCGTTGTACCCATTTGCCATTGCCCAATCTCTGAAATTTTCAAATGTTTTCCATTCTTCGCAAAATGTAATTCCATTCTCAAAATAATTTTTTCTAGCATGATAATTTTCAGAGCATCTAGTTTTAAGAGAATTCCATTCTCTATAAAGTCTAGTTTTACTCATTCCATGTGTTATTCTTTTAGGTCTTTTTCTGCTCTCCACGCCCAAACATCCGCATGATTTTGTCCTAGATTTCAAATCATTACCAACTATTATTTTTCTATTGCCGCAATCGCACTGACACAACCATGCTATTTCACCTCTTATTCTTCCTGATTGCTCTATTACTGTCAATCTTCCGTATCTCTTTCCTGTTAGATCATCATATCTAATTTTTTCTTTAGAAATACATCCGCAACTTTTTGTATGACCGTTTTTTAAATTTCCTCCAGCAACAGATATTGTATTTCCACAATCACACAAACAATCCCAAACTAATTTCCCTTCTTTTGATTTTTCTTCATTAAGAGAAACAACTTTCAATCTTCCGAATTTTTTTCCTGTAAGATCAATTCTTTTCTTACTTGGCTTCCCAAGCGGATTGCATCCACAAGAAGTAGTCCTTCCATGCGTTAGGTCATATCCCAAAGCCAACTTTTGTTTCCCGCAATCACATTTGCAGAGCCACATTGTATTTCCATTTTTGTTATTCTCTGCCCTTTCAATTACAACCAATTTTCCAAATCTTTTACCTATCAAATCTAATGCTTTTGCCAATCATATCACCTCAATCGCTATAATCATGTATGCACCAGCGTGTTTCAATGGAAAAATCTGTTTTGCATTTTCCATTCCCTATGAAGTAGTACGCAAAATCCTCAATATGTGCTGATACAAAGAACAATGCCATTATCAATTTCTTCCTCATGCCGCACCTCTTTCCACCAAACTATTGGATTCATCTTTTGCAAAATAATTCTTGAAAAGAAGTCTCGGCTGTGATATGATTGTATTTATCAGAGGGAGACTTCTGCGTATGGAGTGTTGCTGTCATCGCAAGTGGGGCAACGCTCCTACTTTTTTATGCCCTTAACTTTCTCAATCCCAATCCTTATCAATTCAAGCAATGTATATCCATGCTCTTTAGAAAACCTTGTTATTTCTTCCTTTTCTTCTTTTGTTACACGAATATAAAGCCTGTCATTCATTGGATTATCAGTCTTGGGTCTACCTGTGCGTGGCGACATTGTTTCACCTCACTTTCTGTACGCACTTTAATTATATTATAGTACGCACAAAAAGTCAAGAGGTTTTAAAAATATTTTATAGAGCATCTGCATCCGCAAATTTGGTCTAGACTTGGTGAAAACGAAACGTCCTTTGGGAAAAACATCAGCGAATCGCCCACAAGGAACGGCTCCGTAATTTTCTTTACCGTGCCGCCGACCATCAAATGCGTTTTCCGCTCCCTTTTGTCCCTCACGTCAACCCACTGCTTTTTGGTCTTCCCGGAAGCGATAGCATGTAAAAAATCCTTGTAATTCAATGACGTGTTCGATTCATTCTCACTCAAGTACATCGCACGGTCTAAGGAATAATAGTAAGGATCCTCTTCATGGCTTTTTGTCGAATCTATCACATCATAAGCAAACTGTGAAATATACAAGTCCATGTGTTCGTCTATGTCCATGCGGCTTGATATGGCTTGTCTGTATCCGCTGTCAAACCTCTGCCTTGCAGTTTCCCAGTTCACCATCCCGTACTGCTGCATGGTGAATAGCAAAATCAGAACTGGAAGAAAGGCATTCTCAAAATCCTCCGACAATGAAACCCTTTCTTCCTTTTGCTCTTCGCTGATATCCATCTCTTTAAAGTACTCATCGTATGGTTCTGAGCGCTTATTCTTGACAAGGCTGTTTAGCTGGTCAAAGCTTCTTACATTCTCAAACATGGCTAATCACTCCCTGTCGCTTAAGAGTTCTGTTCCTTCAGGATAGGAGACTGCTCCAACTGATCAGACATATCCTGCATTCCCGTCTGTTCCGTACTCTGTTTTGCCGCATTCTCATAAGCATATTTCTGGTACAGTTCAATCCCTTCCTTGCTGTCCGCCCATACCTGCTCAACGTCTGCAAAGATATCTGCCGCAATCAAGGCGTGCCGCCCGTTTATGCCGTGTGAAAGTAGTGCGCACAACGCATTCGACTTCGTTGAGATATCAAGATTCTTTCTCCTGATAAACTTATAGTTTACGTCCGTGCTATGCACTTTCCTGATCTGGCTATCAGCAGGAAGAACCTTTGTATCCACAAGGCTGATTGCTTTTAGAATAAGTTCAAGTTCCTCTCGCTTTCCCTTTTCAATCATCTGCTGTTTCTGCATGGCGGCAATTTCAGCGTCATTCCACCCGGATGAAATATCCATCGCAACGCCAGTAGAACCGCCGCCGGAAGTATCATACTGGATTGGTACATTGCACATCTGCAATATCCAGTTCCTCTGTTTGTCGATAGAAGAAAGCGTGCTCTGATTATCGGAAGTGCTTGACAACGGCTGTATTTTGGGGTTTTTGTCCGCTCCGCTGCTTGTTAATACCCATTGCCCGCTTTCCGGGGTCTTTGTCTTTCCAGTTGTTTCGTCTTTCGGAAAATCAAGGTCATTCCCCCACCAGATTTCCTGTGTCCTCTGGGCGATATCGTTTGTCAGGTCAGAAACCATAACATTCAGCGAATCCTGCATGGAAAGAATGCGTTCAAAACACCCTGTCCTATCAAATGAACGCTCATATTCCACAATGGACACTCTTCCCAAAGGATTTATTTGTTCATCCAGGATTTCATCGTTGTGTATTTCAAATCTCTCTTTATCGGTAAAGCAAGTGAAATACACTCCGTCATCCGTTTCTGCATAAGTAACGCCCATCAACTTCTTTTGACCGACTCCGTTATTGTACACGCAAAACGCATACCTGGAATCCAGAGTATATACATTTACCAAGGAGCCGACATACTCACCATCCTCGGTTTGCAGCACCTCATCCTCAAAATCAGTTTTAACGTCCACAAGCTGGTGTCCGATACCGCCGATTTCAAGGAACTCTGCCATCCACTGGTCTTTATATCCAATCCTCTCTCCATTGCCAAGCATCTCATTCAGCGCATTGATTCCAGCATTATCAACGCTTTCATCCGTATTGTGCATTTCCTTGTTTCCACGCTGGACAAGCATAATGGTGTTGCTCCAAAAATAGCCAACGTTGAATTTTTTGACGTAATTAGAGATGTTGTCGCAAACCCGGATATCAATGTCTTTCCGCTTTGTCTTACGCCTTTTTAACGGCTGGATTCCACGGTCTATGTCAATCAGCTCTTGTATTCTCCTGGCGTTCATCTTGTGGATGGAATAAGCTTTTTGCAGCACCTCTATGATGTTTTCCCTGGTTATTTCTTTTACATCTGTCAGAATCTTTTTTCTTCCAATCTGCGGCACTTATTCCACCACCTTTCGTCAGGTCTTTTTCTTTACCCTCTGTTCTATCTCCACTTCTTTTTGCGTTAAGTATCTCCCACCAAACAAATGGCCGGAAGAGCAGGTATGCGGCATGTGCTCGTCACGCCAAAAACTGCTGTCCGGCTTCTTACTGTCCTTTTCTTTGCTCTTTTTGGATTTCTCCATCAAAATTTCCTCCCAAAAGGAAAAGCGCCTGGACTGCTCCGGGCGCTTTACTTCGCATACACTATAACATAAAAGCAATATGACATTCTATGACAAGTATTCAGAACCATATAATTTTTCAAACTCAACTAAGGCAGAACCGTGTATCCTTACAATTTGCCTCCAAGAATAATTCATCTTTTCCGCAATTTCATCCATCGTCTTGTACTCCACATATCTTGAAAAAAGTACCTGATAATAATTCTTGTTTGATAAAGAATCAATTTCACGGATTATTTTCTTTCTGGTATTTATGTAGTCATTTATCATGGATGACGTTTCATTTTCCAAATCCACAATTCTTGAAACGGCATTCCCGATCTTATCTTTATCGCTTGAAACCTGAATTTTTTCTTTATCCGTTGCGACCGTAATATCAGTTGCCAGGCTTCTAAGCTGGTAAATTTCGGATAGTTTATTCTGTATGGTTTTGTCAATTCTTTCTATTTGCGATAAATATTTCTTAGTCGTCACTTCTAACCATCCTTTCTAATATGGGCTATTGATTATCTCCGTTGGCTTCGGTGCTGGCGCATCTATAAATCTTACAAGCTGCGACAAGCTGTCTGCGCTGTCATCATGCTCATTTATACCGATCTGTACGATTATTTCCAGTTCATCCATCGCAGCCTGGTATTCTTCGCTCCTGTGCTGCTTGTCCAAAAACACAAACCGCCTTATTATGTCACCGGAAGCAGCTATAATCTTTGCCATCTTCTCCATTCTTCCAGGTGCTTTTGTACTTGTGCAACTGCATTTATACTTCTGTTTTTCAAGCATTTCAGTGATATACATACAATACATATCGCCGCCGTTGTTTGCTTCAAAGTTGATCTGGTGTATTTCATTTCCCATAATTTTTCCGCACACTATAGGAAGCGTTTCTTCTTTCTTGCCTTTGTTGAATACCCAGTCATAAATATAAACATCCCCGTTTTCATATTCTCTCCCAATGGGCATTGAAAGGCTGTCCCCGCCACCCCAGGCAACATCGCAAGCAGAAACCCGTCTGCTGTCACCGTCCGGCAGCACCCCGTTGTAAAACCGCAGCTCGTCTGCCGGGAAAAGCAATCCTTCTCTCACGAATGGACTCTGCATAAATTTTGCCATCCACTCGTTCTTATCAAGCTTTGATTTCATGTCGAGATAGTATGCTGTGGAAAAACCTTTCACAGAATAATCAAAGTTGGATTCACCGTTTTCATTCAAGGCAGGAATCTTTCTGAAGCGATACCTTGGGTCTTCTTTGAACTGTGCTTCAATTCGCCCAAGAGGATCCATGACATTCCACCTTGTTCCGACCATTAACTCCCTTGCGCCGTCATTTTTACGGTCAACCATCTTATTGAGGTATTCCTGATAAGTATTTTCCAGTCGGATAGGGCTTAAGGAGTGCTCCCTATCCCTTACAAGGTCATCCACGTATAGATATCCGTCTTCTGATATGTCTACGGCTCCCGTCCATGTACCATCAATACCTCGGCACGTCATTGTGGCAAATCTATCAGGGTCATTGAAATTTATCTCAAAATCATCTGCGGATTTTCTTTCCAGCTTTGCATTTGGGAAAATTTCTGGAAATGTGTATTCTTTTGTAGAAGTAAGATTTAGAAGTTCGCCATAGAATCCTTTTGCAAGCCTGCCAGAATGTCCCCCCATTGCGCTATGGCTATTTGGTCTTTTCCCCATAATCCATGACAAAAAAAAGATGCACATACTGCTCTTACCAACACGACTCGGCATCGACAGTCCATAGAACGATATTTTCCTGTCTTCCAGGTCTTGAAGGTCTTTTGCCACAACGTTTAAGGTTTTCATTCTTGGCTCATAAAATTTCTTTTCAAATGGCCTGTCACGTTCCATAAACAGGACGTAACTTTCAAAGTTCCACGGCGCTTGAAATAGAAGCGTATCCCAATAAAGTCTTTCGTGCTTATCGTCAATTTTTCTTATGTTGCTCCAATTTTTTACATAGTCAGTGACGTTTAGAACATACTTATTTTCGTCAGGAAAATCGTTGTGCATATAATACATCAGGTCATACAGCATGGTGAGCTGGTCATATGTCGGCTTGCCGGACGGGCTTGTCCTGATCTTGTCCCTGACTTCATTCACTTTTCTTTTATACAGTTCAACCGTTACAGCCATAAAAAAGAGCCAGACCACCTTTCCTCATAGTGTTGTCTGGCTCTCAAATGTGCTATTGCACTGGCTCTCTTATCTCTATTTATTTTTTATTCCATTCAAGACCAAAATCTGTTCTTTTGATTTTACAAGCGGGTTCCCCTTGCCTATCATAAAATACAAGTCCCTCAATGTAATTCTCTGAAAGATATTTCTTGATTCCCTCAAAAGTCCTCTCTAACTCTACTACTTCCGTACCATGACGAACAAGCACGTCATAATCCATATTGTACGGATTTCCTTGAAAATGTTTTCCAATCGCCTCATAAGTTCCGTCTGGAAGTTTCAACCCTTGATAATTCCACATGGATTCTGTATAATACGCTTCTCTGAACCACTTATCCTCTGCCTTATTATCGTCCACTTTTACCCAACAAGGAAAATGCCCAGTCACTGGATCTGGTTCTTCTTGACATTTAATCGCATCTTTAGGAATAGGCTTTCCTTTCTTTGCATCATACCTCTTGTAAAATTCTCCATTTATGACTGCGCAACATGAACCATCTATTTTCACTGTCGCAGTTCCCTCTCCAGCAAGCACCCATTCCATCCCTGGAACAACCTTGTCTAATACACGGACTACTTTGTGATTTTCAAATTCTCTCTCGAAAAGCGTTGGTATCTTTTTCATTTTGACTCCCTTGACAAGTTTTTTCGTTATACATTCTGCCAATGGCTCTCTTATTATACTCTATTCACTTGCCTTGAAATTATAAATCGGCTTGATTATTTTTACGATTTCAACCGTATCTTTTATGTTATCAATAATTTCCTTTATCGGCTTGTAAGCCATAGGGCTTTCATCAATCGTTGACCGATTTACAGAAGTTGTATAAATACCTTCCATTGACTTTTCAAAATCTTCCAAAGAAATGCTTTCCTTTGCTTTGGAACGGCTCATGATCCTACCGGCTCCATGAGGTGCGGAGAAGTTCCAATCTGGATTTCCCTTTCCTCTGCCAAGGATACAGCCGTCTCGCATATTGATTGGAATTAAAAGCAACTCCCCTTCTTTCGCAGATATCGCACCCTTGCGAACCATATTTGTGTCATGCTCGATATAGTTGTGTATGGTCTCAAATCTCGGCGTCTCCTTATTTATTTGCCATCCCATGTAGTAAGCTATAATGGCTTGCATTGTATTCCTGTTGATATGGGCAAATTCTTGGCATAGTTTCATGTCATGCAGATACATTTCCCTATGTTCTCCAACCAGATAAGACAATTCCTTTGGCACATTCGTAGAATTCTTCCCATAACTATTTTTCAATTCCTTAATTGCCTTGCTGATCTCCTTTTCTCTTCCAGCTGCCTTGTACTCCAAAATCAGTTTTTCACTGTCTTCCTTGAAATTTGACTTGCCAGAAATATCATCAATCGCCATCTGCTGATAAATTTCAGCAACCTGTTTTCCAAGGTTTCTGCTCCCACTGTGGATAATCAGGTATTTTCTCCCGCAATCGTCAATATCCAATTCCAAAAAGTGATTTCCACCCCCAAGTGTTCCAAGGCTTCTTTTTATCCAGTCCACATTTTTCAATTTATCTTTGCAGTATAACTGATTGACAATGTTTTCCGCCATATCGCCCTGCTCTTCATCGTGAACATTCCTTCCGCTAGGAACATACTTTCTGATAACATCATCCAGTCTCGCAAGGTCAACATCGATATTGCCGAGTTGAAGAACTCCCATCCCGCACCCAATATCAACACCGACTATGTTGGGAATTACTTTGTCACCCAAATCTGCCGTAAAGCCAATAACACAACCTGCCCCGGAATGAACATCCGGCATAATCCTGACTTTGCAATCCGCAAACGCAGGCTGTTTCACCAACGTATAAATCTGATTCAATGCTTCATGCTCTATATTGTCCGTAAATATCTTTAAATCGCTCATTTTCTCACCTTAAAAATTTAATAGCATCTCACAATATTATAAATGCATTTGATTGTAATTTACAAGAAATAATTTCTTGCAGTTACTCCCCTTACACTGGAATTCCTGGTTTTCAATCCTGGCTCCGTCACTTAATGGGAACTGCCGCTTTCCACAGTGAGGGCAACATACCCATAGAATCCCTGTCTTATAATCTTTTTGCGTGTACGCCTGCCCGTTGCTTGGTTCTGGCGGATTCATAAAATTACCTATCATCTAAACTCCCCACTTTTTTCACGTCAATTTTCTATTGGTTCCTCATTGTAGGCATTTTTCCACCAATCAAATTTATCTACTTCCGGTTCCGAATTGCATTCTTTCAATTTCCCATATCTGCAATGCCATTTTGCGTAATTCCACCTGGAGCCCCATATATCGAATCCGCTTTTAGTCCTTTTCATATATTCTTTTAACCTTGGATAATATAACCATGCACCTATGAAATCAATTATTCTTCTTAAATATTCCATTTCTTTCATCTACCTTTTCTTGATTATTCCCTTCATGAATCCCAACCCATAAGCTTCCAGTATAAATTCTGCTGCCTTTATCATATCCTTCTCTGGAATTATATTCGATATACGGCTTTATGTACTCCATAAGTTGCTTTGCCACATCTTCTTTGATATAATCATCATGCGCATCTGAAAATCTCGGGTGGACTTCAACGCTTATTTGAACTTTTTTCAAGTTGAATTTTCCTGAAAAGACGTTTTGCCTTCTTTTAACGTCCATTAAGTTCTGAATTTCAGATCGGAGCCTGGCATTTTCCGCAATCAACTCTTTTTTGGACTTCCGATTTTTCCATTTTTGAAATAGATTCATTTCCAGCAAACCTTTCAACATGCCATGCTCTACCCATTAAAAACCTCACTAAAGAAATCTTTATTTTTATCCAGCACTTCTTCAATGTCTTTTCTAAAGTTTTTAACTCCTTCGTTTAACTGCATATCTCTTTGGACTCGTTTTTCTTCTGCAAGAATATTTACCAATTCAATCAAAAACTGTTCTTTAGTAATAATCCTATCTGTATAAAGGAAAAACAGTTTCATTGCGGAGTAGCTTTCAAAAATCAGATCATGTGTTGCACTTTCAGCCCACTTCGTAAAATCCCCTATTTTCTTTTTCTCCCTATATTCCTGTTCCTCCATCTGGTCTTTGCGTTCCTGTTCCGAAATCCAGATAATAGAATCTTCACTGTAATTTTCTCCCAAGAACTCTTTAATTGCTTCAATCTGGATTTCCTGCGCTTCTTTTAATTTTCCAACTTTCCATTCTTTATCACTTAAGAGAACAAATTTTATGCGTCCATTCTTAAACTCATCTACCCATACTTTATCTTTTTTATTCACACTGTCATAAAATGAATAATATTGTATGTAAAGACCACTAGCCATGCAAAACAAATTTATTTCATTTAAAATCCCATGCAATTCTCGCACGGTATCATATATCGGAATATTTAATATATTCAAATATTTTTTGTCAATAGCCATGTTATCTTCGTAAATCATATTCCACCAATCCTTTACTTAAAAATATACAATCCTTGTCTTAATACCGTTCTCAACGAGTATTTCATTTATCCTTAAACACTCATAGAAAAACCATGTTTTATATTTTAAAGTATGTAAACCTCCATCGCACCATTTTGAAAGTTCATTATCACATATTGATTTATTTCTCGTAACTTTTATAGGTTCTCCATCGTATAATAGCAGTCCTAGAATATAAGCAAATGTTTTTCCATTCCCTCTTTCTTTTGGAGTTAAACGTCCATTAAGCAAATATTCTTTTTGCCATTCATGCATTGGAAACTCAAAAGCCTTTTCCACTTTCCGTATCAATTCTTTATTCCTCATAATATTTTATTTTTCTACATCCAAGTAAATCTGCAACCCCGCAATCTCCATTTTCGCATTTATGAACAGTAATTCTATAACTTTCTGTTTTTATAATTCCTTGTATGCCCGCAAAACCATCATCCATTTTTTCCTCGAATTCCTTCCCGCATAACCTACACTTGTAAACTGATGCAATCATCTTTTCTTAAACCTCCTTCTCATATGATATCCATGCATTTTCAACCAGTTATTTGGCTTTGTTAATCTTAAAAATTTAACAAAAAGAGAAGAACCTTTTTTATTAAGTTCAAGTTCAAAAGAAAAACTATGTGGCTCTATAGAAAATGGCTTAAAATCATCTTGTTCTGCCGTTCCGCAAAAATTATCCATTTCAATGGATCGGATACAGGATATTTCATTCCATTCTCCATCTCCAATCGCATAGAATAGTTTTGCTTCTTTCTGATCTCCTGTTGGCATTCAAATACGCTCCGTTTTATTTTTTTTACGAACGAAATATAGGTAAATGGATGCTTGCGGAATTGAACCGCAAACCGCCTGATTAAAAGTCAGGTGCTCTCCCATTTGAGCTAAACATCCAATCTGCGGCGCAGGGAATCGAACCCCAACTTATGCCTGTAGTGTGCCTTTCGGCTCTTGCAGAGAACCAACACCGCAAATTCCAGGAGCAGGACTCGAACCTGCGACACAATTTCCTCTACCAACTGAGTTATCCTGGACACCGTCCATCTTAAGTCTGCAAGGACTGTGCAGGGCTACATCAACTTCTGAATTTTTTGATCCTGACGGTAACGCCACCTACCATCTTTGAAAGCTGACATGGCGCTTTACTTCAACCGGTGTGCATCCTCGTTGAAAAAGTCTGGGATGGAAGAAAACACCAAATGGATCTCCCGGGACTCGAACCCGGAGCCGTCCGGTTATGAGCCGGATGTTCTGACCATTTGAACTAAAGATCCAGAAACCCCCACGAGCCTTGCGACGGCTCTTTAACAGCATTCCGCTATGGGGTGAAGGAAAATACACACAAACATGAAGAAGCCAAACAGGGCTAGTAGGCCTCGAACCTACAACGCATGAGTCAAAGTCATGTGTGTTTGCCAATTACACCATAGCCCTAAACCTCGATGTGCTGTATCGACTTTACGAACTCCCTCGTGATTTCCACGTCACCGTGGATATCTGGAATCAGGAAGCAACGTTCCCGTTCTACAAACTTCCAGGGAGAGATTGAATTGTCTTTTGTTTCGTAGCTTTCCTCGGTTCCATCCACAAATTTCACCAAGACCAATCCTGCTCACCTCCTAAATCCAGATCAAAATCGCATTGCACAGAATGATAAAGCAAATTACCAAGCATCCTATCATGGCAGATTTACTCTCTGGACCAGAATATTTTACAATACAACACATCAGGAAAATGTCAAGCAATGTCGCAAATACTTTCAGTATAACCATCTTCATTCCTCCCCTGTGATTCTCTTTAAAATCTTTTCTGCTATTTGCTCATTGGTTTCACCGTTCCATTTCTCATTAAGCACGCTCATAATACTTGCCAGGAAGCCATTATAAAGATCACTATGTTTTAAAAGCTCATCCAGAACAATCAAAACGGCATCTTGAAGATTCTCTGGTGATATGTCCAATACGATTCCACTCTCATGGATATCCAAATTTTCCGTTCCACTAACCTCTATCTTCGCACAAGGGGCACTGTCAACATCATAGTGATAATCCAATGATACGCACCTTATTGGCTTCCCGTCCAACTCTACCGTTTCACGTTTCCTACCGTTTTCTGGAGCCGTAACCTTTATATGGTGAAACATTTTGTTCTCCATGTCTTCCTCCCATTACAACGTCACTTTCTGATACCGTTCGCCATTCAAAACATCATACATCATTTCCACCGGAGTCTTGTCTATGCACCCAATCAGGTTCTTGAAAGCGCTTGCCGATTGACCGGAAACCAGCTGCACTCCCTTTCTGTGCTTGTCCGCAAGGAAAACGTCATGCCTGCTGTTCACGTTCCAGAATACAACATTTGGAATCTTATAACCATTCTCGGCGTAAACTCTGGAAACGTAATCGTAAAAATTCTCCCTATGCTTCTGCCTTGTGCATCCATCAATCTCCATGTCGGAAATGATGATAAGTGACTTCGGCATCTCTTCCTGCGGACACTTGTTTTCAAGGGCTACCTCTAAGATTTTCATAAGCGCCAGTTCAAGGTCTGTGTTTATGTTCCAGTTTGCCCGTGAAATATAGCGGACTTTATCTGTTATGGTTTCTCCCTTTAACTCCACGAATTCAGGAGTTCCAGAAAACGTCATGAACAGGTTGTGGTATGCTCCCTTGTTCCGTTCCGCAAAGTACATGGCAAGCCCGATGGAAGTAGCCAAAGGTCTACCAGACATGGAGCCGGATACATCCGCCATGACGATGGCGTTCACGTCACCGTCAACATAATTCGGGAGATTGCTCCACTGCGCTTCAAGCACCTTGCTGTCCTCATGACGATACAGAATCTTCTCCACGATATCGTATGGATACAGAGTCGAGGAATTGATCTTTTCCTTTCCGCTCTGGACATCTTCCAGATACTTACCAAACCTTTCACAATCATGCCTAGAAAATGCCTTTCTATAGTTCATCATTGCCCTGGAAGGAACTGCCGGATAATTGATCGTATCCCATTGCCTTGCTGACATCCTCTGTTCCACAACATCAATGTGCTTCCTAAGCCTGTTGCAAAGCCGCTTGTAATCGTAGACGGACATTCCAAGTGCCTTTGCCGTGTAGATTCCAAGCTTCCTGGTGTTCTTGCTGGAAGCATCTGCCTTTTTCAGCCACTTTGCCAGAAGTGAACAAGGCTCATTTTTATCCATGCTCAATTTGTCATTGGCCAGCTGTTCCTTTATGATGTACCAAACTCTTGATTCCAATGGCGTATCCACCAGGGAATAGAAATCATCATACCTGCCATATTCGGGAATCAGCCTAAGGTTGTTAATCAGCGCCTCTGGATGACTCTTGGCTATGTAGGGAAGGAGGACACGAAATGCCCTTCTCTCACCAAGCCCTCCCCCTCTGATGTCACGGCTATAAAACAGGCAACGCATAGCACCAAGAGGATCTTCCTGATATGCCAGTTCAAATTTCTTGATGATCTCATCCTCTGTCCTTTCCCTCATGGAACCGATGGTTGCGAACATATCCAACAGGGCAGAATCCGTTGTGTTCTTCGCATCCGCACCATTCTCTGTTTTTGTCCACTTGTTCTCTTCCCTCATTAAATCTGCAAAACTCATATTTCTTCTCCTCTCATTACGCCTGTACTTGCGCCATTGATTGCTGTATAACATCGGCGATAACATAGGTCTATTAAAACCACATTCGGCATTTTATACTGTGTTCTACCAACTGAACTATCTCCCGTCAAAACGGGAGAGGAGGACTCGAACCTCCGACACCAGGCTTGAACCGCATTTTTTGATTTGCTGTTAGCTGAACTCTTGGTTTTAATCAAAATTTACATTCCGCTTTTCTTCCATTGCTCTACCAACTGAGCTACACTTCCAAATGGAAGTGAAAAGACTTGAACTTTTGGCAAATGTTTTATTCGGCTGCGAGCGGAACATTATCTTCATTTTCTTACATTTCCCATTTTTTTGTTGATTGCTGTGAACAATTTTCGTATTGCTGTGTGGGAAAACTATTTTCATTACGGTTTTTAGTTTTCAGATTAAACGTCTGCTCCTTGAATAATGGCTGCGACCGTAACAATGTTATTTATTGAAATGGCAATTCATCTTCCATGCTGTCCGGCACATTCATGAATCCTTCTATGTTTGGAGCCGGAACATTCTTTGGCACTGATTGTTGTGCCTGGTTCTGCTGACTTTGCGCCTTGCTCTCTGCAAATTCCTGTTCCTCCACCATGACCTGGAGTGAATAGACATTCTGACCATCCCTGTTTTTGTAATTGTTTCCCTGGAGTCTGCCGGAAACAATAATCTTTATGCCTTTCTGAAGGTACTTCTCGGCAAACTCTCCAAGTTTACCGAATGCCACGCAGTTTATGAAGTCCGCAGACGGTTCCCCTTCACGCTTAAACTTCCTGTCCACCGCCAGAGTGTACCTGGCTATACAGGTCTGCTTCTCCGCCTGGGAGTACCTTATTTCTGGATCCTTTGTCAGCCGACCGCATAAAATCACTTTATTGATAAGTCATCCCACCTTTCTATTGCATTTCACAAAATCATTTTGCAAAAAGCACTGATACCTCGGAAGGCGATAACTGGTTGCTCCCGTATAAGATTCCGTCCATGCCCGCCTCACGGGTCTTACTGGCTTTGGCGCCCGCTTCTCAATGCTTTTAATGCCACCGACGGGACTCGAACCCGCACTCATTACTTAAGCATAGCAATCAGGATTACCCGCTTCCCTACGTCACCACACATTGGGAGTTTCACCCTCTTCGGCGCATACGCTGCCTTTCGGTGCTTCTGGAACCTGTGCTTGCAACCGGTGTCCGTTTTACCGTGCTCTCTCCATCTTGAGCTACAGCGGCATAGAAATAGATTTATCAACCTATCGGAATTTCCGACAAGGTCATTGCTCCGGCTCTTTGCTCTGTCTCAAAATTATTCTGTCACAATTCATATTCCTGTTTGAGTGCCGCCGCCAATGCAAAGCAAGCATTTTTAAGAGATATGTTCTGTTCTCTCATTCTGTTGAATTTTTCATAATCCTGTGCTGCTCTCTCTTCCTGTTTATTACTTGCTATCCATAATTTTTCGTCCATTTTTGAATACTCTTTTTTCAGTTTCTGCAAAAGACGTTCTTTTACATAATCCGGCACTTCCAGACTTTTAATTTCTTCCTGCAAGGTCATTTCTCTTTTAATTTCGTCATATGAAATTTTATTTTCCTCCCGATAATTTCATTTCCAAATCATCAGCATCAATCCGGCTTTCCTGCTTGCTGACGGAGCTATTGGTCAATCATCTGTTCTTGTCAACTCGCTTTCCAATGTTTCAACAGAAACGGCAAATTCTTCTCCGATCTCGTCTTGCAAAAATTCTTTCATGTGTTCCGCAATTGCGTTCCAATCTTCCTTCAAACTATCGTAGGAAATTAAGTCAGGATAATCATTCGGTATTTCAAGCGATATACTAACTTTTCCAACAAATTTCCCTTTTACCATAATTTCATTCCACCTCATTAATTGTATTTGTCAATCATGTGTCACCTCGAACAATTCTGCTTTGTCAGCACAAAATCTGTTTTTACGCTCACGGTAATTGCAGTTTGGAAAATCATCAACAGAAATCCACACTCTGTCAAGTGTATCAAATTCGATCACTGTTACTATATGACCGTACCACACATGGTCAAAATCAACACTCTGTGTTGCGTGATTATACGGTTTCCAGATGTATTTATCACCGATTTTCATAATCTTCTAACCTACTCTCTGCCGCCTCTGCCTTTTTCCGGCTTGCATACTGCCTGTTCCCCTGACACCACTCACAGCTACCGTGATTCCGGCAGGTGCGGTCTATCGCCTTTGCCCCGGTGTATGGGCGGCGGTGTTCTTTGCCGTGTTGGATTGCTTTGTCAAGGCTCATTGCTCGTCCCTATCTGTGAACCGAATTTCTTGCGGATAATGTTCATGCACTGTTCCGTCCTCATATTCCACAATGGCAAACGTTTGAGAAATAATTTTCCCTGCTCCCTGCCCACAGCCAATAGGTGCTTCTCCTCCTATAGCCCAAATTCTGCTAGACCATTTATGAAAAAATCCTTTGTGTTCCTCCGCTTCCTGGATAACACGGATTTTCAGCTCGCCATTATTTGTTCTATAAGGTATCGTTTTATCCGGTATCCGAACTATGCACGGTCTTAATTCAACCATGTGAAACATTCCCTTCCTGTTTACTTTTCTTTTTGTTCCCGACATAAATGTCGGTCACATCCTGCAAAGGACATTTATGCCATTACCACGCACCAGATTTATTCTTGGTTTCCATCAGTTCCATGATCTTGCTCATGTACCAGTCCGCCTTTTTCATGTCCTCGTCATGATGACCCTTGCTGTCCGCACGGTATCGGTACTTCCACACGCAGCACTTGCAATAGTCGATCACGGCTGGCACTCCGAAAACCGCCACCATCTCGTCTATGCATTCGTGCGCCTTGTTCGTATAGTGGTTAGGGTGATTGATTATACCTTCCATTTCTTTTTTTCCTACGTTCCACACATCGAAATAATATTTACCTTCCGGTGTAAGGAAACCATCGTCTTGTACCAATTCGCAATTTTCCCGTATTTTATAATTTTTATATCCGGTCAATTTACAGAAATTATTTGCATGATCTTCTTGATAATATTGGCATTTACTGCATTCCATAGCTTGGCTCCTTCGATTGATTCCCGTGTTTCATAAGCTGTTCCGGGAATTCCTGTATTAACGGTTCGCCCCATATCGGCGCAAGGCTGGATTTCATAAAGATTGGTATTCCTGCCCTGCGGCACAAATCAACTAACTTTTCTACCCATTCACGCTTTGGAACAACCTTATCTTTCCTGTTTCCAGTTTCTGCCCCTACGATAATCCACTCAAAGAAACTTTTATATCCTCTCGGCAAAAGGAAGTTTTCCAACAGTTTTCCACCTTCTCTTTCATCTTCAACATCGCAAATATCGCACAGTAGCGGCTCAATGCTTATGAACTTATGTGCCTTTGTCGGAAGTATTGCTTCGCTCATTCTCCATAAATACCAAAAGTTAGACCATATACTTAAACCATTTCCTATTTCCCATTCTTGATAATGTCCTTCAAGACGTTCTTTTCCCGTATAGGTAACTCCAAGCCACATATTTTCTCTATAAGCGTTGATAGTGTCAAAATCTTTGTGCTTTTCCGTCTTCCAAATACTGTATCCTATTGGGTCTTTTGTCAGGAACAGATAATTGTGTTGCGGCGCTTTATAACAAGCTTCCAAGACTTCAATCTTCCAATCGTCTGGAACCCATCGCCCAAATAGGTCGGCCATAGAACAAACAAAGATGTTTCTGCCCCTTTTCGTGAGATAATCATTCATTCTGTATCTATGTAAAGTCGGTTCAAATCCAAACGGATACGGTGAAATCTTTCCTGTTTCAATTACTATCGCAGGATTATCTAATACGTGGATTTTGCCCATTGGCTGTCCGTCATAAAATGAATGGCATTTATCTTCTGTGCTAAACCTTTTGGCTATCCCTCTTGCATAGCAGTATTCGCAGCCATGCATACAGCCGGATACAGGATTCCATGTAGAATCAAAAGTAGATATCTTAGTTTTCAGCACTATTCCACCTCCAATGTTTGCCTGTTGCATTATGACCGTGAATGTATTTCCTATCCCTTCCTTTATTGTCTGGTGTTTCTAAAGTTCTACCGCATCCGCAAGCGCAATAAACTATTTCCCTTTGTTTTCTTCTTTCTTTTGCGTATTTGTTTAATGCAATAGTCCCAATTTTTATCTGTTCTTCCGATATCGGCGTTTTCCTGCGGCTTGAATGACGCTTCGCTTTATTTACAGGAAGATGTTTCCATGTATTTCCTTTTGCAATTTCCAGAATAGTGTTTTTGGAAACACCATATTCTTCACTTAAATCAGTTGATGACATATCTCCAGAAAATTTTTCCCTTATTTCTAAAACCTGATCTTCTGTTAAAACATGGCTCCCAGATCTCTCTCCTATGGGAAGCCCACCATTCCTTCTTTTATCTGCAACATTTTCTTCTCTTGTTCCCCAGCACAAATTTTCCAATCTATTATCATATGGAATGTCATTCAAGTGCCGTGTTTCCTCTTCAAGATTAGGCAGCCTATCCCACGCCATAAGAACAGCTCTATGCACCCATACTTTTTCCATTTTCCCATTTTCATACATAAAAACATATAAGTATCCGTCTTTTGCCTTAATTTGGCTCATTATTATCGGATTTTTCTTTTTTGTGGATAATATCTTTCCGTCTTTAGAAGCATAATATCCTTCATATCCTGGTATTGGATTCCATACTATATCAGAGTATTTTATCGTGGTTTTATCCATGAAAAATTCCCTCCATTAATCATTTCAATTATTAATTTTCATGTTTTATGCACATATTTTTTTGTATATCTCCTTAATAACTTTCGCATCATACAAAGCGTTATGTTTCTTCCCGTCAACCTCTTTTCCATAAAGGTTTAATACGATTTCTTCCCTTGACATGTCAAACGCTTCGGCTTCTGAAATCCCATAATACCTTGCAATGTCCTGGTTAATATCGTGGCAAGCTGGATTTATATTTAACGGCAAATCAAACGCCGGACCGAACAAATCAATTAGCAGCACAAAATCATAGTGGCAAACGTCTGAAACAAATTGGACTGTACTGAAGCTGGCAAGCCAATCTGATAATTCTTTTTTCACATAGTCCTTATTCCCCCTTACTAGAATACAATCCTGATTTTCGCTATCTCCAGTATCTGATTCTCCGTCTCCCATCCCGTCAAGTCTCAAATTGTCAATCACATTTTCCTTTATCCATTCGTCGCACTGTTCTCTATCGTAGTCCGTAAATTCGGCATAGAATTTTCTTTCATCCTCTGACACAATTCCAATGCTGATAAGAGTCGTGTTTTTGTGTAAGCCCGTAAACTCCGTATCAAAGTATAAATTCATACAAACCTGCACCGTTCCTTTCCGCACTTTTCGCACCTGTAAACAATCATCTTTCGCATCCCGCCGTCCACCTTGTGCTGATAGAATAGTTCGTATTTATGCTTGCAAAAAAGCCTCTTGAAAATCCCCATGCTTTTCCAACACATTTCCATCCACTCGCCTTTAAGTTCATCTCATTTTACATGAACGCCTTACTTTCTAGATGTTTCAAAATCAATCCGACTTTTCTTTTTGATACCCTTCCCAGATCTTCGGTGTTCCGTCTGCATTCAGCATGACAGTCAGACCACCTTGTTTCCATCCCGCAAACTGCAAATAACAAACACCAGTTTCCCTATCAACTATGATCGCATGCTCATCATCTATTACATGAACGAATAACATTGGAAACTGTTCTTCCTCTATCAAATTTCTCATGAACTCACCTCAATTTCCTGCCGCACATCGGACAGTAGTTTATTTCCCTAAAGCAGTTACCGCTCCAAAGTTCAAATTTGTCATGTTTGTATCGTATCTGCACGAAATTTATAACTTCTCCGTTCAATTCATCGTATATTAAATCATCGTTGTCATCCCTTGCTTTCTGGCAATACTTGCAGCCATGCTTCCTGTCATGCAAGTATGCAACGAGGATGATCGCAAAAATCGCTGTGCAAACCGCCGCAAACGTGAGCAAAACAAAGAATAAATACTTCATTGGTTTTCACCACCTTATTCAGTTTTCATTTTTCCTGGGTATCTTTCGTATCTTAGATGGGGTTATCTTTGGTATGTAGATTAGTGCTTTGATTTTCTGCCGCCGTGCTTTTCCATTGTGTCACGGTTATGACCGCTTGTGTCAAGGAGGAATTTGAATGCTGTCAATCCTCTTTGTGTCAAAAACGTCCTGGAGCCTGTGTAGCCATTATATGGATTCATGTAAGGCTTGACTTCAAATAAGCCACTCTGCATATACCGTTCCATCGGCCTTAACTCTCCGGCACTGTTCGCATATACATATCCATTGTCCTTTAGCCAGCCAGTGAACTGCGATTGACTTATTCCGATTTCCTTTGCGGCATCCCTAAAATTCACGAGAAACTGTGAATCCAAAAACTTTGTGAACATCTCCGCCTTTGGAGATAATTCCTCAACTTTCTCCGCAAGTCTGTTTTTCTCTTCCTGTTCCTCAATCCATCTCTTAGCCCTGTCGATTGGATTCTCGATCATGTAGGAGTCCTGTTTCCTCGGAACCGTATATGTACCTGTTTCCCGCAAGGTCGGAAGTATCTCATCGCATACCCATTCCTCGAATTTTTCCGCCGATGGCAACTGGCTTTTCATAATCAGCCTATAAATATCGCCCTCTGTAATGTACGCCATCTCAACGGTTTGTTCTATCTTCGTACCATTTTGATTCGCTTTTCTCACCACGGTGTCGTGTTTTACGACTCCCTTGCAATGTCTTAATATCGCATCTCTTGTATTGCTATACCCAAGAGCCCTTGCGACATCAATCCCGGCAAAATATATCTTGCCATTAATAATCGCCGTCCTAATTTCTCCAAATTCCTCATTCGTAAATACCATTACCTCATTCATGTCCATTCCTCCAATCTCTGAATTTTATTTTTATTTCTTTTCCATTTCCTTGCGAATCAACTCCCGCATGATGTCAGATACCGTCCTCTTCTCTCGACTCGCCTTCGCAAAAATCTATTCCTTCATTTCTTCCGTCAACCTCAAACGGAACGATTCGCCACCAACTGAATAATTGTTTGTATCATACATATCTTTTCACCATGCCTTTTTATTTTTTGAGAAAAATTTTATGGCTGCTTTTGGAGGGGCTTTTTTATTTTTGCGGGAAAAACAGGTGCCTTGTTATGTGGGGGGATTTTTACTTTTCATGTCCCTTGCAATTATATCCCTTATGATCTGGGATACGGTCTTTTTTTCTTTTTCGGATTTTTTGAAGAGGTATCCCCTCATTTCATCATTCAGTCTTATCCGAATCGAATTCCCTTTTGGGTCTGATGTTGGTCTGCCGTATGGCATATTGTTACCTCACTTTCGTAGGACAAAATATTTACTTGGAAATGGTTGCGGTACTCACTGCCGCCGGGGCGGGGTACCGCCCCTTAGACCCCCTCCCGGGTGATCTGGTGAAGGTGATCCAAGGAAGACCTGGTATGTCTCTTTCCTCCACCGAGATTTCAACTATGCGCAAAATAGTAATTTCACGAATAATTAAGGCGTTATATTGCACAAAATACGAATATCTACATTGTACACATTGCACAATAGCATTTAAATTGTTTTAATTGTACAATCTCAGCCACTTATTATCTGACAATTCGCCCCTAAAAATCCGCCTCGGGCCCTTCCGCCTGGTCTATTGCGAGGACTTCCGCTTGCGTTAGCTGCGGCTTCCTTCCGCTGGTATCTTGATCCGCTCTCATTCCGGGTCCATTCCAACCGTAAAGATGATTTAATTTCCCGAATGGGTAATTATTTGTAGTTTTCGACCCTGAACCTATATTGAAAAGTGATTGCTCATTATCTTCACTTATTTTTTTTATAATGTCAAAACTTTCACAATTCGCTTTTCCGCTCCAATTATACAGCGTTTGCCTTTCTATTCCCGACATCTCGCAAAAGCCCATTAAGTGTATTTCTTTTCTATGGCTATTGCATAATCTCTTATAGATGTAATTATATATATATATAACCTTATCAATATCATATTGATTATATAGATTACTATCTGTTTTTAATAATCTTTTACATGGTTTAAATAATTTAATATATAACTCTGTCATTATATCTTCCCACTCGGAAGGGTGGATGTCTTTCTCGTCCAGCTCATGATCTGCGCAATACATGGAGACGATATCCGCCGCTATTGGTGGCATGTCCTCAACGCTGGCGATGGTCTGTATATAATCCTGGCTATAGTCCATTGATCCGCTGCACCCTCCTTTCCCAGAAAAAACAAAAAACGACGGCAGCCAGTTCCTCCTGTGGCGTCGTCGTATAATGTTAATAACTCTAATCTCAATTATAATTAACTCTAAGTAATTATAATTCTTATAATTTATTTATTTAATTTTATTCTGTTGGAATCTAAAATAACATATAATATTTAATATGTCAAGTCCCCAAAATAAAAAAATAATGAACGCATTATAATATTACGTTCCCATTTTTTCTGTCCTTGGATCATTCCCAGATCCCGGATCGGTCCAGGTTCCTGGCTCAGCTTTCCGGCATGTAAATTACACGCTGTAATTTATAAAAAGTATTATAATATAGTCCTAGTCTAGTATATAGCGGTATATAATAACATAGAGTTATAGTATATTGTCCTAGTGTAGTATATAAAGATCCATAGTATTAATATAGTCCCAGTGTAGTAATATGGCAATATGTAGTTATATGATCCCAGTATAGTATACGTCAGTATATAGTTATATATAGTCCCAGTATAATATACCGTAAACCGTAATAACGGATAAAATATAATATATTGTCCTAGTCTGATCTATGGCAATATTATTATACTTTCCCGGTATGGCATATGGCAATATATAATAAGTGCAATATATAGTTAATAGTCCCAGTGTAGTATATAGAGGTGTATAGTTATTACAGTATATACCCTATTGTCCTAGTGTAGTATGTGGTAATATATAGTTATAGAGATCTATAGTCTATAGTCCTAGTGGAGTATATGGAAAGTTATAGTTGTAGAGAGTTATAGTTTAAAGCCTTAGTTATAGTATATGGATAAGTGTAATTAATTTAATGGGGATAGTATATATAATATAATATTCTTTACTTTCTTTATCTTTTCTTTGGTTCTTTCTTTTCCCTTTCTTTGCTTTCTTGGAATGTTAACGTAAAATTAACATAAAACAAAAAGCCGTCATTTCTGGCGGCTAAATTAATCTTAATCTATTTTTAAAATTATTTTAAAGCTTGACCCGTTATGATATCCATAAAAGCACGGGGTCTCGTTTCCATCCAAGAGATCGTTTGGCTCGTATCTCCGTCCCCAGGGAGAAACAAGGATAATATCTCTGGAGCTGTCCTTTTCTGCTTCCCACCCTTCCGGGATTTCAACTTTGATCTTTTCGCTGCAGACCGCCGTCGGCTGTTCCGCTCCGTAAGTATATATAATTCTTTTTTCAGCCGCTAGACATCCGTAATTTTTGTAAATTTCCATTGTTTTTTTCATTTTATTTTATCCTTTCTTTTTATTTTTGATTGTATTAGCTAAATTACTAAGAGCATCCGGGCTGATGGCTTCGCGTCGGTCAATGAGCTTTCCGGCATCTGTAATCGCATTAAAAACCTTCTCAAGCTGCCGCCCGACCTCCTCAAAAGCTGCCATATCATCGGCAAAAACTCCCTGGTTTTTCTCGCAAGTTTGATGTAGGCTCTTAATTTTTGCGTTTACGTAGATAGTCGCTTCCTTGCGGATTCTTTCCGCCCACGCAATTTGTTTTTCGCTCCCAGCAAACGCCGGGAAGCTTTCGGGATTTAAAAACCCGTGCAAATTATCTTTTTCCCTTTCTTCCTGCGCTGCTTTATAACATGCTTTGCAAAGTCCGGATCGTTGGAAATATTGTATTTTCCTCTCCCGCTCTGCACTTGATCCAAAAAGTTCTTTCTCCTCCTCGTGACCACAGCTCATTTTAACCGTGTATTTCATTTTTTGCCCTCCTTTGTGCTGGATATTGTCAATCGGCTTCCCCTCCTGACAATTATATAATATCACATTTATTTGTGACTGTCAACAACTTTTCACATTTTTTTGTGATTATTTGTATGCATATTTTTCTTCGTCTTCTGGAGTTTCAACAAATTTTATTATATCCCTTGGCTGCATTTCCAAAATAAAGCACAGCCTGTTTAAAATTTCTAATGATATATTGGTATCATTATTTTTAAATTTTCGCATTGTGTCTTGTCCAAAAATGCCTGTTTTGCGGGCAACAGTGGTATTTATTCCGACTTTCTCAAGTTCTGATATAATATCAATTTTGTATACTAACATTTTTTCTTTCTCCCTTTCCATTTTGTATTTTCATCCTAACACAACAAGCGGAAAAAAACAAGAAAATTTTTCACATTTTTTTGTGAAAAACTATTGACAATCACATAAATATGTGATAATATATAATCATCAAAGGAAAGGAAAAACAAAAAACACCACAGGAGGAAAAACAAATGATGACCAATAAAGAAATGAACCAGGCAATCAAAAAAGAGTTGAAAGAAGCCGGATATAGCGCAAAGGATTTCAGGGTTTCCGTAAAAGATGCAGGATATGAAACATCAATTCATATTTACATCAAAAATGCAGCGGTCAGAAAGTCCGAGATAGAAAAACTTCTCCGGCACTGGGAAGAAATCGACAGAGACCAAAGAACATATGAAATCTTAGCAGGTGGAAATACTTTTCTTTTTATCGATTATGAATATGGAGTTTTAGAGGATGCCGCCGCCGATCTCATACAGATAAGCGAAAAAGTTCTTGCAAATCCCGAAAAATACAGCGGTCGGAAAATAGCAGACAATGGAAAGAAAACAGCGCATATAACGCAATACGATAAATACAGTTGGACACTTTGCGAAGTGGAAAAGGGAGCTTCTGGAATCTACGAATACAGACCGACATACTGGATCAGAAGCGCAAAAGATTTAGCGGTTGCAATGTGGAGATTTAAGAACATCGGAACAATATATGCTTAAGTCGTCAGAGCGACAATAAAAAGCCGTCAGGCTCTGAGAGTTCCCCCAAGCGGGGGAGGTCGGAAAAAGAAGAAAGGAGATCACAAAATGGAAAACTCAATCATGAAGTTATTTCAAAATGAATACAGAGAAGCGGAAGAAAAGCTTTACAAAAAAGGCTATTACCTGGAAACAATGGATCCGGATCTTTTTGACAATGAATTCCAGGTGCTGGATGGAAAAGGAAAAGTTAAAATTGATCATCTTTCCCTTGGGCAGGTGATCCAATTATCGAGCATGATATAATCAGCCGAAACGCTCCGCCCTGGAGCGTCAGCCGTGGGATGGTTGCCACGGCTCCGATGATGGCAGACCAGCGAAAGGAGGAATTTAGAAATGGGAAGAAGTCCAAAAGAAATAGCCGTTGATATTTTTAACGGCGCAAAAGCCGAAATGGAAGAACTTGAAAAAATGTTTGGCTTACCTTTTGAGAAAATGACGGTTGAGCAGCGGAGGCTTGGCGTTGCGCTTCTCTCCGCAAAAGAAGAACTTTTGCAAAAATAATTCAGGCATGACAGCGGAACCGGGGAGCATTTCCCCGGCTGCCTTTTCAAAATCCTAGCCCCCAGGGAAAAGGGGAGAAAGCGGAAAATATGAAAAAGTGCAAATCTGCAAAAGGTCAAGGTGCATATATTGATAGACTAAGGACAAAATACCCATTTCATATTTTTTCTCGTGGATATGATGCTTATTTGTGCGGCGTTCAACCGTTGCTTGAAGGACAAGAAGCGCCACTTTACAGATTTCCTGGTGGCGTGAGTATGGTTGATGATTGCGAGTTGGAAAATGTAATTGAATGGTAAATCATTTATAAAATAACTTTCCACCCTCTCCCCGCTCCAGGCGGCAGGGATTCACGATCCCGGGAGGATTTACCGCAAAAGCGGAAAATTATTTATGGAGGGATTGAAAATGTTAAATTTTGAAAATGTAACAACAAAAGAAAATTTTACAAATTACATCAACGAAAACAAAATGGAACTGAAAGAAAAGGAAGCATACGGAAAAAACAGGAAACGCTGGAATTTATCGGATAAATTCGGGAATGAATGGAATATCACATATAACGCCAACAATAGACAATATGCCGTATTTAGCGTTTGCAAATATGCCTTTGATGTTCCATTTTCCGTTTTTATGCAATTTGATAAAAATAAAATAACAATTACAAATGCCGAAAAAGCAGGGAGAAAAATAAAAGCAGATAGATTTTTGAAACAGTTTTCACAGATTGCCATAATGGTAAATTGCTATTCAAGTTTTGGGTTTTTAAATTGATTTTATACCGCCTTGGAGCTTGCGCGGGATCGTTTCCTGCGGCGGTGATTTCCTGCAATAACAAGTCCCACATATTAGCGACAAACTTTTAACATTAGCGACAACCTTTTACATGGGACTTGTGAAAACGGTTTAAAAGCCCTATTGCGGCGGAGTTGTGGATTCCGTAAAACTCCACCTTCTAGCCGCTGGAAGTAGTACAGCGGCAGGGGCTCAAGAGTGGCGATGCCCTTATAATTGCGCCACCATTGGCAGCTTGTACACCTGCCAGAAAAACAGATTGTACACGCCAGGCGGAGCGGATCCCGCCAGAAACGGAAGGAGAAAACAGATCATGGAGGGAAAGGAAATCTTAAAAGGTCTTGATATGGATTTACACTTTCGGCTTGTTTGGGAGCTTGGCGACTTTGAAGAGGCCGACAGGATGGAAACGGATCACAAAAAGCCATACAAGGCGCTTTATGAGGCCCTGGAGGCCGGAAAAATTGATGCGTTCGATTTCTGCGATGGCCATACATGGCGCATAATGAGCAGATCAACCCGGCAGGGCGTTACATTCCAAATGTCGGTGGTATGGGTCAGGGAGTCCGGCGAGATGGTGCCGCTGTCCCACCACAACATCAACAGCGCTGCGGAATTCCTGGACTTGATCCCGCAGGAGGAAACGGCAGTTCATTGGATGAAGCTTGAGGCGGCATGGAAGGAGGTTGTGGCATGGGAATGAAGGTTGAGATTCCAAAAGATGAAAGAAAGCTTAAGCGCCAGATTGAAGCCCTGGAATGGCTCCTCGCGCACGATCAGGACGATCTAAGCAGGGAAATCCACCGGAAGGCGCTTGAGGATTCCAGAAAAGCCATTCGTGCGCTGGAAAAAAGAAATTAGCCATTGCGCCCGGAAGCCCATTGTGGTATGATGAAGTTAAGGTTTTCGGGCGGGCAAAAGCCCCTCACGCATGGTCAAAAAATATGACAGTTTAGAGCCAAAACGTAAACCGCAAAGCTGTCAAAATGCCGAGTTTACGGACTGAAAAAGTGCCGATAAAAAGGCATAGCGTAAACCTTGAAATTGTTAATTTTTCCTGTTCCTGTTCGTCACGAAAAAGCGCACAACGAGCAGGACAGCGTAAACTTTTGGTTTGTGCATTATGCTCCGCCAGAAGCGCCACCTCCCGGATTCCCGAACACAGTTCCTGGCTTAAACAGTCCTTTGATCTTCCCGTTGTTCTGCCGCCGGTTCTTCTGGCTTTCCTTTTCCCGTTTCTTTCTCTGGTAACTGGAAGTTGTTGTTCCCATTGGTTTCCTCCTTCAATTTCCTTTTCCCTGACAAAATAGTAATAATCTTAATGGCGGATTCATATGTCAGATCTTTTTCTCTAACGTTATGGCACATAGAGAAAGCTTTATTTATTGCGTACTGCCTCTTCCATTTTTCTTTCAACTGTTCAATTTCCTGTTCGGTTATCGGCCTAATGTCGCATAAGTTATATTTTTCCTTCTTGACTTGTAACCCATATTTATTAAATAGGTATTCATGGCCCTTTACTTTAATTCTACCATATCTATCAATTTTTTCAACCTCGCAAATGGTTTCTGTGTTGCCATTTGTCATCAGGACTTTATCTCCTGGCTTCAATTCTGACAGTTCCATACATCATTCCTCCATGATTCCAATCAACTTATGTCCATCATATGACAAACATCCTTCAACATAAAACAAAGTTCCTTCCTTCATCATTTTCGTAATGACTTTCAATATTTTGTACTTAGGAATATCTAAAAACATTTGAACGTGTTCAATTAATTCATCCTTCGTCTCATTATTACCTTTCAATGCAATGGATATTGCATCACGTATATCCGCTTCAAAATCTTTTTTATGCACCCTGATACAAGCATATACTTCCGATTCAGAGAATTCACAATCTTCAATTTCCTTAAGAAGGTTCGCCGTTTTAAATGTTCCGTCTTTTCTTTTTACTATATACATTGATTTTTATAATACCTCTTTTCCATTGTATTCACGCCAACGGTTCATAGTTCTACCCCTTTTTCTTCCAAAAGGTGCTGAATTGCCAGTTTGTTCAGAACATGAGTAAACTCGATAATATCGCAGTCATTCCCTGTAATCTCGGAGAACAAAACGCTCATTCCATACAGCATGGCGGTAAAGTCCTCTGTGAGTGTTTCTGATTTTAACTCCATTTTCGGGATTTCCGGAAGTCCTCGGTTTTCCTCATCTATGTAAACTTCTTTCAGTGCCATGTTAAAATACAATGCTTTGTTTTCAAATTCTTTCATACCGCCTACCTCTCTTTCCCCTTTATTTTACCGCACAACGGTAAGAATGTTGTATACACCTTTGCGGTTAATCCAATACGGCTTTCGGCTGATTCTTGTATGTTCCATCAAGTCTTGACCGAATAATCCGTGCTTTCCTGTCCTCACCCTGTTCCTCATAGGCATCAGCTATAAAATTTGCATAAGACAAGAATTTCTTTTCGTCCTTTTCCATATGTGCCTCAATCAAATGAGCGATTGTTGTAGCCGTTATTCTTTTCATTTTCTCATTCTCCTTTCGCCGCCTTATATCTCTGTGCCGCTCTTAATTGCTTTCCAGTCTATTTTCTTTCCGCATTCCGGGCAGAAATCAAACCTTGTCAAATCGGTGGATTTCCGCTTGTCTGCATAATCGCTCAAACTCCATACTTTTGATTTAAGTCCATCGCAATCCTTGAAAACAGGATCTTTGTCAAGCCATTCATTATGCCGAATGTTTTCCTGTATGTGTTCCATCAATCCGTCAAGTGACACAAGATAACTCGAATCATAGTCACGCAACAATCCAATCACGCATTTATGCAATATTTTAGTCATTTTCATTTTTCCGCCTTACTCATCAACCTACCAGCTGCATTTACAGCGGATCTTATTTGTTCTAGTAAATATTTTTCCTTTTCTTCTTTTCCTGCATCCAAAGATAAACTATCAAACAAAAAGTTCTCAATAGATGAAGCTGCAGGTTCGTAATATGCCAAATGCTCCATTTCTTTATGGTCGCATTTATCAACAAATAGACATTTCCTGCATTTTTCCGAAAGTTGCGTTATTGCTCCCATAATTGCTTATTCCTCCAGATCAATCACAATATTAACCGCTTTTGTAATTGCGTATCACTGATTTATCATAATAAGAGAAATCCAGTTCAAGATGTTCTGGATCGCAAAACGGAATTTCATCACCCAAACGGCCACAATTAACTTCATGCTCGTATTCTACATTAATTCCTTTTGTTGTTAAATCGTATATGATACCTTTCAGGAGTTTCTTTAATCTTTCCTTGTCATCGATCATATCAACATAATCAACTGCACGTATTAAATTCATCTTCATTCTCCTCCCTGGAACATCTCATTGATTTTTTGGTTCCTGCTTTTAAGGTTTATAATCGGGACCGGGCTTTGCAGTTCCTCCGGCACCCGTCCGACGATCACCACACGGAGCGGTTCAAGCCGCTGGCACATCTCATAGAATCCCTCGCAAAATTCCACCCTTGCGGCTTTTGACCGCACTCTTCCATTCGTACAGACTGACAAGGTGCTGCGTTTTGGAAGACCATCAAAGCACCAGTCCCATTCATCTTTACTGCATATACTTACGGATGGAATTACTTTGATACCTTGATTGTGAAGGTATATTCCAACGGCGTGGCTCCTGTAGTGTTGCCAAATATTCATCGCCCTTGGCATTCCATTATCACCACAAGCAATAGAAAAATCCAATCCGCATATACTTCCGAAACATTTCAAGTGCTGAACATATCGGTCGCATCTTGAATATAGCGATTCAAACTTTTCATCATCTATGTAGAAATTTACATTAAGTTCCCTATGGTTCTTTATCTTCCTACTAAACGATTCCCTGAAATCAACTGTTTCCTTTGGAATGATGTTTACCGGAGGCAACATGGGAATATCGTATTTTCCTACCAGAGTTGCGTTCTGTATGAGATATTGTTTCATTACATCAAAAGCTGTGCAAGCTATGCTTTTATCAACCACCCGTTTTTACCTCGTTTTTCATTTATACGTCTTTATCTACAAATCTAAACTCTTGCGGACGATATTTTTATCGTCTAAAGCACATTACGCTCACTAATTTGATAGCTACATCATAAAAATGACCGTAAAACGTGTCCTAACAAAAAGAGCGCACGCAAAAAACTTTTCCAACTCACGGAATCATCTTTTGTGTGCGCTGCTATGTATTCGTCTAAAATGCCCTTCTAAGGCTCCTATTTGCCCCAAATTTCAATTTTCATGGCATGGGTCGATAAAATATACTATTTGCAATGAAAATTCAAATCTAGGGGAAATCATACATCAGAGAAAGTTCTCCTTTCTCATGTTTTTTGTGTATTTCTTAGAACGTGTGTTCTCGAACGTATGTCTGATTTATTCTTTGATTTATTTCACTCTTTGAACATTAAAAAAATGGCTTATTTAAGCCATTTTTGAGTCGATGCGACAGGATTTGAACCTTCGTATAACCCCCTGTTTTTGGCTTAAATATCGTGTTTCTGGCATTTTGGTTTGATTTATTTTGATTTATAATAAATCAATTTACCTTTTGAACTTGGAATTCCTTTATGGAACTAAGTACCTGTGTCTTATTCTGGATGCTCCTCCTGTTACGGTGGTAGTGCTGCTCCGTACACAAAATATCTGCATGTCCCATCTGCCCCATGATAAGCTGCTTGTCCACGTTGTTGTCCAGAAGGATTGTTCCGTATGTCTTCCTGATCTTATGAGGTGACTTCCTGTAAATTCCAAGCTTTTTGCAAATCAAATACTGTCTTTTCCTTACATTGTCTGAGTGCATTCTATCTCCTCGCTTATTGATGAATACATACTCTCCGAAAGGATTCAGCAATTTTATCTTGGAACACAGCCACTCATAATCCTCCGGTATCACAACAGTCCTGACACCTGCCTCGCTTTTTGGAAATTCCTTAACGTCATAAGCATACTTACCTTTTTCGACTTGATATCTTGTCTCCGTCCGCCTGATTTTAAAGGTGTTTCCATCAAAGACATCATGCTTCAGAGTAACAAGTTCCCCGACCCTTATACCGGTTACAAACATGAGAAGTATCCCAATGTTCATCGGATCAAGATTTTTCTCAAGGTACTTTATCATCAATGGCATTTCCTCTTCGTTGAAAACTTCCTCATAGTCCTCTTTTACAACCTTATGGAAGTCATTATCCGATGTGTCCATCTCGTTAAAGATTTCTTCCACGTTAAAATTAATCAGTTTTCTTTTTTTCGCCCTCTTAAGAAATCCCCTTGTGATTAGCCTAAGATTCGAAAATGCCTTTGACGTTAAATCATATTCAGCGATCTGACGTTCAAGGAAATCGCACATCTCGTCCGGTGAAATATTTTTAATCCGCTTTTTTCCGAACTCTGAATAATACCTGTCATAAACCTGCTTATAAACCATGTGCGTTGACTTTGATATTTTTCTAAGCTCCAGTCTTCGATCGTTCCATTCCTCGAACACCTCATCAATGGTAGGATTTTCCATCTGTTCTTTCCAGTATTCAATTACAACATCTTCCAGTTCTTTCCTTGTGTTCCTTACCCTTTGCACCCTTTTCTTTTCTTCGTCAGGAAGGTAAGTAAACCACTTTCCATTGTTCATCTGTGAAATCTTGTATGTGTGTTTCTTTAAAATCTCCTCTCTTTTGTTCATCTCAATTATTTCTCTGATGTATGATACGTCTATCATACCATTTTCAATGGCATATTTCAATACATCGTCCATACCAAATTTTACGGAAGGAGCCGGGATATCCCGTTACGGTGGCCACCGCTCCAACTCCCTCCTTTCCCAAAATTAATTTTTACTTACTGAGGACCGGCACTCAATCCCGGTCTCGTCCTCGCACATCTTCACCATATCGATTCCGCTGCTCACGCATTCATTCCAGACTTCCTGCGATTCCAGGAACAAATCGTTGATCCGCTTGTAGCCCCATCCAAACTTCCTGTGGAGCGAAATCGCTATGGCCGCATAAATCTGCGGCGTAATGCTGTCAATCTTTCTGTACAGGATTGCAAGCATGTTGTTTAAGTCCTTATTCTTCGCCATTTTCTTCCTCCGGTTCCAGATAATCAAATATGTTCATCTGACCTTCGCATTCATCAGATTCCATAGTCCTGACGAATTCCCTATATTTCCTCGTATACTCATAGCTTTCTCGGAAAATGTTGTTTACCGCCACGAAGAGTTTTGGTTCATGCTGCCGAATTGTTTCCAGTTCATGCTCAAAATCATTTCCAAGCGGACATCCAGCGCACCCAGTCCTCTTAAGCCCATATTCCGTATAACACCTGCTATGCGTTATCCCGTAATGTTCCTCGTAAATTCTCTTTTGTTCATTCTTGTACCAAAATATCGGCCTGAATACATCATAGCCATCGTTTCCTTCCGAAAAACAGCTTGCAACGCTTATCCTTTGACCGCCTTCCGCTCTTCTGATGCCCAAGATATTCAAATCGTAGCCTTCTCCTTTGATAGCTGCATTTGCAACTTTCTTCTTTGCATATTCGCAGCATTCTTTGGATATCTTGAAATTAGGTGGTTCAGACTTCATGAATTCTTTTAGCAACTTATTCCTGCCGATGTTGAAATTGCTCCCATCTCCGAATAAGTTGCACCACCATTTTAGCGCAGTTTTGCAGTTCGGATATTTTTCAAACAAGTTATCGAAAGTATCATCTTCCCATTGGAAACCGTGTTTCTGTAGCCTTCCTATGTACTCGCTTGTTACTTTTGAAACAAACGGTTCCCCATATTCCCGGCATGATATTGGAATTGGCTTTAATGCCTTATATTTCCTGACCTTAATTTGGTATTTATCTTCCAAGTATTCCAAATGGTCTTTTGTGGCTTGATATTCCAGTCCAGTATCAAACCAAACATAATCAATTTTCCCGCCCGTGTCGCATTTCTGGCAGATATCCAGGATGATGTCGCTATCCGCCCCGCCAGAAATGCTGCAGGCTATTTTCTTGTATGCAGGGCTGTTGATCACAGCCCATGCCTTAATGAAGCTGTTCGCTATTACTTCATCCTTTGGACAATCCGAAAGGATTTCGTCCAGGCTTGCCCGTACCATTACGTCATTGAATAAAATTGGCTTGCTGATTTGAAGCAGTTCTTCCCTGGTCACTTCAATTCACCCCGCTTTCTCAATTCTCGCCTGCAGGCTGCTATCCTTGATTTGTTTTTTCCGCCGTTCGATTCCATGATGGAAATGGCTTCCTTGAGCTGTTCGGCACTCGCATAGCCAAGATGGCATATGAAATTTCCATCCGTGGAAGGAACTGTTATCAGACAGTTCACGATCTGGTCACTTGTGAGGCTCATGCGATTTCCTCCTTCCATGCTTCCCAGTCAAACGCTTGTCCGCATTCCCCGCAATATTTCTGCCGGAAATTCAGCGACTTAATCAGTCCACAGCTAGGGCATATGTACTGTCCGTTTCTCACATTCGGCTTCCTGCGAATGCGGTAACTTATCTCAGATTCTATCTTTTCACGGTTAAAAACTTCATTCAGCAGATTCATTTTTCCTGCATTCCTCCTTTTCCTTACACGCTTTCCCATACTCAATCACGATGTAATCCTTTACTGCTTCATCCACAGTTTTGCCATGCTTGAAGCAGTACCTGTCCACGTAACGCTTGAAATCCTCGTTCCTGTCATACAGTTTTCTCATTTTCTATCTCCCTTCTGGCAGCTTCCATACCTAAATTGTAATAATAATCTCTTTCTGAATCCATTCCGTCCGCAGACAATATACAGGATAACGCAAACCCAACAAAGCACCCGCAGCAAAATATAAATAAACCGAATATCCAATCCATCACTCATCTCTCCCTTCCTGAATCCGCCTGATCTGCCTGTCCAGTTTTTCCTCTATGACTGTTTCAATCTCATTCGCACTGAGAATATAATATCCCATCTGCCACAGCATGATCTGCACGTCCGCAAGTTCTTCAACTATATTTTTCCTTGCCAGTTCAAAATCTTCTTTCTTGCAACGATCAGATTTGCTTTTCCTCCAAAACTTATTTATTGCCTGGGTAAGTTCCGCCATTTCCTCGATGCACTGGCGGCTCTGCGCATCATAGCCGTAACTGTCTGCTATAAATCTGATTTTTTCTTCCGTTGTCATGATTCCACCTCCAGCAAATCCCTGTTATCAAAAATATTCCCGATAACTTCACAGTCAGCCACACCTTTATATACATAATCCAGCAAATTTGCATTGACAGCATTTGTCCAGTAGAAACACCCTTCGGAATATTCGATTACTCCACGGTTAATAATCAAACTATCGTGATACTCATACTGCCCCGGCGCTTCATCCTCATAGTCGACAATATCGCCCTCGAATATCTTCTTTCCGTTTTTGTCTACTAACCCAGTGTACTGTCCGACAGTGTTAGCATATACAGGGAACTTTTCTATTTCCGGCTCCTGCTGATATATAATCGCAAAATCTCCATCATCATTATTCGGGAATATGCCGCCATATACCCAATTACTATCAACAGGTTTTCCGTCCATACGGACTATCTCACCTTTTCGCCTTGTTTGACCTCTAAATAATATCTCTCTCACCGCTTATTCCTCCATTCAATATTGCTGATGTTGTGTCCATTGGTTAGCCCTCCGTTGTATCTTCTTCATCTTCTGACAAAGGAATCCAGTTAATAATGATAATATCTCCACCAATTCCGGTTTCAGCCTGTATTTTTTCCGTCAATTCTTTTACATCTTTCATCGTCGGCGGATTATGTGCAAAACTACAATACGAATTTTTAATTATGATTCCACTGATTCCTTGATACATATATAAAACTAAACATCTCATGCCTTATACCTCCCTCTTCCAAATATCAGTCGCCAGAAAAAATACCATCAGGGCGCATTTTCGCCATCGCCAAAAGCTGATACAGCGGCTTTATTGCGTTCTCCCTTGTTGGAATCCAATAACCATTCGCTCCCTTATCCTGATATCTTTTTATCTCTCCCGGCTTCAAATCTTCCTTCATGTTTTCCAGAACCGAAATCGCATTCTGGAGAATCGGAATACTTTCCGCACCGCTCAACCCGTAAATGGAGCGGATACCGCTTCTTCCGTTGTAATAGTTCTCATCTTCAAAACTCGGGAATACGCCATCTTTGTAGTACCAGTCCGCATAGTTGTAAGTAATGTTCAGCCACGCTTCCCTTGTCCCGCCGATCTCATATATACCTCCACGCATATAATGCGGATCTTCAAATTCAATGGTCTCCTTTGTAACAGGGTCTTTCAGTGAAATGTCATAACTCATTTTAGAAGTGCCTCCTTTTATCTGGTTTTAATTGTGAAAACAATGTTTCTGAAAACTCATTTAGTTCCTCATTGTCTGCAAGATAATCATTCACATCATCGAAATAATCATCTTCCGTTTCGATGTCCCAATCAATCCAACCCATTTCCTCTTCTTCATACCGTTGTAGCCCTTGCACATTGGTGAAATCAGGCTTTATGCGGTTTTCCAGTTGGAAAAGGTCATAAGAAGCCAGAATGTCCATGACCTTTTTCCCTTCCTCTATGGTGTCAACGTACACATAGAATGGTTTCCCTGGCACCTGCGGGATGTGCCATACTCTTAATTTTTTCATTGTGTTTTCATCCTCCTTTTCGATTCTTCTTCTAATTTTTCGATAAACGCCATAATTAACTTCCTTGGAAAAATCGAATTCCCATACTTTTTACAGAACGCATCCCCGGCATTTATCAGTTCATCCCAATATTCGTCATTTTCCTCCGGTGTCCAATATTTCTGGCAGTAATTCCAAAAGTCACGGAACATCTGCCACTCCGGTGATGTCTTTCCAAACGTTACGCTTCCCATTATGTTCCCTCCAGTTTGTCAATCTTCCGTCTGATAAGCTCGCAAGCCCAATCCAGGTCGTCCATCTCCCTGGTGAAATCATGTTCTGAAAAATCTTCCAGGGCACGATATCGTTCCATAAGCTTTCTCTGTTTTACTTTTAGAAAGCAGACCAGGATGTTTTTTATTTTCACGCATATCACCTCCAATCAGTCAAATGGAGTTTCACCATCCAGGGGAATGAAATTATCCCATCCGTAATCCACATACAAATCATCGCCATACCCATAAATTCTTTTGGATTTTTCATCGTAGTTCAGTATGTATCCATTTGTTTCCACATTTCCAAATATCCTGTTTTTTGTCACCTTGCATAGCCGCTGTGATGGTTCTATATCTTTGCCCTTTTCATAAGCGATCACGTATGTGGCAAGATTTGAAATGTCTCCGGAACCGCTTACTTCATCGTTCTCATTCAAGGAAAAATTATTTTTTCGCTTGTGAGCCACCAGAAAGATCAATACATCGTATGTAAGTGCAATCCTGGCAAGCTTTTTCACAAACTGACTTTGCTTTTCGTATTTATCGAAAGCGGATAATGGCTCCAAGTCCATAGCGGTCATGAGATTATCAAGCAGCACCACATTAATTCCGTACTGTAGGATTGCATTCTCAACAATTTTAACCAGGCTCTCCTTTTCATCGTCCTCCGCATCAATCGCCGAATTATCGTAAAGGAAAAATTTCCCACGGTACCATTCCGATATCATCTGCTTGTTCGACTTTGAAATGGAATAACCCTTGTCGCCCCATTTGTTCTGGCATTCAAAGATGTGTCTTCCACCGGCGATCTGCAAGTCTATCCATGACTTAAACCTGAAATTTGGAAGTTCGCCTGAGTATGCCAGACACTTATAGTTTTGGTGTATGGCATTCACCAGGATTTGGCTTGCCAGCGTGCTGTTATGCGTTGGTATCATGGATTTTCCTGCGCAATAAATCCCATCTTCAACCTGGATACAGTTCCCTATCTTTGGAGAAACCCTTTCCACGGACTTGATGTAAACATCATGTAAACATGGTGCTGCCCCATCTATACCAGGTCTGTCTGGTATTTTATAAAAATAAGCGCTCTTCCCGTTCATTCCAAATACGTGTGGCGGAAGGGAAAACAATTCCTTCGTTGATATGATCTTTTCACGGTGCTCGAACATCCTGTCATACACAACCCACTCATGGTTTTCATGGCATTGTATCTGTTCCCCATTCGTAAAGGTAACAAGACAGTCTGCATAATTTTTCTGGAATATATGGGTTACTCTTTTCAACTTGCCATCAATCCCATAGACCCTGTCACCTACAACCAGATCACCATGATTCTTCCAGCCGTTTTCGGTCAGTATCGGCGTATCATCTGCCAAGAGTTTTCCTTCACCTGCTTTCCCGCTTATCAAAACTACCCCGCCGAATTCCGGGCCGCCATATAACAGATTGTCCACTTGCTTTATTCCGGTTTTCAGCTTTTGTATATTGTTAAGGTCTACATCCTGCACGTCCGACAACTGGATTATTTTTCTTATCGGAACCATTACGGCGTTTTCGATGCAGTTCCTTATCTGCTCCGCACCATATTTCCGTAAAATGTCATTGGCATCCTTGCAGTCCTTGTAATATTCCTCCCTAACGTGCTTTATGGTCTTTTTGAACCGTTTTTTAATCTCGTCCAAAATGGTTATATGCCCCTTTTCATAATCCCCGAACACAATGATCTCTTCAAACTGGTTTACCCAATTCCAGCAGTAAGGAATCCATGTAAATCCGTTTGCACCAGTCGGCACACTGACCGCATTTTTTATCCCAGCAGAAGCAACCGACAGGGAATCTATTTGTCCCTCTGTAATGACCAGGCTTGAAAAGTCCTCACATTGCTTCATCCCAAACAGAATCGGCTTGCAGTCTTTTTCGCACCACTCCTTGTTGCTGTCTTTTTCTTTGTCAAAGTCCGTCTTGCGGTACTTCACAAATTGCAGTACACCATTCTCGTCATAAAACGGAAATACGAGGATATTTTTTTTCCCGGTCTGCACCGTGATCTCATACCTTTTAGCGATCTCTTCCGATATTCCACGGCTTTCAAGGTACTGTACCGCCTCTGGCTTCGGGACGATTGCCTCCTTCCGCTTTCTGAAGGTTTCTATAGCCTTGTTATTAAATACACGTCTAGGCTTGTAATATTCGTCCACTTCATTCCCAAGGGAAAAGTCAAAGTCCTTTGCCAGGGTGACCATGTTTCCATGTGCCCCGCAGCTTGCACGGAAACATTTAAATTTTCCAGTATCCAGATCAATGGAAAAGGTCTTTATGTTGTCCCTTGTCGGCTTCGGTCGGCAGTATGGGCATGTCTTGAAGAACAGTTCCCTGTTGCGTATGCTCGTTTCAGCCATCATGTGCCTTGCAAAATTAAAGGCATCCTGCTCCTTAAATTCGTAAAAGCCATACATCTTTGCCTCTTTCTGGGACGCTTACAGATCAACCCATTCATCCCCGATTAGTTTCTCTTCCTCTTCCTCGTCTTTTTGCGGCAGTTCCGCATGGGCATTCGCTTCAATGGCGTTCCTGATATCCGGCTGCAACATTTTGTTTTCCCTCTCCGCCTCAAGAATCTTCTTGTAATTTTCCATGAAATCAGACTTCATAAAACGGACGGTGTTAGGATTGTCCATCATATCGGAAAACTGTCTGTAGCCGCCGATCGCATTTTTGATGCTCTCTGGAAGCTGGTTGAATCTTTTGTTGGCAAGACCGTTTTTCGATATATCCTCCATCGCTTCCAGAACAAGTTCCCAGGCCTGCATTGGATTCAGCTCTGTTTCTGTTGAGAAGTTCACCAGGCACTCCCTGATATCCGCTATGGTGGGAGGATATTTGTTTGTGGCAACGTGCCTCTTTACCTGCATGGAAGCCATCTTATAGTCCAGGTCTTTCAGTTCCTCGTACCACATTTCCATAGATTTATCAGTCGGGAATATATTTTCCCTTGGGTAATAGGTCTTAATTGCAGCCGCAAGTATTCCAAATTCCTTAGTTGTCATTTTCGCTTTCCTCCATTTCTTTTTTTCGCACCCACTCGCTCATCATGTTGTAGCTGTCCTGAAGCATTTCAGCGGTTCGGTTATGATAAGTGCCGTTTCCATCATTCTTTTTCCTTATGTTGCTCCAGGCAATTCCCTTAAACCCATTTGTTATGCTTTCTGATATGACGGTACAAACAGATTCGTCACCGTATTCATTTGCCTTCAACGAAACCAGTTCTAAAAGTTCAGCCATATCTGACTTGTCATAGGCATAGCCCTTTTTGTACTTGTAATTAAGCCATTTCTTTATGGAGGCAAGAATGGTTTCTGATAAATCACAATTTGAGGAAACCACATCAAACAGTTTTCTGTATGAATCCAAACTATTATCAGTCCGTGAGGGGGGTAAGGGGGGTGTATTACTATTTACTATACTTTCATTATTTAAATCTAACCTATCCTTACCTATACTATCCTTACCTAACTCTATACTATCCTTACCTAACCTAACCTGGGTATCCCCATACTGGGTATCCATTTGGTCTACCGTTGGTATACCGTTGGTATCCATTTGGTCTACCGTTGGTATACCGTTGGTATCCATTTGGTCTACCGTTGGTATACCGTTGGTATCCATTTGGT
>CANQDA010000009.1 GCA_947591155.1 uncultured Lachnospiraceae bacterium
CGCTCTCTCGTCTCTTTTTCCAACTCATTCTTCGTCTTCAAAGATTCTTCCTTCGCTTCCAGAAGTGCCTCACGCTTCTTCGTCTCTGCAACCTTCAGCGCGTCATCGATGATCTGTCTTGCCTTCTCCTCGGCGCTGCCGAGCTTCGCTTCCACTACCCTTTTCCTGTAGTTGATCGCGACAAGCGCAGATACCGGTACCGCAACGACCAGTGTGATCACAACAGCAATAATGAGCATCACTGTTCCAGGCACAGGAGCACCTCCTTATTCAATTTTCATTGTCCGTAAACAACACTTCAATTTTATACTGTTTTCGAAATTATGTCAAGCAAAATGAATTCATGCCAGGGAAAATCCATCTGAAAATTGAAAAAAGCCTGAATATGTCCCTTTTTCGCGAAAAGGACTGCCGTGAAACAGCTCTTTGCTTTCGCTTGAAGCATGTCTCGCAGCAGTCATTCGCATCTTATCCGTTATTCATCTTGCGCCTGCGGCCCGCAGCATCTCCGCCCTTCCGTTGAGCAGTGTGCGTCACTTACTTCCGCACGCGTTTCGCTTTCCTGCGCTTCTGGCCGATCGCCACGCCGCACAGGCCTGCCGAGAACGCCATCAGAAGCAGATACCTCATGTAGTCCGTATCGTCGCCGGTCTTCGGCGCCGTCTTCTTCTCCACCTCGGTCTCGCTCTCTTCCTCGCTCTCAAATTCGCTCTCGAACTCGCTCTCTTCCTCTTCCGTGAAGCTGTTCGTGATCACGACCTCGCCGTTCGGGTTCGCCCCGCTCAGCACGATCTCGCTCTTGTCGACCGAGATCTCAAACTCCACCGCGGACGGATCGAGCGGGATCCCGTTCACATCCGTCTCCGCCACGTAGTATGTCATGCTGCTGCCCGGCGTGTCGCCGATCGGAAGGTTCGTCACCGTCGCGCTCGTCGTGCTGCCGCCCGCCATCGAGAGCACCATGATCTGGTCGTCCACCGGCGCCGTCAGCCCCGCGTCCTTGAACACCCTCGCGTAGAACGTGTCGTTCGAAGTGCCCTCCTCACCGTTCAGCAATACCTTCTTCGTGACGGTCAGCTGTCCGGCCAGGTAGAAGTTATCCGGGAATTCACGGAACACGTTCGTAAACTCTCCCACCTTCGTATCCGCTCTGCCCTCAAACGTGAACTGCATGCTGCCCGGATATTCTGGGCGGAAAACCTTGCCTCCCATCATCCCGGTATTGAGCGGCGTTCCGTTCTCATCCGTCTCGGACACGTAATATGTGCCCGCCGCCAGCTTGTCAAAGGTCACGGAACTTGCCGTCGTGTTCTTGAACTCGATCTTCTTCACGCTGCTGACACGCTTCGTCCTCGCCTCGTCGGAGAACAGTGCCGCATAGAACGTCGCGTCCTTGACCCCGATGTCGCTCGTGATCCCCTGCACGCGCACATACTTGGTGATCGTCAGGGCATTCTGGTTCTCTTCCGGCGTCTTCTTGTCGGTCATCCTGACTGTCTTCACCGCGCCTGCCGCCTCTTCGCCGGTAATCTCAAACGGTACATCCGCCGACACGTCATAGCCGGCCGGCGCCTCGACCTCGCTCAGTACATAGCTGCCTACCGGAAGGCCGGTGATTTCATGCGTCTTGCCGTCCGTCGTCCACGGACCAGCGGCAGCCTTTCCATCCTTATCCTTGACCACAAGTTTCGCGCCAGCGAGGGATTTGCCGCTCTCGTCAACCTTGAGAATGCTCAGATGCGTCACATCGTTGACGAACTTAATGTCCATTGGAGTTATGGTCGACCCGTCTTTCTTAACCTCTGTCTTTTCCGCCTTCGGCGCACCAGTGGTCCCGTCTGCCGTAACGCTTACCGTCACGGTGTACACCGTCTTGTCGTAAATCGTGCCGTTCGGTGTTGTCGGTATCTTCTCTTTCACCGTATAAGTAAAAGTTTTATCGATATCAGATAATGTGTATGTCACAAAGTCAGCAAAAACAACTTTCCCTGCTGCATCGTTCTTCGCCGTCGCAAGCACCTTACCGGAGGCATCTGCCACCTCAAACTCATAGTTTCCAACTGCCGTCTTCGGATCCGCCATCCCCTTGGACGCTTCCAGTGAGAATTTGGTCGTGGCAGCCTTGTTAATAAAGTCTGCGCTTGCCGTCTCGCCATCCTTGATCTCGCCCTCGGCTCCTGTCACTGTCGTGGTATAGCCACCTTTGTTGGCCTCCGTTTCGGTTACAGTATATGTCACTCCAGCCGGGATGCCTGTTGCACTCTTGCTCTCACTGTCTTTCAGTGTAAACGTTGCAACACCATTTGCGAACTCCATGTCGCCATACGTGCCAGTGATCGTATTATCACTCAAAGTCACCGTAAAGTGAAAGAGTTTTTCAGTATCAGCTCCTTCTCCTGCCACTTTCTTGGAGACCTTCAGATCGCCTTTTTTGATTTTATTGTTTTCAAATGCTGCCTCAGCCGTATCGTTTTCAGGAATAGTTCCGGTATCATCTTCCTTGGTCACTGTGTAACCTTCATTATCCGTTTCTTCCACCGCATATCCCACTCCCGCCGGCAGATCTGTCGCCGTCCTTGTCTCACCATGCTTCAGTGTAAATGTCGCGACGCCGTTCTTGAATGTCATGTCCCCGTATGTGCCATCTACAGTTGTGTCGTCCAATGTCACAGTAAAAGTAAACGCTTTCTCCTGATCGCCTGCATTTCCGGTAACTGTTTTACTCACAGAAAGACTGCCAAACTTATCATTCTTCGTGTTTGTGAACGCCGCCTCCGCTGTTACACCGTCAGAGATCGTCCCGGTGTCGCCCGTCTTGGTTACCGTGTAACCCTCATTATCCGTCTCTGTCACTGTGTAGGTAATGCCTGTCGGAAGACCCGTCGCAGTTTTTCTCTCACCATGTTTCAGCTTAAACGTCGAGACGCCGTTCGTGAATGTCATATCGCCATATGCTCCACTAATCGTCTTATCACTCAGCGTAACTGTAAAAGTAAACTCTTTCGCTGTGTCGCCCGCATTACCGCGTACTGTCTTACTCACAGTCAGGCCCCCGGCTGATTTGTCATTCGTGAACTTCGCTGTCACTGTACTGCCCGCCCGGATGGTTCCGGTATCCCCGGCCTTGGTTACCTTATAACCGTTGTTGTCTGTCTCTGTAACAGTGTACTTGACATCCTTCGGCAATCCGTTCGCCGTTTTTGTCTCTCCGTGCTTCAGGGTAAACGTCGCCACACCGTCTGTGAATGTCATATCGCCATATTTGCCGTTCACAGTTTCATCTTCCAGTTTCACGGTGAACTCAAAATCTTTCGTCTTATCGCCCTGACTGCCCGTTACTGTCTTTGTCACCGACAGACTGCCGTCTTTCTTCTCTTCCTTGCTGTTTGTAATTTCTACAACACTGCTTTTCTCATGATTCGGATGCGCCAGACCGCCGCCGGATACAAAGTAGCCCTCTGCCGTTTCCGTTATCCGTTTTCCACTTGCATCCGTCTCATAAATATAATAATCCTGTCCCGCTTTCAAATCCGAAAACGTAACTGTGCCCATGCCATCCGGCGCCGTCACCGTCACCGATTTCACAAACTGATTCTTATCACGAATCGTCCCGGCTTCGTCAAGAAATACGGCAAAATGGAATGTCTTTTCTCCTGTATCGCCCGGTGCGGAGAGCACTTTTCTGACCATCACGGAAGCCGACTGTCCGGTATAACGCCAGTTGTGGGATTCTTTGCCGGTGCTCTGCGCTTTCTGGGCAATGATGGAACCGTTGTGCGCGCCATACTTGACGTTTGCTCCCGGGGCGAGCACAGTGCCCATAAACCAGTCGCCGCCGCTGAGATCCAGATACTTATCTCCCTCAGTGCCATATATGGAATCACTCATATCAAATGTCTGAGGAGATGTATCGTCCTTGTCTTTGTAATAAAAATTCCAAAGGACATTACAGTTCTGGCGAACCAAATCCTCTCCATTCGTGCAACCTTCAATTGTCGGCGTCAAGCATCTGAACTGAGCAAGCTGCTCTGCCGTCAGCCCCGCCATATTGACATTGATAACGATCGTCTTATCTTTGACGCCTATGAGATCAAGCTCCGGCTTACTGTTCCCATTCAACAGATCCTTCGCATTTACGTTTAAGTAGTTGACCGTATCAGTGCAATCTGTAACGTCAATTTTTATATGTTGATTTATAACATCTCCTTCACGCTTGACATCCGGTGCCGGAGTCAGGGAAACTCCGTCAGAAGTCTCCTTCTTTGCCAATTCCTTTGACAAGGTCTTCAGTCTGTTCAGCTCATCAATAATATCAATGTACTTATCGCTGTTTTCGCCTGTTTTCGCGTCGCCTTCGCTCTCCCCTTCTGCCTGGTATATTTTGTTTCCATCCTGAGAAGCGCTACTGCCTTCTCCCAAAGTGACATCATCATCACTTGTAACCTCCCACTTGACGCCGGAGCCAAGAACAGTTCTTCCGCTCGCTATCGTTCCGCTAGCATTTTTAACATCCTCGCCGAAATAATTGTACTCGAGTAATCCATCACCTGTGTGCTGTACCCCATCTTTCTCATAGGTTCCCGATGTCTTCTGATTTGTGCCGAATGCCTGCCCATGGGCATCCAGATGATTTGCGGCAATGTTACCATTTGTATGGTTGTTAAAGTCTACCGAATCTGCAAAAATATGAAAATCAAATGCAGGTGAAGTAAATGTCTGCTTCTCCCCGTTCTCATCAACATATTCGAAGGAAAAGCTGTTTTGAGGCTGATATTTTCCATTTTCGTCCTCTAAAGTTTCATACTTTTCGTATTTGTCAGCCTCACTCTGCTTCTCTGCCTTCTTTGCCGGATCTGTCTCCGCCTCGGCTTCACTCTGCAATTCCTTATAATGCTTCTTCAACACACAAACCGCATATATTGAGAAATGCGTCGTCTTCATAGACAATCCAGATGCAATCTCCGCAGATGTCGCACCGGAAATCGCGCGGAACGCAGAGATCGTATTGGCAGCAGAACTCTCCGCCGGAGCATCCATCAAATGGGCCACAACGATCTCCTCATTCTCACCCGCTGCGAACGGCACATTCGTAAAGCTTACCGTCACCTCGCCGTCTGGTTGGACTTCCTGTCCGTCCAGCTTCAGGGTAATATCGTAAGCCAGGAAATTGCTCTTGTCGATCTCGGTATTCTCATCCATCAGCGGAAGGACTGCCTGATACACCTGATTCTTTCCGGTCGGAACCATCTCAAGCGTCGTGCCTGCTTTCAGGACGCCGGGCGCTGCGGATACGCTCACGCCCACGCCGCCGCACTCCGCCTTTAATAAGGTAGGTCCGGCTTCCGTCTCTTTGCTGCTCTCCGCCTCGGTCTCTTTCTCCGCTTTCGTCTCTTTTTCCGTCTCAGGCTCGCTCGCCGGTTCTGTTGTCTCAGCAGGAGCCTCCGTCATGGCTTCGCTCTCTGTGCCCTGCTCAGTCACTTTCTCAATACTGCTCTCTGGCTCTGCCATCTGGGTCTCTGTCTGGGAATCCTCCGGGGACGTTCCCTCCGGCTTCGTATCTTCAGGAAGTTGCGTCTCCGGAGCTTTCGTCTCTTCCTGCTTCGGCTCAGAAGCCTGTGTCTCAGAAGCCTTTTTCTCTTCGGCTTTCGTTTCGGGAGCCTGCGTTTCCGTAGCCTGCGTCTCCGTTTGCTTCGGTTCCTCCTTCTTCTCGTCGGCTTTCTTCACAGACTCGGCTGCCTGTGCTTCCGTCGTCTTCTCGGCCACAGTCTCGCTCGTTGGCTCTGTCTCGCCAGCCAGCGCTCCCATCGCGCTGCCCTGCTGAAGGACCAACGTCATCACAAGCAACATGGCCAAATACCGTTTTACGCTTCTTTTCATTTCTTATTACCTCCTTACTGATGTCAAACTACCCGATCCGGTCAAATGTTTTGCCGTTAGCTCTAGCTCCTGCTCCATCGGACAATAATCACTCTAAATTATAAATTCACTCTAAATTATAAATTCACTCTAAATTATAAATTATTTCGTCTACCTATATTTATAACATAATATAACGTATCACAAAATTTTTCAATTAAATCCTTCAAATTCTCACTTTTTTATCTAATTTGCACAAGCCAGCGTTTTCTCATTTGTTTCTATTTCCCCCTGCTTAAATAAGCAAACTTTAAATATTGCATCATTCAATTAATCTTATGACACCAGCTGACAATTGATCTTGTTCCCAGCTGCTCCTTGTCGTCACCTTTATATTGTCTCTACTTCCCTCTCTCTTAAAAGCATCCTCTTGCATCTCATTGATAAACCGTCTGAGTAGTCCCATCTCAACGTCCTTGCCTGCAGGCTTTGCATCCTTACCAACAGGTATTTATAGCATAAAGAGGACTGCCGCGAAACAGCTCTTTGCTTTCGCTTGAAGCATGTCTCGCAGCAGTCATTCGCATCTTATCCGTTATTCATCTTGCGCCTGCGGCCCGCAGCATCTCCGCCCTTCCGTTGAGCAGTGTGCGTCACTTACTTCCGCACGCGTTTCGCTTTCCTGCGCTTCTGGCCGATCGCCACGCCGCACAGGCCTGCCGAGAACGCCATCAGAAGCAGATACCTCATGTAGTCCGTATCGTCGCCGGTCTTCGGCGCCGTCTTCTTCTCCACCTCGGTCTCGCTCTCTTCCTCGCTCTCAAATTCGCTCTCGAACTCGCTCTCTTCCTCTTCCGTGAAGCTGTTCGTGATCACGACCTCGCCGTTCGGGTTCGCCCCGCTCAGCACGATCTCGCTCTTGTCGACCGAGATCTCAAACTCCACCGCGGACGGATCGAGCGGGATCCCGTTCACATCCGTCTCCGCCACGTAGTATGTCATGCTGCTGCCCGGCGTGTCGCCGATCGGAAGGTTCGTCACCGTCGCGCTCGTCGTGCTGCCGCCCGCCATCGAGAGCACCATGATCTGGTCGTCCACCGGCGCCGTCAGCCCCGCGTCCTTGAACACCCTCGCGTAGAACGTGTCGTTCGAAGTGCCCTCCTCACCGTTCAGCAATACCTTCTTCGTGACGGTCAGCTGTCCGGCCAGGTAGAAGTTATCCGGGAATTCACGGAACACGTTCGTAAACTCTCCCACCTTCGTATCCGCTCTGCCCTCAAACGTGAACTGCATGCTGCCCGGATATTCTGGGCGGAAAACCTTGCCTCCCATCATCCCGGTATTGAGCGGCGTTCCGTTCTCATCCGTCTCGGACACGTAATATGTGCCCGCCGCCAGCTTGTCAAAGGTCACGGAACTTGCCGTCGTGTTCTTGAACTCGATCTTCTTCACGCTGCTGACACGCTTCGTCCTCGCCTCGTCGGAGAACAGTGCCGCATAGAAGACCGCATCCCTGACACCGATCTGACTCGTGATCCCCTGCACGCGCACAAACTTCGTGATCGTCAGAGCATTCTGATTCGACTCCGGCGTCTTCTTGTCGGTCATCTCCACCTTGTACGGGTTCTCGCTGCCATTCGCGTCCGTGATCGTAAACTTCTCATCCGGCGCAACATCATATCCGTTCGGAGCCTCGATCTCGCTCAATACATAGTCGCCCTGGGGAAGTCCCGTGATATCATGCGCCTTGCCGTCCGTCACCCACGGGCCGTGCACGGCCTTGCCGGAAGCATCCTTGATCAGGAGCTTCGCACCGGCAAGAGCATTGCCGCTCTCGTCGACCTTGAGGATGCTCAGACGCGTCACGTCGTTCGTGAACTCGATCGCGGATACTGTCACACCGTCCTTTTTGATCACCTTTTCCGCCTTCAGTTCGCCTTTCGTTTCATCGAAGGAAACCGTAACTGTCACGGTGTAGACCGACTTGTCGTAGATCGTACCGTCCGCTGCCCCCGCCGTCTCTTTTATCGTGTAAGTAAATTGCTTTCCGATATCATCCCGCGTGTAGTTTGCGAATTTTCCAAAGTCAACCTTGCCCTTTGCGTCGTTCTTCGCGGTCAAAGCCTTCGCAAGGCCGGTACCCGTCAGTTCAAACTCGTACTTTCCTTCCTCAGGCGCCGTCTCGCCCTTCATCTTCTTAGCGACATCCAAGGAGAATTCCGTCGTAGCGCCTTTGTTTGTGAAAACTACTTCTGAAGCGGCCTCACCATCTTTTTCAATAGAAACGACTTTTGCTTCGAGCGTTCCCGCCGGGTTGCGCGTTACTCTCACCGTCACAAGGTATACCGCCTCATCATACGTAACGCCTTCAAGCGTGCCCTTCGACTCTTTGATCTGGTAGGTATAAGTTCCCGCTTCTGTATAGGAGATAGGATCGAAGGATACGCTTCCGTCCGCCCCGTTCTTCTTCGTCTGGAGCGTTTCAGATATTTCCTCTCCCTCTTTCACTTCTACCAGAGTAAACTCGAACGCCTCGGGAGCGAGCGTCAGGTTGTATTCCTTCTTCGCCCTGAGCGCGATGCTGGTATCCTTTGTGTAATCGTTGGTCACCGTTACCTGCGCAACGCCGCCTTCTTCCAATGTCACCTTGCTGTCGGTCTCTGTCGTTGTACCTGCTGTTACGCTGTACGTCGTCGTCACGCTGTAGCCTTCTACGTTCGCATTGGTCTCCGTCACCGTATACTCGCCCTCGTCCAAGCCCGTAAACGTCTTCACGCCGTTCGTCATATTCGCATAGGTAAAGGTCTTTGTTCCAAAATCTTCAGGCCCGGTCACCGTGAAAGTAATCTTCGCTTTCTGCTCATCTGTCAGTCTTGCACCGGTGAAGCTCTTCTTTACCCTCAAAGTTCCTTCTTCACCCGTATAGGTGTTCGTCACAGTCACCTTAGCGGTTTCTCCGGCCTTAACCGTAGCTTTGCCGCCTTCAACATCATAGGTCGTTGTCAACGTATAACCTTCCACAGTACCGATCGTCTCAGTAACCGTATATTCGCCCGGCTGCAGCTCTTCAAACGTCTTTTCGCCGTTCGTCATATCCGCGTAGGTGAATTCTTTACTAAAGCCGTCTGGCCCGGTTACCTTGAAATGAATGGCTTCTTTCTGTTCTTTCGTCAAATCGCCTGCTTCCAGAGCGCCCGCAATTACCTTCTTCACCTCAAGGCTTCCCAAATTATCACCTATGTTATTCGTAAATTCCGCGGTCTGAATACCCTCCGTATTGTTGGCTGTCACAGTCACCTTTATATCGTTTCTGCCAGTGAGGGTCGCGCCGTTCTTGTTGTAATCTTCAACCTCGCTTACCGTATACTCGCCCGGCTCCAGTCCGTCGACCTTTACGGTGTTGCTCTTGCCGTTTTTGATCGAGATATAGATTTCCCGCACAACCGTTCCGTCGGCTTTTTTTACCAAAAACTTATAGGTACCGTCCAGCTGCGTCGATGATGTCTGGCCGCCGTTGATCGTTACATTCTTCCTGATCTCAAGAGCGCCGAACTCCTTGCCCTCATCATTTACAATGGTGACAGACTGATCCGTCTTAGCGGTAAAGTCGACCACCTGACCGTTTCCGGTGATCGTATAGCCCGATCCGGACTCCAGCTTGTTGCCCTTTTCATCGGTCTCGTATACTGTGTACGTCCCCGCCGGAAGGTTGGCAAACTGCACTGATCCCGACTGCCCGCTCTTCACCTTTATCGATTTCAGGTACTGGCCTGGGACACGCGTTGTCCCCGTTTTGTCAAACAGAGCAAACCAGAATGTCTTTTCCTCGTTCTCGTTTTGCCCCAGATACGTCTTTGTAAGGTTGAGGAAAACGGAAAATCCGGTGAACGTGCTGCTGTGAGACTCTCCACCACTGTGGTAAGTCTTGCGCGCAATGATCGAGCCGTTTACTGGACCGTACTCGATATTTGCGTCCGGAGCCAGAATAGTGCCCATAAAATCACCCGATGTCGCAAACTTTGTATAGTCGGTATCTGTCGGACTTTGGGGTGCAAAAGTTTTTACCTCTCCTTTCTCTTCCTGATAATAGAGGTTCCAGAGGATATTGCAGGTGCTTCTTACATTTTCTTCCGAATTATTCCAGCCCGCAACGCTCGCGTTAAACGCTGCCAGTGTATCCGCAGTGGCGCCGCACATATTCACGTTGATAATAAGCGTGGTATAAGGATCTATCTCGATCGTCCATTTGTAACCCGCCAGATCAGTAGCCTTTATGTTCAAATACTGAACCCGCTCGCCGCCCGACACTGTGATCTTTGCATGATCCTTGTCCTGCTCGCTCTTGTAAGTCGTCACACCAGAAGACGTTTTTTGCTGTGCCAGTTCCTTGGAAGCCTTGCTCAGCTTATTAAGTTCCTCTGTAACGTTAATAAACTTGTCATCGGGATTCTCCTGATACACATTTCCCTTGGCGCTGTCGTCCAGCTTCGTCCCATTATTCCCGAGCGAAAACGTTCCCTCGTTGTCATACCATTCTATATCGTTATCTTTCTTATCGTCCGTACTATTTCCAAAGCCTGATCCCACGACGGTCTTCACATTGTCAGATCCGTCCGTCATGTGGAAGCCCTCTGCGCTCTCCCCGACATAGTTAAACTCTTCTATTCCCTCAGCCTTCGCCTGGTTGTTTCCGAAGTTCGTTCCTCCCTTAAATTTATTGGTCGCAACGTTTCCATTCGTGTGGACGCTGCCCAGATCGGCTTCCTCCGAGAAAACATGGAAGTCAAACGCCGGAGAATTCAAAAGCTGATCCTCTCCCTTATCATCTTTGTACGGGAGCTGATTGGAATTCTTCGGTACATATGTGTCATTCTGCAATGGTTCTCCATGCTTCCCGAATTTCTCTATCGCCTGATTCAGCTCCTGCTTTTTCTGATCGTTCGTTTCCGATTCCAGCTGCTTCTCCAACGCTTCCTTATGCGCCTTAAACAATGCAAACAGCGAGAAATGCGTCGTCTTCATGGACGATCCGGATGCAAGCTCCACGGTCGATGCCCCCGGCATCGCACGAAACGCAGAGATCGTGCTGGCAGCAGAATTCTCCGCCGGAGCATCCGTCAGATGCGCCACAATGATCTCTTCATTCTCGCCCGCCGTGAACGGCACATTCGTAAAGCTTACCGTCACCTCGCCGTCCGGCTGGACTTCCTCTCCGTCCAGCTTCAGGGTGATGTCGTAAGCTAGAAAATTGCTCTTGTCGATCTCGGTATTCTCATCCATCAGCGGCAGGACTGCCTGATACACCTGATTCTTTCCGGTCGGAACCATCTCAAGTGTTGTACCTGCCTTCAGGACGCCGGGCGCCGCGGATACACTCACGCCCACGCCATTGCACTCTGCTTTTAATAAGGTAGGGCCGGCTTCCGTCTCTTTCCCGCTCTCCGCTTCTGTCTCTTTCCCCGCTTTCGTCTCCTCCTCCGTCTCAGGCTCGCTTACCGACTCTGTCGTCTCAGCAGGCGCCTCCGTCACAGCTTCGCTCTCCGTGTCCTGTTCGGTCGCCTTCTCGGCATCACTCTCCGACTCTGCCGGTATCTCGTCTTCCTGCGCTCCAGTCTGACCGTCCGTCGCGTCTGTCGCATTCGTCTCGTCCGGCTTCGTCTCAGGAGTCTTGCTTTCTGCCGTTTTCGACTCTTCCGGCTTTGTCTCCGGAGCCTTCGGCTCTTCCTGAGTCGACTCGGAAGTCTTTGTCTCCTCAACCCTCGTCTCGGGAGCCTTGGTCTCCGGCTCCTTCACCTCCGCCGTCTGCTTCGGCTCCTCCTCTGAGGCCTGTGTTTCCGTCATCTTCTCGGTCACAGTCTCACTCGCGGGCTCTGTCTCGCCGGCCAGCGCTCCCATCGCGCTGCCCTGCTGCAGAACCATTGCCATCACGAGCAACATGGCCAAATACCGCTTCACACTTCTTTTCATTTTCTGTTACCTCCTTGCTAATGTCAAACTACCTGATCCGATCACCGTTAAATGTGTTGCTGTCAACCCGAACTTTACTCAAATTTTCAACATTATTTCATACATATATATTTATTATATCTTATAACGCTTTGCGAAATTTTTCAATTAAATACTACAAATTATCATTTTTTTATCAGATTTGCACAAGTGTGCTTCATTTTCATTGAACTGGTTTTTATCATATTTAAATATGTCTACTTTAAGATAGGCATATTTAGCGTCAAATCCCTATTATAAAATAAAGAACTGCCAACACGGCAGCCCTTTATCAGTAAAATTATAATTCGCTTTTCTATCATCCTGTTCGGTAGTGGGATACGCATTCACATTTCGACTTGCAATGCCCCTCGTATTGCCGACAACGAATAGCCTTTGCGCAGGAGGAAGCGAATCATCCGCTCTGTCTCGCTGCGCTCCGCCTGCTCGCCGGAATAGTGTTTCTTCTCCAGCCACTCCTGGATCTGACGTTCTTCGTCCGGCGTCTCAGACTGCGACAGCGCCTCCTGAAAATCCTCCCGCGATATGCCCTTCTGATACAGATCCTGCTCGATCCTGCGCAGGCTTCTGCTCTCCCTATGGCACTCAATATAGTGCGCCGCGTAACGCACATCGTCGATGTAGCGGTAACTCTTCACGTAGGCGACCGCCTGCTGTGCAATCTCCCCCGGATAGAACAACCCACTCAGCTTCTTTCGGAGCTGCTGCTCCGTGCGGTCCATATGCTGCAGATAATTCATCGCGCAGAGCTTTGCCCGCTTCGGAAGCAACTCCTGAAGGATCTGTGTCTCACACTCCGGCGCAAGCGACTCTCCCTCACGAATGCCGTACTCGTCCAACTCTTTCTTATAGAGCGGGAAACTGCGGCCGTCCCCGAGACGCACAAGATATCGTCCCCCGGACAGGGCTTCTATTCTGTCCACATAATCCATTGTTCATTCCCCTCTGCTCCGCTGCTCTTTCGAAGCAGAAATCACCACAGATTCGGTCCTCTACTTCGCATCCTGCGGCTCAGTCTCATCCGCCGGCGCGTCGGATGCTTCCGCCAACCCATACTGCTCGCGCACCTTCTGCTCGATCTCCTGCATCACTTCCGGATGCTCCGCCAGATAGAGCTTCGCGTTCTCCCGGCCCTGTCCGATCTTCTCGCCCTCGTAGGCATACCAGGCGCCGCTTTTGTTCACCACGTTGTTGTTCGCGGCCAGATCGAGGATATCCCCCTCTCTGGAAATGCCTTTGCCGAACATAATATCAAACTCGGCCTCCTTGAACGGCGGCGCGATCTTATTCTTCACGACCTTGACGCGCGTCCTGTTCCCGATGACCTCGCCGCTCTGCTTCAGCGCCTCGATCCTGCGCACATCCAGACGGATCGAAGAGTAAAACTTGAGCGCGCGGCCGCCGGTCGTCGTCTCAGGATTGCCGAACATAATGCCGACCTTCTCACGGAGCTGGTTGATAAACACGACGGTACAGTTTGACTTGCTGATCACGCCGGTCAGCTTGCGCAACGCCTGAGACATCAGTCTTGCCTGCAGGCCGACGTGGGAATCGCCCATGTCCCCGTCGATCTCCGCCTTCGGCACCAGAGCCGCCACGGAATCCACGATAATGATATCCACGGCCCCGGAGCGCACCATCGTCTCGGTGATCTCCAATGCCTGCTCGCCGTTGTCCGGCTGGGAGATGTAAAGATTGTCGATATCCACGCCGATATTCCGCGCGTAGACTGGATCAAGCGCGTGCTCCGCGTCGATGAATCCTGCAATCCCGCCGCGCTTCTGCACCTCGCTCACCATATGTAAGGCCACCGTCGTCTTACCGCTCGACTCCGGCCCGTAAATCTCAATGATACGCCCTTTTGGGATGCCGCCGAGGCCAAGCGCGATGTCCAGGCTCAGGGAGCCGGTCGGAACCGTCTCGATATTCATATTGGCTCCCGTATCGCCGAGCTTCATCACGGAGCCCTTTCCAAACTGCTTCTCAATCTGCGCAAGCGCAGCATCCAGTGCTTTCAACTTGTCTTCCTGTGCCATTGTCTTTCTCCTTTTCCCTCTCTCGAACTTATGTTCGCCTCTGTTCTAATCCTAGTACAAACCGTTCCACTTGTCAAGTAAATCTTTTGCCCGTCTCAAAAAATCAGACGAAATCGCGCAGCTGCTCTGCACGTTTTTCGTCTCATTTTGTTTATCATTTGTCATATGCAATTATTATATTCACATATTATCAATATTTGTTATCCTTGTCAAGCACTTTTTCACGAGAAGATCTTACGCGAAGATCCTGTGAATATCATTGAACATCACGACCACCATCAGCAGCATCAGCAGCATCAGGCCCGCGAAGTGCACCTTCGCCTCAAGCTCCGGGTCGACGCGCTTCCTTCGGATCGCCTCAATGATCAGAAATACAAGCCTGCCCCCGTCGAGCGCCGGAAGCGGAAGCAGATTCATCACGCCCAGATTCGCGGTCAGCAGGATCGAGATATTAAACAGGTTCAACCAGACGTACAGCGTCCCTTCCGGCTTGCTCTCCTCGTAGGTGTCGCCGATGACCTGCACGACGCCCACCGGCCCCGACACATCGTCCAGTCCCACGCCGCCGCGAAACAGCATCTTCAGGCTCTGTATCGTCGTGTCGATCCAGTAGTACACCTCATACGCGCTGTACCCCAGCGTCTGCAGCGGATTCGTCTTCACGCGGGCATAGTTGACGCTCCCCGTGATCCCGTATTTGTATCCGTTCTCCGTGAGGATCGGCTTCACCGTCGTCTCATAGGTCTTGCCGTCGCGCTCATACTCGAACGTCACGGTCTCTCCCTCGTGAAACATTGCATAGTTGGAAAACTGCCGGTACAGACGGATGCGCTTCCCGTTCATCTTCGTGATGCGGTCGCCCGCCCTCAGCCCGGCCTCCTGCGCCGGGTACCCTTCCGTGACGGACTTGATGATCGGCGCGTCGTAGCCGATGCTTCCCACAATAAAAATCGCCAGCACAAACGCGAGCAGGAAATTGAACAGCGGCCCCGCCGCCACCACCGCGATCCGCGCGCCGACCGGCTTGCTGCCAAACGCTCCCTCGCTCATATCCTCGCCGTCCTCGCCGAGCATCATACACGACCCGCCGAACGGGAGCAGCTTCCACGAATAGCGCGTGCCTCCCGCCTCGAAGCTCAAAAGCCTCGGCCCCATGCCGAGCGAAAACTCCTCCACGACAATGCCGTTCTTCTTCGCGAGCAGAAAATGCCCCAGCTCATGTATAATAACGATGACGCTGAAAACGATCAGCGCGATGACGATCTTCAAATATTCCACCTGCTTTCAATCAGTTTACTGCTTAGTACATCCCTGATAACTGTCGATCATTTCATAAACGCTCTGCTCCGTCGCGAGGATCTCGTCCACCGTCGGGGAAGCGATCACACGATGGCGGTCCATGCAGTAACGTATGATCCCATAAATGTCTGTAAAGCCGATCTCTCTCTTCAGGAACCCGGCCACCGCGCGCTCATTGGCCGCGTTGAACACGGTCGGCATCGAACCGCCCGTCCTCGCCGCCTCGAAGGCGTATTTCAAACCCAGAAAGGTCTCCGGATCCGGATCCTCGAACGCGATGCTCCCGATCTTCGCGAAATCCAGACGCTCTCCCGCGAGATATCGTCGCTCTGGATAGTAGAGCGCATACTGGATCGGCAGCTTCATGTCGGGCGTGCCGAGCTGCGCGATCACCGCCCCGTCCCGAAACTGCACCATTGAATGGATGATGCTCTGCGGCTGCACCACGACCTGGATCTGATCGAGATCCGTCCCGAAGAGCCAGCGCGCCTCCATGACCTCGAGTCCCTTATTTACCATGCTCGCCGAGTCGATCGTAATCTTCTGCCCCATGGCCCAGTTCGGATGCTTCAGCGCGTCCTCAAGCTTCACCTGCGCAAGCTGCTCCTTCGTCATACCGCGAAACGGCCCGCCCGAGGCCGTCAGCAAAATCTTATCGATCCCCCCGCGATCCTCTCCGTTCAGCGCCTGAAAGATCGCGCTGTGCTCGCTGTCCACCGGTAGAATACGCACGCCTTGCTCCTTCGCGAGCGGCATGATGATGTGTCCCGCTGTCACGAGCGTCTCCTTGTTCGCGAGCGCGATGTCCTTGCCCGCGCGGATTGCCTCGATCGTCGGCACGATGCCGATCATCCCCACAATCGCGGTCACCAGAATCTCGGCCTCCTCGCAGACGGCCACGGCCTTCAGGCCGTCCATCCCACAGAGTACCTGCACCGGCAGATCTGCCACCGCGACGCGCAGCGCTTTCGCGTCTGCCTCTTCCCATACCGCCGCGATGCTCGGCCGGAATTCGCGGATCTGCTGCTCCAGCAGGCGGATATTACGCCCTGCCGAGAGCGCCGCTATCTGTATATCTCCGTTCGCCCTCGCCACTTCGAGTGTCTGAGTCCCGATCGAACCCGTCGAGCCGAGGATCGCAATCGTCTTCAATTCCTCTCATCCTTTCGTACTCTGCATCTTTACAGCACGCAAAACCTGTATACATTGCCGATGCCGAGGTTCATGTCCTTTCGTACCTTGCGTCTTTGCAGCATACAAAACCGCATATCTCTCATAGCAACTCATTTTCCGGAATGCCTTCTCAGCGATTCGCCCGGTCGCGAGCCTACTCAGTGAAGCAGGAAAAATCCCTGCGCCAGATAATACACGACCGGCGCGATAAAGATCACGCTGTCAAAGCGGTCCAGAATCCCGCCGTGCCCCGGGATCAGCGTCCCGAAATCCTTGATCCCGTGATTCCGCTTGATCGCCGACGCCGCCAGATCCCCCACCATAGAGATCAGCGCGCTTACCGCGCAGATCACGGCAAAGTACAGCATATAATTTCCCTGCGTCCTCAGTCTCCCCGAAATTGCCGCCGCGTAGATCACGCCGAGCAGCGCCGCGCCGACCACGCCGCCGACAGCCCCTTCCACGGACTTCTTCGGGCTAAGCTTCGGGGACATCTTGTGCTTCCCGATCAGCATCCCAACACAGTACGCGCAGGTATCGCAGCCCCACGATCCCAGAAAAATAAGCCAGACCAGATACGTCCCATCCGTCATCATCCTCAGCTGATAGATGCATGAGAGCATCACCGCCACATAGACCAGACCGAAAAACGCGCCCGTCACCTGCTGCGTCTGATAGCGCGGATAGGTAAACACATACACCGCCATCAGCAGGACCAGGCAGGCGATCAGCACTGTCATAGTATATGCCGACAGTCCTGAAATTACTATTATATAGTAGGCAAAACAGCCCAGATATCCCACGATCGCGAGCGGTGAAAATTTCCTGTCATCGATCCCGAGCGCCCGGTAGAGCTCATCCATACCGATAATGGAAATCGCCAGAAGCGTCGCCGCAAGCACCGGACCTCCGGTGATGATCACCACGAGCGCAATCGCCACAAGAACGATCCCGCTGATCAGCCTTGTCCGAAACATCTCATTCCTCCTTGACCCCGCCGTAACGCCTGTCACGGCTGTTGTACTTCTCTATGGCCTGCCACAGGTCGTCCTTCGTAAACGCCGGCCACGGCACCTCGGTAAAATAAAATTCCGTGTACGCGAGCTGCCACATCAGATAATTCGACAGCCGCTGCTCTCCGCTCGTGCGAATCAGCAGATCCGGATCTGGCACCTCCGCCGTATCGAGGTAAGCGGAGAAACCCTCCTCCGTGATCTCCTCCGGCCGCATTTTCCCGTCCACGCAGTCCTGCGCGGCCTTTCTGATCGCCCGGACGATCTCGTCCCGGCTTCCATAGTTGATCGCGATCTGGAAATTCAGCCCGGTGTTGTCTTTCGAGGACTCCACAAGCCGCGCGAGGCTGTCCTGAAGATCCTGCGCCAGCGCGGTCGGATCGCCGAGCACACGCACCTTCATGTTGTTGTCCCGCGCCGTCTTGATGCAGGTCTTCGTGTAGCTTCGGAACAGCTTCATCAGCGCGTCCACCTCGTCCTGCGGGCGCTTCCAGTTCTCGGTCGAAAAAAGATAGACAGTCAGATATTTGATGCCCATATTGTAGGCGTCCTCGCAGATGACCTCCAGATTTTTCGCGCCCCGCACATGCCCGTAATTGCGCGGCATGCCCTTGCTCTTCGCCCAGCGCCCATTTCCGTCCACTATGATCGCCACGTGCTGCGGAATCACCATGATGTCGTCCTCCTCAGATATTTTTATCAGAAAAAGACCGCCGCAATCTGTCATTCGTCCGGATTTCATGCGGCAGTCCCCTGTCTTTATACGGTAAGGATCTCTTTCGACTTCTCGTCCACAGACTTGTCGATCTCCTTGATGAACTTGTCCGTCATCTTCTGGACGCTGTCCTCGAGGTCCTTGATCTCATCCTCGGAAACGTCTGACTTTCCAAGCTTCTTCAGGTAATCGTTCGCGTCCCTGCGGATGTTGCGGACGGCCACCTTCGCGGCCTCGCCCTTTTTCTTGATGTCCTTCACAAGGTCCTTTCTGCGCTCCTCCGTGAGCTCTGGGAAGACCAGACGAATGATCTTGCCGTCGTTCGTCGGATGGATGCCGAGATCCGACGTGAGGATCGCTTTCTCGATCGCCTTCACCATCGACGCCTCCCACGGCTGGATCTGCAGGATACGCGGCTCAGGAACCGTGATGTTACCCACCTGCTGCAGCGGCGTCGGCGTCCCGTAATAATCCACACGGATCTTGTTGAGCACATTCGGATTCGCGCGCCCCGCGCGGATCGTCCCGAACTCCTCCAGAAGATTCTTGTGCGTCTTTGTCATCTTCTCTTCGTAAACCTTGATTCTCTCATCCATCTTTCTTCCCTCCTAATGTGTGATATAAATCATTTACGCTGTAACCCTCGTCCCGTTCAGCGTCCCTTTCACTGTGTCCACGATACTGTTCTCCTGATTCAGGCCGAACACCAGCATCGGCATATGGTTCTCCATGCAGAGGATCGACGCCGTCATGTCCACCACGCCGAGCTTGCGGTCTACGACCTCCTGGATCGTGATCTCGTCGAACTTTTTCGCCTGCGGATTGTCCTTCGGATCGCTGTCGTAGACGCCGTCCACCGACTTCGCGAGCAGGATCATCTCCGCCTCGATCTCGACCGCGCGCAGCACCGTGGCCGTGTCCGTCGAGAAATAGGGATGTCCTGTCCCTCCGGCCAGAAATACCACCGCGCCCTCCCGGAAATACTCCATCACCTTATCCTTGGAAAAGAGCTCCGTGAACGCCCCGCAGGCAAACGGCGTCATCACGGCCGTCTTTATCCCGACCGAGCGGAAGATCTCCGAGACGTAGATGCAGTTCATGACCGTCGCCAGCATCCCGATCTGATCCGCCTTCGTCCGATCAATGTGTTCGCTCGAACGTCCGCGCCAGAAATTTCCCCCGCCGATCACGATGCCGATCTCCATGCCCTGCTCCACGAGCGTCTTCACCTGAAGAGCAACCTTCGTGACCGTCGGCTCGTCAAACCCGGTCTTCTTATCCCCCGCGAGCGCCTCGCCGCTCAACTTTAAAAGTACACGTCTCATACTCACATTCCTCCGTAGCAAAAATTATATCAGACCTCTAATCTAAAATCCACTACAATTTATCAAACTGTCTCTGCTTTTTGCCTTTTTGATCACTTTTTTGCGACCTCTGCGCCGACTGTCTCTGTCTGGGGCATGGAATAGCGCCGCTTTTTCCTGTAAAACTGTGACAGTCTTTTCACTCCGCTGCTCAGATAGCGGAACGTAGGCTCCGTGATGATCGCAAAGATCACCAACAGCATCACGCACTTCTTGGAGATCGAAGTGATCGCAAAGATCCTGCTGACAAAGATCATGCAGTAGAGCAGCCCCGCCACCATGCCGAACCAGAGGAACCAGTGATACTTCGTCATCGGGGACGCGATCTGGTACAGGATCATCAGCCCGACGATCGCCAGAACGATCGTGGAGGACGTCGAGACGTCGTTCGCGTTCACGCCGAATTCCATACAGAACAGGTACAACGCGCTGACGACAATAAAGTCGGTCAGACCGCCCGGCAGCGCCTTAAACAGCACGTTGCTCAGGAAGTGGCCCTTGATGCGATCCGTATTCTGCTCCAGAGACATCACAAATGCCGGAATGCCGATCGTAAACATGCTGATCAGCGAGACTTGCGACGGCTCCAGCGGATAATTCACCATCAGAACGATCGAAAGGATCGACATAAACAGCGAGAAAATATTCTTCACGAGGAAGAGGCTGGCAGTGCGCTCGATGTTGTTCACGACACGGCGACCTTCCGCCACCACCGCCGGCATACGGGAGAAGTCGGACTCCAACAGCACAAGCTGCGCCACCTGCGCCGCCGCGTCGCTGCCGGACGCCATCGCGATGCTGCAATCTGCGTCCTTCAGCGCCAACACATCGTTGACGCCGTCGCCGGTCATCGCTACCGTGTGTCCGGCGTCCTTCAGCGCGCTGACAAGGCAGCGCTTCTGATCCGGGGTGACGCGCCCGAACACCGCGTACTGATCCGCTGCCGCGACAAGCTCCTCGTCGGTGAGCGCCGAAGTGTCCACATAGGTCTCCGCGCCCCGGATCCCGGCTTCCTTCGCCACCTCGGAGACCGTCACCGGATTGTCGCCGGAGATGACCTTGATCTGTACGCCCTGCTCCGCGAAATACGTGAACGTCTCCTTCGCGTTCTCACGCATCGGATTCGCGAGCAGCACCATGCCCATCGGCTCGACGCCCTCGCTTAGGGCCTGCCCGTCGAGCGTCCCTGAATATCTTGCAAACACGACCGCACGGAATCCCTGGCGGCTCCAGTATTCGATCTGGGAAGCGTATTCCCCGTACCGCTCCCGCAGGATCGCCTCCGGTGCGCCGAGCACATAGCTCGCGTCCTCGAAGACCGCCCCACTGTATTTCGTCACGGACGAGAACGAGTAAACCTTCTCCGGACGCTTGCCGCTGCGCTTGCGGAAAAAGTCCTTGATCGCCTTCATCGTGATATTGTCCGCCGCCATCGCCGCCGCAAAGTCCCCGATCGCAAGCTCAAACTCCGCAGACTCCTCCGCAGAGAACGCAGGAATCTCCGCGGCTTCTTCCGCCGTCCCTGCTTCGCCGACTGCCTCGGACAGATCCGCTTTCAGTCCCGCCCTCAGCGGCAGTGCCTTCTTGACCGTCATCGTATTGTCCGTGATCGTGCCGGTCTTATCGACGCAGAGCACATCCACACGCGCCAGCGTCTCGATGCATTTCATGTTGTGCACGAGCACCTTCTGTACCGCGAGCCGCATCACGCTCACCGCAAGCGCCACGCTCGCGAGCAGGTACAGGCCCTCCGGGATCATGCCGAGGATCGCCGCGACCGTCGCGGTCACGCTCTCCCGTATCGGCGTATCGTTGATAAAGTGCTGCTGGCTGAACAGGATGATCGCGATCGGTATGATCAGCACGCCGATCATCTTGACGAGACGGTCCAGCGAGCGGATCATCTCGGAGACTTCCTCGTCGTTCATCTCCTTGGCCTTCAGCGTGAGCTGTGAGACATAGGAATCCTCACCGACATGCTCGACTCTGCCGCGGCACTGCCCCGACACGATAAAGCTGCCCGAGAGCAGCATATCTCCCTTCTGTTTCGCGACCGCGTCCGCCTCGCCCGTGATCAGCGCCTCGTTGACGAGGACCTCGCCCTCCTCCACGACCGCATCCGCCGGGATCTGGTTCCCCGCCGCGAAGACGACGATATCGTCCAGCACGATCTCCTCCGCCGGGATCTGCCGCTCCTGCCCGCCCCGCACCACCGTATTCTTCGGCGCGTTCAGAATGCGCAGGTTGTCGAGCACCTTCTTCGAGCGCAGCTCCTGCACGATCCCGATCAGCGTGTTGCCGATGATGACCGGAAGGAAGGTCAGATCACGGAACGAACCCACAAGGATCAGCATCACCGCGATGATGAAAAAGATCAGATTGAAATAGGTGAAAATATTACTGCATATGATCTCCCGTTTCGATTTGGACGGAGCTTCGACCGCATGGTTGACCGCGTCCTGGGCGATGCGTTCCTGCACCTGTGCGTCCGTCAGCCCCTCCGTCACCTCGGGCGTATAGCGCTTCATCGGAGGAATGATCTGCTCTGGAAGCTGAAACTCCTCCGGGATCACTTTCGTCCGCAGCAGCTTCTGCCGCAACGACTTGATGCTGCGCCACAGATCCTTGCTCTCCTTTTCCTTCGGCTTTATCTCCTCAAAATTTTCTACGTTTTGCTCTGCATTCTGCTCTTCTTTTTCCACGTTCAAATCCTCTTTCTCCCAGTATTTTTTTATATTACCACACTTCGCGCTGTTTTTTAACCCTTCTAATTCTGAAATTTTACTAAAAAAATTGTATTCCTTGTATCTTTCGGTAAATTCTGGTATACTCCTGTTTAGTTCACAAACCAAATGCCTGCCAAGTGAAATCGCAGCGGCGTCGGCTGTGATAATCCCAGTCCTCTGCCGGGTAGAGCTTCTCAGGCGGAAACTGCACAGCCCGTACAGGTGATTGGCAATGCCTAAGGCAAACCGTGTGCAGCCGCCGGCACTTAGCGAATGCACAGCATGAGCTTAGTACCGCTGCGTGTCTGCACTCGTGCGGGAGCTGAGTTTGCCGTGGCATTGACCAATCCCTGTGAGGGCGTCCGGTATATTTAGTGAATTAAACAGGAAGCATTTCACGAACAGGAATCGCAGGGATTTCCGGGTGTTTTCCGGCACAAATCCGTTCAATATCGGCTTTCCCTTTTTAAAGCCGATATTGCGGTTTTGACGGGAAATACCCAGGAAGGGTACCGTGCGATTCCGTCCGATGTTTGTTAAACAGGAATAGGAGCACTCACCTATGGGAATTCAAATACGAAAAAAACTCTTCAACGTCTTCACCTTCGTCTACCTTCTCAGGCTCGACCGCAAGCTCACCGGTGACCCGGCGAAGATCAAAGCACGTCAGGACCGCAACGTCCGCAAGCTCATGAAGGCAGCTTATGAGATCCCGTTCTACCGGAAGCGCTTCGACGAGAATCATCTGACGCCGGACGATTTCCACTGCGCGGAAGATCTTGCGAAATTTCCGCTGCTCACGAAGGACGAGCTTCGCGCCTGGATGAAAGAACTGTACGACGCGCATCCCGAGACCCGCGACAGCTGGGACTGTTCCAGCACGAGCGGCTCCACCGGCGTTCCCCTGCGCGTCTACCAGTCGCAGCGTGAGCACGCCTACACAAACGCGAACTGGATCCGCGTCCTGATGTCGTTCGGCTACAACCCGTTCTTCGGCAAAATGATCACTTTCGAGTCAAGCTATCGCGCCGAAAAGAAAGCCCGCGACTCCATCGTCCAGAAATTGGGCATTCTGCGCCGCCGCAAGCTCTCCGAGAAGCGCTGTGAGACGGACGAAGGCATGCGCGAGGTTATCGCCGAACTCAACGAGTACGCGCCGGACCTTATCAGCCTGCGCAAGAACTGCATCGTGCGCATCGCCGTGTTCGCGCAGAAGCACGGCCTTGAGATCCGCCATCCGAAGTGGTATATCCCGGTCAGCGAGATGGTCGACGAGATCACGGTCAACACGCTCTCGAAAACATTTGGCCCGAATCTGGTGGACGCCTACGGCAGCGACGAGACCGGGAGCTGTCTCATCAAACATCCTGGCAAGGATTATTTCGTTGCCTGCAACGACACGCACGTCGTCAACATTTATGACAAAGAAAACCGTCTGGCCGACAATGGCCGGATCATCCTGACGCCGCTGTTCAAGACCGAGTTTCCGATCATCAATTACGATATCGGCGACGAGGCATCCTCCTACAGGAAGGACGGGCTGCGCTACGTCACGAAGATCCACGGCCGCATGAACGACATGGTAAAGCATGAGAACGGCGACGAGACCTCCGTTCTGGAGCTGCGCAAGATCCCGAACGGCATCACCGGCGTCGCTCAGTTCCGCTATGTGCAGGAATCATACCACGACCTGCGCGTCGAGCTCGTGCGCGACCCGGAGGATACCACCTACACGCAGGAGGAGATTTCCGCCTACTTCCGCGACCATCTGACACAGCTCTACGGCGACGAATTCCGCATTCAGATCGAATGGCTCGACGTCATCCCGCCGGATCCGAACGGAAAACTGCGCTGTTTCGTGCGGGCGTTCTGAATAGAGTTCCTGTTTTGCGCGTAAGCAATGAGCCGTGCAAATACGGTGGAACACGAAATGCCTGCTTGCAGGCAATTTCGTGAGGCAGCGTATTTATAGGGCGAATGCCCGCGACCGAGAAAAGCCGTAGGCTTTTTGAGGGGCACGGCGCATTGTTTGTCAAAGTGAACTAAACAGGAATAACATATATAGGGAGGACAGTATGTCCGAGCAGTCAAAGAAATCTCTGAATAAGACCGCCTTCACCGCCGGGATCTTCTACGTCGTGGCCCAGCTTTTCGTGCGCGGGATCACGTTTCTGATGACTCCGGTCTACACACGTCTGCTCTCCAAACCGCAGTTCAACCAGGTGAAAATTTTCGAGTCCTGGCTCCTGATCCTGATGCCGGTCTTTTCCCTGTGCCTGTGGCGCAGCGTCGAGCGGGCAAAGTACGACGTGAAGGAACGCTTCAACGAATACGTCTCCAGCGTGCAGACGCTGTCCTACCTCTCGATCACCGTATTTTTCGGGCTGTTCCTGCTCTTCAAGAACCCAATCCAGAATCTCTGTCTCGCAACGAATTTTGTCCTGACAGATTTCATGCTGTACATCATGTTTCTGTATCTGTACGCGCACACCAGCATTTTTTATTATCAAAGACGAGAAAAGCAGATGATGCGTTACAAGGCCAGCACCGCACTCACGGCGGCGACCGTGATCCCGGCGACGCTTCTGTCCGTCCTGTTGATCTGGCTCGGCAAAAAAAACGGCCACGAGGATGCTCTCGTGGCGCTGCGCATCGGCGGCTACTACATCCCGATGATCATCGGCGGCTTCTTTGTCGCCGTCCTCATGATCGTTCAGGGGAAAAAAATCGTCAATATCGCGTACTGGCGCTACGCGCTGAAGTTCAGCCTTCCGCTGATCCCTGAGGTCCTGTCTATCCAGATCATGAATCAGGCGGACCGCCTCATGGTAAATTCGATCACCGGGGAGATCTGCGGCGCAATCTTTTCGCTCGCGACGACAGTCTCCTACATCATCTGGATCCTCGAGGACGCGGTCTGGAACGCCTGGCTTCCCTGGATGTACGAGAAGATCTCGCGCGGGGAGGGGCACGATATTGCGCATTACTGGAAGGTCCTCATGCACATCTTCGGCGTCATCTCCTGGCTGCTCGTGCTCTTCGCGCCTGAGATCATCCTGATCCTCGGCGGCAAGAGCTACCGCGAGGCGATCTACCTGATCGCGCCGATGGTGACCGGCACGCTGTTTCGTTTTTACAGCTACAGCTATACCGCGATCCAGAATTACCACAAGAAGACCGGCTTCGTCGCCGCGTCGACCGTGTCCGTCATGTTCCTGAACGTCGTGCTGAACTACATTTTCATCCTGCTGTTCGGCTACCGCGCGGCCGCCTACACGACCGCGTTCAGCTACCTCGTGCTCATGTGCATGCAGGCATACATGGAAAAACGCCTGACCGGCGAACAGCTGATCCCGCTGCCCCGGACGGCGCTTATCTCCTGTGCGTATTTTGTTCTCTGCGTCGCAACGATGCTCCTCTTCAAAGCCCCGTCCCTCATTCGCTACGCGCTCTTCGTGATCCTTTTTCCGATCGGCGCACGCTTCGCGCTGCCACAGCTGAAAACTGTTCTCAAAATCCTGAAAAAGAATCGTTGAGTATTCTTGCTACCTCTTTTTTGAGTATCGGCACATCTTCCTGAATGGTATCCCATGCTGACTGATAATCCAAATTAGAATATTGGTGCGCAAATATGTCCCTGATTCCGCACCATTCTTTCCATGAAACAGTTTTCTCCGAATTTCTTAACTCATCAGAAATTACTTTACAAAGCTCACCGATTTGCAAAATACACATACAACACGCATTGTGAAATACCGATATAGTCTTAAATTTCTCAAAATCATTTTCAAATAAATTACAGGCATCTTCTATCTGCCCACAGTAATCCAATATTTTATTTAATACTACTTCATCTCAACTCTTCATATAGCAAAACCTCGGTTCCAGCAATTCGGCTGCGGAAATCGTCTTCAATCCCTGTTGATGTCAGCAGATCCACCGAAGTCTTCAACGCATCCTGACACTGTTGGCGCATGCCGGACAGTTTCAACAAAGACATCGGCTTTCCCTTTTCAATCAACAAGTCCACATCACTTTTTTCCGTCGCAAGTCCTTTGGCATAAGAACCAAACAAATAGACACGCTTCACTCCGTATTTTCGGGCAATCGGACTTACAATTTTCCTGATGGATTCTATATCTCTTTTCATTCTGTCACCCCACGCGTCAAACTATTGTTGCCCTCATAGACAAATCAATAACTTTCCACGCCTCACTCCACGATGATCCGGATCTTTCCAAGCGCCTCGTCGAGCTTCTCGACCGCCTTCTCCAACGTCTCGCCCTTCGCGATGACATGCCCGATGCGGTGCGGTCCCACACGGAACTTCTTCACCTCGTCCCCGACCCCGTAATCAAACTGGAGCTCGTAGACGTCCTCGTCCGGGCCGTTGTCGTTCTCGATCGCCCGGATCACGCCGTCTCTGTCGCTGCGCAGCAACATGCTCGCGTTCGGCACCGCGTGCTCCTGCGGGAACTCCACATCCTCGCCGAGCGCGGCACGGATCAACTTCTCATAATAGTCAAAGCCATAATAGATCGACACGAGTTCCGCGAGACAAGTCGCCCCGGATCTTCCCCCGAGCTCCAGCACATAGGTCTTGCCGTCCTTCAGGATAAAGTCTGCGTTGATCGCGCAGTTGTCGAGGCCCATCGCCTCGATTGCCTTTGTGAGTTGCACTTTCGTATCCTCGGCGATCTCCGGCGCGAGATCGTATGGGGCAAAATGTCCGATCGGCACGCCCGTATCTCCCTGGAACACGTAATCGCCGTGCGGCAGGATAAACTTCACCTCGCCGCGGTATACGAACGCCTGCGCGCCGAACTCCTCGCCCTCGATAAACTCTTCCACGATAAAGAAATTTGTCCGGCTGCTTGCCTTCACAAGGGCGCGGGCCGCCTCGAACTCCTCTCTGGAATTCACGCGTATGATCCCGCGGCTGCCCGAGGTGTCGACCGCCTTGAAGATCAACGGGAAATTCAGCTCCGCCGTCTTTTCGTACAGATCGTCCTCAAACGAAACCTCGCGGAAGCGCGCGGTGCGCACCCCGTACTCCTCGTATTTCTTCTTCATAAGGATCTTGTTCGACGCGATCTTCGCCGCCTCGAAGCTTAAACCCGGCAGACCCAGCTCATCGCAGACCTTGCCGATGGTGATGACCGCGACGTCCGTCCCGGCCGTGACGATGCCGTCGATCTTCTCCCGCTTCGCCACCTCGAGGATCCTCTCATAGTCGACCGTGTTCTCATAGCAGACCTGATCCGCGATCGCAAACCCCGGATATTTTCCGGGAATGCTGACCGCGATCGTGTAGATCCCCATCTCCTTCGCTTTTTGTATCAACGGCACCTGATAGATCCCGGCGCCCATAATCATCAATTTCTTCATTCATTCTCCTTCTCTGCGTCCGCATCCTGAGACAGTTTTGCACCGAAGTCCCCGTGCTCATGGACGCTGCGCACCACATACTGCGGATTCCGGCTCATGCCCTGAAAGATCCGCCCTACATACTCTCCGACCATCCCCATGAACAGCAGGTTGATCCCCGAGAAAAAGCAGATCGCCGCCATCATCGACGGCCAGCCCATGTAGGTCCATGGGCGCACGATCTTGATGATCACGACCACAATCGCCCCGAGGATTCCCAACAGCGAAAACACGAAACCGGTGTAAATCGCCATCTGCAGCGGCACGATCGAGAATCCGATGATGTTCGACCACAGCTGCACCAGCTTTTTAAAGGTGTAGTTCGAGGTACCGACCTCCCGCTCGAAGTGCTCAATCGGCACGGAGCTGATGTTGCGCGTCGTCCGCAGGAACAGCCCCTGAAGATGCGTGTACGCGCTCTTATACTGGATCGCGTAATCCCGGACAAAACGTCGGATAATCCAGAAGCTCGAGGTGCGCAGATCCTTCGGTTTCTTCAGAAAGACGCGCAGCGTCATGTAATTGACATAGCTTCCGAAATTGCGAAATTTGCTGTGCTTCTTCTGCGGATAATATCCGTACACGATATCGTAGCCCTTCTCGAACTCCTCAAACAGATACGGAAGCTGCGAAGGATGCGTCTGCATATCGTCGTCCATTGCGATGAAGACGTCGCCATCCGCGGTGTTCAGGCCCGCGAGCACGGCGTTGTGCTGCCCCGCGTTGCGCGCGAGCTCCACCGCTTTCACACAGGGATAGTCCCGCACCAGCGACATCAGCGCAGCGACCGTCTTGCCGCCGTCCGGAGAACAGTCGTCCACCAGGACAAACTCATAATCCTCTTTATTCAGTTTTTCCATTTCCTGCATCGTCAGCTCAACGACCTTGCGAATCGTCGCCGACGAATTGTAGCAGGGTATCACGATTGAGTATTTCAACGCTGTTCTTCTCCTGATCGGCCCTGCCCCTGTTTCCTCTTTCTGAGCAATCGGGACACGAAGCATAGTATAATTAATAATACCACTGAGCACGGCATAATGACAAGTGCATATTTTGCCCCCGGGATCGCGTATTGCAGCTCGATTGTGTGCTCCCCGGCTGCAAGCGGCAGCGCCATGTACATATAATTCGCGCGCAGCAGCTCTGCCGGTTTGCCGTCCACGTAAGCGGTCCAGCCGTTCTGGTAAGGAATGGAGAGCACGAGGATCTTATCCTCCTCGAGCGCAATATCCCCGGAAACGCGGTTGGTCCCGGTCTCCACATGCTCGAGTACGTCCTCCGTGCGCGCCTGCGTGTACTCCTCCATACGCTCCATCGGCTGGCAGTAAAGCTCCATGCTGTCAAACTGGATCGTGCTCTCCCGGTCCATGCGGATCATGACGGAGTCCAACGCTTCCTCATGGTATCCGAGATTAAACACGTAATCTTCCTGCTGCGTTCCGTAGCGGTCGTCATTGGAGCGGAACTTGTACTCATACTGGGCGTCTCCCACGCGAAACCTGACTTTGGTCGCAGTCTCCGACATATCGCCGTCAATAAACGCGTTCTTCAACACAAGATATGTCTCTGAATTTGGCTGGCTGTGGAATCCAAGCTGGAGCCGATACTTCTCCTTTTTGTTCTCTGCATCCGACGCCTGCGTGTCCTCCCCACCCGCCACCATCGCGTGGTCGAGCAGCATGATCCCAAGCTCTTTCGTGGATTCTAGCTTCACCTTCTGCGCGGTCAGCAAAGCCTTCGCCTGCCCGCCCGTCGCCTTTTGCAGATCCTGCACCGTCGCCTCGTCCTCCAACATGACCTTCTGCATCAGGACCTCCTGGCGTTGCACGACGTCGTACTGCTCCAGCTCCTCCCGCGTGATCGCATCCGTATAGGTATAGCCGAGCGGAAACGCATACCGGTTCTCGCTGACTACTGTCTCGTTCCCGTTCACCTCCGCACGTTTTACTTCTTCATATCCGTAAGGAAGCGGGCGCTTGCTGTTCGCATAAGCCGCATAGTACTTCACCGCCGCCGGCGCGTTCAGGAAGGCACGGTTGTTCAAGCCCATGAACTGGGTGATGCTGTAAGAGGTAGCCCCCATCTTCTCCAGATACTCCAGGATGCAGCCGTTCATCGTGCTGTTAAACATATAGATACTGTTGTAATCAAATATGATCGACGACGAGATCGTGTTGTAGTCGAGCTGCGTCGTCCCGACCCGGTAAAAACTGTCATCTTCCAGCTCCTGCGTCGCAAGCAGCGGAGTCGTCGCCGCCTGCTCATACGTCCGACCTGGCCTCGCGTATTCCCGGTACGCGCCGCTCAGCTCAAACAGAGTAAATCCATTATAGAACACCATCACAAACGCCAACAGAATGAGTGCGCACTGTCTGCCACGGCGTGTCAGCCTCCGCGCGTCCTCCTGCGCGAACAGTACAAAAAGAAGAATCACAGCGAGGAAAATCGCCGCCAGCTTCGTGTACTGCGTGACAAGGCAATCCCCGAAAAATGCAAAATACATGTACACTCCGACCGCTGCCGCGCAGATCGTCAGCTCTTTTCTGCTCATCCGGAACAGATCCGGCAAGCAGTCCGCGACGATATAGGCTACGAGCAGCGAGATCATGTAGCACCAGCGGTTCGAAATCGAGCTGAAACCGGAAAGCACAAAACCGGAAAGCGGCATCGCCATCATGGCTGCGGCGATCAGCGACAATGCTTTCAGTTCCCTGCGTCCTTTCCTCAGGAACAGAATCACCACGGCAAAAAACGAGATTGGAAGGAAGCCAAGGCGCAGCCAGTCGCCCGGAGCATTTACCGACGTCGGAAACGACATGAAGCAGCGCAACAGCCACTGGGCGTTGTAATAGAGGAGCGACGGCGTCTTGATGATCGCGTTCCCGCTGCGCCCAGAACCGGCGTACACGCCGATGTTTGACACCAGAATGATGCAGGACATCGCGATGCCAAGCAGATAACTCCCGCTGATCGCGAGCCCTTTCCCTATAAATCCCTTCAGGCTCTTCTTCCCCGGGCCGCAGAAATAGCGCACAAGAAAATAAATTCCCATGCCGAACGTGCTCATATACAGGAAATAGTAATTGCTGAACATCGCCAGCGCCACAAAGATTGTGCACAGATACCATCTCCGCCCCCGCAGGATCTCCTCGATCGAAAGGATCAGCAGAGGAAGCATGATCATCGCGATCATAAACATCGGATGCCGGTCCCCTCCGTACAGAGAGAACCCGCAGAATACATACACCACGCTCGCAAAGAACGTGATGAAATAGTCTTTTTTAAAGTACAGGAAAAAAATGGAGGACGTGATCCCCGCAAGGTAAAAGCGGAGCAGGATCAACACCGTGTGCAGCGTCTCCACATGCTTCGCGCCAAAAAGCGCGTTGAGAAAATACAGCGGTTCCATACTGTAGACGACCTCGCTCCCCATTCCGAAGCGGAAATCGTACATCGGAAGCTCAAAATTTCCATGCAGAAAATTCGCGACAAGCCCGCGCATGTAATTGGCAAAATAGACTGCGCGCGGATAGTACTGCGGAATCGTGTCCTGTCGCCATATCAGCGTTCTTCCGCGATACAAAAACGGCAAAAACACCAGAACGGTCAAAAGCGCGAACACCACCGTATAGATTGCAAAATATACAGCCGTCTTTCCCCGCGTCCGCCCCGCCAGGCGATCCGCCGTCGCGGCATACCAGCGGAACACAGCCCTGATCCCGAAGAATCCGGCGAGCACCAAAACAAGCAGGATCAGAGCAACCGCAAGAGTCTTCCATGTAACGAACGGTCCCACTCCGGCCGTGCTCAGGACAAGCACCAGAAACGCATAGACTGGGAACACTGCTTCAAATAGACAGCACAGCCTGCGCGCAAAGCGGACACGCAGCGTGAGCTCCGTCAGACCTTCGGACGCAGCGTACACCAGATATACCGGAAGCAGCGAAATGGCTATCCCGGCCAAACTCCTGACGGGCGTGCGGTACAGAAGCGCCGATGCCGCCGATACGACCGCGCAGATCAGCGCGATCTTCCATTGAAATCCCGGCTTGTTATCCTCAAACCACATTCCGAGCAGGAAAAACGTGAAGTACGGAACACACGGCACCGCCGGCTGAAGATCCGAACCGATAAAAGAAGCCGCCAGCGGATAGAGATCCTGCCGAGAACTGAGAGACGCGCAGAGCAGAAACAGCAGCCCGGCGAAAAGCATTTTCTTTCCGTCCCCGGCCAGACGCGCAAGCGCCGTGTCGAAGAATTTTACAAGCAGCAACGTAACCGCCAGCGAAAAAAAGAGTGCGGAGATCGTAGGAATACGGATCAGCGAGACCGTGTCCGACAGCACGGACAAGGCCGCCGACTTGTCCTCCGACATGAAGACCGCCTGCCAGTTCTGCAGAATCCTATCGACAAACGTCAATCCGAAGAAATACAGGAAATACCTGAGTATCTCAGCGTTGAGCCATCTCTCCGCACGCTCATCCGAAGCCATGCGCTTCTGTCTCCTGTAACAGTATCCAAGCAAGAAGAAAAATCCGGGCACAAACACCCAGTAAAGCGCCCTATTGACCACATTGACAAAGCGGGCGGTCGGATCTGCAAGCTTCTGCATGGTCAAAAACAGAAAGTAAGCGCCAAACAGGAAAAGGCTCATCTCTTCGTCGCACCGATTCTGCCGCACTGTCGTCACTTTCTTCATCATAGCCATTGGTTCTCCTCTATAATAAAGCCCACGGATTGCTCTCATCCGTTCGCAATTGCTGCTTTGCTCATTCGTTTAGCGTCTCTCATGCAGAGTCAGACTTGCAAATAAATTTGCAGTCTGCCCTGCATGGAGACCGGGCCGTTTCTTCTACAAAATAAAAGCCCACGGATTGCTACGTGCTCCGCACTCTCGCAATCCTGAAACGTATTCGCAAATCGCATTGCTCTCATCCGTTCGCAATTGCTGCTTTGCTCATTCGTTTAGCGTCTCTCATGCAGAGTCAGACTTGCAAATAAATTTGCAGTCTGCCCTGCATGGAGACTGGGCTTTTATCGTTATATCCCCAGCATCCGCGTCGCGATCTGGAAATAGATCACGAGCGAGATCGCATCGACGATCGTCGTAATGAACGGACTTGCCATGACAGCCGGGTCAAACCCCATCTGCTTCGCGAGAATTGGCAGCACACAGCCCACAATCTTCGCCACGATCACCGTCACCACCATCGTGAGGCAGACGACGAGCGCCACCTGCATCCCCACGTGGTCGAACAAAAGCAGCTTGCCGAAATTCACGACCGCGAGCGTGAGGCCGCACAGCACAGCCACACGGATCTCCTTCCAGATCACTCGAAAAGCGTCCTTGAACTCGATCTCCCCGAGGGATATGCTTCGAATGACCGTCACCGACGTCTGTCCGCCCGCGTTTCCGCCGGTGTCCATGAACATCGGAATGTACATCGTCAGCACCGCGTATGTCGCCAGCGCGTTCTGGTATCCCTGAATGATCTTCCCTGTGAACGTCGCGGAGACCATCAGGAACAGCAGCCACGGGATGCGCTTCTGGAACGTCTCGAATACCGAAGTCTTCATGTAAGATTTATCGGTCGGCGTGATAGCCGCCATCTTTTCGATATCCTCCGTCGCCTCCTGCTCAATGATATCCATGACGTCGTCGACCGTGATGATCCCGACGAGACGATTCTCGCTGTCCACGACCGGCATAGCGTCAAAATCGTACTTCTGGAACTGTCTCGCCACTTCCTCCTGGTCCATCATCGTGTTGATCGTGATGACGTTCTCCTCCATCAGATCTCCGATCCTGGCTTCCGGTGAGCTCAAAAGCAGCATTCTGAGCGAGATCGTCCCGCGGATCTTGCGGTACTGGTTGATCACATAACAGGTATTGATCGTCTCCTTGTCGATCCCGGTGCGGCGGATCCGCTCGATCGCCTGCGCCACGGTGTACTCTTCCTTCAGGTCGACGTACTCGACCGTCATCACGCTCCCTGCGGAATCCTCCGGGTACTGGAGCAGGTGATTGATATCCCGCCTGGTCTCAGGCGTCGTCTGCGCCAGAAGCCTCTTCACGACGCCCGCCGGCATCTCCTCCATCAGGTCGGACGCGTCGTCCGCGTACAGATTGTCGATGATGTTAGCCGCCTCGCGCTCTGTCAGTGACGTGATGATCTTGCGCTCCACCTCGATCGGCAGATGCGAAAACACATCCGCCGCGATCGCCTTCGGCAAAATGCGGAACACCTTCAGCTGATCATTCTCGGAGCCCTCCAGCTCCTCGAGCAACGCCGCGATATCCGCTTCGTTCATGTCCGTGACTTCGCTGCGGATCTTCGCGTACTGCTTATGCTCGATACAGTCCTTTAATGTCTCGATGTCTAACATGACAAACCTCCCTTTGTGCAGTTTTTATGTGGGGATCAGGCCCCGATGCGTCCGCTGTGCCCATCTTCGTCGTACTTCGCGTCATAAAAACCACCACCTTTCCTTTGTCATGTCAGAGTCATTTTCCATTGAGAATGAAAAAGGGCTGCGCAAAACCGGATATCCGATCCCGCAACAGCCCGGAGCGCCTGAAATATCGCCGTTCATTCCCCGAAGGGATACGAACCTGAAACTATTCTTCCTCCAGATCCAGGGTATCCATAAAGTCGTCAATCGCCGCTGTGTCAACTGTGTAGGTCGGCTTATTTGCCGGTGTCGTCGTATCCTCAGGATTCAATGTCCTGTAAACGGAAAACCCTACCCAAGCCACCATGACAAGCGCTACCAGCGACAGACCTGCCTTCGCAGCCATCCACTCTCTCTTCTGTTTCTTAATGATCTGCGCGCGATTGCGCTTTTCTTCTTTATAACGGTCAACCTTCGCCTGACTCATGCGTATCTCTCCTTCTGTTGTATCTTATAAAATATCATTAAGAACAGTATACACGATTCTCGAAAGATTTCAAGTATTTTATTGCACTCCCGGGCCGCGCGCCCGCCACCGCCTTTGTCTGCGTCCGGCGCGTCCCGCTGCTCTTTCGGATCTCATATCACCATGATGATCCCGCCGTCGCTCGCGTACAGCGTGGAGATGCCTCCCGTATCGAGCAGGATCGCGTCCTTCACCCGGATGCGCGCAAGAACCGCGTCGCGGACCATCTCCCCGCGCGCCCGGCAGTTGCAGTGCGAGATCGCCAGAACCTTCTCCTCCGGATGCTCCACGCGCTCCGTCAGATAATCCACCATCTTCACGAGCGCCTTGTTGATCCCGCGGGCCTGGTCGAGCTGAACGATCGTGCCCTCCGGCGTGGAGCCCATGACGGGCTTGATCTTCAACGCCGTCGCGATAAACGCCTTGACATTGCTGAGACGCCCGTTCTTGCGCAGCGCGTCGAGGCTTTCCAGGACAAAGTACGTATTCTGGCTATCGATGTAGGACTCCACCTCTTCCACCAGAGCGTCGAACTCCATCCCGGCCTCCTCGCATTCCTGAATCTTCCGCGTGATCAGCGTCTCACCGATCGAGGCCGAGCGGGAATTGAACACATGGATCTTCATCTCCGGCCGCTCCTCGAGCGCGAGCCCCTTCGCGAGCAGCGCGCTGTTGTACGAGCCGCTCAGCTCCGCCGAGAGCGTTACCACGTACGCCCGCTGCCCCGCCTTCTCGTATGCCGTCTTGTAAAACTCGGGCGACGGGCAGGCCGACCTCGGACAGTTCGGACTCTGTGCCACCTTCTTCAGAAAATCCTGCTGGTCGAACGTGTCGTCATCCACAAACGAATAATGATCCACCTGCATCGTCAAGGGCGCGGGAATGACCCTCTCGTCCTGCTTCATCGCCTCCGTGCGCTCCCCACAGCTGTCCATCACAATCACATACTCCATAGATAACCTCCCTGCACCAATGGGCCATACTGATTCATTAACGCGCTTTGTTTCAAAAAACATTTAACCTAGTTTTTATTACTACATATATACTAACATAAGTATGCGCCATTGAAAAGGAAAAAATCCTTTTTTCTGTTTTTTTCTAAAAGGATTGCCATATTCCCTGTTTTTCTTATATACTGTGGATACAGATGCGAGTTTCCGACCCGCCCGCAAGAGCAGACCGGCGACAGCGCACAGAGCCACATTGACTATTTCGGCGACGGAGGACACAGATTTGCGCTCCTATCAGATTCAAGATATCAAAGACTTCATGAAAAAAATGCTCATCGGCGAGACGTTCGACAGCTTTCTGCTCTCGGAGGCGTCGATCACGACGTACGCGACTTTTCAGATCGACGGAAGCTTTCACCCGGAGTATCTGGGCAGCGCCGAGAAGGAGCTGCTGACCGCCGAGCGGGCAGGCTACGCGCTCTGGCGGCGCGTGCGCCCCTTCTTCTTCGACCTTACGAAGGGGAAAAACACGCCGCTTGGCTTTCGTATCGTCTTTCGGCTCGCGCCGCACAATGTCGAGCGGCTCATCGCTCAGTCCGGTGTCTCCGTGCGCGCGGAGGATGTGGACGGCCTCTTCCTGAACATTCATTTCGACGGGACGGCGCTCACCTGCACGAGCGGCGTCTCGCTGCGCGTCTTCTCGCTCGACAAATCGCTCGAACACGCGTGGGATGAGATGCTGGAGCGGTTCTTCCGGCGCGAAGGGATTGCGCAGATCCCTGTTTAACAAACATCGGACGGAATCGCACGGTACCCTTCCTGGGTATTTCCCGTCAAAACCGCAATATCGGCTTTTAAAAGGGAAAGCCGATATTGAACGGCTTTGTGCCGGAAAACACCCGGAAATCCCTGCGATTCCTGTCAATGAAATGCTGTACATTTCTCGGTTATTTGCCCGATTGTTAGCACTCAACGAAAATGAGTGCTAATTTTTTCTTGACATTTTATAATTCGGGTATTAAGATATGCTTCAGAACAATAAAAAAGGAGATGTTGCTGCATGAGCAAACGTACAGGAAGTCTTTCGATCAACAGTGAGAACATATTTCCAATCATAAAGAAGTGGCTGTATTCCGACCACGACATCTTCGTCCGCGAGATGGTCTCGAACGGCTGTGACGCGATCTCGAAGCTCTCGAAGCTCGAGATGATGGGCGAGTACAGTTATCCGGACGATTACAAGAAAAAGATCGAAGTTATCGTCAACCCGGAGGAGAAGACACTGAAATTCATCGACAACGGTCTCGGCATGACGGCCGACGAGGTCGAGGAGTACATCACGCAGATCGCCTTCTCCGGCGCGACTGATTTCCTCGAAAAGTACAAGGACAAGACGACGGACGACGAGATCATCGGACACTTCGGTCTCGGCTTCTACTCCGCGTTCATGGTGGCCGATGAGGTGCACATCGACACGCTCTCCTACAAGGAAGGGGCGACGCCGGTACACTGGGAGTGCGACGGCGGCACAGACTACACGATCGAGGAAGGCAGCCGCGAGACGGTCGGCACCGAGATCACGCTCTTCCTCGGCGAGGACAGCGTAGAGTTCGCGAACGAATACCGTATGCGCGAGGTGCTGGAGAAGTACTGCTCCTTCATGCCGGTCGAGATCTTCCTCTCGAAGGCGAACGCCGAGCAGCAGTACGAGACGATCGATGAGGACGAGCTGCGCGAGGACGACGTGGTGGTCGAGCGCATCCACGAGGACGCGAAGACGGAGGAGAAGGAGAACGAGAACGGCGAAAAGGAAGTCGTCGAGGTCTCTCCTGCCCGCGACCGCGTGAAGATCAACAAGCGCCCGGTCTCCATCAGCGATACGCATCCGCTCTGGGCGAAGCATCCGAACGAGTGCACGGACGAGGAGTACCGCGAGTTCTACCGCAAGGTGTTCCTGGACTACAAAGAGCCGCTGTTCTGGATCCATTTGAATATGGATTACCCGTTTAACTTAAAGGGCATCCTCTACTTCCCGAAGATCAACACGGAGTACGATTCGATCGAGGGCACGATTAAGCTCTACAACAATCAGGTCTTCATCGCGGACAACATCAAGGAAGTGATCCCGGAGTTCCTGATGCTCCTTAAGGGCGTCATCGACTGCCCGGACCTGCCGCTGAACGTCTCCCGTTCCGCGCTGCAGAACGACGGTTTTGTGAAGAAGATCTCGGATTACATCACGAAGAAGGTCGCGGACAAGCTCTCCGGTATGTGCAAGACCGACCGTGAAAACTACGAGAAATACTGGGACGACATCAGCCCGTTCATCAAGTTCGGCTGCATCAAGGACAGCAAGTTCGGCGAAAAGATCATGGACTACGTCCTCTACAAGAATCTCGACGGCAAATACCTGACGCTGAAAGATCTGTTGGAAGCGGAAAAGAAAAAGACGGAAGGCGAGAACGCCGACGGCGAGGCAGAGAATGCTACGTCCACGGACGAGAACGCTGCTTCCGACGAGACAACTACGGAGAATACCGCGGCACAGGCAGAGTCCTCGGAGGACACAGCTGCAGAAAATATGAGTGGGCAGAATACCGAAACGGCCGCAGGCGAAGCTACGGAAACTGCAGATACCGGCAATGCGGACGCAAAAGACGACGAGACGGACGCCGATGACGCCGAGAAACCCAAGACGACGATCTACTATGTGACCGACGAGGTGCAGCAGAGCCAGTACATCAACATGTTCCGCGAGGCTGGACTCGACGCGGTCATCCTGCGCCACAACATCGACACCGCGTTCATCTCCCACATGGAACAGCTCAACGAGGAGATCAAGTTCCAGCGCATCGACGCGGACGTCACCGACTCCGTCAAGGAAGCGGACGACGCCGAGGTGCCGCAGGAGACTACGGACGCGCTGACCGAGACCTTCCGCAAGGCGCTCGGCAAGGAGAAGCTCACCGTCAAGGTCGAGAAGCTCAAGAACGCGAACGTCTCCTCGATGATCACACTCTCCGAGGAGAGCCGCCGTATGCAGGAAATGATGAAGATGTACAACATGTACGGCATGGATCCGTCCATGTTCGGCGGAGACGAGACGCTGATCCTCAACGCGAACAACAAGCTCGTGCAGTACGTCGCAGAGCACAAGGATTCCGACAAGATTCCGATGATCTGCGAGCAGCTCTACGATCTCGCGATGATCTCGCACAAGCCGCTCGCGCCGGAGGAAATGACGAAGTTCATCGCCCGCAGCAATGAGATACTGATGATGTTCGCAGAGTAGATCCGTCCGCTCTCCGGGCCGGGCTGCCGTGCATCAGCCATCCGTTAAACAAACCAGCCTTATCCGGCTTATTGACCGGGTAGGGCTGGTTCTTTTTCAACTAGTTTCCACTTCATCGCCGCTTTCCAGAGCAAGTTCGGTTAACTCGCGCAGCTTATTTTGTAAAATCCTCTTGTCAGGTAGATGCAGCGTATAATCCGCGACCATCGTCGGGGACATTGTTCTACTGAGAGCGTACTCAACAACCGTGTCATCCTTGCCGGTGCAGAGGATCAGACCAACGCTCGGATTTTCGTTCGCTTTTTTCACATCGCGGTCAAGTGCTTCCAGATAAAAATTGAGCTGTCCCATATGCTCTGGACGAAACACATCAATCTTCAATTCGATTGCCACAAGGCAAGTCAGCGCACGGTTATAGAACAGATCAATGAAGAAATCCGTATTGCCAACCTGTACGCGATATTCTTCACCGACAAACGTGAAATCGTGTCCAAATTCCAAAATGAAATCCTTCAAATGAGAAACGATCTGACGTCGCAAATCCTTTTCCTTGTACGGTTCTTCAATATCCAGAAACTCAAATACATAAGAGTCACGCAGAGCTGCCAGCCCACCGTTTCCAGCTATTAATTCTTTGTGCTTTGCATCGGAAAGCATGGTGCGCTCATAAAGCATACTTCCGATTTGCCGATCCAGTTCACGTTTTGTATAGCGATTTGCAATACAGAGCCGCAAATAAAATTCGCGGGCTTCATCAGTTTTGCATCCGGTCATAATCAGCAAATTATTCGTCCACGGAATTTCTCTCACCAGTGGTGAGAGTTTTTCATTGTCGCAGTAGGTTTCATAAAACTGCTTCATTCGCCAGATGTTTTGCGCAGAAAAGCCCTTCACGGTAGGATAATGAGATTGCAGGAATACAGAAAAATCCACAACGATGCTTTTCCCCCATCCGCCGCCTTTAACTCTTTCGCTGACATACGCGCCGATCTCCCAGTACATCTGAATCAGCTCAGCATTGACCGCTTTCATAGCGCGGGTGCGAGCGCTATCAATGATAGAAATGATCTCTTCGAACTGATTTGTTTTAGGGGTTAGTTCTTCATTCATGTTTCTCCACTCCCTATCTGCATTCTGCTACATCGTTACCTTGAGCTTTTCATCCATTAAATTTTTTCATCAATCAATAAATATAGGGGTAATAAACAGTATCTATTTTAATCAACAACATGCCTCTTTTCCCTGCGATTCAATTATTACATTGTACTCGAAAACACGAACAAAATCAAGAATCGTAGATGGATTTCTATAAGGGTAACCTTTCGTTTAAAGGCAGCCTTTTTTGTCCCTTAAAGAATGCTTGACTTTGCTCCCTGTTATTATATAATATATAAGATATAGTGGTTGTTCACATTCGCAGTTTACATGGGCTTTCATAGAATAGAAACATATATTAGAATGAATCGATATACAGGAGATAATGCAAGTCATGGGATCACAAAAGCGCAGGCGCAGAAGGCGGGACAGGCTTGTCCTGAATCTTTTGATCATAGTCACTCTGGTGCTCGTCGTTTTCGAGGGAAAGCTGGTCTACACCATGTTCACCCACCACTCCTCTTTGAGTGAAGCGCATGAGACAAGTTCTTCCGGGACAGCTGTCTCGACTGGCGGATCCGTCTCGGAACTCGAAAAGAAAAAGGATCAAGCGACCACGTCCTTCTTGCCGGAAGTTTCCAGCAATCACTTCGGTGAAGCTGCGCTGGCCGGGCTTCCGGATATGCTTACGGCCGAAGCGCCTGCTGATTCCGGGACAGAACAGCCAGACACACTTCCGACCGTCTCGGATCCGGACAGCCCTGCGATCGTACCGAAGTCGGATTCCCCGGTAGACGATTCCTATTTCGCGGACGCAGTATTCATCGGCGACTCCCGAATGGAAGGCTTCCGCAATGCCTCCGGCATCACGCAGGGACGATTCTTCACGAGTGTCGGCATGTCCCTCTCATCGATGCGGAGCGATCCGATCATCTCCACGCCGGAGGGAAACATTACTGTTGCGGCGGCGCTCTCGGGCGGCAGTTACAGCAAGATCTATATCATGCTCGGCACCAACGACCTCGGCGAGTACGACTGGGATTCGTTCCGTGAGGGCTTTATCTCCACGATCGAACGTTTTCAGGAGATCCAGCCGGGAGCAATCATCTACATATGCAGCGTAATCTACGTGGACGAGTCGCGCGCGGCCTCCACAGAATATGTCAACAACGCCAACGTAGACAAGATCAATTCGATCCTGCTGGATGTATGTGCGGAGAAAGGCTACTACTATCTCGATCTCAACGAGTTTCTCTCGAACGGCTACGGCTCGCTCATCGACGGGGCCTCCAGCGACGGCGTTCATCTGTATGAGGAATACTGCAAGCAGATGCTCGACTATCTGAAGAGCCACTACATCGAGGTGCCGGAGTCTTCGAAAGAGCCGGAAAGCGACGGCGTCACCGCCGCGGAGACGGAGTCTGAGTCCGAGACAGAAGACGTGGACATCGACGAAGCGTAGGTACACAGATACGCATATGGTATCAATAAGCAAAACTACAACGGCAAGTCAGATCTGACACAACTCACATCTGAGACTGCCGTTTTGTATGGATGAAGGGAGAATAAATATGAGGAAAAAACTGACACTGCTCCTCTGCGCGGCGGCGATGACGCTTGGCCTAACCGCCTGCGGGGGAAACAAGGAAAAAGAAGTAAGCGTGGATGTGCCGAAGCTCACGGAAGAGCTGCTCTCCACCGTCACCTCCGACCAGCTCACTGAGACCGCGTCGGATATGCTTGCGTCCATCTACTTCTACGAGCCGAACGACGTCGCATCGGCCGTAGCCTACGCCAGCTCCGGGGCGACCGCCTGCGAGGTAGCCGTGATCGAGTCCAAGGACGCCAAGAACACCGAAGCGATCGAGAAGCTGTTCCAGACGCGCGTCGACAATCAGTCCGCGCTCTACGCCTCTTACAATGAGGGCGAGGTCGCGAAGCTCGACGACGCGATCATCGAGAGCGCCGGAGTCTACACGGTGCTGTGCGTCTGCGACGACCCGGACGCGGCAGAAGAAATTCTGGAAAACTACGGTTTTTAAAAAACGATTCTGAATTATGAAGCGGAACCCGGGATGTTCGGTACCCTTCTCGAGTGTTCCCCTCCGAAACCAGTATTATGGTCTTCGTCGGGAAATACATCGGAAATCCAAACGTCCCGGGTTCCGCTTTTGCTTTCTCCGAAACGGGTTGGCTAGCACCTGTATAAAAACATGTTTTGATTCTGTCATAAAGATACTTTCCGGTGAAAGAAAGCCGCGCCCGTACTTTGTTTGGATTTCCGATGTGTTTTCCGGCACAAACCGTAATATCGGTTTTGCCGGGAAACACTCGAGAAGGGTACCGAACAAAGTCGGACGCGGCTATTCTATTATATTCGTTTCTCTAAATCCCGCGGAACCGGAACGCGAACTCCACTCTCCCGCTCACGTCGATCAGATGCTCGGGATGCGGGCGCGCGCCCCAGCTGTTGTCGCCGGCGACGCCCATCTGCTGCTTCGCCGCGCGGATCACCGTGTAGTGCACCTGCGGAAGCTCAAAGGCGTGCCGCGCATTCTCTATCTCGTGCGGCGTGTAGGGAAGCGCCGAGAAGTGCATTCCATCCCCCTCAAAGAGCATTCCTCTTCCGTTCCGATCGCAGACCTTCGCCCAACGCACGCCGGTCTTGTTCCCGCACTCCTGCGGTACCATGTAGCGCGCCAGATTGTCCGCGACTTTGTTGCGGTAGACGCCGAGCCTTCCGCCTCTGCAGCGGTCTACGTAAGTCTCCTCCGGGCCGAGTCCGTACCACTCCACCGTATCGTAATCCGCGTCCAGTTTCATCAGCATTCCGAATTCCGGCATATCGCCGAGCTCTTTCACCGGATCGTAACTCAGGCGCGCTTCGACCATGCCGTCCGCGCTCACCGTGTAGATCAGCTGGCAGGAGGCCCTCGGCGTCGTCGGCATCTCGTATACGTAGGTCACGCTCACGCTGTCCTCTCTCTCTTCGATGAGCGGTTCCACCCATGCGTTCGTCTCAAAGTCCTTGTGATCCAGATACAGGCTCGCGATCTTCCACTGCGCGTAACGCGCCGACATGTGGTTCCCTTCATCGTTGTCGATCGGCGCGCGCCAGAAATTCGGCATCGGCTTGTTCTTCAAAAGCTCCACGCCGCCGTAACGGTAGGACGTCAGTCCGCCCTCAATAAAGGAAAACAGCACTTCAAAGTTCGCACCCCGCACGCCGAGATTGCACTTGCCGCGCACAACCTCAAACGATTTCTGCCCGTTCTTCTCACCTGAAGCGCTCTGCGCCGTCTGCGCCGTCCGCGCCGCTGCTCCTCTGTGCTTCGCATCCTGACCGATCTGATATACGCCCTGCCCGAACGCGACCTCATAGCCGGCCTTCGCCCACGGAAGGTCTTCCTTCAGCGCAAAGGATACCGTGATCGCGTATTCGCCCGAGATCACCTGCGCACTGTCGACAGACGCGCTTTCCTTCCCTGCCGGATTCGCGGCTATCCCATGCATCGCCCGCAGGATCGCCTCTGGAAGCGCGTACTCCTGCTCCGAAAGCGGCGCGACAGAGGTGGCAAGCGGCGCGCGCTCCACGAGCTGCCCGTCCCGCTCGAGCGTGACCGTGCAGTCAAAGCGGTCGGTGTTCACAAACAGGTTTTTGTTTTTGACCAGCACCTTGTCCTCTGAGACGACCGCACTGATATTCTGATAGTTAAATTTAATCTCCTGCATCTTCGGGGACGGCGCGCGGTCTCCGCCATACACGATCCCGTTTCCGCTGAAATTGTAGTCGGACGGGCGCTCGCCGAAGTCCCCGCCGTACGCCTGAAACTCGTTCCCGTAGCGATCCTTCCGGTACAGAGACTGATCGACGTAGTCCCAGATAAAGCCCCCCTGATATAAGGGCTCCGTGTCCGTCAGATCCGTGTAGAGATACATGCCTCCGCAGGAATTTCCCATCGCGTGCGTGTACTCGCAGCAGATGAACGGTTTGCTGCGGTCGTTCGCCAGATGCTCCTTGATCCGCTCCACCGGCGGGTACATCTGACTCTCGATATCGCTCGAATCATTGTAGCGGCGGTCGTTGTAGACTCCCTCGTAGTGCACGAGGCGCGTCGGGTCCAGCTCGCGGAACTTATTCGCCATCTCCCGGATATCAAGCCCGCCGAAAGACTCGTTGCCGCAGGACCAGATCAGGATCGCCGGATGGTTCTTGTCCCTCTGGTAGGTCGAATTGACGCGATCCAGCATCATCGGCAGCCACTGAGGGTAGTCGCCCGGCACGACCAGGTCGATCTCCCCGGCACCGCGCGCGAGCGGATCCCAGGTACCATGGGATTCCATATTGTTCTCATCGATCATATAGATGCCCAGGCGGTCGCACAGCCGGTAGATCCGGGAGTCGTTCGGATAATGGCTCGTGCGGATCGCGTTGATATTGTGGCGCTTCATTGTGAGCACGTCCTGCAGGATTTCATCCTCCTGCGGCACGCGCCCCGCGCGCGAACCGAACTCATGTCGGTTGACGCCCTTGAAGACGATACGCTTTCCGTTCAGCAGCATCAGGCTGTCCTTTATCTCAAATCTCCGGAACCCGACCGTCTCGCAGATCACTTCCGTCACCTGCCCCTGCGCGTCGCAGACCGTAAGGATCAGATCATAGAGGTTCGGCTCCTCCGCGCTCCAGAGGCGGAAGTCCTTCACCGAAAGCGCCAGATGTCCGGCACTGTCCGCACACCCGCACGCTGCCTGCGTCTGCCCCTTGTCCTGTGTTGCCCCGGATGCTTCCTGCAGCTGCCCTGCGCCCGCTGTCGTTTCTTTCTGTTTCGGGCTTTCGCTGCCCTTCTCCAGCTCAAATGACGCCGCCTCCAGGACCTTTGCCCCCACTGTCGGACGGTTCCCATACTTTAGCACTTCGGCAAGCTCCCACTCCCGCGTGTGGTTCTCCTGTAGGCGCAGCCGTATCGTACCGCTCCCGCAACCCTGCACATCCACGGTCAGCTCCGCCGCGTCATACGTGTCGTTCAGCAACGCCCGTATTCTCAGATCAGAGATGTGCACCTCCGGGCGCGTGTACAGGAACACATCGCGGAAAATGCCGGAGAAGCGAAAAAAATCCTGGTCCTCGGTCCAGCTGCCGCTCGTCCATTTATAAACCTGCACCGCCAGCTTGTTCTCTCCCGCCTGCACATACGGCGTGAGCTCAAAGTCCGACGGGGTAAAGCTGTCCTCGCTGTACCCGACGTAATGGCCGTTCAGCCAGAGCGCCATACCACTCTCCACGCCCTGAAACGAAATGTACAGAGGCTTTCCCTGCATCGCCTCCGGCAGAGTAAAATACTTCACATAGCTGGCGGTCGGATTGAATCTCGTCGGGATCTCGTCCGTCCAGATCTGCTCGTGCCCATCCCATGGATACTGTGCATTCACGTAACACGGAATGTCATACCCTTCCATCTGAATGTGCGCCGGGACTCGGATATCCGCCCAGCCTCGGCAGTCCGTCTCCTGCAGCTCGAAGCCCTTCACGCACTCTGTCAGATTCCTCGCATAGGAAAATTTCCAGATACCGTTCAGCGAATAGCGAAACGGATTCTCCCCGGACATCAGATGCGCCTCGTCCGGATAGCAGATGTGATCGGAATGCGCCGGCAGCACATTCTCCTTGAAAAATTCAGGATCGCTCAATTTCTTGTAGTCAAACATTTCTCCTCCTCCCGCGCAGGCGAAGTGCGCCCGCCGCTGTCCCGGAATTCTCTGATTCCTTTGTCAGAAAAGGCTCCGTGCCGAAAAACAACATGGAGCCTTTTTCACTGCGTATTCTCCGCAGGTTATCTTAGCATAAACCGCGGAAAAAACAATCCTTACTTTCCGAAATGCAAAACTTTTTCTTTTGCCCGCTCTTATTTCACCGCGCCAGTGATGCCTTCCGCAAAGCTCTTCTGCAGAATGAAGAACACAACGATCGTCGGAATGGAGCAGAACAGAACGGCCAGCATCAGCATACCGTAGTCCGTCACATATCCGCCCACCAGATTCGCCACAAGCATCGGCATCGTCAGGCTCTTTCCGTTCGTCATGATGACCTTCGGCCACAAATAACTGTTCCACGCGTTCATGAACGTGATCGTCATCGCCGCCGCGTAGGTCGAACGCATCGTCGGGAAGAACATGCGGTAGAAGATCTGGAACTCACTCAGACCGTCCAGCCGCGCCGCCTCGATGATGTCGTGCGGGAACGACCGCGCGCTCTGCCGGAACATCATGATCAGAAACGGCGTCGAGATGGTCGGAAGCATAAAGCCAATCGTCGTGTTGAGCAGCTTCGCGCTCGAGAACATCTGAAACAGCGGGATCAGAATCGCCGCGAACGGCACCATCATCGCGAGCAGAATGATCGACATCACGAGATCCTTGCCCTTGTCGTGGTAGATCTCAAAGCCGTACCCAGCCAGAGAACACACCGCGAGCGAAATCAGCGTGAGAATCACAGAGTACTTGAAGGAATTGATCATCGCCGCGCCCAGATTCTGGTTCGCGATCAGATTCTTGAAATTCTCGATAAGGTAAGTACCCGGAACCAGTTTTCCGCGGACGACCTCAACGCTCGGGTTCGTGGCCGAGCACGCCATCCAGTACAGCGGAAAGACCGAAATGATCGACACGATCGTCAGAAAAACATACTGCGCAATCTTTTTCCCTTTACTCACGCTTATCACCTACTTTCATCTGGAAGAACGCCAAGATCGCCACCAGGATCAATATCACATAGGACAGCGCCGCGGCGTATCCGAAGTTTGGCACGTTCTGGAATGACATATTGTATATGTAATGCGACATCGTGATCGTTGCGTTCGCCGGTCCTCCGCTCGTCAGGTTCACGGACTCGTCGAAGAGCTGCAGCGTGCCGTTTGTCGACATGATCGTCGTCAGAAGAATGGTCGGCTTCAAAAGCGGAATCGTGATCCGGAAGAACGACTGCATCGGGGACGCCCCGTCGATGCGCGCCGCCTCATAGACCGAATAGTCGATGTTCTGCAATCCCGCAAGATAGAATACCATATTGTACCCGGTCCACCGCCAGATCAGCGCGATGATGATGATGATGCGCGCGCTGGTCGGATGCCCCAGGAAATTGTAGGCAGACTTCAGAATGCCCAGATGGATCAAAGCATTGTTCACAAATCCGTCCACCGCGAAAAGCGAACGGAAGATGATCGCGTAAGAGACCAGAGAGGTCGCGCACGGCAGGAAGATCGCTGTGCGGAACAGTCCCTTGAGACGCAGGTCTTTGTTGTTCAGCATGGATGCCAGGATCAATGCCAGCACAAGCATGACCGGCACCTGTATGATCAGGTACAGAAAATTGTTCACAAGGGCCGTCTTGAAGATCTTGTCCTGGAACATACGGGTATAGTTGTAAATACCCGCCCACTTCATGTTTGCGCCGATACCCGTTTTAAACGAGAGAAGCAGAGCCCGGACCATCGGCAGGAAGCTCATAACGGCGATCAGGATCGTCGCGGGAGCCAGAAAGACCCAACCGGACAGGCTGTGCTTTTTGCTGAGAGACATCTTCTTTCTCGGCTGACTCACATGTATTCCCCCTTTACTGCATACGGCTTTCCCGTATCATGATAAGGGGGAACGGGTCCGAAGATCCGTTCCCCGCTTTTTTATTGCCCGTAAATCAGATGCCCATCGCAAATTTCACGGTGTCTTCTGCTGTCTGGATCTCAGACTCGATGTCGCCGCCTGCGATCACGTTCGCGATAGCCGTCGCAACGGCGTCACGCGCCTCGTAGTAGTAAACGCCCGTGTTGTTGCTCGGGGTCTGGCCTGCGAACTCAGTGAGTTTCGCGGATACAGCGTCGCCACCGAAGAACTCGGACGGCTCTGCGTACGCATCGCTCTCGCCTGCCGGAAGGTAGGTCGCCAGAGCGCCGCTCGGAAGGATGTTCTCGTACAGCTCAACGCTGCCGCCGAAGGTGGAGCCGAGGAAGTCAGTCGCCAGCTCTACGTTCTGGCAGTTGGAGGTAACGGCCCAGCTGGAACCACCGTTGTTGGAGTAGTTCGTCGCGCCGTCGATGCCATCGAGAGACGGCATGTTCGTCAGTGCCCACTTGCCGGACTGATCCTCTGCGGTCTGGATGGAAGCCATGATCCAGCAGCCGTTGATCGTGCCCGCTACCGTGCCCGCGTTCATCGTCTGGATGTACTCATCCCAGTTGTTGACCTCAATCATAACGCCAGAGGTAACCAGCTCCTGATAGGTGCCCATAACGCTCGTGAGAACATCGTTGCCGACCATCGCCGGATTGCCCTCTTCGTCAAACAGGCTCGCGCCCGCGGACTGCAGCATCATCATGATCAGATCGGACTCGCCTGCCTGCATGGAGAGAAGCGGTGTGCCCGTCGCATCCAGCACCTTCTTGCCAAGCTCAATGTACTCCGACCATGTGATATCCGTGAAGTCGTCGATCGTGAGGCCGGCCTGCTCCAGAACATCCGTCCTGTAAGCGCCTACCACGGTGCCGTTGTCGAACGGTACGCCGTAGTTCTTTCCGTCAACTACAGAGTAAGCTGTCTTCGCCTCAGCGAACTGCGAGAAATCAATGCCGCTGTCGGTCAGATCCGTGAACGCGTCCGGATAGCTGATCACGTTCTTCTGGAACGCGTTGTCCTGCATCAGCAGGATATCCGGCAGAGTCGAAAGGTCGCCTGAGGAAGCCGCTGTGGTGAGGAGCGTCTGAACATCCTCCCACGGAGTCTCCACAACATCCAGCTTGAAATTCGGATGATCCTGCTGATAAACCTTCTCAGCCTCATACATCGCGTTCATGTTGAATGCAGGGTCCCAGCACCATACCGTAAGCTTCTCTTCCTCTTCTGCGGAAGTGCTCATGCAGGTCATGCCAAGCACCATCGTCGCGGCAAGAATGCCGCTCAAAACTTTCCTGAACTTCATTTACATTGCCTCCTTTTGTGCAAATTGTTTATATTTCAGCGCCTTTCCTGACGCTTTATGTACTTATTGTAGCAATTAACAGAATACTAAAGTAATCGTTTTCAATCAAAAAAAGAGCATTTTCAACCAAAATTGAAATGCTCTTTGGTTATTTTTCACAATACTGGGCCTTATTTGATCTGCCTGAAGTCGTCCTCACTCCCAGCCGTCCTCGATGCTGACGCGGTATTCGCGCAGCTGCCCCTTCTGGGAAGATGGCCTCCGCCTCCAGCGGTGCGGCGGCATCTGCATGATCTTCTGAAAGTTCCGGTTGAAGGTGGAAAGCGAGATGTAACCGGTCTTCATCGCGATCTCCTCGATCGAGGCGTCCGTCCGCTCCATCAGGTTGCAGGCCGTCTGGATGCGCACAAAGTTCACGTACTCCATCGGCGTCATGTTCATCACATCGCGGAAGATCCGCCGGAAATGCGTCTCACTCAGATTACACTGCTCCGCGAGCATCCCGATGTGGATCGGCTCGCTGTAATGCTTTCCTATGTAATGCAGCGCGTTGCTGATCTTCGCCTGACTGCTCCGATCCTCCACGTCCTGTCTGCGGGGCAACTCCCCTGTCGACAGTCGGGCGATCTCCACAAGCATCGCCATCAGCAGCCCTTTGAGTTTTATTTTGTAATATTCGTCCTGACAGCGCAGCTCCCTGATGATCTCCTGAATCACACTCCCGAGTCCGGGATCGCCCTCATAGGTCAGAAAATACGCCTCCTTGTAGATGCGCTTCAGAAGCTCCTGCGCGAATCTCGGCTTGTCCGAACAGTTGTCGCGCAGAAATCCCTCCACATCTACAAACAGGTACTCCCAGCTACTGGTCGATTTCTTGTCCGGCCCGCTGATCGTATTGTGCGGATAGTTCGGTGGGATCACAGAAAAGGTGTTCGCGAAATACGGGCAATTTCGGTCATTCAGGACCAGCGTGCCCTCCCCGTCGTAACAGTAGCCGATCTCAAGGAAATTGTGAAAGTGAAGCAGCTCCACATCGCGCCCGTAGACGCGCTTCCAGTGCTCGCCGAGCAAAGGCAGCACATAGCTGCCCTGCGGCATCTCGTAATAGCGAAATTCGAGTTTCTCCTGCTTCTTCTTCGCCACGGTTTTCCTCCTGCGTCGCGCTGTTTTCTGCTTTTTATTTTATCATACACTTCGGATTCAGGCAAGACAATGCCTTTTCCTCATATCTTCTCTTGTTACTGTTCACTCCGTGACCAGCGACGCGAAGCTAGTCCTTTAGGGTAACGCGCAGTTTGGACATACAAATTCGCTTCGCGAAGCCCAAACTGCCTCCTGAGTCACTTTCTTACGGCCTCAGCAGCAAGTGCCTCGGCCTGGTCTGAACATTAACCTTCTCTTTCCAATTCTTCTGAGGTCAGGTATCCTCTCATACTCTCACAAGCTTTCTCAGGTCCGGCATCCCCCAGCCCTGCCGGTTCTTCGGGAAGCCCAGGTCGACCGCCGACTCCCGCAGCCGCATCTTTACCTGCACGTTCGTCAGATACGGTTCCTTTTCCAGAAGCAACGCGATACAACCGCTCACCGCGGGCGCGGCCATCGATGTCCCGCTCTTGCGCGCGTAGTACTGTCCCTGCCGCCACATCGGAGAACAGGAGATGATGTTGGTCCCCGGCACGACGAGCTCCGGCTTACAGACACACTCCTGCGTCGGACCACATCCGGAGTAGTTCGCGTTCACATTTCTCTGGCGACGCCAGAACTGGGTGGAAGACCCCACTGTGATTACTTTTCTGCTGTTTCCAGGCGCGGTGATGGTCATCGATCCCGGCCCCATATTGCCCGCGGCCGCCACGACGATCAGTCCGTTGTCCCACACCCGCTCCACATACTCCACCAGCAGTCTGGAGCCCTCGTCGTCCTCTCCCCTTGTCGTGCCCGCGGAAATGTTCATGACGCGGATATGATAACGTTCCTTGTTGGCAATCACCCACTCGATTCCCCGAAGAATATCAATGAGGCTCCCCTGACCTCTGTTATCCAGCACCTTGACATGGAGCAGGTTGCATCCCGGCGCGATCCCACGGTATCTCCCCATTGAGCTTCTTCCGTCCCCGCCCAGTATCCCGCTTACATGGCTTCCGTGCGATGCGTCGTCGTAGCATTCCATCCTGCCGTTTATCATATCCACAAATCCCACGATACGATCCGTGTAATCCGGATGCGGGCAGACCCCAGAGTCCAGCACCGCGACCGTGATTCCCCGTCCCGTAATTCCTGCCCTGTGGATCTCGTCCGCATGAAGCTTCGCTCTGACATGATCCATAATACTACCCTCCTGTCAACAGGATATGCGCAAAAACCATGGGCGTGAAAAAAGGACATTCCTCCGGTCATTTGACTTTTGGGACATCCTCTCAGTCGGTCATATTCTTTTTGGAAGCTCTCCCACCATCAGTCTTCCAGATTCTGGCACAGGGTAATCACCAACACGTCGTCCACGGACGGGTTTCTGACAAAGTAATCCGTCGTCTCGACCCTTCGATAGATCCCATCGTCCCCTCTCTGGCGCGTAATGATGCGAACCCACTTCTCCCCGCGCCCATATGCATCCAGCAGATTGCTGATGTTGAACGTATCCCGGAAAAGCTGCTGATCCTCCGGCGCCATCGTCGACGCTCCATGCTCGATCAACTCTGAAAACACGCCGGTAGACGGGCAGGACTGGCTTGTGAAATTCTCGTAGGCCATCATATAGAAGCTGTTCCTTGTCAAATTCGAAAAAATCACCAGCGGATAGCGGATAAAGACAGCATCCATCAGCAGCTGCAGCGCGCTCGAAGGCGGCTGGATCACAAGGATGTCCTCCGGCTCCTCCAGCGCCCTGCGCTTCTCGCAGGCCTTCCAGAACTCCTCCTCCGGCATCGGCTTCGCAAACAGGAACCCCTGGATGACCTTGCAGCCGCAGGTGCGCAGGAAGCCAAGCTGTTCCCTCGTCTCCACACCCTCCGCCACCGTCGTCAGCTTCAGTCGATGCGCGAAGGTAAAGATGCTTTCGAGCACGATGCGCTCCTTCTCGTCCTCACAGTTTCTGCTCAGCAGAGATTTATCGATCTTGAGCGTGTCCATCGCAATATCCTTCACAAAGCTCAGCGTGGAAAGCCCGCTTCCGAAATCGTCCAGCGCCACAGGAAAGCCAGCGTCCCGCACTCCACGGACGAGATCTGCAATCCGCTCCCCATGATCCACCAGCGCGGACTCCGTGATCTCGACAACCAGAAGACTGTGCTTCACCCCATATTCATCCGCCGTCGCGCAGAGTCTTTGTACAAAATCCGTCTCCTCCACATGCCAGCGAGAGAAATTGACCGAGATCGGGAACTGCCGTATCCCCTGCTCGCCCTGCCTGCGCAGGAACATACATGCCTGCCTGCAGATATGCCAGTCAAGCTCCGTGATCGCGCTTGACTCCTCCAGCACCGGTACGAATTCTCCCGGCGAAACCAGAGCGCCGTCCGGCTTCACCCAGCGCGCCAGCGCCTCCGCGCCCCTCAGCTTGTTCGTCAGCGCGTCGTACTGCGGCTGATAATACGCTCTTATTTCCCCCTCATTGATCGCTTTCATGATCTCCGGAACCGTATACGCCATAAAACATCATCCCCCAATATAATCTTGTCCTTTGTACCGCGTATGTACATTTGCATTATTGTATCAGAAAAAAGAGGTGGCTACAAGAAGAAAACCTGTTTAATTCACTAAGTATACCGGACGCCCTCACAGGAATTGGCCAATACCACGGCGAAACCCGCTTCCGCTCGTTACGGTCACGCAACGGTACTAAGCTCATGCTACGCATTCGCTAAGTGCCGGCGGACCTCTACGGTTTGCCTTAGGTATTGCCAATTCACTGTACGGGCTGAGTATGCGAAAAGCAGCAGCATTTCACGAACAGGAATCGCAGGGATTTCCGGGTGTTTTCCGGCACAAAGCCGTTCAATATCGGCTTTCCCTTGTAAAAGCCGATATTGCGGTTTTGACGGGAAATACCCAGGAAGGGTACCGTTCGATTCCGTCCGGTGTTTGTTAAACAGAAATTTAGGGGTGGCGCGGATACGGGAAGTATGATAGAATGTACTTCATCGCGTCAACGCATTTATGTGATAAAGAATCGGACAGGATGATGCGGCGGCGCAAGTACATATTTTCGGGAAGAAGAACTGAAAGGATGAACTGACATGAGTGAACGAATCACGGGACATACGGAGCTTCTAACTTTGATGGCGTACCCGATCCGGCATTCGCAGTCCCCGGCCATGCACAATGAGGCAGCCGCCTATCTGGGACTCGACTACGCCTATCTCTGCTTCGACGTCGACCAGAGCAATCTGGAGGAGGCGATCGCGGCGATGCGTGCGCTGAAGGTGCGCGGCGGGAATCTCTCGATGCCGAACAAGATCGCGGTCATTCCCTACCTCGACAGGCTCTCGGAGCAGGCGCAGATGTGCGGAGCCGTCAACACGATCGTAAACGACGATGGCGTACTGACCGGGCACATCACGGACGGCATCGGCTACATGCGCTCCCTGAAGGACAACGGCGTCGACGTGATCGGCAAAAAGATCACGATCGTCGGCTGCGGCGGCGCCGGGAAGGCGATGATGGTGCAGGCCGCGCTAGACGGCGTGGCGGAGCTGTCCGTCTTCAACCGCCGCGACGAATTCCACCAGCGCGGTATTGACACGGTCGAGCTGCTGAATGACAAGACGGACTGCAAGGCCAGTTTCTACGACCTCGAGGATCTGGACCGCCTGAAAGCGGAGATCGCCGACAGTGTGCTGCTCGCTAACGCGACGAGCCTCGGCATGAAGCCGCAGGAGGGGCTGACCTACATACCGGACGCAAGCTTTTTCCGCCCGGATCTGATCGTAACCGACGCGATCTATGCGCCGGAAGAGACCAAGCTTTTGCGAATGGCGCGCGAGGCCGGCTGCCGCACGATGAACGGCCGCGGCATGATGCTCTTCCAGGGCGCTGCGTCCTTCAAGCTCTGGACCGGGCAGGACATGCCAATCGAACACATGAAGGAAGTGCTGGGGATACACTATGATCTCTAATCCTGCCCTGAAGCCGTTCACAGCTCTGTAATGTCTCGCCGCCGGCGATCTGCACCTGCAAACGCCTGAGACATAACAATTCTGACTTCGCGGCATTGCATGTATCCCTGCATTTTGTGTGTGCGAAAAAATTACATAATTAAAGGAGAACAAATTCATGAAATTTCTGAAATGGCTCGACGATAATCTGGAGGAAACGATCCTGATCCTCCTGCTGATCTGCATGGTCGTCATCATGGGAATGCAGATCCTGGCGCGCTACGCGTTCAACACCTCTCTGAGCTGGTCGGAGGAGCTGACCCAGTACCTCTTCGTCTGGTCGGTGTTCTTAAGCATCAGCTACTGCGTGAAAAAGCGTATATCGATCAAGATCGAACAATTCTTAAGCATCCTGCCCGCAAAGGGTCAGACTGGACTGCGCCTGCTGCGCCATACGTTGGTATTCATTTTCTGCCTGATCATGATCCCGTACTGCGTGACCTATGTGCGCCAGGCGATCGATCTGCAGGCGACCAGCGCGGCCCTGCACATCCCGATGTATTTCATCCAGTCGGCCCCGCTTGTCGGCTTTCTGCTGCTGACCGTGCGCGTCTTCCAGGCGTGGCTGCGCGAAGCGAAAAATCTGTTCGGAGGTAAGAAATCATGACCTTATTCATTATGATCGTTTTTGTGGTATTGCTGCTTCTGGCCGTCCCGGTCGGACTGTCGGTCGGCATCGCCAGCATGATGCCAAGCCTCCTGTCGGACTCTTTCACCGTCAGCGGCGTCTACATCCTGCGCTCGGCGCTCGGAGGCGTGAACTCCTACCCGCTGCTCGCGATCCCGATGTTCGTGCTCTCCGGCATCATCATGTCAAAGGGCGGCGTGTCGAAGAAACTGTTTGAAGTGTTCAGCTACTTTGTCGGCAGGCGCACCGCGGGCATTCCCTGCGCCGTCGTCATCACCTGTCTGTTCTTCGGCGCGATCTCCGGCTCAGCCCCGGCGACCGTCGCGGCCGTCGGCAGCATGACGATCCCACTGATGCTGGACATGGGCTACGACAAGAAATTCAGCGTGGCTCTCGTCGCGGTGGCAGGCGGCTTAGGCGTCATCATTCCGCCGAGCATTCCGTTCATCCTATACGCGCAGGCGACCGGCGCCTCCGTCAGTGACATGTTCATCGCGGGCATCATCCCGGGCATCCTGATCGCCGTCATACTGATGGGCTACGCTTACTACCACTGCAAAAAACACGGCGAAGACAAAGAAAAGATCGAGGCGATCGTCGGCGAGCTTCACAGCCGCGGTTTCCGCAAGGTTTTCTTCTCCAGCTTTTTCGCGCTGCTGACCCCGGTGATCATCCTGGGCTGCATCTACTCCGGCGTGACCTCCCCGACCGAGGCCGCCGTGATTGCGGTCTTCTACTCACTGATCATCAGCGTATTCGTATATAAAACCCTGAAACCGCGCGACCTCTGGGGCGTGCTGCGCGAGGCGGTGCGGACCTTCTGTCCGATCCTGTTCATCCTCGCGGCATCCGTCGCGTTCTCGCGCATCCTGACGCTGATGCATGTGCCGCAAACCGTCTCGGCGTGGATGACCGGAGCGTTCACGACACGCTTCGCGATCCTGCTCATCATCAACCTGCTTCTGCTGATCGTCGGCATGGTCATGGACACCAGTCCTGCCATCCTGATCCTCGCGCCGATCCTGATGCCCATCGTCGCCTCCTACGGCGTGAACGCGGTACACTTCGGCATCCTCATGGTCGTCAACCTGGCGATCGGTTTCGTCACGCCGCCGATTGGCGTCAACCTATTCGTGGCGAGTTCGATGTCCAAAGTGCCGGTCATGGAGATCGCAAAGAAGGCGCTCCCGATGATCATTCTGTTTCTGATCGCCCAGCTGCTGATCACCTACATTCCGCAGATCAGCCTGGCGCTGGTATAAGGAGGTGGGGATATGAAGATGGTGAGAAGAAGTGAATCACATAGTTTTACAGAACATACGGCAGACAACTTCCCAAAGAACAATAAAGACAGGCGAATGAGTTTTATAATGCATAAAGTGCTCATTCTCGCGGCCCTTATTTCTTGCGCTCTGCTGCTCGGCGGCTGTCAGGAAAAGGGACAGACCTACGCCTGGGTGCTGGCGACCGCCAGCCCGGAAGATACCGTAACGCAGCTCTACGCGGAGAAATTCGCGGAGGAGGTGAACCGCCTCTCGGACGGCGAGATGAGTGTTGAAGTCTACGCGAACAGTTCACTGGGCGGCGACACAGAGCTTCTCGAGAGCGTGATGTGCGGCGATATCCCGTTCGTCGTGCAGAACACGGCCCCGCAGGTCAGCTACCTGCCGCGCCTCTGCCTCTTCGACCTGCCCTGCGTCTTCAGCGACATTACCGAGCTGCACAAGGTACTGGACAATGAAGCGTTCCTGGAAAAGGTGCGTGCGATCTACGCGGAGAAAGGCATCGACCTGCTTGGCATGAGCGACCAGAATTTCCGCGTCATGACCTCGAACGTCAACATCAAAGAGCTCTCCGATTTCTCGGGCGTCAAGATCCGCACGATGGAGAATTCCTACCACATGGCGTTCTGGAACGCCATCGGCGCGAACCCGACCCCAATGGCTTTCTCCGAGGTCTATATCGGCCTTCAGCAAAACACGATCGACGCGCAGGAGAACCCGTACGAGGTCGTCGTCTCGAACAAGTTCTACGAACAGCAGGACTACATCGTGCAGACAAACCACCTGCCCCATCTGCTGACGCTGATCACGAATCAGGACTTCATGGCTGATCTCTCCGCGGAGCAGCAGACCATCATCCGCGAGGCCGCCGCGACCGCCGGGGATTATTCCCGCGAGCAGGCGCTCGAGCGCGCCAACGACCGCATCGCGATCTGCGAGGAAGGCGGCGCCGAGATCGTGGAGCTCTCCGACGAGCTGCGCGATCAAATGCGTGAAGCCTCCGCCGATCTGTACGAGCAGATCCGTCAGGCTGTCGGAGATGACGAGCTGTATGAGATGTATGTGGGGGACGGGGAGTAGAATACAGCTCTGAGCCGACTGCAGGATTTCTGTCAGGGTCGCCGCCGAAAAAGATTTTTGCTTGTGATATAAGCAAAAGATCCCGTGAAAATCCATAGCTCTCATGCCATGGTCCGCCACGGGATCTTTCTCATATCATATCTGTTTTCCCATCACCTCGTCCAGAATCTTCCTTTCATCGTACTCCGGTTCGTACTTCTGCGCAATCTCCACGATCCGGCCGATCTTCTCCTCCGTCTCCTCCAAGGCTTCAGCAATCTGCGCAACGGTGCAGGACTTCTTCATCTTCTTCAATACCTGATTAATTAATTTCAACTCCGTGCCCTGCTCAAGCCCCTTCTCAATCCCACGCTCTTCCACCAAATCAGATAAATTACACAACTTCGATGTCGCCTCCTTCAATTCATAACTCATCGGAATCCCATATGTACGCTCCAGTATTTCCTCTTTCCCCTTCGGTGACATCCTGCTGCTCAGAAGCGTCGTCAGCATTTTGTGCAACAGATTCCCAATAGACGCATCCTCATCTTTCGGAAGCCGCACCATGGGTATCCCATCGACTCGTCCAGAATCTTCCGCTTCGACTCTCTCCGCTTCCCCTTTCAGTCTCATCCTGTTCGAAGGTATTTCATTTCCCAATAATAGCGCCATGCAAAAACAACGCCCATAATCAAAGCTTGATTATCTCACCAATGCTGCCGTTCTCGGCCCACTCAATAGCATTTTCATAATCCTCATTTGTGTCAAACTCAATCCATCCATTGTTGAAATGAACGGCTTTTACAGCCTTGCCAGACTCGATTACCGCGTTGAGGAGATCCGTCATATATGCCTTGCGCACGGTCTTCCCGGACTGCTGCCATGGCCTGTCCCCAAATTCCTCATAAGCCGCCTCCATTGTCTCCCGGATGAACTTAAGGCCTGCAGCAGAGAATCTCAAAAGGCCGATATACCTTGCGCTGATCCTTTCAATCGGCGGGTTTTCAAGGCCAAGCTCAGTGATGCTGTCGTCATCATCTATGGCAAGGCTTTCCGTGTCGAAATCTACCTTCCCGTATCTCTTCTCCCAGTAATATTTCCAGTTGTCATCAACGGCACAGCCAAAATCACCGTCAAAAGCCATCATGGTTTTCAGCATGGCCGGTTCAAAAAGGATATCCGAATAGCTCACGATCACATCATCATCAAATTCTTCTCTTGCTTCCATAAGGGATTCCACCATGTTTGTTGACGCATACTTTTCATTGGTATAATATTTCACGCCCTCATATGCGATCTTGTCCGCCGCAAATCCGCGGACAATCACGATATCCCTGATGCCGCACGCACGGTAGGTCCCGATCTGCCTTTCGATAATCGTCTTTCCCATGAAAGAAAGCATCCCCTTCGGTAGGTTCTCCGTATACTTCTTAATCCTTGTTCCTGACCCAGCTGCTAAAATAATTGCTTTCATCCCTTTTTACCTCCGTATAAGATTTTTTAATAGTTCTATGTCCATCTCCCGGAACGGATCCTCCCTCTCCGGATGCCACATAGTCCCGGCAATGGGCAAATTCTTATGTTTTATCTTTTCTATCACGCCATCTTCGGCTCGCATCACTGCTGTCAGCTCGTCATTGCTCAGGCCTGTGCAGGCTTCGTTATGGTAGCTGTTTACTACCGTTTCATCCTCAAGCCCGAATATTCTATGCCGGACTGCGACATGGCCTTTCACCTTCACCAGCTTGTTGCCAAAGAAATCCAGGATGAACTGCATCCCCCTGCAGAAACCATAAAGGGGAATATTTCCCTTAATGGAAAGTTCCATCAGTAACTTTTCCGTTTCATCCCTCTCGGGGGCGTTCCCTCCATATTTGGCAAGGCTGTTCCCGCCTGTAAGGATGATCCCCGCAGGTTTTATCCCATCCACAATCTCCCGGCAAAGCCTCGGGGAATTCGGAACCGGCAGAGGCAGGAAACCACATGCCCTGATGAACCCGGCAATCCTCTGGTCCGCACAGTCGCGTCTTTCGTTATAGGATTCAATCACTTCCACCCTCTGTGTAAATATCACTGTCTTCATCATTGTTCTCCTTCATTCCACCCGGATAAGTTTCCCATGTTTACAGTCTATCGTAAGGCGTTTTGACCCTGCAGCATACTCGTACAGTGCCGTGCCGCTTCCGATTGCCGCCGGAATCCTGAATTCGGCACACCTGATCGCCATATGGGAAGCCGCACCCCCATATTTGGTGACCAGGCCCGCGATGCCCCTGGCAAATATCCAGTCGTAACCCGGATCCGCCTTTTCAATTACAACGATTTTCCCGTCAATGGAATCCCCGCTCTCTCCGTCGAGGACAGCCACGGCTCCCGACACCCGGCTTTCTGTAATGAAGTTCGGCCTGGAATCAATACTTTCAATGCAGTTAAAATCCCGTTCCGAGCAGATCACCGGGGGCAGGATCATCCCGGAATAGGCCTTGTGGAGTTCCTTCCTCCTGTCAATTATGAGTGACCAGAACTCGAAAAGCCGGTCCGCGTCAGGATAATATTCCGATGCATAGATTTCGGGCAGCTCCAGATAGGACAGCCTGCGTACATCCACGCCCACAATACTCCCCATCTGCTTAATAAGTTCAATCGCAAAGCTGAGACTTTTCGTAAATATAAATTTGAAGTACTCCCTCTGCTCCGTGGCGGACTTTATGAAGGACACTATCTCATCGCCGGCCAGCCCCCTTATCCCTGCATCCTGCAGCGCCTTTTCAGCTGCAATGCCCATATCCTTATCCTGGTTTGCATCCATACGGCATTTGCCGGTTTCTTTGGCAGGTCCCATCTCCCCTGTAAAAAGGCGGTCCATCTGGTCATACCGCGGACTTCTGATGTCATATGTGCCTGCCCTCAGATGCCCGTAGCTGTGTTTGAATGCATCATATGCCATCTCTCCATTCAGTACCGCGTGGTAGTCGTGGTCGTAATCAACCGCAACCGTCCTGATGCCCGACATAAACTGGTTTAACTGTCCAGAGGTAATATACCCTTCTTCCGCCAAAGACCGGCAGAGAGATTTTGCTATGAATGCGCATCTTGCATGCCGTGAAAACTGTGGTGTCCCATACTTTTCAATTGCGTCCATCATGGTATGGACCGACTTCGCAATAAGGCGGAAATTGCTGCTTCCGTCTGTGATGTTCTGGATGTCCAACCTCACAGTTTCAAGCTGCCTGAGTGATTCCATGTCATCTTCCAGCGTCTGCGGGTAGGTTCGTACCACCTTAAATGTCAGTGCTTTCAGTGCATTTTCCAGTTCCAGGACTTCCCCTGTCGTAAACCCGTCCGTCATCAGCTTTGCAAGACGGCCGTGCATGGAGAAATCAAAACAGTTGTGGGAAATCTCAAACTCGATCTTATCATGTGCGGACAGGTCCTGCTTAAGCCTGTCCAGATAATAACCGCGAAGCTTTAACGCAAGGCTGTCCGGAACGGTATTCGGGATCAGCGCCTCAAATGATTTCTCAACACTGATATACGGCTTACTTCCAAACCGGTACATGAGTTCTCCAGAAACCGGACGATATCCCAACGGTACTAGGCCAGTGTTCCATGCTGATTTCGTGATTATTTCCCTGTACAGCGAGAAGTCCAGGTTCTTGGGGTTATCCCCTATTATCTCCGCAGGATTCCAAAAGGCCATGTCCGAGAAACAGGTAAGGCCGGCCCCGGCCCGCCTGCGGTATTTCCCAATAATTTCTTCTTTTATATCCTCTATTGCCTCATTGCTGTTATTGCGGCCAAACTTATAGGCAGCGGCAAGCGGCCGGACCTGAAAGATCACTACCGAGTCAGGTGTGATCGCAAACTCGATATCCAGCAAAATGCCTGATAAGATATCCTCCAGCTCCCATACGGCCTCCATAAGGGATTTCCATTTCTCCGGGACATCATCCCTAGAAATGGAATAGGACACCCACGCCGAAGTTCCCACTGTCCCGGATGTGACAGAGTCCGTACTCCCGCTGGCATCATAATTGATCACATAATACGGCCTGTTCCTCTGGATATCCCTTGTAAATACGACGCCGGAAACAAGGACGTCCTCCGTCTGCCTTTGGATCAGGACCTGCTCCTCATCATCGGTGTCCTCCCCATAGGAGCTGATGACAGTGGAGACCGCATGCATTATGGATCCGGCGTCAGAAGCATCCACGTTAAGGACCGACGTGAAATGGCCCGCATTCGATTCCTCAAAAGCGTCCTCACGTTTTGAAGAACTGCGGACCACAATTCTGCCTGTGGAAAATTTTTCTTTTATTTTCTGTACCATCTGGGCACTGTCTGACTTAAAATCCCCGACCGTAGCAATGTAAATATCCTCAATCCGTGCCTTGGTGAGCATATCCTTCAGGGATTGGAGGGTATTGGCTTTTGTGGATATCAGGTTATTATCCAGGGGCTTGTCTTCAGTTTCATTCTTATTGAGTATGTCCAAAATGGCCTGCGGGGAAAGCTTGTCGCAGTAATCAAGCTTAACGACCCGGCCGCCAATGGATTCCACATATTTCCTGGCGGAAAGGATGCCCCACTCGCTCCCTGTATATAAGGAGATCACCGCATCCGGATATTTTGCATGGAGGGCCCGGAGGTTGTCGAGCGGGTCAAACGTGCTCTGCGGCCACACCTCGTCCACATATTTGATGCTTTCAAGCACGGCGCGCCGTTCCGACTCGTCAGATACATGCGCGCCAAACCAGGCATCCGACGCTTCGTCGCTCACAAGTCCAAAGATACTCAGGTCTGATTTCTCGGATGCCTTTTTCAGTGCATTTACATGGCCAAAGTGCATCAGGTCTACCATTCCGAAATTATAAGATATGTTCATTTATAGACCCCTCTCTTCAATCGGGTAGTGTCAAATCCTACCTGTTTTTTTGTTCCAAAACTCAATAAAAACCTTGATCTTAAGGGAAATCTGCAATAAAAAGAGCATTGACCTCCCTTTTCTGGTATAATGTTCTCGACCAAAATTCCATCAACCGAAAGGAGCCAATGCTCATGGACATTATACTGGTGCTATGTCAAGAAAAATCTTTGCATCCTGAATAGATGAACGCATCACCTCTATAGCCTTATCCCACCATTCATCAGGATACTGTTCGACACGAATATCATCGATCGCCGAAGTGAGCGTTCTTGAGGCACTTGAAAGTTTTTTCCCGTTTTCGTCAAATATTATGCTCCTTATACTTTTCATGCCCATATTAAGGACTAATACGTTCATAAGCCTTTTGCCTCCGTTATTGTCCATATCTGTTTTATCGCCTTTGTCAGAGAAGTTTCATCTTTGCAACAGATGCCGACATGATTTCATCATGAATGATATTTGATGCATTGATAGGCTGTGACCAATATCTGCTTGCTTTTTCGATTCCTCTTTTGTATGCCATTTTCAAGTCGGTTGATATGTTGATTTTTTTGACCCCTGGAATACAGATCAATTTAGTCAGAATCTCATCTGGCAGACCGCTTCCTCCATGAACAACAAACGGCTTATCCGTTATGGATGTGGTATATTCCACAAGGTCGTAATGCAAATCTGGTTCCGCTTTATATTCCCCGTGGGCGTTGCCAAACGCAACCGCAATAAAATCCACATCTGTCCTATGCAGAAATTCCGCGATCTCCTCCCGTGAAGCAATTGCATCCTGCCGGACGATTACGTCATCTTCAATTCCTTTTACTTGACCAACCTCAGCTTCGACCAAAACACCATACGTATGGGCATACGATATAACATCACTCGTAAAATCGATATTTTGCTGTATGGGAAGAAAAGAACCATCAGCCATAACCATATCCCAGCCGCTATTTACCGCATGGAATATAGTTTCCTTTTCTTTGCAGTGGTCCAGATTAAGCCAGGCATGAATGCCTCGACAGGCTGCATATGACTTCACGAAATCTGAAAACAGGCAGGCGTGAAGCGCTTTATAAACTCCCGTCGAAGTCTGCAGGATGACGTCATGTTGAATTGACGCTGCCGCATCGATGACTGCTCTGGCTGATTCAAAATCCCATATATTAAAAGCAAAATATTGGCCATGATTCAGCATCAGATTCTCCTCAATAAAAGTGATTCCACTATTATTTATCGTAAATACTCAGTATATGGCTTTTCCGGATCCATTATGGTTTCACCATGCAATGAATTAGCCTGTACTGGTTTCATATAATCTCCATATTGTGTGCGCAAAATATTATCATAGCCCTTCGGCACAGGCAGACTTATAAATTCAAAAGGCATTTCTATTGATTCCTTAAAGTCTGTTTTTTCCCAGATATATTTATCTAAAGGAGGGTTGATAAACTCGATAAATGAAACAAATTCATTATACTTATCAGACATTTTTCTGCATTCATTTTCATATCTATTATTAGCACTCTGAAAATCATCTCCTGTAATCTTCTCCCAAAGCAAAAGAAGTGTATACAATGTCTTACGTATCAATTCTTTGTTCTTAACCCTCGTTCTATTTCTCAAGCATATCTTCATTATACTGAGTTTAAAATAAAAAAAACGTTCCTTACTATTTTGCTCCGAAACACCGTCAAGAGGGAAAATATCAATCCACAATCCCTGATCAAAGCTATGTTTTTGTTTTAATTCTGCTGGCAATATTCCGGTTGTCATACGATTGCGTAATTGGGCATGTCCCCTGAAAAAGTGCTCAATTTTACCTGGAACCATGAAATCATACGGTGCTGAAAACACGCTCGGCGCAATAGAAACCAATTTGTCGTAATCTTCTCTAAACATTACAACATCAATATCGTCATCCCAAGGAATATATCCTTGATGACGCACCGCGCCCAAAAGAGTCCCTTCAATTGCATAATATTTCAAGTTATACTGTTTGCATACCTTTTGAAACTCATTGAGCAGATCAAGTTCGACTGCCCATACTTTTTTCATCTTTTCAGTAACCGTGTATCCGCATTTCACTTCTTCATCCAAGAAATGTTCTGGTAGTTCCAGTTTAATCGGAAGCATTTTTTTCAACTCCTCTTTTAAATATTCTCAGAGCTATATTTATCAGTTCTCGCAGCAAATTATCTTTCATGAGAAGCAGTAGTCCGAAATATACTACAACGCCGGTAATGACCTGAATTGCTGCTACAATATGATTCCGGTATGGCAGATACTTTCCGAGAGTTATAACGAACATCAGCATAATAAGTCCGCTTAATATTCGTTTCCACCCCAACTTTATTAATATCTTCCCTGACATATACTCACCGCTCATGCTAACATAAAGCACGGATATGACCGATTCAGCAATAATAGATGCAATTACTGCACCGGTTGCCCCAGTAAAAGGAATCATCGAAAGATTCAAGATCAAATTTACAACCGACCCTAAAACTATGACTCTTGCGCTTCGCGCTCTCTGACCGCTCGGAGTGTAATAGTTCGCCCCCAGGCAATTACTTATCCCGACAATAATGGTCAAAGGCGACATATAGTACAAAAGGATTATAACTGGTTCATAACCCGGGCCTAAGAAAGCGGGCACAAACCGTCCAGCAACACCAATAACGCCAAAAGCACATCCGAATCCAATCAAAAAAATGAAATCCATCGTTTTGCGAATGCGATCCTTTATCTCATCGTGCTTTCTTTCTGAAAACAAGTAGGATATACGCGCACTCATCACACTGTTGATTGCAGCAAAAGAAACGGTATAGGTCACCCGTATAATATTATTTGCCTGTTCGTAATAGCCATTCTGATATGTATCATGAGTAATTGCTCCTATCAGTGTTTTGTCAAGGACAGTATATATTGAAGTCGCGATGGTCGGGACAAAATAAATAAGCGTCTCCTTAAAATGGTTCTTAAAAGTCACTGTCCGCACATCAACTTTTGCAAGCGTTTTGGGGAGATATATCCACATAGAGAGATTGCCTAACATAGTAACCATCGAATTAATCACAACATAAAGTACTAAATCCTCTCGCTTCTTCACAAAAGAAAATAAAAGAATTATCCCGGCAATTTTACAAAAAGAATTACAAATGACGATATTTTTTATCCGTTCAAGTCCTGTAAAATACCATGATATGTCAAACATGGTTGCAAACAGAACTGGGATCAGGGCAATAAAATAAGGGCGATACTGACGGCTGAATATGATCACCGCGCTCCAGACAATAAGACATACTGCTGTGGTCGCTACCGTCATCAACTCGATTTCCCAGAACAGCTTGCTCGACTGTTGCTTGTCATCCCGATGCTGTGCGATCTCCCGTGCACCATAGGATACCGTCCCAAGAGCGGCAAATAGCGTGAAGTATGTTACGATTGAGAAAGTGTAACTATAAATACCCACTCCATCCGCGCCCAAAACACGAGATATATAGGGCGTCGTAACAAACGGGGTTATTAAAACAAGAATCTCATACAGAGTACGGTAGATATAATTTTTCTTAACACTCGGTTGTGACAATCAATCAAAACCTCCTATGTGATACTTTTAAGATTCTCTATTTTACATTGATAATTTCTTCTTAGATAAATAAAATGTTTAAAACAAATACCAACACATAGCCTGTTACATCTATAAAATGGATTGCTGTCCCATTTTTCTTGTTGCTGTATATCTGTTATGACCTTCTTCATTATGAAATCCTTTGTGTATATTCATCTGTGCATCAACCACAATGTGCCATTTTTAAGCTTTTATAACTTCACAATTTAAATTGTTTTTGTCTTTTTGGAGACATTGAATACCCGACTTAACAGTTTTATTTTATATACTATAACTATCGACGCACAGCACCATAACGTCTTTGCAACAAATACTAATATTACCGATAATAGCTGTGAGCTTATTCCCATAATTGATAATCCAAAATCAACAACATCCTGAAACGGTAATCCGACCATTTCAATTTCATGGAAACACAATACGATTAAGCTGTTTTTTCCAAACCACGCCAAAAATGTATTTACTAATGAAATTTTAATCAGCATCTGATATGAGATAAACAAAACTACCATCACCGCTGCAGTGGAGCCTATGTAGTCAAATAAACCAAACGGGAGATAAGCTCTAGCGAGAGATAAGTTGGTCTGAAAGTAATATGTTAAACATAAATACAATATCCACACGCTAGAACAAGAAACGATTACTGTTTTTTTCTTTAAGAGGTCAGATAGCGTACCCCCCCCCACCTTATTATAGACATATCCAACTGCAACATAAATTGCGGCAGTTGCACCTGCCTGTATGCTAAGCGGAAGCCAGATAAATTTTGCGCTTACAGCACCTATAATTGCAATAAAACCTATAAATAATGACCCCCACTTCTTTTTATCGATCAAAAAGTTTACTATAACTTGAGCAAAGAACAACGCAAGCAGGAACCATATGTTACCTATAACAACATCTGATTGTATCCATATTGTATCTTTCCTGCTACCACTACCAATCAAAGCCGCTTTACAACATTCTATTAAAAAGTGTTTTGCGGAGAAGGCATCATCTCTGTGCAAAATAATTTTAACCGCATTTTTAATCTGCATTGCAATGATTGAACAGATACTTGTGAAAGCATAAGGAACAAGTAAAGAGTATATTTTCCTTTTACAAAATATCGAATGACTTTCAGGTTTTTGGAAGTATCCAGATATTAAGAAAAATAAAGGCATATGAAAAGAAAAAATAAGAATATTCATGTTATCTAATCCCATATGCCCAAGAATGACGCATAGCATTGTCAACCCGCGGGCAACATCTACATACTGCAGCCGATTATCGTATTTTTTTGTCTTACCAGTTTCAACAGTTCTATTGATTATAGTTTCATTTCCTTTCACAATTCCATTGTCCTCTCCGCGATCTGATCCATTTAAGCTATGTTTAATATATATAAATAAAAATTTCTCGCATAAATACAACCAGATACGTATTGCTATATCCGAAATAAATATCTATAACAAACCAATATAGAATTACCTAAAACACAATGAGACTTCTAATAATATTTTTTGACCTCTGTTTCCTACTTTGTAAGCCATTAACATTTTAAATTTACTCATATTTCCAATTCAAAATATAATATAGTTATCCTAAAAATCAAAAAACTTCATCCAAGACCCAAAATTCTTGAAGTATAGGGAAAAGTTTCATTGTAGCCAAAATATATATATATGACAAACCAGTATAGCACTGCATATAAAATGACCAATGATTTTACAATAAATCTTTGCTTTTGCTCTCCTAGCTTACAAGCCATAGACATCTCGATGATCTGCCCTACTGTAAAATAAGCGCCTATTCTTGTCGCAAAGTCCATAACACTATGCAGCTGAGAGATTGCTGTTTCAACCAGCATAATCAGAAACCAGAACGCATGGTGTTCGTCATTCTGCTTTAATGGCACATATAGCAATCCACATAACAGTATTGGCGGTGTACGTATAATAAGTTCCGGAAGGAAAATGGAAACACTATTCCCCATCGCATAAGGCAAATATTTAGCCGTCAGAATTCCAGAGAATACCATAGTCTGTACAATTGTCTGGAAAAATGCAACGCCAAATACCACTGCTGCCAGCACAGTCAATTGGCGCATCCGGCTCCGTGGCCTGTCCATATATAAAGCAATAACATATAGCCCCATGCCAATAAACGCAGATCTGTGAAACAACATTGCAATAAGTATTACAGCAATATACTTAATTAATCTTCTGTCATATATGTACTTTATTCCAAAAATGACAACTGCAATCGCCATCCATTGTCGCATCATGTTATATGTATGTTGGTAAAACATGAAGCAATATATCATTATAGCCACATCAAAAGAAATGTGTTCCCGTATGCGATATAATCCCGCAAAAATTCCTATATTAGTGATCAAGGACGTTATAAAAAGTACCCCAAATAATCCCCCAAATACTTTTTCGCCGATCAGCGCCATCAAAAGATAACCAGTTTCAATTCCATTTATTTTATGTAGAGCAGATTGGAAAAGATATTCCTCAGCCTCCTTTAAACTTGATACCCTATCTGCAGCTGAGCATACCCCCTTTGCATATATTCTGACATCCACTCCGATTGTCTGATCCCTAAATCCTGCCAGTAAAGAAAGTACTAAAATGCAAATTATCAAAATTGCCTTCTTATGATTGTGCTTTTCGAATTTATAGAGCAACAGTCCAATTGCTCCATAACAAGCCAGGTATATAACCATAATATTTTCAGCCTTTCAAATCAGTATTTCAGTATCCACACACGGTATAGGTCTCTTAATAGCGATACAAAAAAATATTGTTTGAATCTCAATACTCGGATGAATAGAACATTTTCTAATTGATTATAGGCATCTTTCGAAATGAGCTTAATCTCCTGGTCAAATTTTGCAATTCTTTTCTTTGCTTCCTTTTTATCTGCCAAAAGAAAATATGTCCTAAATGTTGCCCCAACAGACTGTGAAATCTGCTTAAATATTGCTTGTCTTTTGTAATCTGATATATTATTTTTATCCTGGAAATCTTTATAAATAGAAACTACCTTATATGCAACTTTTTCCTGCATTGCAATATTCTCTACCATATTCTTTTTATTAACGCTTTGCGTGGAAGTATTAATCCTGTAGATATAAATTGGTATATCCCAATAAACCATTCTTTGCGTATATAGTATCGTATAGATATTGTATTCTATATCAACATAATAGCAATTTTCTGTAATCGCAGTTGCATTGTTCTGTAAAGCTTCTGTTCTTACCGTAATAGATGCCATAACTATTTGGGCTAATTTTTTAGCCTCATCCCACATATAAATCTTATTTGGGGTAATTGCTGTCTGTAATCCAACAATGTTTTCCTTTCCATTACAGCTTGTTTTATAAGGCGTTAATATCAAATCCGTATCAGTACTTCTGAGTTTTTCTATATAAATTGCGAACTGATCTGTATCAACCCAATCATCACCATCAACTACTTTAAAATACTTGCCCGTTGCTAACTCGATCCCCTTGTTTATTGTTGAGCCATGACCACCGTTTTCTTTTGCAATATATTTAAAAGTATTCGGTGCCATCTCTTGATACTTCAGTGCTATATCTTTCGTATGGTCTTTTGAACCGTCATCAATGATAAGGACTTCCACTTCCTCCGCAAAACGCCTGTCATTCAAAGACGATAAAGTTTGTTCCAAATATTGCTCCACATTGTATGCTGCAATAGAAACTGTGAGCAACTTATCCATCTGTTTTCTCCTTTCTCCTGCCAGAAATGTCGTTACGTAAAATATATTCAACAATCTGGTCCATGCTGTAGTATTTGTATTCCCCAAGTCGTCCTATAAACGTCACTTTTTTGTTTGGGATAGAGGCATATTTCCTGTATAATTCCTTATTTACGCTGGTTGGAATCGGATACGCCGATTCGTTACAATACCCCCCCCCACTCGGAATTTCCTTTGCTATTACTGTACAGGAAGACCTCGACGGGTAAAAATGTTTAAATTCTGTAATGCGGGTATAGTCATAATTGTTTGGATAGTTGACCACCGAAACCGGTTGGTATTGTTCAACCGGATAAGTCTCAAATTTAAATGTAACGTTTCTGTACGGCAATTTTCCATAGCAATAGTTATAGTACTCATCAATAGGTCCACTGTAATATGTATGTTTGCTTTCAATTGCTCCTTTTATGTCCTTAAAATCCGTATTCAACAAAATATGAATATTCGGATGATCTAAAATATTCTGAATCATATTTGTATATCCATCTTTTGGAAGCGCCTGATAACAGTGAGTAAAGTAGCGATCGTCGCGATTTTTCCGAATTGGGATGCGCGCTACAATCTCGGGTGGTAGTTCCTCACACGGTAAACCCCACTGTTTTTCTGTATAATGCTCAAAAAAGGCATGATAAAATTCCGGGCCGATCTGGCTTTCAATAACGTCTTTAACATTATTGATTTCTATCAGGCTTATCTTATGTTCTTCAAAATATTCCTCCACATCCTCTGCTGTATACTGTGTCCCCAGATATTGGTTCACCGTGTCTAAGTTAATTGGCATTGGGTAAAAATGTCCGTTCACATTTGCAAGAACTTTATGCTGATAATCCTGCCAATCCGTGAAACGCGAAAGAAATTTCCACACTTCCTTTGAATCTGTGCGAAATATATGTGGCCCATATTTATGTATCAATATGCCGTTCTCATCACGATAGTCGTAGCAATAACCACCCACATGGTTTCTCTTATCCACAACAAGAATCTGCTGTCCCTGCTCTTCTGCTAACTTTCTCGCTAACACCGAACCTGCAATGCCCGCTCCCACTATTAATGCATCTATTTTCACAGTAGCGCCTCCTATTATCCATTGCTTTTGTCAATACGCTCATTTTATAATCATTCGTTATCAACTTCTCTAAATAGCAATGAGTCATATACACTTTTAATTACTTCGTATGCTTGTTCAGAATTAAACTTCTTTGCCATTTGATAACAGTTTTCTTTTGTTCGTTCATCCTTTGATAATTCAAACGTTTTTAATATTGCTTCAGCAAATGCCCCTGAATCATTCGGGTCAGCCAGATATCCTGTATTTCCATCTTGAACATAATCTAAAATTCCCTGTCTATTTGAACCTGTTACCGGAATTCCAGAAGCTAACATTTCAATTCCTGCCAATCCCAAGCCCTCCTTAAATGAAGGAATCGCTCCAATTTCAGCGCAATGACAAACTGCCGGTATATCTCGTCGAAATCCAAGAAATAAAACACGAACGTTTAAATTTGCAGCCAGGTCTGCAAGTTCATTTTTTTTTCCTTTTTCCGTTACCTCACGACCACATATGGCGTATACAATATGAGGATTATTGATTTTTTTCAATGCCTTTATAACTACGGCATGATTTTTATTTGTATTCAATTCCCCTATTGATAGAATAACCTCATCCTCATCCAAGAATCCTAATTTTTTTCTATAATCTTTTCTGTCTATGTTACAACATTGGAAAAAATCTGTATCTACTCCCACTCCATGCATAAGAAAGACATTTTTACAAGCCATCCTTTTTGCGTTATTGTAGTCTTCACAATTTATTGTCAAAATTGCATCTGTATATTTAGAATAATATTTTTCAATATAGAAAAACAACTTTGCCTTAACTCCAGCGTTTCCCTTGTAAAATGGAAATCCATGAGAAGTGTACACAATTTTAGTGATATCTTTCTTGTAATATCTGGCACATTGGCGTAATATTACCGCAACAATAGGAGTATGACAGTGAATCAATTCATATGTTTCCTGTTTAAGCAATTTTTTTGTCATTCTATAAGATTTTAAAATTAAATATAAATCAAGATTTCTAATCGGAAAATCAACATGATATACATTTGTTCTATATCTTTTAAAAAATGAATTTGTATCAAAGTCTGGATATTTTGTATTGCAGGCGCATTCTACCGTATATCCTTTACCAATTAATATTTCCAAATCATTTTTCAAAAATCTGGAAATGAAACCAGATGTATTTGCAATAATTAAAGCCTTTTTCATCTTGTCCTCGCCTTGTCAACTTTAAACCTATATTGGGGAACGCTATCTTTCGGAAAATCGCCGTATTTCTTATCTGACAATATCTGTATCCAATACAATCTGTCCCTTACTTGTTCTAATCCTAAAATGCTCGTTCGATGCTTCTTAAAACACATTGTTAATCTCTTAATTAAATTACAAGTGCTACATCAATCTAATTCTTCCTTTGTGACCTTCTATCCTCGTAGTGCCTAATAGCCTGACTCTCATACATTGCATTTTTCTTTGTCCAAAACTTTATCCTATGCCCTACAATCCACCATATTGGCTTCCATATATGCTTGTGCATATAACAAACTAACCCTCCTTATCACAACATCAAGCTTTCATTCTCCCCTATTCTACCTCTAGACTACTACATAGCTTATCCCATATCTGCACGTCATAATTTCCAATCGATATTTTATATTTCGCCCCATTGTATTGCCTCATATCAATGCATGAATCGAGGAAAAAGTGCCAAAAATATATCATATGGGAGCGACAAGGTTGTCAATAAATGTAATTAATAAGCTGGTGATTGAAGTAAATCATACTGATCTTCGGTTAAAAAGTAATAAAACTTACGCATATTACAAGTCCTGATAACATCTGTCAATATTTAAAGTTGAATTTCTGCTAAACTGTTACACCATATTAGCTGTCGATATAACTGATACGTCGGCAAATCGAAATATCTCCTCACCACATTTGACAGGCATAGCAGGATGTACCTGCCTCATGCATCCCATGATTGTGAACAATTTCTTTTTGTCTACCGCCTTATCCGTCCGTACCGGAAGCAGCTTTCCATCTTTCGTCCTGACAGTCGTTGTGAGCATCCTCTTCGGCGCAGTGCGCTCCTGTTCGGCAAACCCAGCGCCTCTCGGACATTTATTGCCATCATATCCTTTCCCGTCCCAGCGGATCTGGCATCCGTTCGGGCAGAGGGTACAGGTCACCGTACCGGGAAGGGGATATCCTTTCTTTAGCCGGGCACTCCTTGCCCCATCCCAGGGCCGCATCTCTGTCCCTTTCAGGTAGGCAGCCGCATTTTTCCCCGCCAGCTCGCCCTGCTGCGAGACAAAATCCGCCAGGTCCATGATCCTGTGGGAGTTCCCGCAGGAGAAGATCCCGGGCACACTTGTCCGCATATATTCATCCGTCATAGTCCCGTTGGTCTTTTCATCAAGCCTGACCCCGGCAGTCCCGGCAATCTCATTCTCGGGGATAAGCCCGACAGATAGCACCAGGGCGTCGCACTCCACCGTTTCTTCCGTCCCGCTGACCGGTTTCCTGTCCGGGCCAACCCCGGAGATCTCAACCGCCTTGAGTTTTCTTTCCCCTATGATCCTGGAGACCGTATGGCTGCACAGGAGCGGGATGTTGTAATCATAAAGGCACTGGACAACATTCCTCGCAAGGCCGGCCGGCTCGGGCAGGATCTCCACGACCGCCTTCACGTCCGCGCCCTCCAGCGTGAGCCTCCTCGCCATGATCATCCCGATGTCGCCGGACCCGAGGATCACGACCCGCTTCCCCGGCATGATGTTCCGGACGTTGACAAAGTTCTGCACGACCCCCGCCGTGAACACGCCCGCCGGCCGGGAGCCCGGGATGGAGATCGCACCCCTGGTCCTCTCGCGGCATCCGGTCGCCAGGATAACCGCTCCGGTCTGGAATGTCTTCAGTCCTTCCCGGCTTGCGGCTTTCACTTCCCGTTTATCGGAAATCCGGATCACTTGATGCCCGGTCAGGATCTCCGCACCCGCCTCAATGGCTTCCTTCTCCGCCCTTATGGCATATTCCGGACCGGTCAGCTGATCATGGTAGCGGATCAGCCCGAACCCGTCGTGGATGCACTGGTTCAGGATGCCGCCCGCACAGGAATCCCTTTCCAGGACAACAACCCTCTCCGCCCCGGCTTCTTTCGCGCCTTTTGCCGCGGCAAGTCCCCCGGGACCGGCCCCTATGACCAGCACATCGCATTTTTCCATCACTTTACCTCCCCGGAGAACATCGCGCTGCCAGGCCCGCGCCAGGTGACTTCTTCAGGCCTCATACCGTATTCCTGTGTCAGCATGTCCACGATCCTTGTCAGGCAGTATCCTCCATTACACCTGCCCGTGGTCGCCCATGCCCGGTATTTTATTGCCGAGATACTGCGTGCTCCCAATGGATTCTCTATGGCGTTCCTGATCTCCCGCTTTGTGACCTTCTGGCATCTGCAGATGATCTCCCCGTACTCCGGATCTGTCTCAATAAGCCTTGCCTGCTCTTCTTCCGTCAGGTCTCTGAAACGTACCGGGGCTTCCCTTGCCGGGTTGAAGCCATCCTTCTCCTCCAGATCCATCCGATTCCCCACAAGATCCCGCACCATGCGGGCAATCGGCATGGATGCGGTCAAACCCGGGGATTCGATCCCGATCAGGTTAATCAGTCCCGGACAGCTTTCCTCTTCCTTTACCACAAAATCCCTGAACCCGCCCTCTCCGGGCGGCGCCTGCTTGGCCCGTATCCCGGCATAATTCCCGATTATGTATCTCCGCTCAATGGACGGCAGGAGCGCCCTGGCCTCCGCAAAGAGCCTGTCCATGGTCTCCTGTGTGCAGGAGCAGTCGCCCTTATCCCCGGTATACTCCGCGCTCGGGCCGATGATGATGTTCCTGTCGATCGTCGGCGTGAGGTGCACCCCGAGTCCGCCGATGCCGGGCTTCGGGGCCGGATAGACCGGGATGTCCAGCAGTTCACCGGCAACCTTGTCGAGAATGAAGTACTCTCCCCGGCAGGGATAGATGCGGTAGCCAGGAACCCCCGCCATCTCGGAGATACGGTCGCTGTAAAGCCCTGCACTGTTGATCAGTATCCTGCTTCTATAGGTTTTCCCACCCGCAGTGATGCAAAAACCATCTTCCGTTTTTTCTACCGCGGTTACCTCACTGTTAAACTGAAATATGACTCCGTTTGCCGCCGCGTTTTCCGCAAGCGCAATACAGTAGGAGAACGGATCAAAGATGGAAGTATGCGGCGAGTACATCCCGCCGATTCCATCCACGCCTGGAACAACCCTGCGGAGTTCTTCCCTGCCCATCAGGCGCAGGCCTTCGCATTCGTTTTGCTCCCCCTGGGCGACGATACCCTCCAGGATTTTCATGTCCTCTTCATCAAAGGCGACAAGGATTTTCCCCGTGTTCCTAAACGGGACACCCAGCTCTTCGCAGACCGCCTCGAAGCCTTTATTACCCTCAACGCAGAGCCTCGCCATCAGGCTGCCTGTCCTGTTGTTGAAACCGGCATGCACGACAGCGGAATTTCTCCCGCTCGTCCCTGCCGCCACGTCACATTCCTTTTCGATCACCGTGACGGTTATCTTATATCTCGACAACTCCCTTGCGATGGCGCATCCCACGCCGCCCGCTCCGATTACGATGACATCGCTCTGGTTCATACCAAATCCATCCCGTAAAATTCCCTGATCTGTTTTCTGGCGATCTCCAGCTCAGGGACTCCGTCCTTCTGCATCTTGTAATACTCCACGATATTGTAGAGCATCTTGTCACACGAGAGCAGTGGTTCCCAGTCCAGTTCCCGAAGAGACTTGGTGATGTCCAGTCCCAGCGTCTGCGATTCCTTCACGCCGAATGCATCCCCCACCACATATCCTGCGCTCGAATAGTGCCTGCGCATCTGCTCCACGACCCATACGACCTCCCGGATCCCGTCCCGCGTCGGCCCGATGTTCCACTTCTGGGAGTACTTCTCCGGCTCCCCGTACATCAGCCGCCCAATAGAAAGGTACCCGTTGAGGGCATCCATCATGGACTGCCAGGGCCTTGTCTGGTGCGGGTGGCGGAGTTCCACCGGCCTGCCCTCCGCGATAGAGTTTAAGATGGAAGGGATCAGCCTCGACTGGACATGGTCGCCGCCTCCCAGGACATTGCTCGCCCTGACCGCCGACACGCCGACACAGCGTTCCCCGGTCTGCAGGTATGAGTTCTTATAGGTATCCGTGATATACTCCATGCAGGTCTTGCTGCTGGAGTAGGGGTCAACGCCGCCCAGGGGATCCGTCTCCCCATAGACTGCGCCGTCGCCCTTGTTCTCATATACCTTATCAGTGGTAACGATCACGACGCTCTTCACGCCGGGGCACTCCCGGATGGCCTCGAAGATGTTTACCGTGCCCATGACATTGGTCTCGTATGCATAGCGAGGATCCAGAAAACAGTCGTTCACAATCGCCTGCGCCGCCAGATGGAAAACGATCTCCGGCTGAGCGGTGAGAAGCGATTTTTTGAGAGATTCGTAATCCCTCACGTCGCCTTCAATGCTGTGGCAGAGTTCCTCCCCACGCATCCTCCGGAACATTCCCCCGTCCGGGGCGGGAAGCGCGTATCCTGTCATGTCGGCGCCTAGTTCCGAGAGGACCGCCGTCAGCCACGATCCCTTGTATCCGGTATGACCCGTTACGAAGACCCGTTTCCCTTTATAAAATATGGCGTTCTTCTGGTTTGCTCTCATTTTTTGTCTTTCCCTGTCATCTCTTTTACTTGACTACGCGGAAGTCCGCGTCCAGCGTGCCGTCCTCGAGACGCTTCTTCAGGCATTTGAGGCGCGTGACCTTCCAGCTGTTGAATGTCTCCCTGTCAAAACCTATGCCTTGGTAAAAGTCCATGAGCTCCTTCCCGGCCTTCTCGATGTTCCACTGGGGCTTATAATAATCCTTCAGCACCGTGAGGATCTTCTCGGAGGAGACGCGGTAGCTTCTGGGGTCCGTGTGTTCACCGGTGAATGTCAGGCTACAGCCCGGCACGCACTTCTGCGCCATGGACGCCAGGTCGCGGACCGTGTAGTTGTTGTCCTCCGTGCCGATGTTGAAGACCTGCCCCCTGACAAGCTCCGCCGGAGCCTCCAGCGCTGCGGTAAAGGCCGCGCTGATATCCTTCACATGGGACATGGGACGCACCGGGGACCCGTCGCTCTTGATCTCGATCATCCTGTTCGTAAAGGCGTAACCGACAAACTGGTTGAACACGATGTCGCAGCGCAGGTTCGGGCTCGCTCCGTAGGCCGTTGCCGGACGCATGATGGTGACGGCGAAATCGTCATCGCAGAGTTCCGAGAGTTCACCCTCACAGATCCACTTGGTCTTCGCGTAGGCTGTGATCGGGTTCTTCTCGCTCTCCTCGTCTGCTGCCCTGCTCGTGTCAGAGATGCCGTATACGCTCTGAGACGAAGCATAGACGAACCGTTTCACACCGGCCTCTTTCGCACAGCGCGCGATCCGCATCGTTCCCTTATGGTTGATATCGTAAGTCAGTTTTTCGTCAAAGTCCCCCAGCGGGTCGTTGGAAAGGCCCGCGAGATGGATAACGTAATCAACCCCCGCAAAATCCCCGGGCACGGCGTCCCGCACGTCCTTAAAGATCTGCTTCTTTACATCCTGCTTCGTCGGGACAAGGTAGCAGTCCTCATAGTAGCCCGCGTCGTAGCCGACCACATCAAATCCCTTCTGGACCAGGAAAGGCACCATCACGTTTCCGATGTACCCCAGGTTCCCTGTCACCATCACTGTCTTCTTAGTCATGTTATCCTCCATCGTGTTATGTGTTATGTGTTATGTCTTATATTCTTACGGATCGTCCGCCGGACGTCTCCGTGAGTTGCCCCTTCCACCAGGAGACGGTCTTTTTTATACCCTCTTCAAATCTGGTAAACCCGTCAAAGCCTATCACATTCAACAATGTGCTGTTATTGCCGACCAACGCACAGCCGGGGGTGTCTTCATTCTCGAAATACAGCAGTTGTTCTTTCCCAACCACTCTGGCGATGGTCTGGAAAGCTTTCCGCATCGTAACGCCCTGCCCGGAAGAGATGTTTACCACTCCGTCGAAATCACTCTCCAGTATCTTATCCACGGCCCTGCCGATGTCCTCAATAAAAACGTAGTCCCAAAGGTTGTTTGGGGCCTTGCAGGCAAACGGCTCATCCGCGAGGAATGACTGGATCGCTGTTGGAATCGCCCTTCCCTGCCTGCAGTCACGCGGCCCATACGCCGAGAAGAAGCGGGTACACACAAAGCGCTTTCCCATATCCCTGCAGAATGGAATGGCGACACGCTCAAACGCCATCTTGCAAGACCCGTAGAGGGATGTTGGATTGCACACATCCGCCTCACGGCAGCTTTGTCCTTCCCCATACTCTGCGCTGCTCCCCGCGAAAAGGAACGTTCCTCCTTCAAAGAGCTGCAGCAGGGAAAGGCTCGTCTCCAGCCAGCGGATGTTACTGTCCGACTTCAAAAATCCTGGGCCGCTTAAGTCCCACGCCAGATGGATCAGAATGTCCGGCTTTACCCTGTCCAGTAAAGCTTCCTGCTCCTCTCGCCGCAGCAAGTCCGCCTTTTCGGGAATTACATTGTCTGGGTAGCACGCCTTGTGCTTTCCTGATGTGACCGCCGTTACAAGATATCCGTCCTTTCCTGCAAGTTGACGGGTAATGGCGGAACCAATACCTCCCCCTGCCCCGGTTACCATTACTTTTTTCATGTCTGCTCCCTGATCCATTCCGCAGTCAGTTTGACAGCTTCCGCAAACGGGACCTGCGGGATAAAGCCCGTGTCCCGCGTCAGCTCCTCTATGCTGTATAATTCCGCCGGAAGATAGATCCCGTTGAACTTCATCTCACCAAACCCAAGCTTGGCATCCGGGTTCACGACATCCCGGACTACCGTGAGGAACTCTTTCAATGGTTTTGCATCCCCACCTGCCAGTACGTAATGCCCGCCATTCTTTCCTTTCTCGCCAATCATGTAAAGAGCCCTCACCGCGTCCGCGATATAAATGAAATCGTAAATCTGGTTCCCCTCGCTCAGCGGCTGGTGCTTTCCGGCCAGGAGGTTTCGGATCATCGAGTTGATGAGCCGGGGAGATGTCTCCCCCACGCCGAAAATATTCGTAAAGATAGGCCAGATGAACCCGATTCCCTGCTGCTGCGCCACGCCCTCGCCCATATACTCGCAGGCGAGCTTCGCGGTCTTATAGATTTTGTGCTTGTCCCCCTCTGCGTGCCTCCCCTCCGGTACAGCCAGCTCGTACTGGGAGATGCTTCCGGAGCCGATGAACTTCCCGCACCCGATCTCCTTCGCCGCGACGATCGCGTCCATGACGTACCGGATGTTCGCCGTCTGTCTCCTGTAATCCAGAAGGGGCTCATGGAAGAGGCCGTCCCACGCAAGCTGGTACCAGACGTCGATGTCCCGCTCCGGCATTCTCTCCGGGATGCCCCCGATCCGGTCCAGGTCGCATTCGACGATGTGGACCGGCAGTCCTTCCAGGCGGTGATACCTGTCTGTAAATCCTTCCCGGACGATCACCCATGTCTCAACGCCCCGACCCACCAGCTCGTTTACCAGTGCGCTTCCGACAAACCCGGCGCCGCCACAGACTATAGCTTTCTTCATATCCATTCCCCAAAACCATTATCTTTCATAAGCAATTCCTGCAAGGGACGGTGTCTTCATGTCCCTTTGCGAAGATGCCTCTCAACGGAATCTGCAACCGACTCCGCGTCGATGCCCGCCTGTTTTCTCAGCCAGGCAATGGAGCCGCTCCCGTGTCCATAGGTATCCGGGACCCCGAAGCGCTTAAACCTGCAGCGAAGCCCGTCGTTCTCCGCAATGTACTCCGCCACCGCGCCTCCCAAGCCGCCGATGATGTTCTCCTCTTCCAGTGTATAGATCACGCCGCATTCTTCCGCCGCCTCTCTGATTGCCTCAGTATCCAGCGGTTTCACCGTGTGCATGTTGTATACGCTGATGCCGATGCCCTTATCCCTCAACCGCTTACAGGCCTTCATGGCCTCAGGAAGCATGACTCCTGTCGCAAACAATGCGGCATCCTTGCCGTCACTGAGGCGGATCGCCTTGCCGAATCTGAAATCCTCCTGCGTATAATCCGGCTGGTAATCCGGATCGTTCCTCCCCAAGCCGATATAAATGGGGTTCCCATAGTTTACGGCCAGCCTCGCAGCCGCGCGGACGTCCGTCTCGCAGGAGGTGTACACCACCGTCATGTTCGGCAGGACACGCAAGATCGCGGTGTCCTCAATGGAGTGGTGCGTCGTGCCGGAATTCCCGTAACCGTACCCGGGGATCACCCCCGCAAGCACTACCGGAAGCTGCTGGTAGGCCACATCCACCCGGATCTGCTCGTAGGCCCGCATGGTCAGGAACATCGCCATGGTGTATCCCACCGGCTTCAGCCCCCGCAGCGCGAGGCCTGCGGCCGTGCCCACCATGCTCTGTTCCGCGATGCCGACATTGTAAAAGCGGTCAGGGAACTCCTGCTCCAGTCCCTCCACGACGTGAAACCCGCACTCGGCGCTGACGAAGACCACGCCGGGATCCTCCCGCATGATCTTCTGCATCTCATCCACAAATATATTCCTCATCTGAGTTCCTCCATCGCCTGCGCGTACTGGGCTTCGTCCGGGGATTTATAGTGCCATTCCAGGCGGTCTTCCATGAAGGAGACGCCCTTCCCCTTGACTGTCTGGGCAATGATGGCCGTGGGACGCTCATCATTCCACGTCACGGTTTCCTTCAGCGCCGCCTCGATGGCCCCGCAGTCGTGCCCGTCGATGTCAAACACGCGGTACCCGAACGCGCGCCACTTTTCCGCCATGTCGCCGTAGTTCAGGATCTCGCTGTCGCGTCCGCACCCCTGGAGCCTGTTCCGGTCGACCACCACAATGAGATGGTTCAGCTTCTGCTTCGCGGCGAACGCGGCGTTCTCCCACACGGAGCCCTCGTTGCACTCCCCGTCGCCGATAACCACAAATACGCGGGAGTCATATCCCCTTATCCTCGCCGCGAGGGCGCTCCCCGTACCCAGTGCCAGGCCGTGCCCCAGGGAACCCGAACTGGTCTCCACGCCCGGATAGGAGCGGATCTTTGGATGGATCAGCATGTCGGAGCCGTCCGCGCCATAGTTGAGCAGCTCCTCCTTCGGAAACATCCCTGCCATTGCCAGGGAGCAGTACAGCGCTGACGAGCAGTGCCCTTTGCTGAGGACCAGCATGTCCCGGTCCGGCTTCCACGGGTCGCCCGGATTCAAACGCAGAAAGCCTCCCTGGAAGATCACCGTCATCACGTCCGCAATGCTTAAGGACCCTCCGGAAAAGGAACCCCCGGCGCGGTGCAGCACCGTCTCTATCTCTCTGCGGAGCTCTTTCGCCTTTTCTTCGTATGTCATTCCTCTAGTCCTCCCATATCCTCCAGGGGGCGCTGTCCCCGGACCACAAAGCCTCCAGTTTCTCCTTTTCGCGAAGCGTGTCCATGCACTGCCAGAAGCCCGTGTGCTTGTACGCGACCAGCCTGCCTTCCCTCGCGACGGTCTCCAGCGGCTGCTTCTCCAGCACGGAACTGTCGCCCTCGATATAGTCGATGAACTCCGGCTCGCAGACCATGTAGCCGATGTTGATCAGGCCCCCGTCACCCCTGGCCTTCTCCCGGAACTCCCGGACATGGCTGTTTTCGTCGATGTCCAGCACGCCGAAGCGCTGCTCCAGGTTGTAGGCGGACATGGTGACGGTCCCTCCGTTCGCCCTGTGGTAGTCATACAGCTTGTTGATATCGATGTCACAGACGGCATCCCCGTAGGTCAGCATGAATGCCCCGCCGTCCAGGAAATCCCGGACACGTTTCACCCGTCCGCCCGTCATCGTGTTCAGCCCTGTGTCGACGACCGTGACCTTCCACGGTTCGGAGTGCTGCCTGTGCACCGTGACCTCCCCGCCTTTGGAGAAATCAAATGTCACGTCGCTGGTGTGGAAGAAGTAGTTGGAGAACCACTCCTTGATGTACTCCTGCTTGTACCCCGCGCAGACAATGAAATCATTGTACCCGTAGAAGGAATAGGTCTTCATAATGTGCCACAGGATCGGCATCCCGCCGATCTCGATCATGGGCTTTGGCCTCAAGTGGCTCTCCTCGCTGATCCGGGTCCCAAGTCCACCCGCCAGGATCACAACCTTCATCTTGCCGTCTCCTCTTGTCCTGCCGCTTTCTGTGCTTTCCTTGTCAGTGCGATCCGGTACCTGGGGTACAGGTTTGCGTGGAGCAGCGAAAAACAGGGAAGCAGCACCTGCTTTGGGATTATGTTGTATACTTTTGTGCTGAGCTTTTTTAGCCCCGTGCGGTTGTCCGGCCAGTACGGCTCGTCCCGCCACGGGGAAACAGACTTATAATATAGAAAACGCTCTTTCTGAGGATGAGCATCCTTTTCGTTCCATGCCCTCGTGCCATACATGAAGAAGCTCGTGAAATGGATGACCACCGGCGCCTGCACGGCCGCCTCCACTTCTTCCCTGGTATATGGCCACACGGCCTTCCGGTATTTTTCAATCTCGTCGTAAGACAATGCACAGAAGACGGCCTGCACGTTGTATTTCAGGGGCAGAAGTCCTGTTTTTCCCATCCTTCCGAGCGTCCCGTTCAGGACGCCCTCATCGTCGTAGGTGACGACGCCCGCCTTCTCATGGATGAAATCTATGTACTTCTGCTCAATATCATTTTCCCGCCAGGCTTCCAGGTCGATCAGAAGTACGCCGTTGTTGACATAGATGGAATCGTCCGGGATGCCTATCTCCTGCCGGTATGCCTTTCCCCTGCAGTCATCCGCTCCCATGGCAAACGCCCCGCGCATGTCTGTGCTCCAGAGGTCATGCAGGGAGTCCGCGACGATGGTGTCGCAGTCCAGATAGATCGCACGCCCCACCGACTCGGGCAGGATCGTCCCAAGGAACAGCCGGAAATAGGTGCTGAGGCTCTTGACCGTGGAATGGCCGTTCACTGAAATCTTTGTGCCGGTGATCCGCTCGACATCTTTTCCCGGCTTGAAAAAGATCCGCCGTCCGTACCGGTTCGCGACTTCGAACAGTCTCTCCTTGTTTTTATCCGAAACATCGCAGTCTATAATATAGACATCAATAAGGTCTTCCTCTTTATTGTTCTCAAACAGGGAAACGATGGATATCCCCGCAAGCTCGGAATATAAATCACTGCATGAGTAAACTACATTCATCTAGCAGTCTCCTTTACTTTATATAAGACCAAAGTGCAATTATTTATACTTGATTCTATTCAATAAATGCTTCACATCGCCCCGTCCCTTCTGAAGACTACCTTCACCGTCTTCAGCAGGATCTTCATATCCAGCCATAAGTTCCAACCGCTTATGTACTGCCGGTCCAGCTCAACCACTTCCTCGAAGTCCGTGATCCGGCTCCGGCCGCTCACCTGCCAAAGCCCCGTGATCCCCGGGCGGATCGACAGCCGCGCCCGGTGGTGCGCCTCGTACTTCTCCCACTCATCCACGGTCGGCGGACGGGTGCCTACGAGGCTCATGTCGCCTTTCAGCACGTTGAAGAACTGCGGGAACTCATCCAGGCTCCAGTCCCGGATATAGTTGCCGATTCCTTTTTTGTATGTCCCGTCCGGCAGCACCTTCGATCCGATGATCCGCGGGTCTTCCTCAAACTTAAACATCATCTGCCCGTCCAGACCGCAGGCTACGGCAACTTCTGCCTTCCGCGCTTCCGCGTCCAGGCACATGCTGCGGAACTTGTACATCCTGAATTTCTTCCCGTTGCGCCCCACGCGCGTCTGCGCGAAGAAGATTGGTCCCGGCGAATTCAGATAGATCATCGGGGCGATCACGAGATACAAAAGCCCGGTGACCAGGCATCCTGCCATTCCGCCAAGGATGTCCATTGCCCGCTTCGCGAACGCCTGTCCCAGGGTGACGCTGCCGAGGCTGTAGGTCAGCACCGTGCTGTTCCCGATGTGTTCGATCGTCTGCCGCTCCCCCGTGTACTGCTTCAGGCCCTCCAGCCGGATATGTACCACGAGTCCCATGTCAATAAGATTCTGGTATAAGTTTTCCTGTTCCGTCTCCTGCACTGTGCCATCGGCAGGATCAGTCCTTGCGGCCACCCTGTCTGCCTCGGACATTTCCGGCACCCCGATATCGCTCGTTGCGATCAGCACCTCGTCGACCCATTCCCGCTTCAGATATTCCTCGACATCCTCCCGACAGGCCATCACAGGCACGCCGTTAACCTCCTGTCCCCTCATGTCGCGGTCCAGAACTGCTATCCCCGACAGCTGATACAACCCGTGGTTGTTCTCTGAAATATCCTCAACCATCTGCCGGACATTCTTTGACGTCACGATCAGGAAAAGAACGGTCTTCCGCCGAATCAAACTATTTCTCAGCACCACTTTCCAGCCAAGCCGCACTGACAGAGTCAGGCAGAAATAGACTGCCAGCATTGTATAATAAAAGATACGGGAGTATACCTCCGCATTCTGCACCGAAAACAGGTAGAATGAAACTGTGACCGCAAGCAAAACCGTGTGGACAAGCGTCGTCGTGAACTCCCTGCGCAATCCTCGTTTCAGTACATTAGACAAAGGACTAAAAAACACAATGAGCAGCAGATCCGTCAGAGTGAAGATAAGCGCGATGACTCTGTAATTCTCTGCTGCATAGGGATTATGCGATCCGTGCCGCATCATATAAGCAAACACGAACGCCACATGCAGGCACAGCAGATCCAGCACGATGAAATCCAGGTGCTTCAGCCAGCCCTGCGAGAGCTTCCTGTACATGGCATATCTCCCCTCCCCAATCTTTCTCAGATAAAAAACTTCCCCAGTCCGGCATTTCCGTGCCAGACAGGAGAAGCCTGTTCTTTCTCCATCTATTTGATCTTATTTACATCCCACGCGGAAACCTCCACCGGGATCTCCCGCCCGAACATCTGCACGGTAATCTTCAGCATATCTTTCTTCGTCTGACTGACCGTTGCTGTGCTTCCCTCGAACACGCCTTCCATGACAAGTACCCGGTCGCCCGGTGCGAACTGGGGTACAGGTCTTTCATTCCCATGTCCCGTTTTGTACATGCTTCCGGGCTCCTTTTCCATCACCGGGGGCATATATTTCTCCGGCTTCTCCACCAGCGCCTCCACCTTCCCGTACGCCAGCTCCCTGCGGACGTCGTCGTTCAGGATGATTCCCAGTTTTACTTCCTTCCCACAGCCCTCCAGCACCAGCCGGACTATCGCGTAGCGCTTGCGGAAATGGTAGGACAGGATCTGTGCCCGGCACTGCTCCAGCGGTCCCGCCAGGTACGTCACATGGTCCCTGCCGTCGGTCGCCACGTAGGAAAGCCGCACGACATGGTCCGCGTCCATGATCCCGAGCAGGAATTCCGCCTCCCCGTCATAGAGCGGCGTGAAAGCGAAGTCATCCGCCGCCATGATCCTTGACATGGCAGGAACCCTTTTCAGATAATGGAAAAGCTGTCCTATGTTATTGGAAGAGACAAAAACATAACCCGGGAACAGCCGTAGCACATGGACCTGGTTCTCCTGCTGCCTGTGCCGCAGCTGCTCGGAGTAGATCACAAAGCACTCGCCGCAGCAGTTCCGCGGCACGATGCGGCGGATCATTTCCACGAGCTGTTCCTCTCTCCCCGTATAGGTCTGTATCACATACCACGGCATACCTGAATCTCCTTCTGTTATCTGTCCATTCGCCTTCTTGCCATCTCTGATCCATTATCCTTCACTCGTCAACTCTTATTTACGCCATCCAGGGCATGGCTTCGCCATTTCAGCCTGCCCCCGACGAGCTGCCTGAACGCCTGCTGCCATCCTGTGCACCCTCCGCACCGGCCGGTATGGATCGCCGGTCCATGCAGAACCTATGGCCTGCATTGGTCTGATCCATGCCGGTTTATTATGCACATATACCGTGGCTGTTATAACCCCTTTCCGCGGAAACATTGTCTCATGACCCATATTTCCCTTCCAGGTTCTTTCAAAAATAAATTCAGTCTACCCCGATCGCCTGAAGCTTCCTCTTCCGCTCCTCGCTCATCCCGGATCGGTATACTTCCTTCTGCTTCCGGATCCAGCGCCCCAGATGGCAGCCGTCCTCGGTCACATAAGCGACCGGGATGTTCAGGTTGCCGTACTTCTTCCGGTAACGGCAGGCCGCCGCATACGAGCGTTCCCAGACGGCGTTGTTCCTGTTCTCCCAGATCATGCCGAGCTCGTCGAGCCGCGCGACCTGCTCGTCTGTCAGTTCCGCCCTGCCGGTGCCCCCGTTTCTTCTGGCAAAACGCGTATTTGCGATCCAGACGCCGAGCTTGACGCCGTCGGGATTCACGTAGTAATAGGGTACGTCCAGATTCCCGTGTTCCCGGTAATACTGTAACGCCGCGTGGTAGTTCTGCTCCCACAGGTAGTCCGGCACGTCCCAGACCATCCCGATACTTTCCAAAGCTTTGATCCGCTCCGGCGTCAGGTAGGCGGTGCGGATGCCGCTCTTTCTATATGTACGGAGCTGCGCGAGCCACTTCCCAAGGTCCACGCCCCCGTACTTCCCGTCGCGCACGTTCACCAGCAGGTTCCCGTGTTCCCGGTAGTACGCCTGCGCCGCCGCAAAATACCGCTCCCAGTTCCGGTCTGCCTTTGACTCCCAGCGCATGCCAAGTTGATCCAACCGCGCGATTTGCGATTCGGTGAGGACTCCCCTTACCTTCCCCGCGCGCACCTTGCGCTGCGTGTCCAGCCATTGTCCCAGGGACAGCCCGTCCTCCGTCACATACCGCTTCGTCGCTTCCAGATTTCCATAGGTTTCAAAGTACTGCTCCGCCGCCTGGTACATCAGTTCCCACGAGGCGCCGAGCGTCTCATTCAGCTTCCGGAACAGCCTCATGCAGTCCTGCACCTCATCGGTGATGTGGAAGTGCTCATTGACGATCAGTCCGGATTCCCCGCGATCCCGGTAATACCGGACCGCGGCCTGCATTTCCTCCTCGACCGTCCCGATGCTGTACAGGTTCTCGATGTTCATCACCACGTCGAAGATCACGGCGTTTTCGCCCTGCTTTTTCCCCGCGGACAGCGCCCGTCCGATCTGCTGCTTGTAGATGATCGGCGAGACCGTCGGCCTAAGCAGGATCACCCCGCTCACGTTGTCAACATGGATGCCTTCGTTCAGCATGTCGATGCAGAACAAGAGCTTCAGGTGATCGCTCCCGTCCGCCTTGAACCTCGCGAACTCCTCCTCCGCCTGCGCGTCCTCCGAGTAGACCGAGTAGACATGTGCATCCGGATCCACCTTTGCGAACCATTCCGGGACTTTCGCGATCATCTCCTGCATGTGCTCATAGCTTGCACAGAAAACGAGGTACTTTCCATATCTCCCGGATGGTTTATTTACATCTTCCTGGGTCTGCGCGTTTTCTCCATGTCCTCCATACTGTGTGGACTCTCCCACAAGCTGCATCGGCTGCCCTTTTTCTCCTGTCATATGCTTCCGGAAGATCTCATCCAGCCCGTCTGCTTTCTCAAGCGCACGCCGCAGGGCTTCCAGATACTTCTCCGCCTCCGCGCGTACCGCGCCGCTCTTCGCGCCTTTCACACGCGCCTTGTACCGCTCCAGCTCCTTCTGGCAGGAGTACATCGAGAGCACATACTTCGGCGGGTTCAGGATGCCGCGCACGATCGCGTCGCCGAGCGTCATCTCCGAGGCGATGTTGCCGTCGAAGAGCTCGTCGGCCATGTCCCGCTGCCCGTCCAGGTAGCGGACGTTCGTCGCGGAGAGTCCGAGCACCGGAACGTCCTGGTACTGCGCCAGCAGCCTCTGCACCCCTTGCCCCCACATCTTCGCTCCGCAGCGGTGGAACTCATCCAGTACGATGTAGTCCGGGCGGATCTTTGCGAGCTCCTCTGCTTCCATCAGCATGAGCCGCGCGTATGTATAAAAGCGGATATTTGTCAGACGGTTGGAAAATGCTTTCATATCCTGCGCATTATCTTTCGCATGCTCCGATACCTTGTCCGCCGATCCGGTTTCTGTCTCATCTCCAGACTCGCCCGCTGCTTTCCAGTTCTCCAGCTGCGTCCTGAAGATATATTCCGACGGCGAAAGCCAGCACACGACCGCTTCCGGGTGCTCCGCGCACAATTGAAAAGCAATGAAAGATTTCCCCGTGCCGGTTGGATGGATCACGGCCGCGCGGCCGACATCTGAAAGCAGGGCAAGCGATGCTTCGTACGCTTCCTGATTATGCCTGAACAGCATGGCTCCCATATCAGTCATTCCTTTCCCGGACAAATGCCCGTGCAAATATCCGTATCCGAATAATCACACGACTCCATCCCGATTATTTGATCAGACGCTCTGACTACTAAATATGTAATGAAGTAAAATACTTCATTACAAAATTTGAAAAAATGCCCATTTTTTGGGAAAAAGCCATGTCACTGACCATAATTTTGACTGCGAATAGAATATCTTCGGCATCGCGCAAAGATTCGTGGAGTAATTGATTTTATTTGGTTTTATCGTACTTAGATCGTTCTCCTGACAGGATGTAATGTTGACTAGAATTTTGACTGCGAATAAAATTAAATCGCGGATAAACCACCTGATTTTTTCTGAAAATGGAAGTTTATATCAGCAATTAACTTTCAACTGGGCTGGTAATTTTTTTTGATTTGCCGAAAATGTTGACATTGTGAAGTTTGAGTGCTAGAATTTCACCGTGTTTAGTGTTTGAATTGAAGAATTTTATCGCGTCTGGCCTGTAATGAAGTATTTTACTTCATTTCCTTTTTGCCCTGATCAATATTTTCCCTTTTATCCAATTTTTCACTTTTTCTATTGAGTTACTGCCTGAAATCAGATATACTGTTCCTGTTTAAATCACTATGTCTATCCGAACTCCCTCACAGGGATTGGTCAATGTCACGGCAAACTCAGCTCTCGCACGAGTGCAGACACGCAGCGGTACTAAGCTCATGCTTCGCATTCGCTAAGTGCCGGCGGCTGCACACGGTTTGCATTTGGCATTGCCAATCACCTGTACGGGCTGATTCTGCGTAGAACTGTAACATTTCATAGACAGGAATCGCAGGGATTTCCGGGTGTTTTCCGGCACAAAGCCGTTCAATATCGGCTTTCCCTTCTAAAAGCCGATATTGCGGTTTTGACGGGAAACACCCAGGAAGGGTACCGTGCGATTTCGTCCGATGTTCACGAAACAGGAAGAAAGGAACCCACACACCATGAGATACGGATATTTTGACGACGCAAATCGCGAGTATGTCATCGACCGCCCGGACACCCCGGCCCCGTGGGCAAACTACCTCGGCTCGCCGGAGTACGGCGCGATCATCTCCAACAACGCGGGCGGCTACAGCTTCGCCAAGTCGGGAGCGAACGGCCGCATCCTGCGCTATGTGTTCAACAATTTCGACCAGCCCGGACGCTACATCTACCTCAGAGACGATGAGTCGAAGGACTACTGGTCCGCCTCCTGGCAGCCGGTCGGGAAGGATCTGGCGCAGTACAAAAGCGAGTGCCGCCACGGCATGGGCTACACACGCATGAGCGCGGACTACAATGGGATCCATTCCGAGGCGCTCTACTATGTGCCGCTCGGCAAGACCTACGAAGTTTGGGCGTTCACCGTGAAAAATGATTCCGACCGTCCGCGCAGTCTCACGCTGACCGGCTATGCGGAGTTCACGAATCACAGCAATTACGAACAGGATCTTGTGAATCTGCAGTACTCGCTGTTCATCACGCGCACCGCATTCAAAGACAATTTCATCCTGCAGCAGATCCACGGCAACCTGGCGGATTCTCTCGGCAAGGAGCGCGCGGAGGGCGACAACATCATGGAGCGCTTCTTCGGACTTGCCGGCGCGCCGGTCGCCTCGTACTGCGGAGACAAGGAACTCTTCCTCGGCCGCTACCACGGCTATGGAGATCCTCAGGGCGTCATTTCCGGCGATCTCGGAAATGTGGACAGCTACAATGAAAACTCCTGCGGCGGGCTCTCCTGCAAGCTTACGCTCGCTCCGGGCGAGTCGAAGACGGTCGCGTTCCTGCTTGGTGCAAAGACTGCCTCCGAGGCCGCCGAGATCCTCGAAACATACGACGATCCGGCCGACGCCAGCGCAAAAGAGTTGTCCGCGTTGAAGGCGGACTGGTACGCGAAGATGGATCATCTCAAGGTGAACACACCGAGTCCGGAGTTCAACACGATGGTCAACACCTGGAACGCGTACAACTGCTTCATGACCTTCATCTGGTCGCGCGCGGCCTCGCTCATCTACTGCGGCCTGCGCAACGGATACGGCTACCGCGATACCGTGCAGGACATCCAGGGTGTCATTCATCTCGAGCCGGAGATGGCGGCGAAGCAGATCCGCTTCATGCTCTCCGCGCAGGTGGACAACGGCGGCGGGCTGCCGCTCGTGAAATACACGCACAATCCCGGACATGAGGACACGCCGGACGATGCTTCCTATGTAAAAGAGACCGGACATCCGGCCTACCGCGCGGACGACGCGCTCTGGCTCTTCCCTACCGTCTACAAGTACGTCGCCGAGTCCGGGAATCTCGCGTTTCTCGACGAGGTCATCCCTTTCGCCAACCGCGACGAGGGGACGGTCTACGAGCATCTGAAGCGGGCGCTGAAGTTCTCCTTCGACCACCTCGGGACGCACGGAATGCCGGCGGGTCTGCACGCGGACTGGAACGACTGTCTGCGCCTCGGCAAAAACGGTGAATCGACCTTCGTGGCGATGCAGTTCTACTACGCGATGACGATTCTGAAACTCTTAGCGGCGCATAAAAATGATAATGAATACATTGACTACCTCGACAAGAAGCAGAAAGAGCTCGGAGAAAAACTCCAGGGCCTCTGCTGGGACGGCGACCGCTTCATCCGCGGCTTCATGGAGGACGGCACGCGCATCGGCGATTCTTCCGACCCGGAGGCCAACATGTGGCTGAACCCGCAGAGCTGGGCCGTCATCAGCGGTCTGGCCACGCCGGAGCAGGCGGATCAGGCTCTTGAAAAAGTGCATGAGCGTCTGAACACACCGTACGGCGCGATCATCATGGATCCGCCATACCATATGCACTCATTCGGCGGCGCGCTCATGGTGATCTTCAATCAGGGCGTCAAGGAAAACGCGGGCATCTTCTCACAAACGCAGGGCTGGCTGATCCTCGCGGAGGCACTGCGCGGACACGGCGAGCGCGCGTTTGAGTATTTCATGGAAAACGCTCCGGCCGCGATGAACGACCGCGCGGAGATTCGGCATCTGGAGCCCTACTGCTACGGGCAGTTCACGGAAGGCAAGCACAGCAAGCATCCGGGACGCTCGCACGTCCACTGGCTGACCGGCACTGCCTCGACCGTCATGGTCGGCTGCGTCGAGGGCATCCTGGGCCTGCGCCCGGATCTCGGCGGACTGCGCCTCGCTCCGTCGATTCCGAAGAGCTGGAAGCAGTTCGAGATGGAGAAGGATTTCCGCGGCAGGCATCTGCATATCCGCGTCGAGAACCCGGACAGCAGAGAATCCGGCTTCGCGCGCCTTATCCTGAACGGGCAGGAGCTTCCGGAGAATTACATCCCGGCGGATCTGCTGCAGGCAGAGAACGAGGTCGTGCTGGTGCTGTAAGGTCGTGTTATCTTGTTTGCGGACAGGTCAGCGAATACGTTGTTCGTCCAATATTCATTAAGTGCAAAACAGGACGGTGGAGATCTCCTCACCGTCCCTTTTCTTAATCTAATCTGAAAAATACCTCCGCGCTCTCCGAAAGAACGTCGACTTGCTGATACCGAGCCGCTTTGCCGCCTCCTCCGCGGAGACCTGCTTTCTCTTATATGCCTGATACATCTGGTCGAACTCCGAGAAAGACAAAGAGACCGGCTTTCTTCCCCGATACTTTCCCGCAAGCTTCGCCTTCTCTACCCCTGCTCTCTGACGCTCGCGCAGGTAACCGGCTTCCTTTTCATACAGGCGATACAGCAACTCATAACAGCTCCTGCGATTGCTGTCGTCAATGGCAAATCCTTCGTACCGAATGTTGCTTCCCCTGCAAATATAAGCGAGTATTCTTCGGATGCGGTCAGCTGAACGCTTCGCTCCGGCGAGCTCCTGGTCAATACAGATCAAATCGGCGGTGCTGTCAGGCGAAACCGCCTTCACATAGAGCGGATCTCCGGAATACTTCATATCTGTCCGGATCAGCCATTCCAGCTGATTCAGATAATCCATGCCGCACTCCTCCAGCAGTTCCCAGAGATTCTCCCGATTCGGTCCGGGACTTCGCTCCGAGATGAATACCGGCACTCTGTTCCTGCGCACATACTCCTCCTTGCGCAGATCCAGATTCAGTCCCGGAATCCCCTGAAACAGCGGCGGCCCAAGCAGATCGATCACAGAGTAGTTCGGGCGAAATCGGTACTCGAACTCCTCATTCTCCCACAGGCGATAGTCGATCTCGCAGAGCTGATATTCGATCTCAAGCTCATCCTTCACGCAGATGATTCCCTGTGTCAATAGTTCCTTCATCTGAAATCCTTTCTATCAGGGCATCGTAGGACGCCTTGATTATCTTGTGATAACGTTCCGTAATCATATGATGATAGAATTTCTTCTGTACGTCTGAAATATATTCTGTAGCGCCGATCAGTGAGTCAAGGGCGGAAAGATCAATGCGATGATACACAGTGATCAGAGCACGGTTGCATTCCGGGTATTCCAGACTGCTGATCACATCATAGTAAGAGCTTTTCCTGTTGTGAAGGCGGATCTGGGAAGTCGGAAATGTGAAGATCCTTTTGTTTGTCTCCTCCTCTGAGGCTATGATCTGCTCCATTTCTTTCTCATCCGTAAGATTCGGAAACAGGCAGGAACCATTGTCGAATACCGGCGCAAGGGTATACTGATCGTTCTGCTTGAGAAATCCCCAGTTCGAACCGTGACGGTCAAAATTCCCGATCAGCGCATCTACAATATAAAGTTCCCAGAAAGCGAAGATTGTTGCGTCTACATTTGTCAGCTTTGAATTGTCCCGCAGCATACGCATGATGTCATCATAGGAATACTGGTACGTCTCCTTATCCTGATCCAACGTACTTTCCCCGACATCATTAAATGGGACAAACTGGTCCCCCGGACGCACAAAATTCCTGCAGGCTACTACAATCTCTCCCTTATAACAACCAAGCCTTGTCTCCTGTACCGGATATCCAAGAAGTCCGAAAATATGAGAGCCCAGATATTCCGAAATATGGTTGTTTCTGACTCCAAAGGGTGTCTTCTTCTGAAACTTGATCATGTATTCGTTTCCGTCTATAATAAGACCGATCTTCTTCTCGCTTCCTCCGTAATATTCTCCGCTGACCGGATACTTGGAAAAGTCCATACACACAGCTCCTTGTCTACCGCTTTTTTGTATTTTATTACTTTTTTTTGATTGTGTCAATAGATTATTTATTTATTTTTTGATACATAATAGTATCACAATTATATTTTATATACTATTGGCTCTATCTAAAGAGACCGCTGCGGTTCCGCAACGGTCTCTTTTTTCTCTGATTCTTTTTTGTGAGGCTTGCCGCCTCAGTGGCAATGCCCTTTGCAGTGCTCGCAGTCGCCGCCGCACTGCAGGGATTTGCCTGCCTTCTTATCCTTCACCATGCTGCGGACTGCCAGTCCGACAGCCGCCAGCACCACCACAAGTACGATCGCGGTTCCCACAAAGCACGCCTCCTTTTTTTAAGCTCCATCTCGCTTTCGCCGTTGTGATCCCGGTACGGCACACAAGCCTTCGTCGTCCGGATCTTCTCTTCTTCATTTTAATCTTCTCTACTCTATTTTGATCTTCTCTTCTCTATTTTGCCCTCGCCATACCTTTCATATTCACTTTTAGCGTGGTGCTCTCCTTATACGGGCGGAACAGAAGGTAGAGGAAGCCGATCACGAGCAGGATCGCCACCACGGTCCAGACGCCGAAGCCCGCGCCCGTGAAGAGGCTGCCGAGCTGGTAGACGCACAGGGAAACGACGTAGGCGAGCAGGCACTGATAGCCGATCGCAAACCAGAACCACTTGATGTTGTTCATCTCGCGCTTGATCGCGCCCATCGCCGCAAAGCACGGCGCGCACAGCAGGTTGAACACGAGGAACGAATACGCAGCGACGGCGGTCATGCTGCCGGCGAGAGCGCCCCAGATCTCCGCGCCGTCGTCTGCCACCTCAGCGAAACCAAACAAAATGCCAAAGGTTCCGACCACGTTCTCCTTCGCGATCAGGCCGGTGACCGCCGCGACGGCCATCTTCCAGTCGCCCCAGCCGAGCGGGATGAAGAGCCACGCGATCGCGTTGCCAATCGTCGCCAGAATGCTGCTGTCGAGCTGCTCCGCCTCAAGCATGCAGAACTTTCCGTCCACCCAGCCGAAGCCCTGCAGGAACCAGAGCACGATCGTGGAGAGTAAAATAATTGTACCAGCTTTTTTAATAAATGACCAGCCTCTTTCCCACATGCTTCTCAGCACGTTTCCGACGGTCGGCATGTGGTAAGCCGGAAGCTCCATGACAAACGGAGCCGGATCGCCCGCGAACATCTTTGTCTTTTTCAGGATGATGCCGGAGCAGATGATGGCCGCAATCCCCACGAAGTACGCGCTCGGGGAGACCCACCACGCGCCGCCGAAGAGCGCGCCCGCGATCAGCGCGATGATCGGAAGCTTCGCGCCGCAGGGGATGAAGGTCGTTGTCATGATCGTCATCTTGCGGTCTCTGTCGTTCTCGATCGTTCTCGAGGCCATAACGCCCGGTACGCCGCAGCCCGTGCCGATCAGCATCGGGATGAAGGACTTTCCGGACAGGCCGAACTTGCGGAAGACACGGTCCATGATAAACGCGACGCGCGCCATGTAGCCGCAGGACTCCAGAAACGCCAGAAACAAGAACAGTACCAACATCTGCGGCACAAAGCCGAGCACCGCGCCGACGCCCGCCACGATACCGTCGAGGATCAGGGACTGCAGCCAGCCCGCACAGTGAATGCTCACGAGAAAGCTCTCAATCGCCGGCGGAATGATCTCACCGAAGAGCACGTCGTTCGTCCAGTCGGTCACAATCGTTCCGACTGTCGTCACGGACACATAGTACACGATGAACATGACCACCGCGAAGATCGGCAGTGCCAGGAAACGATTCGTCACGATACGATCGATCTTATCCGACGTCGTCATCGCGCCCTTCCTGCCCTTCTTGAGGCAATCACCGATGATCGAGGATATGTACACATAGCGCTCGTTTGTGATGATGCTCTCTGTGTCGTCGTCAAACTTTTCCTCGAGCGCGTCGATCTGCGCGCTCACATCCGGCACGCTGCTCATCATCGCGCCGATCTTGTCGTCCTTCTCGAGCAGCTTGATCGCGAAGAAACGCTTCTGCTCCCGTGGTACATCGGAGCCGAGCGTCGCCTCGACGTCGCGGATCGCGTTCTCTACGTCCGCCGCAAACTCATGCACCGGGACAGCCGCCTGTCTTTTGTTCGCAAGCGCCACGGCCTTCTCCGCCGCCTGCAGCACGCCCGTACCTTTCAGCGCCGAGATCTCCACGGCCTCGCAGCCGAGCTTCTGGCTGAGCCTCGCGATGTTGATCTTGTCCCCGCTCTTCGCGACGACGTCCATCATGTTGACCGCCATGACGACCGGGATCCCCAGCTCCATAAGCTGTGTCGTCAGGTAAAGATTCCGCTCGATGTTCGTGCCGTCCACGATGTTCAGGATCGCGTCCGGACGCTCCCCGATCAGATAATTTCTGGCGACCACTTCCTCCAGCGTGTACGGGGAGAGCGAATAGATGCCCGGAAGGTCCATGATCGTGACATCCTTGTGCCCTTTGAGCTTTCCCTCCTTCTTCTCCACTGTCACGCCCGGCCAGTTTCCGACGAACTGGTTGGAACCGGTCAGCGCATTGAACAGCGTCGTCTTGCCGCTGTTCGGATTTCCTGCAAGCGCGATTTTTACTGACATTTTCCTGTCTCCTCCTATCGCGGCGCCCGTGTCGTCGCCGCTCTTCTTTTCTATTCTGTCTTTCGGCCCTGCGGCCGGATCTTCGATGATTGTTTTCTTGTTTGTTTTAACTTATTTTTATTAGTCAAAACTAATCGCCATTCAAAAAAATTTCTCACTCCACCGCGATCATCTCGGCGTCCGCTTTGCGCAGCGACAGCTCATATCCCCTGACCGTCACCTCGACCGGATCCCCGAGCGGCGCGACCTTGCGCACAAACACTTCCACGCCCTTCGTGATGCCCATGTCCATGATTCTTCTTTTCACCGGCCCATCCCCGGTCAGTCTCGCGACCTTCACGGTCTGCCCGCAGGCCACTTCCCGCAATGTTTTCATAACATCCTCCATTCTTTTCCCGGATAAACAGAGCCAAAACGGCTCTCCTGATCTTCCCCGGATATCACAGGTTTTCAATGTCTCAGACAATAATCTTGTTTGCCATATCCCTGCCGATCGCCACGCGCGAATCCTTCACGTTCACAATCAGGCTGCCGCCTGTCTCCGAGACGACCGTCACCGTTCCTCCCGTGACAAAACCAAGATTCTCGAGAAACTTCCTCGTCTCTTCTTTTCCCCCGACTTTCCTGATCACGTTTGCTTTTCCCGTACTCGCCATAGATAACGGCATAACATCGACCTCCTCCGCGGAATATCCGTTTTTGTTTCCGGATTATTTTTATTTTTCCATTGGTTAGTATATTCTAACACTTATTAGTTGTCAAGAACTTTTTTAAGTTATCGCTAACTTATTTCCATTCTAATTTTTCTGTCAAAATGGGAGATTTCAAGTCTTTTCAGATTTTTACTTTGCGATTTTGCGTCCATATGGTATAATAAGCCATATAAAGGCGATAAAAGACGAAGAACGCATGGAAAGAGGTGTGAACTATGGCAAACAACGAATCTGCGGAGAATTATCTGGAGACGATCCTGATCCTGAGCCAGCGACTTCCGGTCGTGCGCTCTGTGGATATCGCGACGGAGCTCGGCTTCAAGAAGCCCAGCGTCAGCATCGCAATGAAGAACCTGCGCGAGAAGGGCCATATCACCGTGGCGGATTCCGGCTATATCTACCTCACCGATTCCGGGCGCGCGATCGCCGAGGAGATCTACGAGCGCCATCAGCTTCTCTCCTCCTGGCTGACCGCCCTTGGTGTGGATCCGCAGACCGCCTCGGAGGACGCCTGCAAAATGGAACATGTCATCAGCCGAGAGAGTTTCGAGGCGATCAAGAAGCACGTGGGGGGATTCTGACGAATTCCTCTTCATACCAGTTCTCTTTTTCCTGCACTGCTACATAAATTATATAGAATCCACCTTTCATGTCAGGAAGCTTTTATGTTCAAACATATATCTGCCACACAGATCCCCGACGTCTCCCCTATCCTCTCGGAAGATTACTCCGATATTATCTTTCGCTATCAGAGTTCACCCGAGTCCTTATTCGACGAGCTGGCGTCGTATGCGCCGCAGCTCGTTGACATCCAATACATCATTCTTCACGCGCCGCTCTCCGACCGCCTTGCCACAGTCGAGGAGCTTGGCTATTCCGGCGTCCCCAAGCTTTTTGCCCCCATCGACACCGTCAGTCTGGAGGCCGCAGGGATCCTGCCGGCACAGATCCAGCCGTACCTGGACCTGTCCGGGCGAGGCATTCTCATCGGCTTTCTGGACTCCGGCATCGATTACACGCTTCCGGCATTCCGCAATATCGACGGGACGACGCGGATCGCCCGGATCTGGGATCAGACCGACCAGTCCGGGACGGCGCCGGAGGGACTTCCCTACGGAAGCGAATATACGGATGATATGCTGAACCAGGCACTGTTCTCCGGCGATCCGCTCTCGCTCGTTCCGGAACGCGATGAATCCGGGCACGGTACCTCGGTCGCAGGAATTGCCTGCGGCAGTGCAGACGCGGGGGATGATTTCATCGGAGCCGCTCCGGAGGCCCGCATCGTCTTCGTCCGTCTCAAGCAGGCCAAACAATATCTGCGCGACTATTTTCTGATCCCGCAGGGCGCGACCGTCTATCAGGAAACTGACCTGATGCTCGGCGTGCGTTACATGGTCGACGTCTCCCGGGAGCTTCGCATGCCGCTCGTCATCTGCATCTCCGTCGGAACGAACCAGGGCAGCCACACGGGTGCGACCCCGCTTGAGGAAGTCCTGACTTCCGCACAGTTCAACACAGGCGTCTATGCGGTTGCGGGGACCGGGAACGAGACCGGAATGGGACATCACTTTCAGGGCAGGCTCTCCCGCGTGGATGATTTCACAGAAGTGGAACTTCTCGTGAATCAGGAAACGCGCGGCTTCACAGTCGAATTCTGGGCGGACGCCCCGGAGTTGTACAGCATTGGCTTCACTTCCCCGCTCGGAGAGACAATTCAGCCGGTACAGCCGCGCAGCGGTACTACGCTGGAATTCAATTTTCTGTTGGAGTACAGTCGAATCGCGCTGACCTACACGATCGTCGAGACACTCAGCGGCGCACAGCTGGCCCTGATCCGTTTTTTGAATCCCACGCCAGGCGTGTGGCGCATCCGTGTCGTCAACAAGACATTTGTAAACGGCGTTTTCCACCTGTGGCTCCCTGTCACAGACCTTGTGGATCCGGAGATCCGCTTTTATGCGCCGAATTCCGACGTCACGCTCGTCATCCCGTCCTGCGCCGCCTCTGTGATCACAGTCAGCGCTTACAGCGCATACAACAACAGCCTGTTCATCCATTCCGGAAGGGGCTACACGAGAAACGGCATGGTCAAGCCGAACTTCGCATCGCCGGGGGTCGATCTGACTGCTCCGTTGCCCGGAGGACGCTACACCTCCCTCACCGGTTCGTGCGCCGCCTCCGCGCTTACGGCCGGCGCAGTCGCTCTTCTTGCGGAGGCCGGACTGCGTCAGGAACAACCGCGCTATTTTACGACGCAGGAGATCGTAAGCCTGTTTCTGCGAGGAGCCGAGCGAAACAGCTCCTACATTTATCCGAACCCTGAATGGGGCTACGGTACGATGAATGTGTACGGAATTTTTGAGTCATTTCTGCGCTCGTAGTCTTTGACTCTTCCGAATGGTGCTTCCGCGTGCCTTGGGATCCCTCCTGTTTTTCGTAACACTTACCTTTTGGACGCATATGATACATTGTAAATGAAAAATTTCGGAGGGTACAAAATGAGCGATTTAGCAGCAACAAACTGTGGGTGTGAGGGCATCAATTCCTGCTCGCTGATCTGGATCATTCTCCTGCTCAACTGCTTCTGCGGAGGAAACAACGGTACTTCCTTCCTGAACGGCAATGGCGGCGGATGTGGCAACGACAGCTGCCTGATCATTCTCCTGCTTCTGCTCTGCGGCGGCGGATGCGGCGGCAACAACAACGGCTCTTTCTTCAACAACGGAAACGGCTGTGGATGCGGATGCTAATCTGATCTTCCAAAAATTTGGGGCGTGGCTTTCTGCCACGCCCCGGATTTTGTTCTCGCAACACAGTTCAAACAATTCTTATCCCGCGTTTGACACATTTTCAGCTTTCGTCTCTCAACCCCCGTACTCCGCATTCGTCCCTTTTTAATATCTGTTTCCCCTGCAGCTCTGTCTGTTCCTCTCTCCGCTTCTCCTTCTTCCTCTGCATGCACTCTTCATCTATCTCATAGAACGCGTTTCCGTCGATCACGATCCGCGATGCCATCTGCAACATCCCCTTTCTATAAATGAAAAAGCAGGATAGCCATCGGCCACCCTGTTATAAAATATTCAGCCTGCATATTTCTGTTGCCGTCCTCATACATATAAATGAAAAAGGGGAAGGATAGAACTTTATGAGCGATAATTCCTGGATGAACAACCCTGCCCTCGGAGGAATCGATCCGGCAAAGCTGCAGATGCTCTCCTCCCTGGCCGAGCAGGCGCAGGGGAAAAGCCAGAACGAGCTGCTTCCGTTTCTGATGGCCGCCATGTCCCAATCACAGTCAAACCATATGTCATTCAACTCTGCGGAGACCGAGGCTATCATCAATGTGATGAAGATAGGAAAATCACCCCAGCAGATCCAGCAGATCGATCGAATGTGCGCGATGATAAAACAATTTAAGAGATAAAAAAACAGTCGCCGGAACTTTTGTTCCGGCGACCGGCGATACGATCACTTCAATGTAACCTTTGCGCCCTCAGCCTCGAGCTTTGTCTTCAGCTCGTCTGCCTCTGCCTTGGAAGCGCCCTCCTTGATTACCTTCGGAGCGTTGTCTACGACATCCTTCGCTTCCTTCAGGCCAAGGCCTGTCGCCTCGCGGACGACCTTGATAACCTTAACCTTGTTCGGGCCCACCTCGGTGAGCTCTACGTCGAACTCATCCTTCTCCTCAGCTGCCTCAGCCGGAGCTGCGCCTGCTGCCGCTACTACGACGCCTGCTGCTGCCGATACGCCGAACTCTTCCTCACATGCCTTCACGAGCTCATTCAGCTCGAGAACGGATAACTCTTTGATCGCTTCGATAAACTCAGCTGTCGTCATCTTTGCCATTTTATTTTCCTCCTGTTATGAATATGTTTTCTGTTTCTCTGCTTACTCTTCTGGTTTACTCTGCCTCTGTCGGCGCTTCTGCAGCTTCAGCCTTTTCCGGCTCCTGCGCCGCTTCAGCCTCAGCCTTCACCGGCTCTTCCGCGGCCTCTGCCTTCACCGGCTCTTCTGCCTGCTCAGACTTCTCTGCGCTCTCCGGACGATCCGGCAGCTCAGCGATCTGACTAAGCACACGCGCGAAGTTCGAAATCGGGGACTTCATGCTGCCAAGCAGCCTGCCGAGCAGTACTTCTCTCGACGGGATTTCCGCCAGAGCCGTGATCGCCTTCTCGTCGTAGTAGCCTCCCTCGACAATGCCTGCCAGGACCTTCAGCGTCGGAACCTTCTTCATATACTTGGAAAGGATCCTTGCCGGGGCCGTCGCATCGTCCTTGGAGATCGCGATCGCGTTCGGGCCTTCCAGATGCTTCGTCAGCGGCTCGCAGTCCGTGCCCTGGAACGCAAAGTTCATCATCGTGTTCTTGTACACCTTGTAGATGATGCCTGCTTCCCTCAGCTCCTTACGAAGCTCGGTATCTGCTTCCACCGTGATTCCGCTGTAGTGGATCAGAACAACCGACTGGGCGTCCTTGATGTTCTCTGAGATCTCCTCCACGATCGGTTTCTTCAGTTCAACCTTAGCCATGAAATGGTGCACCTCCTTATAGATTTGTGTACCGCCGGA
>CANQDA010000010.1 GCA_947591155.1 uncultured Lachnospiraceae bacterium
ACATGAGCATTCGCGCCGGGATTGTCGTTGCCGTAGCCCTCCATGAGGTTAATCACGCCCCAGATACCAAGCCCGGCTCCCAGAGCTACAACAAGGGTCTGCAAAACGCCTACTGCCGAATTAAAAAATGCCATAAAGTTCTCCTTTCTTGCCGCGTGTGCGGCTGCCCGAAAAAGGGCATAAAAAACGGCGGCCAGTTTTGGTAACTGCCGCGGTCATAAGCCCGCCGGGTTGGGCGGGTTCCCCACGCCGCCTAAGTGTCTGCGGCGCGGCGGTATTCAGTTGTAAGGGGCGCGGCTCTTGCCGCTGTGTGCTGCGCCGGAAAAGTGGGGGCGCGTATCATGTAGCCTGTGTTTACGTTCTTGATGTTAGGTCAGCTCCTTAAAAAATCTCTTTTTGAATGACAGGTAGGATAGGTTGGGCTTCCGTAGTCGTCGGCGTTGTGGGAATGTGGGTAACTGGCTGTCTTATGGAGCTGTGGGAAACGCTGTTTGCAGGACGTGGGAAAGCTGCCCTTTGCTTTTCCATGTGCTGTGAATGGCGTTTTCCATAGCGGAATAGCCTGTTATCCACATTTCCATGACGCAAGGGGCGCGTATCTCATAGCCTGTATTTCTTCCTTTAATCGCAATCCCTCCTTTCTCTCTGGCGGTTCTTTTCGTAGAGCCGTTCACAAGCTGCGATAAATTCCCGGATTTCAGCCCGCCGTTTCGCTTCCTCGCGCTGCTGCTCCATGCGCCCGCCCATAATCAGCACAAGGCGCGGCTTCTCCTTTGGGGAACGCTCATTCATTGTCTGCGTCCTCCTGTAAATCTGCCGCGTCAATCTCGTAATAGTCAAAGACTTCATCGGGCTTGACGATAGCGGGGCGGCGGCGCAAGTGCTTCTCCATGTCAAAGGCGTTCTTCGGGTCTGCATCGGACAGGTACTTGTATTTCGGGTGCTTCGTTATGTCGAATTTGTCCGAAAAGAACGGGCGCACCCCGCGTAGCTGCAAGATACATTTCCCTCCGTCCATGACCGCGATTTCGTCCTGTGTCATAAGCTCCTTTCCCAATTTCTGATAGTTCAGCCCATGCGAAAGCTCCCGCCCTCTGGTTTCGGAAGTGTTGAAGCTGTCGATTGTTTCCTTGCCTAAAATTTCCGATATTTCTTTGAGCGTCGTTTTCTCCTTGCCGCCCAAGAAAAGCGTGGTGTCGCAGTTGCCGACTATGGTATCGGCGTTGTCCTTGTAAATGGCTTTTAGCTGTGACTGGCTCTGCAAGATGATTGAAGCGGATATTTCCCGGCTCCTTATGGTGGCTATGAGCTTTTCAAACTTCGGTATCTGCCCGATATTCGCAAACTCGTCTAACAGGCAGCGCACATGGACGGGAAGCCGCCCGCCGTATTCATCATCTGCCTTGTCGCAAAGCAAGTTGAATAGCTGTGTGTAGAGAATACTCACGACAAAGTTAAAGGTGTCGTCTGTGTCGCTGATAATGACGAAAAGGGCGGTCTTTCTGTCGCCTATGGTGTCAAGCTGCATTTCGTCGGTTTCCATAAGCTCGCGCAGCTCCTTGATGTCAAAGGGTGCTAACCTCGCGCCGCAGCTAATTAAAATCGACTTCGCCGTTTTGCCCGCCGCAAGTTTGTATTTGCGGTACTGCTTGACCGCGAAATGCTCCGGGTCTTTTTCTTCCAGACGTTCAAACATGAGGTCAACCGGGTTCTGGAAGTCCTCGTCGTCCTCGCGGGCTTCCGACGCATTTATCATTTCAAGCAGCGTCGTGAAGTTCTTTTCCTCGTCCGGGGCTTCGTACCAGATATAGCCGATTAGCGCGGTGTAGTAGAGCTTTTCCGCTTTCACCCAAAAATCCTCGCCGGATTTCTCCCCGTCGCCTTTGGTGTTGGCGATAATGGTATTGACTAACTTCAAAATGTCCTTTTCGCTCCGCAGATAGGCAAAGGGATTGTATTTCATGGATTTCTTGAAGTTAATCGTATTCAGCACTTTAATCTGGTAGCCGCCCCGCTGTAAGAGCTTCCCGCACTCGATTAAGACGGTGCCTTTCGGGTCTGTGACAACATAGCTGCTGTGCATTTGCATAAGCGACGGTTTGACGAAAAACCTTGTCTTGCCGCTGCCGGAACCGCCGATTACAAGAATGTTCTTGTTGCGGGCATATTTCGGCTGCTTCGGGCGGCTGTTCATGGTAAGCCGTTCCGTCTGCGTGAGGGGGATATTGTTCTCAAATACTGGGTCTGTGTATGGCTTTATGTCCTCGGCTGTCCCCCAACGTGCGCTGCCGTACTCCATGCCTTTCCTGTACTTCTTCGCGTTCTTGCCCTTGACGTAGATAATCAGCCGGACAATGACCGCCCCGGCAATGCCGATAAGTAAATCTGCCGGGTGGAAGCTCGGCGCGATACTGGAAAAGGCGGCACTAAAACCGTCCCCAAGATGTAGCAGCTTTGCGCTCGCGTCCGCGCCGGGGGAGAGCCGGACAGCCGCACCCACTTTATCAAAGAGCCACACAAAGAGCAGATACGGGAGATTGAGGATAAGCAGCTTCTTGATTTCCGGCTTCATAGCGATACCTCCCTGTCCTTGTTCTTGACTTTTGCCCGTTCCGCGTTTCTGCCCTGTGCGGCTTCTTTAAGGGTTGAGAGCAGCTTTCGGATTGAGGGCTTCCTATCCTGTGTCAGCTTCTTTGCGGAAAATTCCTTAAAGGCTGCGGTCAGCGCGTCCGCGTCCCGCCCCTTGAAGAAAACAAGGTAACGGGGCGGGGTTTCCGTCGTGTCCTTTTTCAGCGCAAAGTCGATACCATATTTTTTTGCGGTACTCTCAAAAGCCTTGATATTGTCTTTTGTAATCTCAATGTTGGAAACGCCCGCGTTCTGCTTCATAAGCTGCTTTAAGCTCTGCTTGCCCTGTGGCTGTTTCGCAAGCTGCTTCTTGCCCTTTGACAGTATGGCTTTCATTGCCTTTTGGAGCGTCTGCGCGGTCAGCTTCCCGGTCTTGATGTAAAGGGCTATGGTCTTTTCGTTTACTTCGTCCTGCAATTTCTCGCGTCCTCCTTTCGCGTTTCTTTATGGGGCGGCGGTCAGATACGCACCCGCAGCCCGTTCAAGTCCTCGGCTCTGATACCCACAAGATACCAGTTGTCGCCGTATTCAATCCGGGTAGGCTTCCACTTGCCCCGCACGAACACGTCAAAGCACTCGCCGCAATGCAGCCCGCCATAGTAAGTATTGAGGTCAAAGCGAATGTCGTAACGGTCGGTGCGCTCGTCAAATACCAATGCTCCTGTTCTCTGTGCCATAATAAAATCCTCCTTTTGTTGTTTACAGGCTTTCGCCCGGTTTGAATGAATAAGGGTCGTGCGGCTCCTGTGGCGCAAGTGCGCCGCTTGCCATGTCATGGGCGACAAGGGAAGTGTAATAGTTGCCGATTGTGGACGGGGCATTGAAAAGGGCTGCTTTCAGATATTGCTTGATGTTGCGGATTTTGGTTGTGTTCTCCCGCATACAGTCAAGCACAAAGCGGATATGCTCGCCGTCCAGTTTCATAAACTTTGACTTCACAAGCTCTGCCGGGTAGTCGTCCCCCGCAATCCGCACCCGCTTTCTGGCGGTGCATACCGTTTCAAGCATGAGGTCTACAATCTCGTCAAGCCTGTCCCCGTCAAATTTCATGTCCTGTTTGAGAATGTCGTAGTCGATATTGTCCTTGATGATTTCCCGGTATATCTCTACTGCGCTCTGTGCTGCCGCTTCCGTTCCTTTCCGTTCCGGCGGCGTAGCCGCTCCCCCGCAAGGTGAGGGGTTAGGGGAAAGGATAGGAATGGAATGGGTACTTGATAAATCTGTATTTGATTTTTCTTTTTTTGGTAAGTCAGTTCTTTGTATATCTTTATTTAATTGCGTTGGATTTTCCAACGTAGGTTTTTCCAATGTTGGTTTTCCCTGTGTTGGATTATCCAATGTTGGATTTTCCAATGTAGGTAAATCCGGCGTAGGCGGCTGCGGCTGCTCGAATATCACATAGTCCGCGCCCCGCAAGCGTCCTTTCTCGTCGCGCTCCCTTGAACGGACGATATACCCGGCGCGTTCAAGCTCCCGTATGGCTTCGCGGATAGCGTCTATCTTCTCCCGGTTGATAAGGGATAAGCCTTTCAAGGTGTAGTCCCAATCTTCGGGGAGTGACAGCATTTGCGACAACAGCCCCTTTGCCTTTAGGGAAAGCTCCTTGTTGCGTAGGTGGTGGTTGCTCATTACGGTGTAGCCCTTGTTCCGTTCCACTCGGAAAACTGCCATAGTAAATCACTCCTTTTGCTGTGGATTTGTTACGCAGTAGAAGCGCGGTTTCGGGGGATAAGGTATAAATCCCTTGCCGCGCCAGATACGCGCCCGCAAAACCGCTTGTAGCAAGGCTTTTTCTGCCCCTACTGCGTAACAAGGGCATGAAAAAAGCGGCGTTCCTGTTCTCCCTGTGTAGGGAGTGGGAAACGCCGCTTGTACGGTGCTGTATGAAATTTTTCAATCTATGGTAGGTCAATACTGGTGTGCGCTGCCTGTTTGGTCTATCCGCAAGAGCTTCAAAGCATATCAAGGCTCAATCCGTAAGTAGTAAATGGGTAGTAAATTCAAGCTGCTGTCTTGCGGAAATGCCCGTAAACTGGGGATTTTTTGAGATAATCATTTGATTTATTACAAATCAGGAATAATTTCCCTCCCTTTGGAAGATACTGAGAGTGCAACTAAAAATCTTCCAGAAGGAGGGAATTTTTATGAACGAGATCTCAGAACTGGATCTTCAGAATCTCCGCCACCTGATCGGCGGATTTTCGACGACACACTGCAAGATGCAGGCGTACGCGGAGCAGGCGTCGGATCCGAACGTGAAACAGTTTTTCCAGAAGTCTGCGCAGTCGGCGATGGAGAGTAAGCAGCAGCTGATGAAGTTTTTGCAGTAAAGTTTCAGAACGGTTCAGGACAGACCGAATCACTTGCTGATGAGGTCGTAAAAAGAGAGACAGGAGGGAAAAAGATGTTGGACGAGAAGACAATGGTATCAGACACTCTGGCCGGGATCAACGGCGAGCTCGTGCGCTACGGCGAGATGATCCCGCAGACGGAGAACATGCAGCTCAAGCAGACGCTGAAGCAGTTCCGCAATCAGTGCGAGCAGTCACAGGAGGAGATCTACCAGATCGCGCGCAGCAAGCAGTACTATGTACCGGCTGCGAAGGCGACGAGGGAAGAGATCGACCATGTGAAGTCCATTCTCACGCAGGGCTGAGACGGATTGGTACAATGAGCGTTTTTTCATTTCACTGTATCTTGTGATAAAAGGATTGCGAAATTTTGCGATATCCGCTATACTGTTTTGTAAGGAACAGTGTGGCGGATATTCTTTTATGACCCGGAAAAGGCCGGGTCATTGATATTGGAAGGACAGGGCTGCCTGCATATACATAAAAAAGAGGTGGATGTATGGGGACAAAGAATAAAAGCGGACTGCGGCCTGGGCCGCTTTTCTGCCTATTGCTGGTATTGCTGCTGGGAAGCGTGTGCGCGGCCGAGGCGGAGGAGAGCACAGAGGAAAGCGTGACACCGCAGCTGAATGCGGCTTCGATCGTGATGATACAGGGGAAGTCCTACCGGCTGAAGATCTCCGACGCCGAAGCGTCGGCGAAGATCAAATGGCGCAGCGGAAGCAAAAAGGTGGCGACGGTGAGCAGTACCGGCAAGGTGAAGGCGAAAGCGGCCGGGAAGACAAAGATCACGGCGAAAGTCGGGGATGTGAGGCTGAAATGTAAGGTCACGGTAGGAGGCGATCGTTGGGATCAGCTTCTGGAGCAGTACCGTGACGACGCGAAGACGAACCAGCTCGTCTTTGTCCGATACACAGGCGGAAGCAGCGCGAAAGTGCAGATGTACACGAAGTCGGGCAAACAGTGGAAGTGTATCGTGGACTGCGGCGGATATGTGGGAAGCAACGGGATTGGGAAGACGAAAGAGGGCGACAGGAAGACGCCGACCGGGACGTTCAACCTGACGCAGGCGTTTGGGATCAAGGACGATCCGGGAGCAGGAACTTCCTATGTGAAGGTCAATCAGTATCTGTACTGGTGCGGAGATCAGCCGTACTACAATCAGCTGGTTGACATTCGGGAGCATCCGCACAGCTGTCGCGGGGAGCATCTGATCGACTATGTCCCGCAATACTATTACGGCATGTTTCTTGACTACAACAAGGACTGCGTCTACGGAAAGGGTTCGGCGATCTTCCTGCACTGCACAGGATCCAACCCCTACACGGGAGGCTGTATCGCGGTGAGCCAGGAGAACATGATCAAGATCATTCAGAATGCAGAGTCGGGCGCGAAGATCTGTATTTATCCGGCATAGCAATAACGTGAAAAGAGAGGTATCCGAGGTATGAAATTGAGAAAGTGGAGTATGGTTTTACTGTTGATGATCTGCTGTCTGCTGCCGTGCGCGCAGTCGGAGGCGGCTTCGAAAGCGCCGAGGAGCGTCAGGCTGAACAGAAAATCGGCGTCAGCCATGCCGGGAAAAACGATCAAGCTTAAGGCGGCAGTATCGCCGAAGGGCGCGGTGAAATGGACTAGCAGCAATACAAACGTTGCGACGGTGAACCAGAAGGGACTGGTCACCATACACAGCCTGGGATCCGCCACCATCACGGCAAAGACAGCGAACGGGAAGAAGGCAGTCTGCAAGGTCAAAGGCACAAAATATGTCAGAAGCACAGACAAACTGACCATTTCTACTCCGGAGGGAATCAAAAAGTATACGATCTACCATCAGGGAAAATATGGTTTGTATTACGGAGCCAAAGGCTGTGTGGCGACAGCGTTAGCGATCGTGGCGTCTTCTTACGGCAAACGCTACACGCCCAAAAGCATTCACGAAGGCTCGGCAAAAGCAATATACAGCGAGCGGTACGCCGTCAAAAAAATGAATAAAGGGAAGGATCTCAAGAAGTTTTTCGGAAAGAAGACGATCTCACTGCACACAGCGTCGGAGATCCTGACGAACATAGGGATCCCGAACCGCCCTGTCTACAGCTTCAATAGGAAAGAGGCGGAGAAGGAGATCCGGGAGCATTTAAAACAGGGGAAGCCGGTGATCATCAAAGCAAACACAAACAGGTATCATGGGATCCGACTCGCGCAGGTTCACCACGCGCTCGTGCTGGTAGGACTGGATTCGCAGGATCGGATCATCTATGTCAATCCCGGCCTTGTTCAGGATTACAAGATCAAATTGTCTACTCTGCTGCAGCACCACATGACGCCTGCAAAGGGAAATTACATGGCTCCGTACATGACGGACATCAAAACTGCCGGCGGTTATATTCTGGTCGGGTAACGCAGAAGCCTTCTGCGCGCCGATCCCTGGAGAAGGAAGAAGAAGGCGAGCAGCAGGAAGAAAGCTGTATAGATACACGCGGAACAGAACAGAGAGCCCCAAGACGTCCTGCCGAGATACGGTAGGACGTTTTGCAGCAGGAAAAGCCCGGCGCCGCTTGCGGCGCAGACAAGAGCCGGCCGAATCAGGGAGTCTGACAAATCGGAGGAAAAACCGCTGCTTCTGTGCAGGACAAACAGCGAGCACACGGTGATGAGCGCCTGGCTGAACAGCATTCCGGCAAGGTAGCCGTCGATCCCGGCGGCAGGGACGAAGAAGAGGATCGCGACGAGGCGTACACCGAAGCCGGCAATATTCCAGGCGGTGACGAGCATCGTCGCACCGAGTCCGTGCAGGATGCTCACAAGGGTGGTATTGATGTAAAGAAACGGGCAGAGCAAGGCGAGTTTCCGGGTATAAATCCCGGCGAGTTCACTGTGGAACAGGAGCGCGCCGATGTCGGCGCCGAACAGCAGAAACGCGCCGAGGAAAAACAGGCCGAGCAGAAGGCTGCCCTGAAAGCTGGCATCCACGGTGCCGCTTATTTTTTTACCCTGATGCAGGGCGCGCGCCTCTGAGACTGCCGGAAGCAGCAGCGTGCCGAGGGATGTCGTGATCGCTGTCGGAAACATGATCAGGGGAAGCGCCATACCGGTCAGCGTTCCGTATACGGCGAGTGCCTGAGAACTGTCGCAGCCGGATCGCTGCAGCATCTGAGGCAGAAGCGCCGCTTCGATTCCCTGGAGGACGCAGACCAGCATACGATTCAGTCCGAGAGGCAGGGAGACCGAGAGTATCCGATTCATATCCGAACGCCAGACGTTTGGACGGAGGATGCGCGCGCGGCCCTGCCTTCGGAACTTTCGGATCTGAGACGACTCGTCCGCGGAAAGGTCCGGATCTGAAAAAAACGGCGAGCTCTTTCCAAAAAACAGATGACCGACGCAAAACAGCGCGGCCGCAAGCTCGCCCGCCACCTGTCCGAGCGCCATGACGGCGGCGTCCATCGACTGTCCGTTTTTTTGCAGAAAAGAAAAAAAGAAAAGGACCGCGGCGATGCGAAGGAACTGTTCGATGAACTGCGCCGCAGACGGAACAGAGACGTTTTTTCTTCCGATGAAAAATCCGCCGATGCAGCCGTGGATCGCGGAAAACGGAATGGACAGGGCGACTATTTGCAAAAGAGCCGTGCAGGAAGGCTCAAGCAGGAAGGAGCGGGCGATGCGGGGCGCGCCGAAAAACAGGGCTGCCGAGCAGACACAGGAGAGTCCACCTGAGAGCAGCAGGGCGCAGGCGAGGATCCGAAGTGCGGAGCGCCTGTCCTTCTCGGCGTAGCATTCCGCGGTGAAGCGTGAGACGGCTGTCTGTATCCCGCCGCAGGAGAGTGCCATGCAGAAGGCGCAGACGGGGAGCGTGAGCTGGAACAGTCCAATCTGTGCCGCACCGATCGTGCGCGAGAGGAATATTTTATAGAAGAAACCTGCGATCCGGGTCAGAAGCCCGGTGAGTGTCAGGATCATGGTGCCTTTCAGGAGATAGTGACGTTGGTTCATGTTTGACCGTCCGGAAACGATGTTGGTAAACTATATGCGTCAAAACGGGGGAGATAGTACAGCAATACCCGCCTGCTTAAGCGGGCGCTAAATTTTTCTTGACATATGGAAAGAGCGGTGTTATTCTGTACACGAAATCCGAGTAAAACACTCGGAAATGGAGGGGATCATGAAACTGTCTACAAAAGGAAGGTACGGTCTGCGGGCGATGATCGATCTTGCTCAGTACAGCGAGCAGGAAGCAGTGTCGATCAGCAGCATCGCGCAGCGGCAGAACATTTCCGAGAGCTATCTGGAACAGTTGGTAGCGAAGCTGAAAAAGTCCGGTCTCGTGATGAGCACACGAGGGGCGCAGGGCGGCTATCGTCTGGCGCGCCCTGCGGATGAGATCTCGGTCGGAGACGTGCTTCGCGCGCTGGAGGGAAATCTCGAGGCAGTCGCCTGCTCGGCTCAGACGGGCGAGGGCTGTCAGGGATCGGATCTGTGTGTGACGAAGTACGTGTGGCAGAAGATCAATGAGAGCATTGCGAATACAGTCGACGAGATGATGCTCAGCCAGCTTGTCGAGGAGAGCAAAGAGGCGCAGCAGAAAAATGCGCGGAAGAAAAATGCGGATCAGCAGCCGGATTATGGCAATCAGAGCTGCCTTGGCTGACAAAGAGACGTATGGATCCGGCGCAGGGCATGTGGCCCTCCGGTTACAGACACAGGAAAACAATGCAGCTTGCGCTGCAAGTATAGGATAGAAGGAGAATGAACATGGAACGACTGATTTATCTGGACAATGCCGCAACGACAAAGACTTCACCGACGGTGCTGGAGGCGATGCTCCCGTATTTTTCGGAATATTATGGGAATGCTTCAAGTATCTACAGCATCGGCGCAAAGAGCAAGGAAGCGATCAATCAAAGCAGGGCGACGATCGCGGACACGCTCGGCGCAAAGCCCGAGGAGATCTATTTCACGGCCGGAGGTTCCGAGTCGGACAACTGGGCGATCAAGGCGACGGCGGAGGCATACGCGGCGAAAGGGAAGCACATCATCACGACGAAGATCGAGCATCACGCGGTGCTGCACAGCTGCGAGTATCTGGAAAAGCAAGGATACGAGGTGTCTTACATCGACGTCGATGAGAACGGTGTAGTGAAGCTGGATCAGCTCGAGAAGGCGATCCGTCCGGATACGATCCTGATCACGGTCATGTTTGCGAACAACGAGATCGGCACGATCCAGCCGATCAAAGAGATCGGGGAGATCGCGAGAAAGCATGGAATTTTGTTTCACACGGATGCGGTGCAGGCGTACGGACAGCTTCCGATCAACGTAGACGAGCTGAACATCGACATGCTGAGCTCCAGCGGCCACAAGATCTGCGGACCGAAGGGGATCGGCTTCCTCTACATCCGCAAGGGCGTGAAGATCCGTTCGTTTGTGCACGGCGGAGCGCAGGAGCGCAAGCGCCGCGCGGGTACGGAAAATGTCCCGGGCATCGTCGGATACGGGAAGGCAGCCGAGGAGGCGGTGTCGACGATGAAGGAGCGCACGGCGAAGGAGATTGAACTGCGCGATTATCTGATCGATCGGATTGTGAAGGAGATTCCGTACACGAGGCTGAACGGGCATCGCACAAAGCGCCTGCCGAACAACGCAAACTTCAGCTTTCAGTTCATCGAGGGCGAGTCCTTGCTGATCATGCTGGATATGGAAGGAATCTGCGGTTCGAGCGGTTCCGCCTGCACGTCCGGCTCGTTGGATCCGTCGCATGTGCTGCTGGCGATCGGCTTGCCACACGAGATCGCGCACGGTTCCCTGCGCCTGACGCTCGGCGCCGAGACGACGAAAGAGGACATTGATTTCGTGATCGAAAAGATTAAAGGGATCGTGGAACACTTGCGCAGCATGTCGCCTTTGTATGAGGACTTTGTGAAAAAGTCCCAGCATTAGGGCTGGTTGTCCGACATTTGTCGGCGCGCATAACGTGCGGCTTTGCAGGCAATAGTTATAGAAAACAAATCGGTGAGAGATAAGAAACGGGAGGAGCACAATCATGTATTCAGAGAAGGTAATGGATCATTTTCAGAACCCAAGGAATGTCGGAGAGATCGAGAATGCGAGCGGCGTCGGCACGGTCGGGAACGCGAAGTGCGGCGACATCATGCGCATGTATCTGGACATCGACGACAACGGCATTATTCAGGACGTGAAGTTCAAGACCTTCGGCTGCGGCGCGGCCGTGGCGACAAGCAGCATGGCGACCGAGCTTGTCAAGGGCAAAAGCATCCAGGAGGCGCTTCAGGTGACGAACAAGGCCGTGATGGAGGCGTTGGACGGGCTTCCGCCGGTGAAGGTACACTGCTCATTGCTGGCGGAGGAGGCGATCCACGCGGCGCTGTGGGATTATGCGCAGAAGCATGGGATCGAGATCGAGGGACTCGACAAGCCGAAATCCGATATCAGTGAGGGCGAGGAAGAAGAGGAGTACTAGGTCGTCGGATACCCGGACGGAGCTGCACGGTACCCTTCCGGGTGCTTTTCCGGGAAACCGATAATACGGTATTCCGGAAAAACCACGCCGGAAATCCATGCAGCTCCTGTCTGTGGGATGAGGGAAGATATATTTTCGTTTGAAAATAAGAGACTGGAGAAAAGCGACCCTGAAAAATTTTTGGTTGCGGAGTCAGAGAGAAAGCGGTCGGGGAACTGAGATATGAAAAAGGGGAAAGTAGTCGTGGGGATGTCCGGCGGCGTGGACTCGTCAGTAGCGGCGTATCTGCTTCTGGAGGCCGGGTACGAGGTGATCGGCGTCACGATGCAGATCTGGCAGAAGGAGGATGACGACACGGCGAGCGAGAACGGCGGCTGCTGCGGTTTAAGCGCGGTGGAGGACGCCGCGCGGGTGGCGCAAAAGCTCGGCATCCCGCACTATGTCATGAACTTTCGCGATGAATTTCAGGAGAAGGTCATTTCGTATTTCATGGACGAGTATCTTGCGGGACGCACGCCGAATCCCTGCATTGCCTGCAACCGCTATGTGAAGTGGGAATCTCTTCTGCAGCGGAGCCTGCAGATCGGGGCGGACTATATCGCGACCGGACACTACGCGCGGGTCGAGCTGCTTCCCAACGGGCGTTACGCGCTGCGGCGATCGGCGACGGACGCAAAGGATCAGACCTACGCGCTCTACAGCCTGACGCAGGAGCAGCTTGCGCGCACGCTGATGCCGGTCGGCGATTACGGGAAGCCGCAGATTCGCGGGATCGCGGAGAAGCTTGGACTTTTCGTGGCGGACAAGCCCGACAGCATGGAGATCTGCTTTGTTCCGGATCAGGATTATGCGGGTTTCATTCGTGCCAACAGCGGCCGGGAGATCCCGGAGGGAAACTTCGTGAGGGCGGACGGCACGGTGATCGGCAGGCACAAGGGTATCACGCACTATACGGTCGGCCAGAGGAAGGGGCTGAATCTTTCCATGGGGCGGCCGGTCTTTGTGACGGAGATCCGGCCGGAGACCAACGAGGTCGTGATCGGGGACGCGGAGGATGTCTTCACGGACAGGCTGCGCTGCAACCGCCTCAACTTCATGAGCGTGCCGAATATCGGGGGAGAACTCCCCGTGACTGCGAAGATTCGCTACAACCATAAGGGCGCGTCGGCCGTGGTGCGCAGGATCGGACCGGACGAAGCTGAGGTAATCTTCGAGGAGCAGGTTCGCGCGGTGACTCCCGGGCAGGCGGTCGTGTTTTACGACGGCGAGTATGTGGCCGGAGGCGGTACGATTTTGTGAACTACAGCCTGCGCCGATCCCTGTGAGGGCGTCCGGCGGGAACAAAACAGGAAGAGATCAGATGGAGAGTAAGAGATGCACGGAGATCATACAGACAACAGACGTTATATGGATGATCCGGAGATCGCGACGCGTGTCCCGATGGGAAACGGGTTCTCTGAGACGAAAATGAGAAAAAGCGGGAGTCGATATCTGGACAATCGCCTGAGGGATGCTTCCGCCCGGCGTGAATCGGAGAAAGGAGACCGCGGAGGGAATTCCGGAAAGAAACGTGGCCGAATGTTTGCTTTCCTGACGATCGTCCTGCTGATCCTGATTCTGTGCGCGGTGGCGGCGATCGTGCTGCTTGGGGGCAGGAGTGGGGACGCCGGGCAGAACAATCGTGCGGGTGCGCCGGACATCTTAAATCAGAACGTGCCGGATGGCATGGACGATGGCACAGATCCGAACGCGCAGGCCGGGGAACCGGCACAGCAGGAGAATCAGCCGGAGGACTCTGGAAATGCGGAAACTTCAGAGGAAACTCAGGACGAGGTTCAGGCGGACGGGCCGGACGCGGAGGGCGATTCCTCCGCCCAGGTCATTGACCTCGGAATTCTGGACAGCCCGTATGCGTCCCTGATGGATGCGCAGACCGGAGAGCTGTTGGCGACGAAGCGTAGCGAGGAGAAGATCTTTCCGGCTTCCATGACAAAGATCATCACCGTGATCACGGCGATCGAGCACATCCCGGACCTGGACGCGACAATCTACATGGAAGAGGACTTCTATGAGGATCTGTACGACGAGGATGCGTCGCGCGCGGGCTTTGAGCCGGGTGAAGCGGCAGTGATCCGCGACCTGCTCTACGGGGCGTTGCTCCCGTCAGGTGCGGAGTGTTGTATTGAGCTTGCCAGACAGGCAGCCGGGTCGGAGAGTGCCTTTGTGGATCTGATGAATCAGAAGGCGGCTGAGCTCGGCCTTACGCAGACGCACTTTACAAACTGCACGGGACTGCACGATACAGAGCAGTTTTCGACCTGTACGGAGATCGCGAAGATCCTGCAGAACGCGATGCAGAACGAGACGTTTTTAAATGTATTCACGACGCACAGCTATTCCGTGGATCCTACTGATATCCATCCGGACGGGTTTACCTTCTGGAGCACGCTGTTTAAGGCCACGGCGAACGAGGACGTGACGGGCGGAGAGATCATCGGCGGCAAGACCGGTTTCACGGACGAGGCCGGGCACTGCCTGGCGAGCGTGGCTGAGATCTATGGAAAGAAGTACATTCTGGTGACCGCAGGCTGGGCGGAGGATCCGAAGAATGAGCTCTATCATATTGACGACGCATTTCGGGCGTATAATGCCCTCGGCAGCGTGTTGAGCTGAGAAAGGATGCGGCGATTCGATCGTCTGGTGCAGGGCGAAGTCCCATGTTGCGCGGATCAAAGCCGCAGGCCAAAGGGAGTAATTCATGGAGAAAAGGACGGTAAAAACTGCGATAAAACGGCTGCTGCCGGCCATATTGCTTCTGCTGCTGATCTCCGGGACCGGCGGCAGGCTCGACGCGCGCGCGGCTGGCTGGAAATTCGGGGATCAGCTGAGCGGAAGTGAGAAAGAGCTCTATGATGCCCTGGAGCAGAATTACTTCACCATCAAAAATTATAAGAACGACAACAGTGTCTATATCCGGCTCAACGGAGGGATCACGGAGGCGGAAGGACGAAGTCTGGCATGGTTTCGGGTGCAGCGCGCTTTTTTGATGGATCACAGCGAGCTTTTCTGGATCCGTTTTCTGTCGATGAGTCTGATCATGGATTGGGACAGGTCGGCGGGCGCATACACGGCGTCCGGCATGGACGTCTACTCACTGGACCGCTATCCGGGCATACGCAAGGAGATCGGGAGCGCCCAGAGCCAGCTTGCCAGGGCGATCGCAGCGGTGAAAAAGCGCGGCGGACGTTACGCGAAGGTGAAGGCCGCGCACGACTATGTGATCAAACTGACCACCTATCCGAAGGATATTTTTTCGGAGCAGTATCACGCGGTGACCGGACCGCTTCTGAGCAAGTATTCCCACAGGGGTGTCTGTGAGGCGTACGCATGGCTGTTCGATATCATCTGCAAGGCGAACGGGATCCCCTGCGTTACGCTCGAAGGCGACAGCCACACGTGGAACTATGTGCAGATGGAGGATGGGAAATGGTATCTGGTGGACACGACCTGGGACGACGGAAGCAGGATCAGCTATAACTATTTCCTTGTTGGCTCGAACACGTCCGTGGGCGGGAAAAAGGTGAAGAAGACCCATCGCGCCGCATCAGTCTCGGAGATCTATCAGCTCAACGGCGTCGCCCCTTTGAAGTACCCGACGCTTTCTCAAAAGGCGTATAAGAAGGCCGGGAGCACGGCGGGGAAGGCACAGAACACAAAGAAGACAAAGAAAAAAGTCGCCTCGGTCAGGATCAAAAGCCCGGCGAAGACGGTAAAGGCGGGGAAAAAGCTGAAGCTCAGCGCGACAGTCCTCCCGAAAAACGCTTCAAACCGAAAGCTTAGATGGTCGTCGAGCAACACGAAGTACGCAACGGTGACGAGCAAGGGCGTTGTGAAGGCGAAGAAAGCCGGGAAGGGAAAGACGGTAAAGATCACCGCGAAGGCTGCGGACGGCAGCGGGAAGAAAGCGACGATCAAGATCAAAATCAAATAGAAAAACGGATCGGAACGACGCTGACTATTACGTGAATTCAGACAAGCAGAACACTGTTACATATTACGAGGATTCAGATGAGCAGATCGTCCGAATCCTCGATGCGTTTCAGATGCGGATCTGACGCCCGATCCTACGCTCGAACACGGTGTAATATCGGAAACCCAGTCTTTTCAGGAGCTTTGCGGCGTCGCCGAAGCGGTAACAGAGGCCTGCAGGCTCGTGCGCGTCGGAGCCGACGGTGACGAGCTCGCCGCCGAGCTCGCGGTAGCGTTTCAGAACGCCCGTGCAGGGATTCGGCTCGCCGAGACCGTACTTGAGTCCGCCGGTATTGACCTCGAGGCATTTGCCGTTCTCGATCAGAAGGCGCAGGATCGGATCGATGAGCTCCGCGTAGGATTCATAGGAATAGTATTTGTTGCGGTTCAGGCCGTAGCGGACGATGTAGTCCATATGCCCGAGCGTGTCGAACGAGGCCGGGTCGCAGAGTTTCAGCGTCTCGTACTGCACGCGGAAGAACTCCTCATAGCAGTCGCGCTCCGCGCGTCCCTCGAAATAAGCGGGGTAGTAGGGATCCATGCCGTTCAGGTTGTGCAGGGACGCGATGATGAAATCAAACGGGTACGTCCGGGAAAGCCGACCGAACGCTTCGGGCAGATGCGGCTGGATGCCGTACTCCATGCCGACGTCGATCCGGATCCGGCCGCGGTATTTTTCACGCAGCCCTGCCGTTTCAGAAAAATATCGGTCGAAGTCAATTCGGAAATCGCAGTCCGAGGGCGGAGCGTCCGGATCCTCGTGCTCTGTGAAGCACAGCCCGTCAAGGCCGAGAGAGAGCGCGCGCTCGATCATCTGTGCGGCCGGCGTATCGCTGTCGCCCGAGAAATCAGAGTGGAGATGGCTGTCGTATTTTATATTCATCGTATTTGAGAAGATTCCTTTCGTGTCAGGCTTTCGCGCCAATGGGAACATTTCTTCCATGCTGTCTCAGACTCCCGAAAAACGGGGGATCGAGTCTATCTGTTCATCAGCATTTTGCACATCCGGATACCATATTAGCGGATGTGATGCAAAAAGTCCACAAAATTTTTCCATACGCGCATATTAGCACTTGAATTTTTGGGACAAATTGGTTAGAATAGCAGTTAGGTTGAGGGCGCGCAGTGTATGCCTGCCCCGACAGAAATTTAACAATATTACATTTTAGGAGGAGTTGTAATTATGGCAGTGAAAGTTGCAATCAATGGTTTTGGACGTATCGGCCGTCTCGCTTTCAGACAGATGTTCAACGCAGAGGGCTACGAGGTAGTTGCGATCAACGATCTTACCAGCCCGAAGATGCTGGCTCACCTTCTGAAGTATGATTCTTCTCAGGGCAAGTACGCTCTGGCTGACACGGTTTCCAGCACAGAGGATTCCATCGTGGTTGACGGCAAGAACATCACGATCTACAAAGAGGCAGACGCTTCCAAGCTTCCGTGGGGACAGCTCGGCGTAGACGTAGTTCTGGAGTGCACCGGCTTCTACACCTCCAAGGCGAAGGCTGAGGCTCACATCCAGGCAGGCGCGAAGAAAGTCGTTATCTCTGCTCCGGCAGGCAATGATCTTCCGACCATCGTTTACAATGTAAACCATGAGGTTCTGAAGAAAGAGGATACCGTTATTTCCGCGGCTTCCTGTACGACGAACTGCCTGGCTCCGATGGCGAAGGCTCTGAACGACTATATGCCGATCGAGTCCGGTATCATGTGCACGATCCACGCTTACACAGGCGACCAGATGATCCTGGACGGACCGCAGAGAAAGGGCGATCTGAGAAGATCCCGCGCAGGCGCGATCAACATCGTTCCGAACTCCACCGGCGCTGCGAAGGCGATCGGCCTGGTTATCCCGGAGCTGAACGGCAAGCTCATCGGCGCTGCACAGCGTGTTCCGACCCCGACCGGTTCCACCACGATCCTGAACGCTGTCGTTAAGGGCGAGGCTACTGTAGAGGGCATCAACGCGGCTATGAAGGCTGCTGCTACCGAGTCCTTCGGCTACAACGAGGACGAGATCGTTTCCTCTGACGTGATTGGCATGAGATTCGGTTCTCTGTTCGACGCTACGCAGACCATGGTTATGCCGCTGGGCAACGGCACTTCTCAGGTACAGGTTGTTTCCTGGTACGACAATGAGAACTCCTATGTAAGCCAGATGGTTCGCACGATCAAGTACTTCGCGGAGCTTGCATAATCGATTCCGATAGTTTGAAAGACCTGAAAAGAGGTCCGGTCGAGTTGGACCGGGCCTCTTATTTCATATCTCACAGACACTTCGCCGGTTGATGAAGAAGTGCGGCAGGATATGATGCGCGGACCCGTACAGGGAAATCAGCTGCAGGCGCAGCATGCGGACCGCACGGCGGCCAGGAGAAAAACGCTCCTGTCCGGGCAGAATAATTCTAGGAGGTATTCAAAATGCTTAACAAGAAATCTGTTGACGACATTAACGTAAAAGGCAAGAAAGTCCTGGTGCGCTGTGATTTCAACGTACCGCTCAAGGACGGCAAGATCACGGACGAGAACCGTCTCGTGGCGGCGCTTCCGACGATCAAAAAGCTGATCGCGGACGGCGGAAAGGTGATCCTCTGCTCCCACCTCGGCAAGCCGAAGGGAGAGCCGAAGCCGGAGATGTCCCTTGCGCCGGTGGCAGCGCGTCTTTCCGAGCTGCTCGGCCAGGAAGTGAAGTTCGCGGCGGACAATAACGTCGTAGGTGAGAACGCGAAGGCCGCGGTAGCCGCGATGAAGGACGGCGACGTAGTGCTCCTCGAGAACACGCGCTACAGAGTGGAGGAGACGAAGAACGGCGAGGCGTTCAGCAAAGAGCTAGCGTCCCTCTGCGACGTCTTTGTGAACGACGCGTTCGGCACGGCACACAGAGCGCACTGCTCGAATGTCGGTGTGACCGAGTTCGTGGACACCTGTGCGGTAGGTTACCTGATGCAGAAGGAGATCGATTTCCTTGGCAACGCGGTGAACAATCCGAAGCGCCCGTTCGTGGCAATCTTAGGCGGCGCGAAAGTGGCCGACAAGCTGAACGTGATCTCGAACCTGCTTGAGAAGTGCGACACGCTGATCATCGGCGGCGGCATGGCTTACACCTTCCTGAAGGCGAAAGGCCTCGAGGTGGGCACCTCCCTTGTGGACGACACGAAAATCGACTACTGCAAAGAGATGATGGACAAGGCTGAGAAGCTCGGCAAGAAGCTGCTTCTCCCGATCGACACGACGATCGCGAAAGCGTTCCCGGATCCGATCGACGCTCAGATCGAGGTGTCTGTCGTGAAGTCCGACGCGATCCCGGCCGATATGATGGGTCTGGATATCGGCACGGAGACGGCTGCCCTGTACGCGGACGCCGTGAAGTCCGCGAAGACCGTTGTGTGGAACGGACCGATGGGCGTGTTTGAGAACCCGATCCTCGCGAAGGGCACGATCGCGGTGGCGAAGTCTCTGGCGGAAACCGACGCGACGACGATCATCGGCGGCGGCGATTCCGCGGCGGCTGTGAATCAGCTCGGCTTCGGCGACAAGATGACGCACATCTCTACGGGCGGCGGCGCTTCCCTTGAGTTCCTTGAGGGCAAGGACCTTCCGGGCGTAGTGGCGGCTCAGGACAATTGACGCGATAGGCGGACCGAGAACAGAATTTGAGAGGAAGTCCCAAGCTTGCTTGAGGGCTTCCTCGAAAAGGCTGTTTGAAGGCGCAACGCGCGCGAGGAATTGCGGAGCGGTTTCGAGCAGGCCGCGTATCGCGCCGTAGTCCTAACATGAATAATTAGCGAAAAGGAGATTAACACAATGGCAAGAAAGAAGATCATCGCAGGCAACTGGAAAATGAACATGACACCGAGCGAGGCGGTCAAGCTTGTCGAGACGCTGAAGCCGCTCGTGAAGAACGACGACGTGGACGTGGTATTCTGCGTACCGGCGATCGACATTATCCCGGTCGTTGAGGCCGCGAAGGGCAGCAACATCCAGATCGGCGCAGAGAATATGTATTTCGAGGAGAAGGGCGCTTACACGGGCGAGATCTCCCCGAACATGCTGACCGACGCGGGCGTGAAGTACGTGGTGCTCGGCCATTCCGAGAGAAGAGAATATTTCGCGGAGACCTCCGAGACGGTCAACAAGAAGATGCTCAAGGCGTTCGAGCACGGCATCACGCCGATCATGTGCTGCGGCGAGACGCTCGAGCAGAGAGAGCAGGGCATCACGATGGATTGGATCCGTCAGCAGGTGAAGGTCGGCTTCCTCAATGTGACGGCCGATCAGGCGAAGACGGCTGTCATCGCTTACGAGCCGATCTGGGCGATCGGAACGGGCAAGACCGCGACGACCGAGCAGGCGCAGGAAGTCTGCGCAGGTATTCGCGCGTGCATCGCTGAGATCTACGACGACGCGACAGCGGCGGCGATCCGTATCCAGTACGGCGGCTCCGTGAACGCGAAGACGGCTCCGAACCTGTTCGCGCAGGCGGACATCGACGGCGGCCTCGTGGGCGGCGCTTCCCTCAAGGAAGAGTTCGGCCAGATCGTGAACTATAAATAAGGTCGGCAGTTTCAGAAATCAGTATAAACAGTATATTATATGAGCGAAGAGGCGGTCTTTGGATCAGTGTGATCCGACGGACCGCCTTTTTCAATATCCCGGGAGTGCAAGTTGGAAATATAAACTCTTTCGTCTCGGCATAGCGAATGCACGAAAATCAGAAGAACGAAATAATTTGAGGAAGAATTCAGAAAAAAATGCGTAAAAACACACATTTTTTGTACAAAACGCCCAAGAAACTATTGCTATCTTGCGCGTTTTAGAGTAAAATAACAAAAATAAAGGATATACATATCGTCGAAAGACAATGCATCTTTGGGGGACTTATGAGGGAGTTTTTGTTTGTCGGATACAGCCTGTCTTCGCTGATATCCATATTCTGTCTCTATCTTATCCTGCGGCAGCGGCCGGGAGAGGGACAGAAATCGGTACAGACACTGACGAGCTTTATCTGTATTCTGATGACCGGCTATTGGCTCAGCCTGAGCGCGTCTTCGCTCGAAGGTATGGTGATCGCGCAGAAGGTGATCTATGCGGGCGGCTGTTACGTGTATTTTTACATGCTGCTGTTTTACCTGAATTTCTGCAGGATCAGGATTCCCAGGATCGTCAGCGAGCTGCTGCAGGCGTTCAGTTTCGGTATGCTGATCGTCGCGTTTACCTTTGATCATCACAAATTACTGTACCGTTCCTATTCGCTTGGGGAAGTGAACGGAGTCCCTATTCTGGAGAAGGAATACGGGATTGCGCACCATGCATACATCGCGATGATGGCGTGCTACTGCGTCGCGTTCATCGTGCTCGCCGTGCACTTCTATCGGAACAACAAGAAGGGAAAGCGCAGGACGCAGTCGCTGATCCTGCTTCTCGTCGCGCTGTGCCCGACGGCCTCTTATATTCTGCAGAAGACAGTCTCAAAGATCGACCTGGTGCCGTTCGGGCTGTGCGTCAGCCTGGTGCTGATCATCTATCTGATCTACGTGGAGCGGATCTACGATGTAACAGGCCTGGCAAAAGATTATGTGTTTTCGAGTATGGACGACACGGCTTTGATCGTGCTCGATCCGGAGATGCGCTACCGGGGAAGCAATGATCTGGCGAAGCAGCTCTTCCCTGAGCTCGAGACGGCGGAAGACGGGGGTAAGCTGCAGTGGATCTCGGGGAGACTGTACCGGATCGCGATGAAAGGAAGCAGAGAGTACGAGGCAGACGGAAAGATCTACGAGCCCAAGCTGAAGCCGGTCCAGAATATGGGGCGCGACGTGGGGTCAGTGATCTGGCTGACCGACGTCACGGCGCAGAGAGAGCATCTCAAGCTTGAGGAGAAGTATCAGAGGAAGCTTGAGCACGATGTGAGAGAGAAGACCAAGCACATCGAGAACATGCAGCAGAAGATCGTTCTCGGGATCGCGGATATTGTGGAGAACCGGGATACGAGTACCGGCGGCCACATCAGGAGGACGAGCGACGTCGTGCGGATCCTCATCAAAGCTATCTGGGCGGACAAACAGCTTGGGCTGACGGATGAATTCTGCGCGGCGATCGTGCGGACGGCGCCCATGCACGATCTCGGGAAGATCGCGGTGGAGGACCGAATCCTGCGCAAGCCGGGGAAATACACGCCGGAGGAGTACGAGATCATGAAGACGCACACCACGAAGGGAGCGCAGATCGTGTACAAGGTGCTGCACGGCGTCAGCGACGAGAAGACGCTGAAGATCGCCTGCAACATCGCCAAATATCATCACGAGAAATGGAACGGGCAGGGATACCCGGAGCAGCTGAAGGGAGAGGAGATCCCGCTCGAGGCGCGCATCATGGCGATCGCCGACGTCTACGACGCTCTGGTCAGCGAGCGCTGTTACAAAGAGGCAATGTCCTTCGATCAGGCTTACGACATCATCACGGAGTCGATGGGTTCCCATTTTGATCCGAGCCTGGAGAAGTATTTCATACAGTGCCGTTCTCAGCTGGAGGAATATTATACATACGCGAATAAAAAGCAGCCGAAGGCCGCGGAGGTATAGAAGCTGAGGCAAAGAAAACAGAAATCCCAAAACAGAAATTTGAAAGCAGAAACCCGTCCGAATGAGAGATTCATCCGGGCGGGTTTGTTTTGCGTTAGTTGAAGGCTCAACTATTTACTTTCGTATGATTGGCTTCCTGATTATTGCTTTTGGATCACTTGTTCTTTTCGACTTCCGCCATCTTCATCGCGCGTACCTTCAGCGGCAGACCGAAGAGCGTGATGAAGCCGCTCGCGTCGTGGTGGTCGTACAGCTCGCCGGTCGTGAAGGAGGCCAGAGACTCATTGTACAGGCTGTACGGAGAGGTGGTGCCGGCCTTGATGATGTTGCCCTTGTAGAGCTTGAACTTCACTTCGCCGGTCACATACTTCTGCGTGGACTCCACGAACGCCTGGATCGCCTCGCGCAGCGGGGTGAACCACTTGCCCTCGTAGACAATCTGCGCGAACTGGCTGCCGAGCTTTTTCTTCGTCTCCAGCGTTTCGCGGTCGAGGATCAGTTCCTCGAGCTGGTCGTGCGCCTCCATGAGGATCGTTCCGCCCGGTGTCTCGTAGACGCCGCGGGATTTCATGCCGACCACGCGGTTCTCGACGATGTCGACGATGCCGATGCCGTGTTTGCCGCCGAGCTTGTTCAGCTCCGTGATGATCTCGGAGACCTTCATCGCCTTGCCGTTTAAGGACTTCGGCACGCCCTGCTCAAAGGTCATGGTCACGTACTCGCCTTCGTCCGGCGCGCGCTCCGGCGTCACGCCGAGCACGAGCATGTGGTCGTAGTTCGGCTCGTTGGCCGGATCCTCAAGCTCAAGGCCCTCGTGGCTGATGTGCCAGAGGTTGCGGTCGCGGCTGTAGCTGTGGCTCGCGTCGAACGGAAGATCGATCCCGTGCGCCTTGCAGTACGCGATTTCCTCCTCGCGGGACTGCATCGTCCAGACGTCGGTCATGCGCCACGGAGCGATGATCTTCAGATCCGGGGCCAGAGCCTTGATGCCGAGTTCGAAGCGGATCTGGTCGTTGCCCTTGCCGGTAGCGCCGTGGCAGATCGCGGAAGCGTTTTCCTTGCGCGCGATCTCGACCAGCTTCTTCGCGATCACCGGCCGGGCCATCGAGGTGCCGAGCAGATATTTGTGCTCGTACACCGCGCCTGCCTCTACGCATGGCATGATGTACTCGTCGCAGAATTCGTCGATGATGTTCTCGATATATAACTTGGAAGCGCCGGAGAGCTTCGCGCGCTCCTCCAGCCCGTCCAGCTCGTTGCCCTGCCCGCAGTCGATGCAGCAGCAGATCACTTCGTAATCAAAATTTTCTTTCAGCCACGGAATAATGGCCGTCGTGTCCAGTCCGCCGGAATAGGCGAGAATCACTTTTTCTTTCATAATGAAATCCTCCTCGCATTGTTTTATGATATTTCCTAAATTTTATTGCCAATGGAAAGACAATTCCGTATATCACGGAAAGCTGTGTGAATGCCCCGGAAAGCGGCTTGCGCCTCCCGGCGTCCACATCGTTTGCAAGTATAACGCATACATCATAAATATGCAAGAGAGAAAATAAATTTTGTAGAAAATACAAAAGATACTTGAATAATATGCATGCATTATGTATAATTATGCAAAACGAAAATGCTTTACTTCTCTCGAAAGATGGGGTATGATAGGAAAAGTCAGTTTGTATCGTGTGCCGGTATTTTCGCTGCGTTCGTGAAAGCGATGCGACTATGAACGCGAGACAGCGCAGCTGAAAAACGGCGCGGACTGTGACGATAATATGAAATTGAAATAGAGAGGAAAGACTGGGAATACAGACGGAAAAAGAGAGGAGAACGGGAATGATCAAGGTGGGAATCATCGGAGCGACCGGATACGCCGGAGGCGAGCTGGTGCGGCTGCTGCTGGGGCATAAGGAGGCGGAGATCGTCTGGTACGGCTCGCGGAGTTACGTGGATCAGAGCTACGCCTCGATCTATCAGAATATGTTTGAGCTGGTCGACGCGAAGTGCATGGACGACAACATGGACGAGCTTGCGAAGCAGGCGGATGTGATCTTCACGGCGACGCCGCAGGGCCTGTGCGCGTCCCTCGTGAACGAAGAGATCCTTTCGCAGACGAAGATCATCGACCTGAGCGCGGATTTCCGCCTCAAGGATGTAAAAATATACGAGGAGTGGTACAAGATTGCGCACAAGGCGCCGCAGTATATCGATGAGGCGATTTACGGCCTGTGTGAGATCAACCGGGAGCAGATAAAGGGCGCGCGGCTGATCGCGAATCCTGGCTGCTATCCGACCTGCAGCACGCTGTCGATCTACCCGCTGCTGAAGGAAGGGCTGATCGATCCGTCGACGATCATTATCGACGCGAAGTCCGGGACGTCCGGCGCAGGGCGCGGGGCGAAGACCGACAACCTGTTCTGTGAGGTCAACGAGAACATGAAGGCGTACGGCGTCGCAACGCACCGGCACACGCCGGAGATCGAGGAGCAGCTCGGTTATGCGGCGGGAGGACCGATCGTGCTGAACTTCACGCCGCACCTCGTGCCGATGAACCGCGGCATTCTGATTACGGCCTATGCGTCCCTGAAGAAAGACGTTCCTTATGAGGAAGTGAAGGCGGCGTACGACAAGTATTACGCGGCGGAGCGCTTCATCCGCGTGCTTCCGAAGGACGTCTGCCCGCAGACAAAGTGGGTGGAAGGCAGCAACTTCGTGGACGTCAACTTCAAGCTCGACCCGCGCACTAAGCGCATCATCATGATGGGCGCGATGGACAATCTCGTCAAGGGTGCGGCCGGGCAGGCGGTGCAGAACATGAACCTGATGTTCGGGATCGACGAGGCGGAGGGGCTGCGGCAGGCGCCGATGTTTCCGTAGACATAGAGAAATCGAATGGACATTAATGAAAGAAATGTAAAATGGTTCTCTATGCCCGTCGGGGAGCAAATCTCTAACATAGGCAGTGAGGTGGAAAGAGCACTGAGGTATAAAGGTAAAGACGAGAAAAAGGTGCTCAATTTTTTAAATAAAGCGATTGAATTAATTGAGAGATCCCAGATTGATCCCAAAAATGTACACAGGATTCGGGAACTGGGATTTTGTAAGGAAGAATTGATTGATTATTTTATCGGTGAAAATATTTACGGAACAACAGAAGATATGTTGAGAAGGTTTTATGATTCTTTTATTTGAGGAATAAAATCAGGTTGAATACGGAGGAATAGAACATGCAGGAAATACATGGCGGCGTGACTGCCGCGAAGGGTTTCACGGCGATCGGCGTCGCGGCGGGCATCAAGAAGGATCGCAAGGATATGGCGATGATCTACAGCGAGGCTGAATGCCGCGTGGCGGGGACGTTCACGACGAACGTGGTCAAGGCGGCTCCGATCAAGTGGGATCAGGACATTGTATACGGAAATAAGACGGCGCGCGCGGTCGTTGTAAATAGCGGCGTGGCGAACGCCTGCACTGGGGCGGAGGGCTTCGGATACTGCCGGGAGACGGCGGAAAAGGCGGCGGAGTTGTTCGGTATTGAGGCGAATCAGGTGCTCGTGGCCTCCACGGGCGTTATTGGGCAGCAGATCCCAATCGACAAGATCAAGGCCGGCGTGGAGAAGATGAAGCAGCTGCTCTCGGGCAGCGCGGCGGCGGGTACGCTCGCGGCCGAGGCGATCATGACGACGGACACGGTGAAGAAAGAAATCGCGGTCGAAGTCGAGATCGGCGGAAAGACCGTGACGCTCGGCGGCATGAGCAAGGGCTCCGGGATGATCCATCCTAATATGTGCACGATGCTGAGCTTCGTGACGACAGACGCCTGCATTTCTCAGAAATTGCTGCAGAAGGCTCTGAGCGCGAGCGTCGCCGACAGCTACAACATGATCTCGGTGGACGGCGATACCTCGACGAACGATACCTGTCTGTTGCTCGCGAACGGGCAGGCCGGGAATCCGGAGATCACAGCGGAAGACGAGGACTACGCGAAATTCGCGGAAGCGCTGAACTACGTCAACACCTGCCTGGCAAAGCGCATGGCGGCGGACGGCGAGGGCGCGACGAAGCTCTTCGAGGTGAAGGTCGTCGGAGCCGAGAGCAAGGAGCAGGCGGTGACGCTTGCCAAATCCGTCGTCAGCTCAAGCCTGACGAAAGCTGCGATCTACGGACGCGACGCGAACTGGGGGCGTATCCTCTGTGCGATGGGTTACTCCGGCGCGCAGTTTGACCCGGAGAAGGTCGACCTTTACTTTGAGAGCGCGGCAGGGAGGCTCAAGATCATCGAGGATGGCGTCTCGACCGGCTACAGCGAGGAGGAAGCGACGAGAATCCTCTCTGAGGACGCGGTGACGGCGATCGCCGACATCAAGACGGGCGACGCGGGCGCGACGGCCTGGGGCTGCGACCTGACTTATGATTACGTGAAGATCAATGCGGACTATCGTTCGTAGACTTCCTGTTTAGTTCACTATAGCTATCCGAACGCCCTCACAGGAATTGGTCAATACCACGGCGAAACCCGCTTCCGCTCGTTACGGTCACGCAGCGGTACTAAGCTCATGCTGCGCATTCGCTAAGTGCCGGCGGACCTCTACGGTTTGCCTTAGGTATTGCCAATTCACTGTACGGGCTGAGTATGCGAAAAGCAGCAGCATTTCACGAACAGGAATCGCAGGGATTTCCGGGTGTTTTCCGGCACAAAGCCGTTCAATATCGGCTTTCCCTTGTAAAAGCCGATATTGCGGTTTTGACGGGAAATACCCAGGAAGGGTACCGTGCGATTCCGTCCGATGTTTGTTAAACAGGAATATATTTTTAAAAGGGAAAGAGAGTGAATAGGCAATGGAATCAACAATGGAACTTTGGCTGCAGAAGGCCAACGTCCTGATCGAGGCGCTTCCCTATATCCAGCGTTTCCACGGGAAGACGATCGTGGTAAAATATGGCGGGAGCGCGATGGTGGATCACGAGCTGAAGAAGAGCGTGATCCGCGACGTGGCGCTCTTGAAGCTGGTCGGCTTCCGGCCGATCATCGTGCACGGGGGCGGCAAGGAGATCACGAAGTGGATCAACAAGGTCGGCCTCGAAACGAATTTTGTGAACGGTCTGCGCGTGACCGACAAGCCGACGATGGAGATCGCGGAGATGGTGCTGAACAAGATCAACAAGGGCCTCGTCTCGATGATGGAGAAGGTGGGGCTCAAGGCGGTCGGCATCAGCGGCAAGGACGGCACGGTCCTGCGCGTGGACAAGAAGCTCTCCGGCGGCAAGGACATCGGCTTTGTCGGGGAGATCAAGGAGGTCAACACCTGCCTGCTCGACACGCTGCTGGACAACGATTTTATCCCGGTCATCTGCCCGGTCGGCTCGGACGACGAGTACCATTCGTTCAACATCAACGCGGACGACGCGGCCTGCGCGATCGCGACGGCGGTGAAGGCGTCGAAGCTCGTGTTCCTCTCGGACATCGAGGGCGTGTACCGCGACCCGCTCGACCATTCCTCTCTGATCAGTGAGCTGTCGATCCCGGAGGCGAAGGAGTTTTTGAAGAGCGGCAATGTCGGCGGCGGCATGCTGCCGAAGCTGGAGAACTGCATCAGCGCGATCGAGTCCGGCGTGTCGCGGGTACATATCCTCGACGGCAGGATCGAGCACTGTCTGTTGCTCGAGTTCTTCACAAATAAGGGCATCGGCACGGCGATCATCGGGGACGACGAGGAGCGGTACGACGTGTGAAGGCAGTATGTTGTGTAAGAAATGTTCGGATCAGCGGTGAAGCAGAGTCGGAATATTTTGGAAATTGAAAAATCCCGTGCATAAATGGCAGGGCAGGATCCGATAGAAAAGAAAATGCATGGAGAATTTGGCACAGAAAACAAACAGAAGGGCAGGAATGGTGGACATGAAATCTGCGGAATATATGGAGCGCACGGAGCAGTATGTGCTCCACACCTACAACCGCTTTCCGGCGGTGTTCGAGAGCGGTGAGGGCGTGTGGCTTACTGACGTCGACGGAAAAAAGTATCTGGATTTCGGGGCCGGGATCGCGGTGTTCGCGCTCGGCTACGGGAACAAAGCCTACGAGAAGGCGCTGAACGAGCAGATCGGGAAGCTCATCCACACGTCTAATCTGTATTACAGCGTTCCGCTCGCGGACGCGGCCAAGAAGCTGGTGAAGAAAAGCGGCTTGGACAAGGTATTTTTCACGAACAGCGGTACGGAGGCGATCGAGGGCGCGATCAAAGCTGCCAGAAAATACGCCTATCTGAAGGATGGAAGCACGGACCATGAGATCATCGCGATGAACAATTCCTTCCACGGCAGGAGCATGGGCGCGCTGTCCGTGACCGGGAATCCGCACTATCAGGAGGCGTTCAAGCCGCTGGTTGGCGGCATCCGATTCGCGGATTTCAACGACCTTGAGAGTGTGAAAGCGCAGGTGAACGAGAAGACCTGTGCGATCCTGCTGGAGCCGGTGCAGGGCGAGGGCGGCATCTATCCCGCGACGCCGGAATTTTTGGAAGATCTGCGCGCACTTTGCGACAGGAAAGACATCCTGCTGATCTTCGACGAGATCCAGTGCGGCATGGGGCGCTGCGGAAGCTGGTTTGTCTGGCAGAAGTACGGCGTGCAGCCGGACATCATGACGAGCGCGAAGGCGCTCGGCTGCGGAATTCCGGTGGGCGCGTTTTTATTAAATGAGAAGACGGCGAAGGCGTCGCTCGTGCCGGGAGATCACGGGACGACCTACGGCGGCAATCCGCTGGCCTGCGCGGCCGTGTCGAAGGTGTTCGACCTGTTCGAGGAGCTGGACGTGATCGGCCATGTGAACGAGATCGCACCGTATCTGGAACAGAGGCTCGACGAGCTGGTTGCGAGGTACGATTTTCTGACCGAGCGCCGCGGTATGGGTCTGATGCAGGGGGTGGCCGTAGAGGGCCGTCCGGTCGGCGAGATCGTGACGAAGGCATTGGAAAACGGACTGGTCGTGATGAGCGCCGGAGGCAATGTGATCCGGCTTGTGCCGCCGCTTGTGATCGAGAAGGCGGACGTGGACGAGATGGTGAAACGGTTGCAAATGTCATTTTAATTGTATCTGTTTTCTTCCACGTCTATCGAAACGACTCATTCTTTAAAGATGTCTGAAAAGAAATATTTCTTGCTTTGCAGAAAGAGCGGTTTCTGATAGAATAAGGAATGCAAAAAGGATTGAGACTCACATGCGGATTGACAATGAGGATCTGTGATCTATGAGTTTACGAGGATTTCAGGCGACTGGAACAAAAGCAGAGCAAGAAAACAATCTGTGGGAGGTAGACATGGCGAAATATGTGATGGCGCTGGACGCCGGGACGACGAGCAACCGCTGTATTCTGTTTGACCACGAAGGAAACATCTGCAGCGTGGCGCAGAAAGAATTTACACAGTATTTCCCGAAGCCGGGCTGGGTGGAGCACGACGCGGATGAGATCTGGTCGACACAGCTCGGCGTGGCGGTCGAGGCGATGTCGAAGATCGGGGCGACGGCTGCGGACATCGCGGCGCTCGGGATCACGAACCAACGCGAGACCGCGATCGTCTGGGATAAGGAGACCGGCGTGCCGATCCACCGCGCGATCGTCTGGCAGTGCCGTAGGACCGCGGAATACTGCGACAGCCTGAAGGCGCGCGGGTTGACGGAGACGTTCCGGCAGAAGACGGGACTGGTGATCGACGCCTATTTTTCCGGGACGAAGATTAAGTGGCTGCTGGACAACGTGCCGGGAGCGCGGGAGAGGGCGGAGGCCGGGAAGCTGCTGTTCGGTACGGTCGAGACCTGGCTGATCTGGAAGCTGACGAAGGGCGCGGTGCATGTGACCGACTACACGAACGCGTCGCGAACCATGCTTTTCAATATCAATACCTTGCAGTGGGACGAAGATATCCTGCGGGAACTGGACATTCCGAAATCGATGCTGCCGCGGGTGGCGGCCTCCTCTGAGATCTATGGAAAGAGCGCGCCGGAATTTTTGGGCGGCGAGATACCGATCGCGGGCGCGGCGGGCGACCAGCAGGCGGCGCTGTTCGGACAGACCTGTTTTAAACTCGGAGAAGTCAAAAACACCTACGGTACGGGCGGATTCCTGCTGATGAATACCGGGGAGAAGCCGGTGTTTTCCGACAACGGACTGGTGACGACGATCGCCTGGGGTCTGGGCGGCAAGGTGACTTACGCGCTGGAGGGCTCCATCTTCGTGGCGGGCGCCGCGATCCAGTGGCTGCGCGATGAGATGCACCTGATCGATTCCGCGCCGGATACGGAGTGGATTGCCGGGCGCGTGAAAGACACGAACGGTTGCTACGTGGTGCCGGCGTTCACCGGACTTGGCGCTCCATACTGGGATCAGTACGCGCGCGGCTGCATTGTCGGGATCACGCGCGGCGTGAACAAATACCACATCGTCCGGGCGACGCTGGAGTCGCTGGCGTACCAGACGAACGACGTGATCCGCGCGATGGAGGCGGATTCGGGCATTCAGCTTGCCGGACTCAAGGTGGACGGCGGCGCGAGCGCGAACAATTTTCTGATGCAGTATCAGGCGGACGTGATCGGACAGCAGGTGCTGCGGCCGCAGTGCATTGAGACGACGGCGATGGGCGCCGCGTACCTGGCGGGTCTTGCAGTTGGTTTCTGGAAGGACACGGACGAGGTCCGGCAGAACTGGAAGACGGACCGCGTGTTTGAGCCGCAGATGGAGTCGGACGAGCGCGAGCGCAGGCTTGCGGGCTGGGAGAAGGCCGTGCGGTACTCGTTCGGGTGGGCTAAGGATTAACTTACAGCGGACGGAATCGCACGGTACCCTTTCTGGGAACTTTCCCGGCAAAACTGTAGATACACGTTGGGAAACGGAAGGTTTTCTTTTTTCAGTTTGTGCCGGAAAAGCCCCGGAAATCCCTGCGGTTTCTGTCTACGGCTGCGATACACTTTACGGCGGAGGGTTGTGCTTTTCAAGCGAAAGTAATCGTGCAGAGTGGCCTTTGCACGGAACGACAGCATTTGCTGGTCTGCTAAGCAAACAATTCGAGGCTTTCGTCAGCGAGATGCAAGCTAGCTCAATGAGTGAGGAGCAAACGCTTCTATCGCGACGAGCGAATTGTAATCAGCGCTTGCATCGAGATAGAAAACGAGTACTGTTTGCGGGCAGACCACAAATGCGTCGTTTGTCCGATGTTCACTAAACACGAAATAATTTGATAATCGATAAGAAAGGAAACGTGAGACAAATGGAAAAGATAAGAATGACCACCCCGATCGTCGAGATGGACGGGGACGAGATGACGAGGGTGCTCTGGAAGATGATCAAGGACGAGCTGATCTGCCCGTTCGTGGAGCTGAAGAGCGAGTACTATGATCTTGGCTTGAAGAACCGTGACGCGACGAGCGACCAGATCACGATTGACAGCGCGAACGCCGCGAAGAAGTACGGCGTGGCGGTGAAATGCGCGACGATCACGCCGAACGCGGCGCGCGTGAAGGAGTACAATCTCAAGGAAATGTGGAAGAGCCCGAACGGGACGATCCGCGCGATCCTCGACGGGACGGTGTTCCGCGCCCCGATCGTCGTGAAAGGCATCGAGCCTTACGTGCGGACGTGGAAGAAGCCGATCACGATCGCGAGGCATGCGTACGGCGACCTCTACAAGAACGTGGAGATGATCATCCCGGGTCCGGGTAAGGCGGAGCTTGTGTTTACGGCCGAGGACGGGACGGAGACGCGCGAGACAGTCTTTGACTATCAGGGACCGGGTGTGCTGCAGGGCATGCACAACCTGTACGCCTCGATCGAGAGTTTCGCAAAGAGCTGCTTCAACTACGCGCTCGACACAAAACAGGACCTCTGGTTCGCCTGCAAGGACACGATCTCTAAGAAGTATGACCATACTTTCAAGGATATCTTTCAGGAGATTTTCGACGCGCAGTACAAGGATAAATTTGAGGCGGCCGGGATCACCTATTTCTACACGCTGATCGACGACGCGGTGGCCCGCGTCATGAAGTCCGAGGGCGGCTTTATCTGGGCCTGCAAGAACTATGACGGCGACGTGATGAGCGATATGGTGTCGTCCGCGTTCGGTTCGCTCGCGATGATGACCTCCGTGCTGGTCTCCCCGGACGGGATCTACGAGTACGAGGCGGCGCACGGGACCGTGCAGCGCCATTATTACAAGCACCTGAAAGGTGAGGAGACCTCGACAAACTCTGTCGCGACGATCTTCGCGTGGACCGGTGCGCTGCGCAAACGCGGCGAACTTGACGGCATTACGGAGCTCTGCGCCTACGCGGATCGTCTGGAGCAGGCGGTCATCCGCACGATCGAGAGCGGGAAGATGACGAAAGATCTCGCGCTGATCACCTCGCTTGAGAATGTGACTGTATTAAACAGCGAGGAGTTTATCAAGGCAGTGCGGGCGACGTACGGGGAATTATGTAAGTGATTCGTAGCAGGTGAGCTACTGTTTAAATCGGATTGAAGCATTTACTTTACACCAACGAGGCAGTCTGTTATAATGGAGTCGTAACAAATAACTGTACTTTCTAAGGAAGCAGGTGAGTATATATGCCAACAAATGAAAAAGAGATTAACTGTAACCTTTTTGATCAGTTAAGTATTCTGGAACGGATCGAAGCTGCAACCAATGATCCCGGGGCATTAAAGCAAATTGCAATCGAACGCAGGCAGATAGAGCGCAAACTTTATCAGGACCCTCCGCTTACAAAGGAGGAATAGAGAGCGTCTCATAAGTATGGACTATTCCTGCCAAAATTTGCTTGAAAAACAAGTTGATTATCGCGGCATACTGGGTTATACTATCGGTAAGAACTGCAAGTACGTTCCTGGGGTGTACGAGAGTCCTAGTATTTTGAACCTACATTTACTTTCATGGGATTCCTATATCGCACAGCCTATGTCAGGCCTCCGTTTGCAGTGGAAGACAGACACCTGTGCTGCGGTTACCCACCTAGCTTAGCTAGGAGTCAAAATTTAGGATACGGCATTCCGGGTCATATAATAGGCGGAACACCTTGCGGATGTTCCGCCCGTTTTACACATAGAAATTAATTATGAAATCAAATTTAAATCATATAAGAACAGTAAATGATTCGAAATAATTTCGCTGAAATCTGTTGACATAACGAGTAAGAATTCATATAATGATAACAGGACAAGGGAACTTGCCCGGGTGCGCTGACACCTTAAAAATCTGACATTTATGCCAGTTCGTAAGCTGGCCGGTTGGGGAGCAACAGAAAAACTCCACAGAAAAGCCATATGTTGAAGGATGGCAAGTTGGCAGACAACAGAAAAATCAGCGGTAATACAGCAAGAAAAGGTTGTCCAAAGGGACAGCCTTTTTTGCTAAAAGAGGAACATGGATGAAAAACTATAATGCTAATCAGGCTCTGCCGATTATTCTAAAAAGTGCGAAGGAATACGATGAAAAACTGAAAGATAAACATTTTTTAATCGTGTATCGCAAGAAGGATAGTATCTGTACGTGCTGTGTTGGATTTCGGGATATGAACTATCTCCATCTGACCGGAGTAAAGACGAGTTTGTCGGCACAGCAGTTCTATTCTGCCTGCTTGGACGGAAAAATGTCTGCTAGAGATATTTGTGTAGATACGAAAGGAAGGACACAGCAGAAACTTGCTGTATTACCATATTTGTCAGACCTGTTGTATCACAACTGCATGGTTGGAGATTTTATAAACAGTGGAATTGTCATAAGCGCTGATTATTTTGTCGGAGATACGAAAGCGGTTTTGAGCATAGGTTTTCGTTATGGAAAAACAGCGGATATTCCGGTTACACTTTACAACGAAAGTGTAAAACGCTTGACGAATCCGACATGCAAGGTGCTGGCGATATTTGCGAAACAGTATCAGTTAAAATATTATGACGAATGTACATATTTGTCCAAGGGATGTGAAATCAGAAGCTTTTCAGAAGAAATAACGGAACAACTTGATGAAAAGTTGTTATAGAGAGCCGCTTTACAAAACTGACTTTCAAATCTATAATGAGATTTACCGGGGTCTGTGAAACAGCTCCGTATGTTACGTTTATGAATCAACTTGTAAGGAGGATACATTATGGCAGTACTGGTCACCGGCGGCGCCGGGTACATAGGGAGCCACACCTGCGTGGAGCTTCTAGAGAGCGGGTACGAGGTCGTCGTGATGGACAACCTCTACAATTCCAACGAGAAGGCGCTCGAGCGCGTCGAGCAGATCACCGGGAAAAAGGTGAAATTCTACAACGTCGACATGCTTGACAAGAAAGCGGTAAACGGGATCTTCGAGAACGAGAAGATCGACTCGGTCATCCATTTCGCGGGCTACAAGGCCGTGGGTGAGTCCGTGCGCAAGCCGCTCGAGTATTACCATAACAACATCACAGGTACGCTGAACCTCTGCGACGTCATGCGGAACCACGGCGTCAAGAAGATCATCTTCAGCTCGTCGGCGACGGTCTACGGGGATCCGGCGTTCGTGCCGATCACGGAGGACTGCCCGAAGGGACAGATCACGAACCCGTACGGACAGACGAAGGCGATGCTCGAGCAGATCCTGACGGACCTGCATGTGTCGGATCCGGAGTGGAGCGTGGTGCTTCTGCGCTATTTCAATCCGATCGGCGCGCACAAGGCCGGAGTCATCGGGGAGGATCCGAAGGGTATCCCGAACAACCTTGTGCCTTACATCGCGCAGGTGGCGGTCGGCAAGCTCGAGAGGCTAGGCGTGTTCGGGAATGATTACGATACGCCGGACGGCACGGGCGTGCGTGATTATATCCACGTCGTGGACCTCGCGAAGGGACACGTCAAGGCGATGAAGAAGTTTGACGATGAGCCGCAGGTGCGTATCTACAACCTCGGCACGGGCAAGGGCTACAGCGTGCTTCAGGTGCTTCACGCGTTCGAGAAGGCGTGCGGGAAGACGCTGCCGTACGAGATTAAGCCGCGCCGCGCGGGTGATATCGCGCAGTGCTACGCGGACCCGTCGAAGGCCAAGAAGGAGCTCGGCTGGGAGGCGCAGTACGGCATCGAGGAGATGTGCGCGGACTCGTGGAGATGGCAGTCGATGAATCCAAATGGATATAACGATTGATCAAGAAAGAATGCGCTTCAGGGCCGCTGTGCATTTTCTGCGGATGAAGCGCACTTTTTATAAAAAAGGTCTGGACGAATCTGTTATTTTATGAGAGAATGAGTAGAAATTAAGTAACAAAATACATACTGAAAGGAGTAATACAATGATTTATTCACGCGAAGTAGAAGAGATGTGCCCGGTGGCTCAGGGCGTTCATCATGGCGCTGCTCCGATCCCGGAAGAGGCAAAATGGGTACAGGCAAAGGAAATCAAGGATATTTCCGGTTTCACGCACGGCATCGGCTGGTGTGCGCCGCAGCAGGGCGCATGTAAGCTCAGCCTGAACGTGAAGGACGGCATCATTCAGGAAGCGCTCGTCGAGACGATCGGCTGCTCCGGCATGACGCACTCCGCTGCCATGGCGGCTGAGATCCTTCCGGGTCTGACCGTGCTGGAAGCGCTGAATACAGACCTTGTATGCGACGCGATCAACACCGCGATGAGAGAGCTGTTCCTGCAGATCGCTTACGGCCGCAGCCAGTCCGCATTCTCTGAGGACGGACTTGCAGTGGGCGCAGGCCTCGAGGACCTCGGCAAGGGCCTCCGCTCCCAGGTGGGCACGATGTACGGCACGCTCAAGAAGGGCCCGCGCTATCTGGAGATGGCGGAAGGCTACGTCACCGGTATCGCTCTTGACGCGGACGACCAGATCATCGGCTACCAGTTCGTGAGCCTCGGAAAGATGACCGACTTCATCAAGAAGGGCGACGACCCGAACACCGCATGGGAAAAGGCAAAGGGCCAGTACGGCCGCGTTGCCGACGCAGTCAAGATCATAGATCCGAGAAAAGAGTGAGAGGGAGGTAAGGAAGAATGGCTTTATTTGAATCATACGAGAGAAGAATCGACCAGATCAACGCTGTCCTGAACAGCTACGGCATCGCTTCCATCGAGGAAGCTGAGAAGATCACAAAGGACGCAGGTTTCGACGTTTACAACCAGATCAAGGGCATTCAGCCGATCTGCTTTGAGAACGCGTGCTGGGCTTACACGGTAGGCGCGGCGATCGCGATCAAGAAGAACTGCCGCAAGGCAGCCGACGCCGCCGCGGCGATCGGCGAGGGCCTTCAGGCTTTCTGTATCCCGGGCTCCGTTGCCGACACCCGTAAGGTAGGCCTCGGCCACGGCAACCTCGGCAAGATGCTCCTCGAGGAGGAGACCGAGTGCTTCGCGTTCCTCGCGGGCCACGAGTCCTTCGCGGCGGCTGAGGGCGCGATCGGTATCGCGGAGAAGGCGAACAAGGTTCGTCAGAAACCGCTGCGCGTCATCCTGAACGGCCTCGGCAAAGACGCCGCTCAGATCATTTCCCGTATCAATGGATTCACCTTCGTGGAGACCGAGTACGATCCGTACAAGAACGAAGTGAAGGAGATCTCTCGCAAGTCCTACTCTGACGGACTGCGCGCGAAGGTCAACTGCTACGGCGCGAACAGCGTACCGGAGGGCGTCGCGATCATGTGGAAGGAGAACGTGGACGTCTCCATCACCGGCAACTCCACGAACCCGACCCGTTTCCAGCATCCGGTGGCAGGCACCTACAAGAAGGAGCGCACCGAGGCGGGCAAGAAGTACTTCTCCGTGGCGTCCGGCGGCGGCACAGGCCGTACGCTTCATCCGGACAACATGGCGGCAGGCCCGGCTTCCTACGGCATGACCGATACGCTCGGCCGTATGCACTCCGACGCACAGTTCGCAGGTTCGTCCTCCGTTCCGGCTCACGTTGAGATGATGGGTCTGATCGGCGCGGGAAACAACCCGATGGTTGGAATGACCGTAGCCGTTGCGGTAAGCGTACAGGAAGCGGCCGACGCAGGGAAGTTCTAAGATAAAGATTGCAGGACATATTGCTATTCGGACAGGCATTTCCAGTAAAACGGGAGTGCCTGTTTTTTGTCCAAGGCTCTACAATATTTTTGCGCAGACAAAGCTTATGCGCACAATATGATGTAAATTAGTACTTTACACTTGCAGGGAAATAGGGTATTATGATATGAGTATTTTATTGTCCTGTATTGGAAATAATATTATGTATTTATCGGAGATGAGAGTCGATGAAAAAGATAGAGGCCTCTCTGCTGCATAAAATATGGTTAGTCATATTGGACGCCCTGAGCATGGCGCTCGCCGGGTACGCTGCGCTGGCGCTGCGCTTTCGCATTGACGGAGGGCAGATTCCGCCAATTTACGCGGAATCCGTTAAATCCATCATGCTTTTCAATATTATTTTCAGCATCACTATTTTTGCATTTTTGCGGCTGTACAGTAGCTTGTGGAGGTACGCGAGCCTGACGGAGTTGGTGAATATCCTGATCGGCGTCGGCGTCAGCGTCGTATTCAGCCTCGTCGTCTGTTCGCTCAGTTACAAGCCGATGTTTCGATCTTACTATATTTTTTATGGAGTGGTATTAGCAGCATGCCTGATCGTCACCAGATTCGGCTACCGCGTCTTCTGGAATTTCCTGCGTGGGCGGACGCATGGAGCGCATATGCGCAGGACGATGATCATCGGGGCCGGCGAGGCGGGAAATACAATGCTGCGGGAACTGACTTCCAGCGATAAGCTAGACGCGAAGGTCTGCTGCATCATTGACGACGACGAGCGAAAACACAATACGTATATCCGCGGCGTGAAGATCGTCGGCGGCAGGGAAAAGATTCTGGACAGTGTCAGAAGATACCAGATCAATGAGATCATCATCGCGATGCCGAGCGCTCCCAAGAAAAAGATACGCGAGATCGTGGAGATCTGTCAGCAGGCAGACTGCGATCTGAAGATTCTGCCGGGACTCTACCAGCTGGTGACCGGAGAGGTCACAACAGATAACTTGCGAAAGGTACAGATTGAAGACCTTTTGGGACGGGAGCCGGTGAAAACAGATCTGCACGAGATCATGTCCTATGTGAGAGACCGCACGGTGCTCGTGACCGGCGGCGGCGGATCCATCGGAAGTGAGCTCTGCCGGCAGGTCGCAAGCTACAGGCCAAGCAAGTTGATCATTCTGGATATTTATGAGAATAACGCATACGATATTCAGCAGGAGCTGAAAAAATCTTTCCCGGAGCTGGATCTGGTCGTTCTGATCGGTTCGGTGCGCAACACACACCGCATGGAATCGATTTTTGAAAAATACCGACCGGAAATCGTGTACCACGCTGCGGCACACAAACATGTGCCGCTGATGGAGGACAGTCCGAACGAGGCGATCAAGAACAACGTATTCGGCACCTTCAAGACAGCGGCTGCGGCGGACAAGTACGGTGCGAAACGCTTCGTGCTGATCTCCACGGACAAGGCTGTAAATCCGACCAACATCATGGGCGCATCCAAGCGGATGTGCGAGATGGTCATACAGATGTATGCCCGGCATTCGAAGACGATCTTCACTGCCGTGAGGTTTGGCAATGTGTTGGGAAGTAACGGAAGCGTGATCCCGCTCTTCAAGAAGCAGATCGAGGAGGGAGGCCCGGTGACGGTCACTCATCCGGACATTATCCGCTACTTCATGACGATACCGGAGGCAGTCTCTCTGGTGCTGCAGGCGGGCGCTATGGCGAAAGGCGGAGAGATCTTTGTGCTCGACATGGGAGAGCCCGTGAAAATCGTTGACTTGGCGGAGAACCTGATCCGCTTATCCGGCCTAAAGGTGGGGGAGGACATCCAGATTGAGTTCACTGGACTACGCCCGGGAGAAAAGCTCTATGAGGAACTACTGATGGCGGAGGAAGGACTGCAGAAGACGGAGAATCAGAGGATCTTTATCGGGAAGCCGATCGAGTTCGACGACGATACCTTCCGGGTTCAACTTGACAATCTGAAAGTGCTTTGCAATAATGATGTGGATGGCATAAAGGATGAAGTAAGCAGAATTGTGCCAACTTATCGGGTGGATCATGAGAATGAAGGAGAGGTAGTTCAGTGAATAGATATGAGAGCACTATTAAAGAAGAAATCAGTTTGAGAGACATAGTATTTTATTGTTTAAAAAAATGGCGTTGTGTAATTGCGATGATACTTATTATGGCTGTGTTGGTTGGTGGATTCAAGTATTATTCTGCGAAAAACAGCAATCAGCTTGCAATACAGCAGTGGAATGAGACAGCAACGGAAGAAAAGAATATAAGTGATTCAGATGTGATGCAATATTATCAATCTGCGATTGAGGAAAATGTGGAAGCATTGCAGAAGCAAAAAGATTATCTGGAGAATTCTGTTGTCATGCAGATGGATGCAAATCATCTGCAGAAAGGGATTCTGAGTTATGCTCTGAAAAGTGAAAATACGAACCAGGAGGAGAATCTAAAAGATGCGCTGGTCGATGCTTACAGGGCATATGTGACGGATGGGCGTTTAGCACAGCTGCTTTTTACTCAAGATGAAGCCATTACGATTTCGGATTTGCGGTATCTGGTTACGTTCTCAGATGCTTCTACTGACCTGAATAAAATGACGGTAGGTGCTTTCCAATCTACTCAAGAGCATGGAATTTTTCAGGTACAGGTTATCTCTCAGGATGCGGACAGCTGTGAAAAATATCTTGAGACAGCAGCTCAGGAAATACAGTTGTACAGTGCGGAGTTGCAGGATCAGATAGGAAGTCATGGTTTGACGTTATTGGGTTCGAGTATATCAGAAAGTCAGGATCAGGATATTCGGGATTATCAAATAAAGGTATTAAACGAATATAAAACAGCGGTGAGAGATCTGAATATACTGCGAACAGAAGCAAGAGCTTGCGAGGAAAATGCTAATGCTCAAGGAATTCTTTCCGGTGAACTTACAGCACCGATTCTTGTTAGCCCAATTAGGATTGGTGTGAAGTATGGCATAGTTGGAATGCTTTTGGGGGCGTTTATATCATGTGTTGTTCTGATTGTATTTTTTATTATGAACGACAAGCTTCATAGTATCGAAAATTTTGAAGCAAGGTTTGGTATGTGTTTGCTGGGCAGAGTTATTGAACCAGTGAAAGGCAAAGGGATATTTGGTATTTTAGATCGGTGGATTCAGCAGCTGGGAGAGGGCGCATTTGCGGCGCTTCCATACGACGAACGAATTAAAATTGTTGCGTCAAATGTGAAGACAGCTATTTCGAAAAAGGAAGGAAACACTTGTATTATGCTTGCAGGCACGATCGCATCGAGAGATGCCAAGGAAGTTTGTGCTGCAATTGCAAATACAATAGGAGGCGTTACTTTTTCCGATTATCGCCAGATGATTTTCGACGCATCTGCGTTGGAAGAGTTAGTGAACTATGACGGGGTTTTGTTTATCGAGAAAAAGGATGTTTCTTCTCTAAATCTGCTCTGTCAGGAAAGCAAGATGGCCAAAGACCGAGGCGCGAATACTTTGGGTGTAGTTGTAATATAGGTATATTCTTATCTGCTAGGAGCAAGCTCGATTTGGATGATAGTATAAGGGAATAATTGCAATGAAAACTATTTTGATATTGGGTAATAACGATGGTGGTTTATATAGATTCAGGAGAGAACTGATAGAGACATTGCTTACAAAGGAATATAAAGTTTTTATCAGCACTCCCTATGGTGATTATATCCCGGAATTGGAGAAAATGGGATGTGAGTATAAAGAGTTAGATTATAACAGGCTAGGCAAAAACCCATTGAAAGAAATTACCCTGCTATTCTCCTACCATAAAATAATAAAAGAGTGTAAGTGCGATCTGGTTCTGCTATATACGATCAAACCTACTTTATATGCGGGAATCGTTTGCAGGGTAAAAAAAATCCCATATATAGTCACCATAACAGGATTAAGTCAGGCGCTGTCAGTTGCAAAAATAATCAGAAAGCTGTGTTTTATGATATATCGTTTTGTGTTGAGACACGCGGATTGTGTTTTTTTTCAAAATAAGACCAACATGGATCTTTTTGCGGAAGAAAATGCAATTAAAGAAAATGCGTGTCTGATTCCTGGGTCGGGCGTGAATCTGAATGAAAATAAATATGAAGAATATTCGGAAGATGATAAATTTCGGATTCTTTATGTTGGGCGAATAACGAGAATAAAGGGAATCACTGAATTATTAGATGCGATAGATATTTTGAAGAAATGCCATAAAAATCTTGTCTTCGAATTTGTCGGGGAATGTGATGAACATTATGAGAAACAGATAAAACAACTCCATGAGGAAAAGAAAATCGTTTACTATGGAGTGAGTAAAAACCCTCACGAGAATATGAGAAAAGCGCAAGCTGTAATCATGCCTTCTTATGGCGAGGGTATGTCGAACGTTTTATTGGAGGCCGCAGCTTGCGGAAGACCGATTTTGGCTTCGGATGTTCCAGGCTGCAGAGAAATCGTGTTGGATGGAGTGACCGGTTTTAGTTTCTCACCTCACAAAGCGGACAGTATTATTGATGCTGTAGAAAAGCTTATTTTTTTGACTAAAGAGAAGAGAGAAAAGATGGGGAAAATGGGACGTGAACATGTCGAACGTACTTTTTCCAGAGAGATAATTATTAATAAATATATGGAAGAAATACAAAAGGTTTTAGGGAGATAGGGGAAAATGGCTTTATTTGAACGGTTATTAGAGAAAAAAGAAAAAATGGCAGTAGTAGGTCTGGGATATGTCGGTATGCCTCTCGCGATTGCTTTTTCAAAGAAACTGGATGTGCTTGGATATGATTCCAATGAACAGAAAATTGCTTTGTATAACAAAGGGATTGATCCGACATTGGAAGTAGGGGATGCTGAGATTCAGAATACATCAATGACTTTTTCGTCAGATGAAAGCATCCTAAGGCAAGCAAAATTTGTTATTGTGGCAGTTCCGACTCCTGTAAATGACGACCATACACCGAATTTGATTCCGATCGAAGAGGCAAGTAAAGTAGTGGGAAGGAATTTGCAGGAAGGCGCTGTTGTTGTTTACGAATCCACTGTGTATCCGGGTGTAACAGAGGATATCTGTGTGCCCATACTGGAGCGCGAGTCCGGCATGAAATGTGGAAGGGATTTTAAAATAGGGTATTCGCCAGAACGGATCAATCCGAGCGATAAAGTACATCGCCTGGATACAATTATTAAAATAGTCTCCGGAATGGATAAGCAATCTTTGGATGATATCGCTCATGTATATGAATTAGTTGCACTAGCGGGAGTTCACCGTGCCTCTTGCATAAAGGTTGCTGAAGCCGCTAAGGTGATCGAAAACAGCCAGAGGGATATCAATATTGCCTTTATGAATGAATTATCAATTATTTTCCATAAGATGGGAATTGACACAAAGGAAGTTCTGGAGGCAGCCGGCACAAAATGGAATTTTTTGAATTTTCAACCCGGTTTGGTGGGAGGTCATTGTATAGGGGTAGATCCCTATTATTTAACTCATAAGGCAGCTCAGATGGGATACCATTCCCAGGTTATTTTGTCCGGGCGCAGGATAAATGATGATATGGGACGATATATTGCGGAGAATATCGTCAAGGGACTGATTAAGAATGGCAAAATGATTAAAGACGCACAGGTGGCAATTCTGGGATTTGCCTTTAAAGAAAACTGCCAGGATACCCGTAATACAAAAGTGATGGATATCGTAAGAGAACTTCAGGAATACGGAGTGACAGTATTGATTGTTGACGATGTTGCGGATGTGCAGGAGGCGAAGAGACTTTATGATGTCGATGTGATTTCGCTAAATGACATGAAAAAATCGGATGCTATCGCAGTCTGCGTACAACATCAGATCTTTAAAGACCTGCCTGTGAGTTGGTTTGATCAATATTATAGCGATGAGCAACATAAAATTTTGTTTGATATCAAGGGTATGTATGAAAAGGAACAGTTTGTAACAGCAGGTTATTATTACTGGAGATTATAAAAGATATCTTGAGGCTATTGGAGCGAGGAAGAGAATATGTTTTATTCAGATTTGGAGTTTGCCCCCAACACGTTGTTTCTGGTTACAGGAGGCGCCGGTTTTATTGGTTCCAACTTGTGTGAAGCGATATTGAAAATGGGTTATAAGGTTCGCTGTCTGGACAACCTGTCAACAGGAAAGCAGGAAAACGTAAATTTATTTATTGAGAATTCTGATTATGAATTTATAAAGGGAGACATCACAGATTTGGAAATCTGCATGGCAGCTTGCAAAGGGGTTGACTATGTTCTGAATCAGGCGGCGTGGGGAAGTGTTCCGCGAAGTATTGAGATGCCGCTTTATTACGAGAAAGTTAATATCAAGGGCACCCTTAATATGATGGAAGCTGCACGCCAGAACGGTGTGAAGAAGTTTGTGTACGCGTCGAGCTCATCCGTATATGGTGATGAGACTGGTCTGCCGAAAAGAGAAGGCAAAGAGGGAAACCTGCTGTCCCCATATGCTCTGACCAAACGAGTTGACGAGGAGTATGGAAAATTGTACTATAAATTATATGGTTTGGATACATATGGGTTGCGTTATTTTAACGTGTTTGGCAGACGTCAGGATCCAAACGGAGCCTATGCGGCAGTGATTCCAAAATTCATTAAGCAACTGCTTGACGGTGAAGTTCCGACAATTAACGGGGATGGAAAACAAAGCAGAGATTTTACGTATGTTGAAAATGTTATTGAGGCAAATTTAAAGGCCTGTAAGGCTTCGAGTGAAGTGGCTGGACAGGCGTTTAACATTGCTTACGGTGGAAGAGAATACCTGATAGACATTTATCATTATTTAGCCAAGGCATTAGGGAAAGAAGATATAGAGCCACATTTTGGCCCTGACCGTGCCGGGGATATCAAACACAGCAATGCAGATATTTCAAAGGCAAAGCGGTTATTAGGATATAACCCGGAATGGGACTTTGAGCGTGGAATAAAAGCGGCAATTGAGTGGTATAAGGATAATTTATAAGTATATATTGTAGTAAAAATTATTATAAAGATGAACTGCTAGAAGAGTATGAACGATATGTCATAAAGACACAGGAGGGAGCGTATGCCTCATTGGAGTCGAGAGAACACAATATTCATTATGGCATCGACCGGGTATAAAAGGAAGAGTATAGAAGAAGAGGGAATGCGGGTGTTTTCCCCGTATCATGGGGATAAACTACTGTTTAGAATATTCAGGGAGGCTTGCTTTCGGTTGCCTGTATTACCCAAGGCGATTTGGTATAATAAAAGGATATTGGCAGAAGAAGGAATTCATTTCATTAATATTATTGATGTCAATATCACAGAACATTATTTGGCATGGGTTAGAAAGAAATGTCCGGAGACGCAGATAAATTATCTTTATAACAATATGGTTGGAAAGGCAAGGAACATTACGCCTGAACGTATACCGGACAATATAAGGGTATGGACGTATGATGATTATGACAGCCGGAAATACAAAATAAGATTAACAAAAAAATATTGGATTTACGAAATGATGCTTAGAGCTAAGCAGAGACCAGAGTTTGATGTTTTCTTTGTTGGGAGTGATAAAGGACGTGGCGAGAGACTGCTTCAGCTAGAAAAAAATTTGCATGATTTAGGCTTGAAAACGAAGTTTATCATTGTTAAAGATGGAAGGTTATCCAGAAAGAAGGCATATTATCAGAAGCCAATTCCCTACGAGCAAGTGCTTGATTATGATTCAAAAAGTCGTGCGATTCTGAATGTAACCATGAAAAATCAGGAAGGCGTGACAATGCGTGATATGGAGGCAGTGGCAATCGGAGTGAAGCTCATAACTACGAACAAGAATATAGTCCGGAAGGATCTGTACAACAGAAATAATGTATTTATTCTTGGGAGAGATAAATTGGAGAATTTGCCTGAATTTATAAAAGGAGAGTATATTGATATTTTGCCGGGAATCAAAAACGATCATACATTTGAGTCTATGATGGACGAGATAACCAATTAGAAGTGAAATTCCTAAAAGGTATATAAAAATGTTGGAATTTAAAGCTGTTTTAATTATTGTAACAGGGATGATGTTGGTTCTCCTGGGCTTATGCTGCAAAGAAAAGCGAATCGTTCATCCGGTTTCCTATACTTGGAATAAGAAACTGGATGTAACTTATTTTACTATTTTTTTCATGTTCTGGTTATTTGCGATAAGTGTATCGGAATCCTATGATATCGCTAATTATCGTTATGCGTATAATGGACGCATCTCCCATGGCAAAGAAGTCGTCTTTGATCTTATTCGTTTTTTCTTTTATGACCATGGTTGGAGTTTTGACGCGTTTAAAATACTTTGGGTTACTATAGTAATTTTACTTTTATATATAGCTATAAAAAAGTACAGTAATTCACCGTGTGCAGTTGTCGCGCTTGCATTGGTGACTCCTTTGATCGGTTTCATTACACAAATGAGAAGCGCCTTGGTTGGAGCAATTTTTTTGAATGCATTCCATCTTTTAGTTCAGGGAGGGAGAAAGAATCGGATAGCATATGCGGCGCTGATCATTTTAAGCGCTCAGATTCACATTATAGGGTATGGTTTTCTCATTTTCCTGTTTATCAATCCGGAAAGCAACAGAACATTCAAACCATTGTATTATTTTTTTATAGGCGTAGCAACGCTGATCGCATTGTTTTCCACAGGTTCTTTCTCCCAAGTCATTTACAGCATATTGGATCATTTGCCGGTAGCAGGCAAAGGCTTGGCCCGGGTATTGGAATATTTCCAAGGAGAAGGCAGCTCTTTCAAATATGCTTTCTTCCTGCTACTTAAGCATCAGTTTTTTTTCTCATTGACCGACAGGGCTTGCGAAGTACGGATGATGGAGCTGGATGTTTCGGATTTTGATATCCGAAAATACAGGATGATAAGGGAAGCAAATGTGCTTATGCTTATGTTTCTTCCGATAACGATGGTGTCCGCGTCTTTTGAGCGAATGTTTAATTGCTTTGTTCTGATTCAGTATGCTATGATTTTTAATGCTGGGAGATCCAAGGTGTTGTTGTTCAAGAAGATATCATGGCAACAGAGTATACAATCCTTGATGATTCTTATGGTCTTCTTTATGTTTACTGTTGAATGTTACTATAGTTCCAGTGATTTGATTACTATACTGAATAGTGTAAGATGGCCATTTTAGAAACGGCAACTTTTCGAAAGGTAATAATATGAGTAGTGTATTGTTTATCTATGAGACGGAGATGCCGACAGTAAGTATCACGCGAAACTTTTGGCAAAGCCTTTCTGATGAATATGGGATTGATGTGAGATTTGTTCGTCTGTTGGACGTACAGCTTTCAGATGTCAACTGGTGCGATATACTGGTAATGATTCGCCCGAACAATGCTTATGCATGGAGAATCGCAGCTGCAACGCATAAAACCGGTCGATTTGTTATAACCATGTGTGATGATGACTTGCTTCATCTTCCAAAATCCCACCCCGATCTGCCATGGCAGAAAGGAGGCCTTATAAAGGCCTTAAGATATTCAAATGCCCTTATGAGTTGCAACAGATATTTAATTGATCAGATGTCTGGCCTTACTCTTGACGGGCGTTCATCGCTGGTAGACACAGTAGTGAGACCAGAAGAGATATTAGATAGAGATTACGATTCAGAGGGCGGAAGCGCTGTTCGGATCGTCTATGCTGCAGGCGGCGGGCAACATGAGGCTTTATTTGAGCAGCTTGTTCTTCCGGCGCTTCTGAAAGTGGCGACCCAAAATCCGAATAAAATAACTCTGACTTTTGTTTCGGTGCATCCACAATGCGACGAACTGGAGAAAATTATTCCTGTTACGTATGTCGATGGAATGCCGCTACTCGAATACAGAAAGTATATGGAGGATCAAAAGTTCGACATAGGAATCTCCCCGCTGGAAGACACATCCTTCTCAAAGTGTAAATATTTTAATAAGTATCTTGAATATACATTATCCGGTATAGTCGGAATATATTCCAACGTTCAACCTTATACATTCGTGGTGCAGGACGGATTTAACGGATTTTTAGCCGATAATACAGATAAAGCCTGGGAAGAAAAGCTGAGTTTGGCCATCCTCGATTCGAATTTACGAAAAGCATGTGCTAAAAGAGCTCAAAAGCATGTGGTTTCGAGCTTTGCTGAACGTGTATTAATGGAACGGATGTTTGCAGATATTCCGGAACTCCGAAAGAATTACAAGGGCCATTCTTCATGCCGAAACTTTTTTGTATGGAGAATACAATATTTGCTGTTAAGATATGCAGAGTATCTCTACAAGGTTTTCTTTTATATAAAAAGTGAAGGATTCAATAGTGTAAAAAAGAAATTATTTTCACGGTTCAAAAGAAAATAATTGTGCAAGCTATTCGCAAATGGCTGACTATGAAAGGGAAGAAGTCATATGGAGCAGGTTTCAAGAAAGCAGTTCACAAACGGAGCTATCTGGAAAATAATAGAGTCCTTTTCATCGAAAGGAATAACTATGATAGTCTCTATTATTTTGGCCAGGATATTGATGCCGCGGGATTATGGTGTCATCGCACTGACAACTATTTTTCTTAATCTGTCCGATATTTTGATCGATGGCGGATTCAGCACTACCCTGATAAGAAAAAAGAATGTCGATGACTGCGATTATAGCTGTGTTCTGACGGTTAGCTTTTTGATTGCAACGGTTCTCTACCTTGTTTTTTTTGCTGCGGCACCATTTATCGCAACTTATTATGAGGAATCGCTGTTTTGCCCTGTTTTGAGGGTGCTTGGCCTCACTGTATTTATTCAGGCGTTTGCGGCTACAAGGACGGCCATAGTTAACCGAAATATGCAGTTTAAACTATTATGCTGGTGCAATATTGCAGGCAGTATCATATCAGGTATTGTTGGAATTGTGGCTGCATATGCAGGTTGTGGAGTATGGGCTATTGTTATTCAGAGATTACTGTATAATGTATTAGTTACGGGTCTATTATTCTTTTGCGTTAAGTTTAAAATCAAATGGCAGGTTAATATTGAGAGACTGAAAGAAATTATAAAATTCAGCATAGGCGTGGTAAGCGCTTCTCTGTTATATTTTGTTGCAAACAATATGTATAATGCGGTAATCGGAAAACGTTACTCTGTGACAGATCTTGGGTACAGCAGTAAGGGGAATCAGTTACCTGAACAATTTTCGCTTTATACATTTTCAGCTGTTTCAGGCGTTCTGCTTCCCACTATCTCATCGTGTCAGGACGATCTGGATCGCGTCAAACACATTATTCGAAAAGTGACTGCGTTTAGCACATACATTATTTTCCCTCTTATGACAGGCATGATGCTGACATCTGAAGAAGTGATCGTGCTTCTTCTCACAGAAAAGTGGCGGGCGGCGGCGCCAATCATGATAGGTGCCTGCATTTATTATATTGGTATGCCATTTATCCTTATGAATTCGCAAGTGTATTATGCTCTTGGACATAGCTTCATGAAAGTTAAGATTGAAATTATACGACTTGTTATGATGATTCTGGGATTGATCATCGGAAGCTTTGTACTTAACTGCAGTATCGCTCAACTGTCTCTTATCAGTGGGACGATAATGATCATAGCGGCAGCTATAAGCGCCTATGAGGCTGGCAAGATGATGCATTATACAATCAATGAGATGCTTTCTGATCTATGGAAACCTGTAGCCTCAACCGCAGTGATGGGGTTTGGGGTATGGATGGTAGGCTGGTTTTTGCGTGCAAACGGTATAGACGGAATCATAATTTCATTTGCTATAAAGGTATCTGTTGGGGTTTTTGTATATTTTATTATGTCTATTTTACTAAAACCGGATGGCTATCGGGAAATTACGAGCACTTTATTTGGAATAGCAAGAAGTAGAGGACTATAACGGGAAAGAGAATAGAAAAAGGTATTAACTCGCTTATACTTTGATAATGTGCAGGGGTTGCCTATGAAAGAGAACAAGATTGGGAAGGCAATTTCATATTTACGAAAGAGGGCAGGCTATACCCAGAAGGATCTGGCGGATCGTATCGGAATCAGTGACAAAGCTGTGTCCAAGTGGGAGAGGGGACTTGGACTGCCGGATATCGGGTATCTGAGGAAGCTTTCCATCCTTTTGGATACAGATACGGATAGTTTGTTGGCCGGTGATGTCGTTCATCATGACAGCGACTGGCAGGGCATTCTTTTGTTGGATGAGAATCCATACAAGATTGGCGCAGGGACAATCATTTATGATAAACCAATCGTTTACTTCCTCCTGAGCTATTTCCTTCTCGTGGGGATCAGAGATATCCTGATCGCCTGTTCATCCGACGATAAGAAATATATAGATGAGACGCTCGGAGACGGCAGGGATTATGGAATTCGGCTTAGAACGGTTTGCGGCTCACTTCAGGATGCTGTAAAGTACAACATGACAGCAAAGAATACCATGATGGTTTATGGGCGTTGTCTGCTCTATGGAGTGGATCAGACACGTTTTTTCCAGAAGGCGATGATGAACCGGGAGCGATTCACAATGCTTGTGCTTCCCAAACGACTCAATCACTCATTTTCCCGCATTGCTATCGATCGGGACAAAAAGGTTGTCAGCTTGGATTCGGATGAGCTGTTGTGGACACAATATGATTTCAGCGATATTCCGATTCTGTTTTTTCCAACGGAATTTTTGACTGATATGGCAGTTGGGACAGACGTTGCATCCTACATTGCCAGATACGCATCCGAAAATGAACTGTTTGTTCAGATGCTAGATCGCGGTTTTGTAGAGATCGAGGTGGACAATTGGGTGAATGTTCAGGAGGCGTCCGCTTTCCTGAAGATCGTTCAGGATAATTGCGGGATGAACGTATACTGTATCGAGGAAGTGGCCTGGCGACGGGGCTTTATCTCCTTGGAGCAGCTGAGAGAACATGGTGAAAGAAAGAAAGGGACAGAATATGGAGATTATATATTAAGTCTCTGCAATCGTGTTCAGGCAGGAAATTAATGTCTCAAGGTGAATGTAAGGTAAACGGATAGTCGGTTGGCGAGATGCTGACTGAATTGTATTGTAATATTAGGTGATAATATATTTTTTGAAAAGGAGAAAAGGTAAAGATATGGCAGGAATACAGTTATTTAAAGCAAAATATGAAGTAGAGGAATGCCTTGAGCAGATCAGGGAATGTCTGGAGGTAGGTTGGACAGGTCTTGGTTTTAAAACAGTGCAGTTCGAAGAAGCATGGAAAGCTTATACGGGACTTCCGTTTGCGCATTATCTGAATTCATCTACGATAGGTCTTTACATGGCAGTAGACATTCTGAAAGAACAGTATGGATGGGCAGATGACGACGAGATCATCACTACGCCGATCACTTTTGTTTCTTCAAATCATGCGATTTTGAAGTCCCATATGAAAGCGGTATTCGCTGATATTGATGATACTATGTGCCTGACGCCGCAATCCGTGAAAGAGCATATCACAGATCGGACAAGAGCAGTCATGTATGTAGGGCTTGGCGGAAATATGGGACATTATTACGAAATCGTAGATATTTGCAAGGAACATGGACTGAAACTGATTCTTGACGCAGCCCATATGGCCGGAACACGCTACAAGGGAGAGATTCCGGGACGGGAAGCGGAAGTAGTCGTCTATTCATTTCAGGCGGTGAAGAATCTTCCTACCGCAGATTCAGGTATGATCTGCTTCAAAAGAGGAGAATTCGACGAGATCGTCAGAAAAAAATGTTGGCTGGGGATCAACAAGGATACCTATTCTAGATCTTCGGACAGTGGAAATTACAAGTGGAAGTATGATGTGGAATATATCGGGGACAAAGGGCATGGAAATTCTGTGATGGCGGCGATCGGTTTAGTACAGATCAAATACTTAGATCGTGACAATGCTTATAGAAGACAGTTGGCTACTTGGTATAGGGAAGAGCTGAAAGAATGCGAAGACAAAGTAAAAACCGTTCGCATTGAGGACGGATGCGAAAGCTCATATCATCTGTTCCAAATCTGCGTAGAGGATAGGGATGCATTGATGATGGCATTGAATGCGGCGGAGATTTACCCGGGTGTACATTATGCCAGCAATATCAATTACAGAATGTACGAATATGCAAAGGGAACCTGCCCTTATTCTGATTATGTGAGCGACCATACGATCAGCCTTCCTATGAACCTTTATCTCACATACGACGATGTTAAAAAGATATGTGCTGTGATTAAGAATTTTGTGAATAGATGAGGTCTATATAATGGTATACGAAAAAGTGATTAGCGGAAAACTTGTAGATTTAAAAGCGGCTGATATTGATGATGCGGAGTTCACTTTATCCATACGGCAGGATCCGGAAATGACGAAACACTTGCCGCGTTTAGATATCACAATGGATCAGCAGAAAGAGTGGATAAAAAGGCAACGCGAGGAGGAGAACGGTTATTTTTTTGTGGTGTGGGATAAGCAGGGCAACAGGCTTGGAACGATGAGCGTTTATGATATAAACGGGGATACAGGAGAAGGCGGACGGCTGGCGTTATATGGCGATCCGATGCAAAAAATCGAAGCGGGTCTGTTGATGCTGGAATTTGACTTTGATGTGCTTCGTCTGGAACATATTATTGGTTGGGTAGAAGCTGACAATAAGCCTGCTTTAAGGTGGAACAAAATGTTTGGAGCAATTTTCAATGAACCTGAAATCGACAAAAGAGGGAAAATGATTCAAAGATTTACTATAACTAAAGACGATGCACGGGTTGCTTGCAAAAAAATACGGGGTATCTTGCAAAAAACGGTTGCTTCAGAATAATAGGATGCCAAGGAATTTGAGAGATAAAAAGAGAGGTTTTTCATACGGACACGCAAGATGCATTGAAGATGTAAGATGACTGAAAACAGCAAAATAATTTATAAAAGTGATAGGAGGAACATACCATGACAAACGAAGAGAAACTGGAACTGTTGGAAGAGGTAATGGAGATGGATCCGGGAACCTTGAAGCCGGAGATGGCTTTGGAGAATCTGGAAGAATGGAACAGTATTGCGGTAATTTCTTTTATTGCAATGGTGGATGATGAGTTTGATAAAGTAATTAAGAGCGCTGTAATTAAAGAACAGAAGACGGTAGCCGATTTGATGGCTCTGATGGAGGAGGAATAGTCTATGATCAATCCCATGGACCTGAGTGGAAAGCATATTCTGATTACGGGCGGCTCTTCCGGCATTGGCCGGAAATGTGCGATTCAGGCTAGCCGGCTCGGGGCCAGAGTTACGATCATTGCTCGTAACGAGGAGCGTCTCAAGGAGACAGTCCAATTGATGGACAGATCTGAGGAACAAGCCTGGTATGCGTTTGACTTGAATGAGACGGGACAAATCGAAAATTTGATAAACACAATTACTGCAGAACGTGGAAAGGCGGACGGGTTTGTTCATGCGGCGGGCATTGGAACAGGGCGGATGCTTAGACAGACAACGCCCAGATTTGTTGAGAAAATGTTTCGCATTCACACATTGGCGCTCTTTGAAACAGTGAGATGTCTCTCACTTGGAAATAACCTGAATGAGGGAGCTTCTCTGGTAACAATATCTTCTCTGGCTGCGAAGATAGGGAATATTTCTCAGGGAGCTTATGGGGCAGCAAAAGCTAGCATGGAAGGCTTTCTGAATCCGATAGCTCTGGAATTGGGAGCAAGAGGCATCCGTTTTAATGCTATTGAGTATGGGTTCGTGCAGACAGAAATGACTCAGGAGTATATGGATTTCGGAGATCACAAATTGCTTGAAGCACAGTATCTGGGACTCATAGGTGCTGAAGATGCGGCAAACGTAGTGCTGTTTCTTTTGAGTGATGCATGTAGATATATCACGGCGGCCGTCTTGCCTATTGGGGGAGGGTATGGGGGAAAGATAGGATAGTAGTATGAGGAGGTGATTTGAGTGTCAACGGCGATGTTTGAAGGAGTAAAGATTACCGGTTTAGCCTGTGCAGTACCTAAGAAGATTAATTCAATTTCTGATTTCGTAGACAGGTTTGATATTGACAGGGTCATTAATACGACTGGAATAAAAGAACGACATGTTGTAAGTGAGCGGCAAAGCGCAAGTGATCTTTGCTATGAAGCGGCAAAAGAGCTGATTGAGCATAAAGGATATCCCAAAGACAGCTTTGATGGAATTATTTTGGTCACTCAGACTCCGGACTACTGTGTTCCGGCAACAGCCCATATTTTGCATACGCGTCTCGGATTATCAAATGAGTGTATGGCATGGGATATTAATTTGGGCTGTTCCGGTTTTGTTTATGCGCTTTATATGGCGGCATCCATGGTACAGGCAGGGGCTCTGAAACGGATATTATTGTGCTGCGGAGAGGCTCATTCCAGAATATGGCCTGCGAGCGACCAGTCGACGACAGTTTTATTTGGCGATGCGGGAAGTGCAGTTATTCTCGAAAAAGGCGAAGACATTATGCATGCGATAATGAGAGCTGATGGATCTGGATATCAGGCGATTATTTATCCGGGGCTCAGCGCAAGAGTCAAAGTGGATTTGTCCAATGTAAACTACGATGAAATATGCCCTAAAATGGACGGAGCAGCCGTACTGGAATTTGCTTTCAGACGGGAACCTCGTTTATTTAAAGACTTCTTTGAAGCCTTTGGCGGGACAATTGATGATTATGATTATTGTGTGTTTCATCAGGCAAACTTATTTATGATGGAACATATTCGGAAGAGAATTCATCTTGCGAAAGAGAAAATGCCTGTCTCCCTGGATCGGTTTGGCAATACTAGCAGTGTAAGTATTCCTCTTACAATTGCGGATCTATGTCAGAGAACACCGGTGCAGGATCGAATGCGTTTTATTGTCTCAGGTTTTGGAATCGGTTTGTCGTGGGGCATTATGGACTTCACGATGGAAAAGGAAGATATTCTCCCGATTATTGAGACCGATGAGTATTTTCGGGAAGCATATGGAAGTGAAAAGACTATATTAAAATGATTTCTGGAAAAGAGGTAAAGTTATGTCAAATATAGAAAAGTACAACAATGCATTTATTGAAACATTTGAGATTACAGAGGATCAGCTTGCAGGCTTGAAGTATCAGGACATAGCGGCATGGGATTCTGTAGGACATATGGGTTTGATCGCAGCGCTGGAGGACGCATTTGATATCATGATGGACACAGACGATATCATTGACCTTAGCTCTTATGAAAAAGGCAAGGAAATTCTGGCGAAGGATGAGTATGGGGTTGAGTTTTAATGGGAAAGATATGGGACTTAGAAGAACATGCGGGCAAGATTGCGCTCATAGATGAGTTTGGTGGCCGGATGACCTATGATGATCTCATTTCAGAATCACGTATTCTGACAGAGAGAATAGGCCACCGCTGTCTGGTGTTCGCTTTGTGCCGCAATGAGATCGGTTCTGTTTTGGGCTATACTGCATTCATCAATAGTGGATATGTTCCGGCTATGGTGAGCAGTCATTTGGAAGAAGCATTATTAAATAACCTTCTTAAGACATATTGCCCGGCATATTTGTGGGTTCCTCAAGATCAGACAGGGTTGTTTCCGACCATGGAAACAGTGTACGAAGCGTATGGCTATGTTCTGCTGAAATCCGGGTATGATATAAAATATCCTCTTTATGAGGAACTGGCTTTGCTTATTACTACCTCCGGTTCGACGGGTTCCCCAAAGCTTGTACGGCAGTCTTATACAAATGTTCGGGAAAATGCCCGGTCTATTGCAGAATATCTTAAGCTGGATGATTCGGAGCGCCCGATTACAACATTACCCATGAATTATGTATATGGGCTTTCCATCATCAATTCACATTTTTTGGTCGGAGCGACACTGCTTCTGACGGAAAAAGGCCTTATGCAGAAAGAGTTTTGGAGCTTTTTCAGGGAAGCTGAGGCTACATCGTTTGGAGGGGTTCCCTATACTTATGAGATGCTGGACAGGCTCCGTTTCTATCGAATGAAATTGCCAAGCCTCCGGACCATGACGCAGGCAGGCGGAAAGATCACGCCGGAACTGCATGAAAAGTTCGCAAAGTATGCGGAGGAGCAGGGGAAGAATTTTGTGGTTATGTATGGCGCTTCCGAGGCGACTTCACGCATGGGATACTTGCCGCCGGAAAAAGCTGTTGAAAAGAAAGGATCAATGGGGATCCCGATTCCGGGCGGAAAGTTTCATCTGGCAGACGCGGACGGAAAAGAGGTTACAGAACCGCATACTACGGGTGAACTTATATATGAGGGCAAGAATGTTACGCTTGGCTATGCGGAATGCGGAGAGGATCTTGGAAAGGGCGATGAACGCCACGGAATACTTGAGACCGGCGATATGGCCCAGTTCGACGAGGACGGATATTATTATATCGTAGGCCGCAAAAAGAGATTCCTTAAGATCTATGGCAACCGCGTAAATCTGGATGAAATTGATCGGTTGATCAAGGGCGAATACGATATAGAGGCTGCCAGCGCCGGTGTGGATGATCACTTGTATATCTTTGTGACAGATGCTGAGATTGCCGAATCGGTTCGGGATTTTGTGATTCACAAGACGAAACTGAATCCGGCAGCGTTCCAAACAGTCGTGATAGATGAGATTCCAAAGAATGACTCCGGGAAGACGCTTTACAGCGAATTGACAAAGTATTACGCTGAATAAGAGAGTCCTTGAATTCGTGCAGAGGTGAGGGTATGACATTTGACGAAATATTGAATATTCCTCCTTATTCTTTAGGAAAAACAGAAAAAGAGAAGCTTTTGACAGAGCGGCTTGCGGAACTGAATAAGCTTCATCAGGAGAATTGCCCGGAGTATCGGAGAATGATGGAGGCAATTGATTTTGATGCGCAAAAGATAAAATCATACGCCGATCTGCCATACCTGCCGGTGCGCCTCTTTAAGGAACTTGAATTAAAGTCAGTTCCGCAGGAAGATGTGGTCAAGACAATGACTTCATCTGGAACGACCGGGCAGGCTGTAAGCAAGATTTATTTGGATCGGGCGACATCGTCCAACCAACAGAAGACAATGGTGAAGATCGTGTCGGACTTCACCGGATCCAGTCGTATGCCAATGATTATAATCGATTGCCCGAGCGTAGTGAAGAATCGGGCAATGTTCAGTGCGAGAGGAGCCGGTATTCTGGGTTTCTCTATTTTTGGTTCAAAGAAGATCTATGCGCTGGACGATGATATGAAGCTGGATGTTGAGGGCGTCCGAAATTTTTTGGATCAGTATCAAGGACAGAGAATTCTTTTGTTTGGCTTTACATTCATGATCTGGCAGCATTTTTATAAGGAGCTGCTAAGACTTAAGGAAGAGGGCGTTACCTTTGACCTTTCAAATGGCATCCTGATTCATGGCGGGGGCTGGAAAAAACTGATTTCTGAGGCGGTCAGCCATGATGAATTTCATCAAAAACTAAAGGCTGTCTGCGGTCTGGAGCATATCCATGATTATTACGGGATGGTTGAGCAGACAGGCTGCATCTATATGGAATGTGAGTGCGGACATCTGCACGCGAGCATTTTCTCAGATGTGATAGTGAGAAGACCGATTGATTTCTCGGAAGCTGATATTGGAGAGCCCGGCATTATTCAGGTTGTGAGTACGATTCCAGAGTCCTATCCCGGGCACAGTCTGCTGACGGAGGATGAGGGGGTTATTGAGGGTATTGACGATTGTCCCTGCGGCCGAAAGGGAAAGTACTTTAAGATCAACGGCCGTTTGAAAAATGCTGAAATAAGGGGGTGCAGCGATACCTATGCGACTAAATTCTGAAGAAAATAGGAACATACTGAATAAAGTCACATATCTGATCGGTTCGGCTGATATCGCTGCGAAGCTTTCGGAGGCACCGGCGCTTCTCCCTTTTGACGAAGCGATCATTGAGTTCCTGAACGACGTGAGCAGAGCTCTGTTGAAAGATCCGAGATCGAAGATTTACTCTGATGTGGTAACTTTTGGTTTTTGGATACGCAAGGCTTCGGTAATGAAATTAAAAGAACGGTTTGAGACAGGGGATGACGCACTGCATTTGGGCAAGGGCGTCGCTTTCCACATTGCGCCGTCGAATGTACCGGTAAATTTTGCCTATTCTCTCGTTTCCGGACTTTTGACCGGAAACGCCAATATTGTGCGTGTTCCGAGCAAGGATTTTCCGCAGGTGCTGATTCTCACAGAAGCATTTAAAAAAGTTCTGGAACTTCATGAGAAGATGAGGCCGTATATGCTTTTGGTTCGATATGGCCGCGATAAGGAGATCAACGACCTGTTTAGTTCTATAGCAGATGTGAGGATCATATGGGGCGGTGACGCTACCATCAGTGAACTCAGGAAATCACCGCTTCCGCCGCGTTCCGGAGAGATTACTTTCGCGGACAGATATTCTTTGGCTATTATTGATTCTGACAGCTATCTGGAGACTGAGAATAAGGCTAAAGTCGCTGATGACTTTTATAACGATACTTTCTTTTCAGACCAGAACGCTTGTACCAGTCCGAGGATTATCGTGTGGACAGGCAGCAGGATCAAGGAGGCAAAGGAAACTTTCTGGAAAGAAGAGCACAGGCTTGTCAAAGAAAAATATACCTTTCAGCCTATTCAGGGCGTGAATAAACTGACCAGCAGTTATTTACTTGCTGCGGCAGAAGCGGGGGTTAAGGTACAGCCGCATGAGGATAACCTGATTATTCGGGTAACTGTCCCCGAAGTGACGGATTTCCTCATGGATTATAAGGATAACAGCGGGTATTTCTTCGAATACAATTGTGAAGATATCCTTTCCATTGCGGGACTGAGCAATGATAAACGGTGTCAGACCATTGCATACATTGGGGACAGCAAAGCGGTAATGCCGTTGATCACGGCGGGAGTAAAGGGAATTGACCGCGTGGTTCCGATGGGGAAGACGATGGATTTTGATCTTATTTGGGACGGCTATAATCTGCCTGCTTTGCTCACGAGAACTGTAGTGTTTGCCTGAACCTGATTTGAATCCTATGGGGATAATGGATATGAATAAACGAATCGGCTATACAATTGGGAATCGAAAAGTCGCGATTATAGGGGCGGGATATGTCGGCTCCTCTATTGCGTATGCGATGGCTCTCAGGGATGTCGCGAGGGAGATTGTGCTGATCGACATCAACAGAGAAAAGACAAACGGCGAGGCGAAAGATATCCGCCACGGTATCCCTGCCATGGGAACGGCGGATCTGTACGGCGGAGATTATTCTGACTGTGCGGACTGTGATCTGATCATAATCACTGCCGGGAGAGGGAGGAAGCCCGGGGAATCAAGGCTTGACCTTACAAATGACAATGTGCAGATAATAAAGAACGTCGTAACCTCTATCCAGCAATACTACACAAGAGGGGTTATCCTTGTCATTTCAAACCCTGTGGATATCCTGACCTATAAAGCCACAGAGTGGATGGGGCTTCCAGACGGCATGGTCTTTGGCTCGGGATGTATTCTGGATACCAGCAGGTTTGTTCGCTCTATTGCGGACTATCTGGAATTGAGTACAGGGGTGATCAATGGCTACATCATAGGAGAACATGGAGACGGGCAGGTTCCTGTATGGAGCCATGTGACAGTCGGAGGTATTCCGATTGAGGAGTACTGTTCGGAACTTAAGATTGCATGGAATGAAGAAGTGAAGCAGCAGATAGCGGGGCAGACCAGAACGATGGGCGCTGAGATCATCGCGGCGAAGGGAAAAACGCATTATGGTATAGCCACATGTATCTGTCAGCTCGCGGATGCGATTATCAACCAGAGGCCTACAATTAGCTGTGTAAGCTCTGTACTGATGGGGGAGCACGGATGCCGTGATGTGGCGCTGAGCGTGCCCTCCGTAGTCGGACCGTCCGGCGTACAGCAGAGGATTCGTGAGAAATGGGCGCCGGAGGAATACAGAGGTTTCTTTGATTCTGTTGAGAAAGTCAGGGGTATGTTGACACAAATCAGTATATAAGGGTTGGTACAAGGATGATTTTAAAGGATAAAAGTGCAATTATTACCGGGGCGCGCCGTGGAATCGGAAGAGCTACAGTAGAGACATTTGCGGCACAGGGAGCGAGTGTTTGGGCGTGTGCCAGGGCTCAGGACGATGCCTTTGAGGCTGATATGAGGAGTCTTGCGGACAGGTATGGGGTAGAGATCTGGCCGGTGTATTTTGACGTGACGGATGAAGCACAGGTCAAACAAGCCGTTCAAATGATCCGCCGGCAGAAAAAAGATGTGGATATACTGGTACCGGTCGCGGGAATTGTCGGAGACAAGACTTCCTTTCCGATGAGCGCAATGGAGAACATCCGGCAGGTGTTTGAGGCAAATTACTTTTCTGTTACGCTGCTGACGCAGTATGTTGTGCGCATGATGGCTCGACAGAACAAAGGCAGCATCGTCTATATTTCTTCAATAGCCGGACTTGACGGTACGCCTGCTCAGTATGCCTACGCATCTAGTAAAGCTGCTCTGATCGGCTCCATGAAAAATCTTGCCAGAGAGGTTGCTCCTAACAATATTCGGGTTAATGCGATTGCGCCTGGGATGATTGCTACTGATATGGGTGGGCAAATTGGAACGACGCTCAGAGACGAAATGCTCTCTAAAGTGATTCTGAAGCGGATGGGAAAGCCGGAGGAAGTGGCAAATGCAATTGCCTTTCTGGCAAGTGATATGAGCAGCTATATTACAGGGCAGATCATTCGTGTTGACGGGGGTATATAATATGCCGAAAGAAGATAATATAATAAAACCATGCGAGGAAGCCGCTAAAAGGATACGTAGAAATATTGTCCAGATGACCTATGGGACAGGAAATGCAGGGGCACACCTCGGGGGAAGCTTGTCTATGGTGGAACTGCTGGCAGGCCTGTATGTCGGAAACATTCGATTTGATCCTGAAAATGCTGAATGGGAAGAGCGGGATCGGGTGATCCTTAGCAAAGGACATGCAGCTATGGCGCTGTATCCTGCAATGGCAGAGGCAGGCATTATAGAAGAGAAGGAGTTAAGCACATTTAAAAAAGACGGCAGCCGTCTGGGAGGCCATCCGTCATTAAATGGACTTCCTGGAATTGAGTTTGCCAGCGGCAGCCTGGGGCAGGGACTTTCTTTGGGCGTGGGCACTTGCCTGGCTCTAAAAAGAAAGAGAAATACAGCGTCTCGTGTGTTTGTATTTCTCGGAGACGGAGAATGCGATGAAGGTTCCGTATGGGAAGCGGCGGCAAGTGCAGCGCATTATGGGTTAAACCAACTGGTTGCGGTGGTGGATATAAATTCTATTCAATATGATGGCTATACAGATGATGTCCTGAATATGAGCCCGTTTGAAAACAAATGGAGAGATTTTGGCTGGGACGCCAGTGTTATCGATGGCCATAATGTGGCTGAGATCCTGAATGCTTATAAACATAAGGGTGATAAACCTTTTGCAATTCTTGCCCATACGGTAAAGGGAAAAGGAATATCATTTATGGAAGATAACTGGAAATATCATAATGCAAGCCTTACGGAGGAACTTTATAAACAGGCGTTGGAGGAATTGGAGGCTGCCATATGATTGAATACAACAAGAGAAATATCAGGACATGGTCCCTGCTCGGGCCAAGTGGGGCTCACGGGACGGCAGCAATTGAATTGGCGGAGACGAATCCGAATGTTTTAATGCTTACGGCAGATTTGTGTTTCTTTTCTGGACTGGAACGATTCAAAAGCGCATTTCCTGACAGACTCTATAATTTTGGTATTGCAGAGCAGAATATGATTGGCGCGGCGGCCGGTCTTGCCAAAGAGGGATTTATTCCCGTTGTAAACACATATGCCAGTTTTTGCACATCCCGATGCGCGGATCAGGTCAGAGTAAATATGTCTTATATGAAGCTGCCCGTTAAACTGATCGGCCTGACAGCCGGATATGCGGCAGGAGTACTCGGGGCGACACATATGAGCGTTGAAGACCTCGCGTTTATGCGCGCTCTCCCAAATATCACGGTTATTTCACCGGCGGATTGCACAGAGATAATAAAGGCTGTCATTGCTTCGGCTGAGACACCGGATCCTACTTATATCAGACTGACCGGACCGCAAAATACACCAATCGTTTATAAGGAAGACTATGATTTCCAGATTGGGAAAGCAGTGACGATTCAGGAGGGAGAAGATGTCTGTATCATAGCGACAGGATCGATGGTTTATCATGCGATGCAAACGGCTAAACTTCTGGAGACAGAGGGGATATCGTGCACTGTCTTGAATATGCATACCATTAAACCGTTGGATGTTGACGCGATTATGGAAGCGAACGAAAAGCATAAGCTTCTTGTTACAGCAGAAGAGCACAATATAATCGGGGGGCTATACAGTGCGGTTTCTGAAGTGCTCTGCAGAGGCGGCATACACACACCGGTTTTACCTATTGGCATCAATGATTTTTTTGCCCATTCAGGAAGTTATCCTTATCAAATGCGGGAGAGCGGACTGAGTGCTGATTTGATGAAAGAGGAAATCATAAAGAAACTATAATGAAAAAGTGATTGATTAAGAAATGTAGCAATATCAGACAGTGATGACGTTTACCTTGCTTCTGTGAAATATTTTATAATAGATTTCGGTGAGAAATAATGGGAGAGACTGTATTAAAAGAAGATAAAAGAAAAAAGTGGATAGATTTCATGAGGGGCTTAGGTATGATACTTGTCATATTGGGGCACTGTGGAATCCCTGCTCCCTTTTATACGTGTATTTATATGTTTCACATGCCGTTGTTTTACTATATTTCCGGACTGTGCCATAAGAGGAATGGCTATTCTGACAAGTCATTAAAGCAGATTAGTCAAAAGATGATTAAGCGATATATTGTACCATATTTGCTGTTCAGCATGCTTGGTATTTGTCTGACAGTTATTTTTCATGGAGTTTACGGTCTGATGGAACCATATTCTACTCAGTTGGCAAACTATGCAATAGGTATAATTCTTGCAAGAGGGAACCTTGATTATACGGGAAACTGGGGTGCGGTTTGGTTCTTGATTTCCGAAGTATGCTTGATGGGGATGGTGTATGTAATTGAGAAATTAAACAAAAGATTCAGGTGCTTAGCAATAGTGCTTGTAATTCTGGCATGGCCAATTAATACTTTGCTAAGACATTTGTTATCCACCATATGGTTGCCATTCAATATCGGAGCGGCATTGACTGGATTGTTGATATTCTATTTGGGTTATTTGTATGCGATTTTGTTCAACCAGAGGGTTGATAATCTGTGTAATGATAAGAAGATAAATAATACGGTTATTGCAATCATTGGCATAGCATTTATAATTGCTGGAGTCTTTATTGGTTTGAAAAATAACACTATAGTGGTGTTTGCAAATAATTCATATGGCAATGTAGGAATAATGTATGTATCATCTGCAACGATTTTGGTTGGTATTACTACAGTGATGAAAGCAGTTTATCACTGCAGCATAAGCTGTTTTGCAATGTTCAGAGCTATCGAATGGATTGGGAGAAACACTATCCCTTTCCTGGGAATACACGGAATGACAATACCGATTAGCAGATTGCTTAGCATGAAGATGCTATGCGAGGTTAAATGGTATACTTTAGCGATATTTACACTGTTAATTGATTCGATTATTATACTTATATTTAATAATGTAAGAGAAAGAATTACAGGGGGAAGACAATGAGAATTTATTTAAGACCAATAACTTTAAATGATGGTTCCTTGATTGTAAGATGGAGAAATACACCTTCGGTTTCTGCGCATTGTATGAACCAGAAACCGATTACGATTGAATCAAATACAAAGTTTTACAAGGAACATGTGGAGACAGGCCACTATCAACAGTATATCGTTGAACGAATTGATGAAGACTTTGGGGTATCGTCGTATCCGATCGCGACAGTCTATCTCAAGGATATAGACAGAAATAACAGGCGTTGCGAGCTTTGCATTTTTACAAGTGACGATCAGGAGTGGAATACGGAAAGCCAGGCGATTGCCATAAAGCTTCTGCTGGATAAGGCATTCACTGAGCTTGGCATGCATAAAGTCTACTCTTACATGTTTTATAAATTCCTTGACGAGGCAGCATTGTTAAACAGAGCGGGATTCGCGATAGAGTCAGTGCTTAAAAACGAGGTCTTGGATGCGGATGGCGAGTATTCGGATGTTGTTCGCTTCAGTATTTTTGATAAGGATTGGGGAAAATACAATTAGATAACATGTCTCATAACTGATGAGACGAGTTGATCATGATATGTTAAACAGGAAACATGGTTTGTGTAAAGCTGAGATGTGACTTTATATAAGATATATGTAGGTGAAAAGACATGTGCGCAGATAAAAATGTATTTCTGCTTCCGTTCGCAGGAGGGACATCTCTGCTGTACAACAAATGGAAGACTGATAATTTTATATTTCACCCGATTGAATATAGTGGGCACGGAACTCGCTTCCGAGAACCATTATCTTCTAATATGAATGATATTGTAGAAGATGTCATACAACAGATTGAATCCGCAGAAACTCTAGAGTACTTTCTCTTTGGGCACAGCATGGGAGCCCTAACTGCTTGGTTGGTGGCACAGAAGATGGACATAAAGCCGAAAGCTTTGTTTGTTTCTGCCTGTGAACCACCAGATTGTTTGGAGGCCGAAGTATATAAAAAATATCGAAACGATGATGCTTTGATGCGTTATATGGAGGCTTATGGACGTGCATCTGAGAGACAGAGAACATCAAAAGTATTTCGTAAGATATTCTTTCCGGCGATTGAGAATGATTTTAGGATTTTGTCGGAATATATTTATGAACCCTGTACGGCATTGGACATACCGATTATAGTTTTATACAGTAAAGAGGATACGCGGATGAGATATAAAGTGATGGAAAACTGGAATAAATTTAGTACAGATGTATATTTTGAGCAATTTAGAGGAGACCATTTTTATTTGGAAGAAGAACAAAATCGGAAACGAATTCTCTGGATTATAGAAAAAGTAATGACACATGCATGATTAGCATTTTGATATGAGCTTGGGTATGTTTATATACTGAAATAGAAAAAACGAAACATTGCTGCTGAGCACAGACGAATTTATGATAATATTAGTGTGACAATCAAAGGAAAAGCAGTTCTACTATAAACTATAGGAAAATCTTGCAAAAAATAGAAAGAGATGGCATAATACAAAAGGATGGAAGGAGTTTCATATGTGGGACTTTTTGAAGACGGATTCCAGATTTATCGGAATAAAGCCCTTTGAACAAAAAGTATGGCTGTCTTCTCCAACTATGCATGGTGAAGAACTTCAGTATGTTAAGAAGGCAGTTGAAACCAACTGGGTTAGCACTGTTGGAGAAAATATAAATAAACTTGAAGAAATGGTTGCAGAATATCTCGGAATGAGATATTCTGTAGCATTATCGTGCGGCACAGCGGCTTTGCATCTGTGCATAAAGTTGGCAGCAGAGCGGATCAATCCGGGTGCAAAACTAGGGGAGAGCTTGGTTGGACAGAAGGTGTTCTGTAGTGATATGACATTTGATGCCAGTGTGAATCCTGTTGTCTATGAGGGCGGCGAGCCTGTTTTTATCGATACGGAGATTGATACTTGGAATATGGATCCAGCGGCATTAGAGAAAGCATTTGAACTATACCCGGATGTGAAGCTAGTAGTATTGGCACATCTTTACGGTGTTCCGGCAAAGATGGATGATCTTATAAATATATGCAGAGAACATGATGCGCTGATTGTGGAGGATGCAGCTGAAGCGATGGGCGCGCGGTATGATGGACAAGCTGTATCCGGTATGTGCGGTTCGTTCGGAGATTTTATAGCAATTAGTTTTAACGGAAACAAGATCGTGACAGGAAGCTCAGGCGGAATGTTTGTTACTAACGATAAGGCTGACGCGGAGAAAGTGCGGAAATGGAGCACTCAGAGTCGGGAGGCTGCACCGTGGTATCAGCATGAGGAGTTAGGCTACAACTATCGAATGAGCAATATCATTGCCGGAATCGCTCGAGGCAATATGCTCTACATTGATGAGCATATTGTTCAGAAAAGAGCAATCTATGAGCGATACGAAGAAGGGTTGAAAGATTTGCCTGTAGAGGTCAATCCATTTGAGAAAAAGAGCAGACCGAACTATTGGCTTAGTTGCATTCTGATTGACGAAAAGGCAATGTGCAAGCAGGTGCGTGGGGAGAAGGATTATCTTTATAAGAGCGAGGCGGGGAAGTCTTGTCCGCAGGAAATTCTGGATGCGCTGACGGCGTTGAACGCGGAAGGTCGTCCGATTTGGAAGCCGATGCACATGCAGCCAATTTATAGGATGAATGCATTTGTTACGAAAGACGGAAACGGAAGAGCAGGATCGAACGCTTATATAGACACGGAAACTGCTGCGGATGTAGGGGCGGATATCTTTGAACGAGGGCTGTGTCTGCCGAGCGACAACAAGATGACAGAGGAGCAGCAGAAGAGAATTATAGATATTGTTCATAGATGCTTCGAGTAAAAACAGGAATAATTATAGCTTGACTCATTTCTAAAACGGGATGTAATGGAAAGAAAGGGTTTATGATAGCATGTGGGACAGAAAATACCGAGATGAGTTGGAACGCCGCCGCAAGACCGCATCTGTCGGTGGCGGAGAAAAACGTATTGAGACCCAGCATGGGAAAGGAAAGTTGACAGCACGGGAGCGCTTGGCCTATCTGTTTGATGAAGGCTCGTTTGTCGAGATCAATATGTTGGTTGAATCTCAGGATTCCCGTTTCGATATGGATAAGAAGAAGATTCCGGGAGACGGCGTGGTGATTGGCTACGGCACTGTTAATGGACGTGTGGTTTACGCATCGTCTCAGGACTTCACTGTGATAGGCGGCACGCTCGGAGAATACCATTCCAAGAAAATCTGTCATATTATGGATATGGCTCTGCAGATGAAGGTTCCGTATGTCAGCATTAACGATTCCGGAGGGGCTCGCATAGAGGAAGGAATCAGCTCACTGGACGGATATAGTGGTATCTTTTACCGTAATACGAAGGCGTCAGGAGTGATTCCCCAGATTTCTGTCATCCTTGGACCGTGCGCAGGGGGTGCTTGCTATTCTCCTGCTATTACTGACTTTATTTTCATGGCAAAAAAGACTGCCAATATGTTTATCACCGGGCCTACAGTTGTAAAGACTGTGATGGGAGAAGATATTAACGCAGAGGATCTTGGGGGAGCCGGCGTGCATGCATCCAAAAGCGGTGTGGTTCATTTTGCCTATGAAGATGACAAGGCATGTTTAGACGGGGTGAAGAAGCTTTTGTCTTATTTGCCGGAAAACTGTGATGAGAAGCCGCCATTATCCGTAGGCGAAGCCAGGGAAGAGTCTTCACTATTGGAAGAGATTGTTCCTGACAACCAGCGTAAGTTGTATGATATGAAAGATGTCATCAACTGTTTCGCGGATACGGATTCTTTTTTCGAGATACAGGAAGAGTTTGCGAAGAATATTGTTGTTGGTTTTGTTCGGATTGATGGGGAAACTATAGGTGTTGTCGGGAATAATCCTCAAGGCGGTATGGCGGGATCTCTGGATATCGATTCCTCTGAAAAGGCCGCGCGATTTGTCCGCTTTTGCGATTGTTTTAATATCCCGTTACTTACTCTTGTGGATGTACCCGGGTTTTTCCCCGGCAGCAGGCAGGAGCATGGCGGGATTATCCGCCGAGGAGCGAAACTTTTATACGCTTACGCTGAGGCAACTGTACCTAAAGTAACCCTGATCCTTCGCAAGGCCTATGGCGGAGCATATATCGCGATGAGCAGCAAAGGAATGGGCGCGGATATCGTTTTTGCATGGCCAATTGCCGAGACAGCGGTGATGGGAGCTGAAGGTGCTGTAAGCATCATGTATGGGAAGCGGATTGAAGCGACTGACGATCCGGAAGCCGAGAGAGCCAGGTTGGTGGCCGAATATGAGGAGCAATTCATGACTCCGTATATTGCGGCAGAGCGCGGTTATATTGACGAGATTATCCTGCCGGAAGAGACCAGAGAACGGATAAAGAGCGCATTTGAGGCACTGAAGTTGAAAGATAGACGTGCCGCCGGTTTCCGGGAGCATGGAAATATACCACTATAATCGTGGGATACGGTGAAAAGGGGTGGACATGATAAACGCGTTATTATTTCCGGGGCAGGGGTCTCAGGAAGTGGGAATGGGAAAAGAATTGTATGAACAGCTTCTGCGGGCGAAAGATATTTTGGATGAAGCCTGTAAGATTGTAGGATATGATTTAAAGGATCTCATGTTCAATGGTCCGATAGAAAAATTGACGGACACTCAGTTTGCACAACCAGCTATTTATACTTGCTCTGCGATGTATCTTGAAAAGGTCAGACAGGAGGGCATTGAGTATGATTATGTCGCTGGTCACAGCCTGGGAGAATACAGTGCGCTTTACGCGGCGGGTGTTTTCAGCTTTTCAGATGGATTGAGACTGGTCTGCAAGCGTGGTCGGGCGATGGGAGCAGAAAACGGAAAAGGGATTATGGCGGCGGTGCTCGGTCTTGATGAGAAAGAACTCAGGGGATACCTTGAAGGTATTTCGGGCGTTGTTATGGCCAACCTCAATACCAAGACCCAAATCGTGATTTCGGGAGTGGAAAGTGAGGTTGCTAAGGTCGCAGAGAGGCTTTTGGCAGGGGAAGAGATAAATGTTAGGAAGTTGAATGTAAGTGCGGCATTCCACAGCCCACAGATGCAAAGTGCAGCAAAAGCCATGAAAAGAGAGATAGAAGCTGTGGTTTTTCATGAACCGACAGCGTATATTGTCTCAAATGTGACAGGAAGGCCGACGAAAGATATAAATGAAATTAAGAACAACCTTCTTGTCCAGATTACGGGGCAGGTGAGATGGTATGACAGCATCATCGCCATGAAGGATGCCGGGGTAGAGGCATTTTACGAGGTCGGGAACGGACAGGTCTTAAGGAAGATGAATCGGGCTATCACGCTTCGACCGAAATGTCTGAGTATATAGGAGGAGACATGACGGATTTAATCATAGTCGGGGCAAGCGGTTTCGGACGGGAAATATTGGCTGTAATAGAAATGATTAATAGTACCAAACCGACTTGGAATGTCCTTGGGTTTATCGATGATAATCTGAATGCCTTGGACAACTTTCCGCTAGACTATAACGTTTTAGGAACAATTAAGGAATGGAAACCTACTGGTAACGAGAAATACGTTATTGCAATAGCGTCGCCTAAGATAAAAGAAAAGATTGTACGGTCACTAAAGGAACGTGGGGCGAAATTTGCAACAATAATTGCACCAACAGCAACTGTCGGCGATAGGACCACGGTTGGGGAAGGCGTAGTCATGTTTGGTGGTGTCGGAATCAGTGTTGATGTCACAATCGGGGATTTTGTATTTTTCAATGCGCTTGATGGCATTGGGCATGATGCAGTGATTGGGGACTATTGTACATTTGGCCCCAAAGTATGTATATCCGGGAAAACAGTAATAGGGAAATGCGTTAATGTTGGAGCTCTAGCTTCTACTTATCCAGGGGTAATAGTTGAGGATTACGCAACGATAGGTATGAACAGCTGCGCAATTCGAAAAGTTAAATCTGGGACAACAGTAATAGGAGTTCCGGCAAAAACATTATAGGTGAAGGAGAAATTCTTGTAGCATATGTTTCCTTTAAATAGACCATAAACCCTAAAAAGATGTATTACGATAAATGCAGTGGGCATTCATAGCAAATACTGAGATACACTATGAATTTGTAGAAATTTAAGGAGAAGACAGGTTGTTGGAGCGTGAATGTAATAATAAATGGAAATATGATGACGGAGAGATCCAGGAAAAATGAGGAAGAAAGAACATGCATAGACATGGAATCTATGAGAAATATATTAAACGACCGCAGGATTTTTTGTGTGCGCTTATAGCATCCGTTGTCCTTTCGCCTGTGATGTTGGCAACAGCGCTGTTGGTTCGGAAAAAGTTGGGAAGTCCTATCCTGTTCACACAGGACAGGCCAGGTAAAGATGGAAAAATATTTAAATTATATAAGTTTCGCTCAATGACAAGCCAGAGAGATGGGAACGGGAATCTGCTTCCGGATGAAGTGAGACTCACCAATTTCGGGAAGAAACTTCGGTCTACGTCTCTGGACGAACTTCCGGAGCTGTTTAATATCTTGAAAGGAGATATGAGCATTGTGGGGCCGAGACCGCTGTTAGTCTCATACTTGCCGCGATATAATGAGCACCAAGCCAGAAGACATGAAGTGAGACCGGGATTTACGGGACTCGCCCAGATTCACGGAAGGAACGCGATTAGTTGGGAAGAAAAGTTTGACTGGGATGTGAAATACGTGGATTATGTTACATTTTTGGGGGACTGGAAGATCATATTTTCGACGATAAAAACTGTGCTGAAGAGAGAAGGAATCAGTGCGGCGGGTGAAGCGACGATGGGTGAGTTTCTAGGCAGTAAAGAAATTATAAAGAATGTGGAAAATAATATACGGGGTATGTCTGATTGCCAGAGGACAGAGGTATTCTAACTCTTGTTCGCTGGTTATATTGTATTATTTGCTTTGTACAGAATATATAGATCTTCATCGGATATAACGGGGAGAATTGCCAGAGACTTATTTTAGAACAAAAGGAATTGATAAATATGCTTGCTAATAGAAAAAAACTAAAAGTGATTTATATTGCTTGGATCTTATTTGGCCTGATACTGGCATTCTCTGTGACAGGTTTTGTTTTAAGTGGAAATGGTTCAATATATAATTTCTATAATGTTGGAGACGTATATGAAATTAACGATACATTGTACAATTTACATGATCAGCAGGAATACGGCCATCAGGAGGACTCTGGCGAAGTAGTACTTGATGGCGATATGTATGTGTATGGGATACGCATAATAAAAAATAAAAACAAGTGGAATTATTTTTGTATAGATTTAGATAATATAACGTCTGCTTGCCTTCAGGTTGTAGTAAATTATATTAGAATGGAAGATGGGACGGCTGTTGAAAATGAGGGTCGCAGATGCGTTCTAAAAGAAGGTACGAATGTAGTTGAAGTTCCTGAAAATTCTTCTTTCAATGTTTTAAGAATCAGTATAGTAGGAGAACAAGGGGATTCTTTTTTTGTAAGGAAAATGCAGTTAAGGGAGACAGCACCTATATTCACATGGAAGGCAGCAATAAAGATCTATCTGATCACTTACGCATTATATAGTTTGGCTATCTGCATTCTTTTATTTATCTGGGAAAAAGTTGGCTTGAAATGCAGGATATACAGATGCATAGAGGTGCTGCAGGGCGTGTACGCTTTTGTTGCCGAAAAACTGTATAGTTTAGCATCGAAAGTCCCATGGCTTCTGAAAAGGCGCAGACCCCTTCGAACGATTTTGTTTGCGCTCATGTTTGTGTATAATGCATACGCCCATATGCAGGGAACTGCCAAGACAAGATTCAAATATCACCTGATTGTCTACATGGTGATACTATTGTTAATTACGATACTGACCATACGGCCCAAATTGAAAAAGCAGAATTGGAACAATGCCCTTGCTTGGAGTTGGCTTGCTCTGTGGGGGATGGCGTGTATATCAGATTTCCTGGTACCAAAGAATTACAGATATTTGGGATATATAATGGTTCTTGTGGTGGGCTTTTTCTTCTTTGTGTGGAACAACATGGAGAATCCCCATGAGCTCGTACAGGATTTTGTGCGAGCCATCCATATCTTTTTCGGATTTATTATTATATTCTGCTTCCTTTTCAGGCCGAAGACGGAGGGCATAAGATATGCGGGGATCAGTACGAATCCCAGCGTTTTTGCCTTATATCTGGGCTCCATCTGGGCAGTAGTGCTTGGAGAGGTAGAGAATGGATTGAGAGAGCGAAAACCGGTCATTAAGATGCTGCCGCATATCATAGAGGGATGCCTGGTTGCTGCATTCTGTTGGGAATCTCAGTCTGCGGGGCCGATTCTGTGTATGTTGGCGGTTGCGTTTGTGTGGTTTCTGAGGGCGATCTGTTACACGAAAAAAACACGGACACAAAGGAAAGCGATGCTATCGGTTCTTTCTTTCTTTCTATTGCTGATACCGGCATATATGGCGATGGATTGGGGGATTGGGCATATACCGCAGGCTTTGGGGCATTCTGTTATTTTGGGAGAAGAGCAGCCGTTGGCAAGTGAGGATTGGGGCATGGTTGCGCATGCCGCCGGTCTGAAAGAGAAGTTTGCAGAGACCCGGTTGGGACAGAAGTTTGCAAGCGCTACTCTTTCGGGTGTCTTGGGCTCAAGGGATTACTATTACCGTCAATACCTCCGCTACATGAACTTGTTCGGACATGAGAAAGGCCCCCAATTGTGGGGAAGGAGAAGATTGCCCCACAACGCCTTCCTCGGCATTGCCTACCGCTACGGTGTGTTTGCGGTTGTGCCGTATATCCTGATGTTGGGGACGGTGCTGGTGCGGACGTTCCGATATGGCAATAAGAAGGTGGAATACGCGGGTATGCCGTTTTTGATCTGCCTGATCTCGATCCTGATGTCCATGACGGACAATGTGGAGCAACCGTTTGTCTGGCTGCCGTGGATCGCGCTGTATCTGATGATGGGAATCGTGTTCGCGGATGAGGAGCAACCGGGGCAAGAGCATGAACCTGCGTTGCAGGAAGTTCTTGAAATGGGAGGAAACGAATGAAAGTCTTAGTCACCGGCGTCGCGGGCCAGCTCGGCCACGACGTGATGAATGAACTTGCGAGAAGAGGATACGAGGGGATCGGCTCGGATCTGGCGTCGGAGTACGGCGGGACCGCGGACGGCACGGCCGTGACAAAGATGCCCTATGTGCCGATGGATATCACGGATGGGGCGTATGTGGAGCGGGTGCTCTCGGAAGCCGCGCCGGACGTGGTGGTGCACTGCGCGGCGTGGACCGCGGTGGATATGGCCGAGGACGATGACAAGGTGGAGAAGGTACGCCTGGTCAACGCGAAGGGGACAGAGAATATCGCGCGCGTCTGCAGGAAGCTGGACTGCAAGATGGTGTACCTGTCGACGGACTATGTGTTCGACGGGCAGGGGGAACGGCCGTGGGAGCCGGACTGCAGGGACTACAAGCCGCTGAACGTCTACGGGCAGACGAAGCTTGAGGGGGAGCTCGCGGTGTCCGGAAATCTGGAGAAGTATTTCATCGTCCGCATTGCCTGGGTGTTTGGCGTGAACGGGAAGAATTTTATCAAGACGATGCTGAATCTGGGCAAGACGCACGACACGATCCGCGTGGTGGACGACCAGATCGGCACGCCGACCTACACTTACGATCTGGCTCGGCTATTGGTGGACATGATCGAGACGGAAAAGTACGGCTATTATCACGCGACGAACGAGGGCGGCTACATCAGCTGGTATGAGTTCACGAGGGAGATCTTCCGGCAGGCCGCGGCGCTCGGACACGCGGAGTACGGTGAGGATCGGCTGAGCGTGATCCCGGTGTCGACGGCAGAGTACGGCGCATCGAAGGCGAAGCGCCCGTTCAACTCACGCCTCGACAAGAGCAAGCTGACGGCGAACGGGTTTACGCCGCTGCCGACATGGCAGGATGCGCTCGCGCGGTATCTGCAGGAAATTGAATTCTAAAAATAGGCTGCCCCGAGGATGACTTCCGGAACGCGACATTCGGATTTCATTTTTGGGGCACGTTTATTTGACTGCGGTATAAAATTGATGTACAATAAAACGCAGGAAATGCCTGACAGTACGACAGCATCTGGCAGCGCGAGAAGGAGGATAACATGGGAAATAATCTCGATAAATTGTTTTTGCTGACTTATACGGCGAAGGGGTATGACGGGTTTGCGCATTCGTATCATGCCTGGTTCGCCACGGAGGAAGAGCTGAGATCTTTTGTATGTGAGCAAAAGGCCGCTGGCGGGGAGATTGAGACAGATCTGGCGATCGAGATCCGGGATTACCGTTCGATCAGTGTGTAGCGCGGATCTGGAAGAATCGGAAAAGAAACTTCGGTAAAAGGGCAACGGCTACCTGCGCAATGTCATTTTGAAAAAGCATACAGAGCTGTGGTCTGTCGCCCGCCGCCTTGGGGGTAATTTTTATGAACATTTTATTTTATCTTGTACCGAAAAGCAGCGTCATGTATTTGTATGACGATTATTCGCTTCGGCAGGCGCTGGAGAAGATGGAGTACCACAAATACAGTTCCGTGCCGATCATCAATCGCGCAGGGGGTTATGTCGGGACGCTCACGGAGGGTGATATCCTCTGGGAGGTCCGCAAGCAGGGAAGCCTTGATCTTCGGAGCGCGGAGGACATTCCGATTCGCCGGTTGCACCGCAAGAGGGACAATCAGCCGGTGAATGTGAACTGCAACATCGAGGATCTCGTCATGACTTCTCTGAATCAGAATTTTGTGCCGGTGATCGACGACAATGGTATTTTTATCGGTATTGTGACCAGGAAGAGCATCATCGAATATTGCTACGACCAATATAAAAAGCTTGTGTGATCGTAATTATTGTGATAGAATGTTACAGAAATGTAACAATTCTTAAGATGGGGTGATGTGCAATGAGAAGGAAGACACGGGCGCTGCTCCTGACGGCGCTCTTTGCGTTTGCCGTCCTGGGCACGGGCGCGGCGGCCCTTGCCGCTGAGACAGGAGTTGGACAAGGTTCCACGGAGACGCCCACCACAGAGACGCCCTCCTCGGGTACGCCTTCTACGGAGACAAGTTCTTCTGAGACGGCTTCCACGGAAGCCACGGTCACGCCCGCCCCGGCGGAGCCGGTCTGGCCGGCGTTCACGGAACCATCCGCGAAGCGCGGACTGCAGACAGAGAGCGGGTATCAGGTCTATTATGGAACGAACGGCTACCTGAAGACGGGTTGGAAAAAGATCAGAAAGTCTGTTTACTATTTTCGCCCCGAAGCGGTGGACGGTCCGCGCGGGAGCGCTGTGACGGGATTTCAGAGTATCGGCGCGCACACTTATTATTTTGACAGCAAGGGTGTGCTCAAGACCGGTTGGCAGACGATCGGCGGCAAACGGTATTACTTTGCTCCGTCCGGTGCGCTCGGGATGCTCGGCCGGATGTACACCGGCCTGAACAAGATTGACAAGAAGCGCTATTATTTCAACGAGAACGGTCGTATGAAGACCGGTTGGGTTACATACAAGAACAAGAAGTATTTCTTCACGAAAGGGAAGAAATCGAAGACCTACGGCGTGGCGTACACCGGTTGGCATACGATCAGCGGAGCCAGGTATTATTTCAAGGCGACCGGCGTGATGAAGAAGAACGGCTGGGTAGACAAAAAGTATTATGTCGGCACGGACGGGAAGATGCTAAAGAGCTGCGTGACACCGGACGGATATTTCGTGGACGCCAAGGGACTGAAGGGGAAGCTGGCGAACGGCTTTGTCAAGATCGGCAAGAAGACCTATTATTACCAAAAAGGAAAGAAGGCTGTCGGCCTAAGGAAGATCAAGGGCAAACGCTATTATTTCAACGCGGACGGCGTCCGCAAGAATAAGGGCATGATCACGGTCGGCGCGTACAAGTATTATATCAAGAACGGAGTCGTCCAGACCGGTTGGGTGACGTATAATGGCAAGCGGTATTATTTCCAGAAGAACGGCAGGATGGCGGTCAACACGACGGTCGACGGCATTAAGCTGGGAACGGACGGGACGACGGACGTGTCGGTCCTGATCCTCTCGGGTCACGGGCAGGGAGATTCGGGCGCAACGGCGACCTACGGATCGACGTCCTACCGCGAGGATAACCTGACGCGCGAGTTCGCGAAGCTGATCTATCAGCAGTTTTCGACGGTGTCGCCCGGCGTGAATGTGACGCTGTACGATCAGAATTACGATTGCTATCAGGTGCTCTCCGGGAAAAAATCGGGGCCGAAGCCGGACTTTAAGATGTACGATTACGTGCTGGAGGTGCACTTCAACGCGACGGTCGCATCAGGGAAGGACGCGAGCGGGGACGGCAGCTACAAGGGTACCGGTATGTACGTCAATTCCGCGAAGAAGGATACTACGATCGACAAGAAGATCGTTGCAGCCGTAGCTAAGGCGGGCGGTCTCCCGATCTGGGGCAGGGGTACAGGCATCTTCCCCTCGAGCACGCTCTTCAACGCGAGGACGCTTCAGGCGATGGGCGTATCTTACGGTCTGCTCGAGACAGTGTTCATCGACGACAGGGACGACATGAACGCCTACAACAAGAACAAAAACGCGATGGCGAAGGCCGTGGCGCAGGTGATCGGGGATTATTTCGGCGTGGGATACGGCGGATGACGGACGGATCGCGGACCGGCCGGAGCAGTTTTGGATGCACGGGACGCTTCGGAATACGAATTGACAAAGAATATGATTGCTGATAGAATAGGGAAAACGTTTGCAGCTGTTTTGTATGGAACGGCTGCAAAAGTTTGAGTTTGATAAAGGCAGGAGCGGATGAGAGCATGAAAAAGAGAGTTTTATCGCTGCTGGTGGACAATACCTCCGGCGTGCTTAGCCGGGTGGCAGGATTGTTCAGCCGCCGTGGCTATAATATCGACAGCCTCACCGTGGGCGAGACGGCGGATCCGCGCTATTCCCGCATGACGGTGGTGGTGTCGGGGGACGAGCAGATCCTCGACCAGATCACGAAGCAGCTCGCGAAGCTGATCGATGTCGTGGACATCAAGATCCTGGGGAATGAGACGAGCGTGAGCAGGGAGCTTGTGCTGGTGAAGCTGCGCGTGGACGCGGAGGACCGGCAGGCGGTCATCGCGATCGTGAACGTGTTCCGCGGCAATGTGATCGACGTCGGCGTCGATTCTCTGATCGTGGAGCTCACGGGACAGCAGTCGAAGCTGGACGCGTTTTTGCGGCTTTTGGAGGGACATGAGATCCTCGAGCTCGCGCGCACCGGCATCACGGGGCTTTCCAGAGGCACGGACGATATACGCTATCTATAAAAAATTTATATAAAAGTGAGGAGAATGAAAAATGCAGGCAAAGATTTATTATCAGAAGGATTGTAATCTCTCTCTTCTGGAGGGAAAGACCATCGCCGTGATCGGCTACGGCAGCCAGGGACACGCGCACGCGCTGAACGCGAAGGAGTCCGGATGCCACGTGATCATCGGCCTCTACGAGGGCAGCAAGTCCTGGAAGAAGGCGGAAGAGCAGGGATTTGAGGTATATACGGCGGCGGAGGCTGCGAAGAAGGCGGACATCATCATGATCCTGATCAACGATGAGAAGCAGGCCGCACTGTACAAGAAGGACATCGAGCCGAACCTCGAGGAGGGCAATATGCTGATGTTTGCGCACGGCTTCAACATCCACTTCGGCTGCATCGTTCCGCCGAAGAATGTGGACGTGACGATGATCGCTCCGAAGGGACCGGGCCACACGGTGCGCAGCGAGTATCAGGCGGGCAAGGGTGTTCCGTGTCTGGTGGCGGTGCATCAGGACGCGACGGGCAAGGCGCTTGATCTGGCTCTGGCTTATGCGCTGGCGATCGGCGGGGCGAGAGCGGGCGTGCTGGAGACGACCTTCCGCACAGAGACCGAGACAGACCTCTTCGGCGAGCAGGCAGTGCTCTGCGGTGGCGTGTGCGCGCTGATGCAGGCAGGCTTCGAGACGCTGGTCGAGGCAGGCTACGATCCGAGAAACGCATACTTCGAGTGCATTCATGAGATGAAGCTGATCGTCGATCTGATCTATCAGTCCGGTTTCGCGGGCATGCGCTACTCGATCTCGAACACGGCCGAGTACGGCGACTACGTGACCGGCCCGAAGATCATCACCGAGGAGACGAAGAAGACGATGAAGAAGATCCTGTCCGACATTCAGGACGGCACCTTCGCGAAGGACTTCCTGCTGGATATGTCCCCGGCGGGCGGTCAGGTACACTTCAAGGCGATGCGCAAGCTGGCGGCGGAGCATCCGGCGGAGATCGTCGGCGAGGAGGTCCGCAAGCTCTACAGCTGGAGCAACGAGGACAAGCTCATCAACAACTAAGATCGACACGGAGAGCGTTTCAAGATCCTTTGGAACGCCCTTCGTTTCTGTATGAAGGAGGAACACATACATGGGCATGACAATGACACAGAAGATCCTGGCGGCGGCGGCCGGGCTTGACCATGTGGAGGCGGGGCAGCTGATCGAGGCGAAGCTCGATCTGGTGCTCGGGAACGACATCACCTCCCCGGTGGCGATCCACGAGATGGACAAATTCACCGAGGACAAGGTGTTTGACAAGGATAAGATCGCGCTCGTCATGGATCACTTTATTCCGAACAAGGACATCAAGTCCGCGGAACACTGCAAGTGCGTGCGCGAGTTCGCCTGCAAACACGAGATCACCAACTATTTCGATGTGGGACAGATGGGCATCGAGCACGCGCTGCTCCCGGAGCAGGGCCTGACGGTGGCCGGCGACGTGATCATCGGCGCGGATTCCCACACCTGCACCTACGGGGCGCTCGGCGCGTTCTCCACGGGCGTGGGCAGCACGGATATGGCGGCTGGCATGGCGACGGGCAAGGCCTGGTTCAAGGTGCCGTCAGCGATCAAATTCAACCTGGTCGGCAAACCGGCGAAGTGGGTGAGCGGCAAGGACGTCATTCTTCACATCATCGGGCTGATCGGCGTGGACGGCGCGCTCTACAAGTCGATGGAGTTTGTCGGCGAGGGCATCGCCGCGCTCTCGATGGACGACCGCTTCACGATCGCGAACATGGCGATCGAGGCGGGCGGAAAGAACGGCATCTTCCCGGTGGACGACAAGGCGATCGCCTACATGAAGGAACACTCAAAGAGAGAATTCAAGATCTATGAGGCGGATGCGGACGCCGTTTACGACGAGGAGTACACGATCGACCTGAGCGCTTTGAAGCCGACGGTCGCATTTCCGCATCTCCCGGAGAACACGAAGACGGTGGATGAGATCACGGAGGATGTGGTGATCGACCAGGCGGTCATCGGCTCCTGCACGAACGGCCGCATGGACGATCTGCGCGCGGCGGCGGAGATCCTGAAGGGCCGCAAAGTGAAGAAGGGCGTGCGTTGCATCGTGATCCCGGCGACGCAGGCGATTTACTTGCAGGCGATGGAAGAAGGGCTGCTGAAGATCTTTATCGAGGCGGGCGCCGTGGTGAGCACCCCGACCTGCGGGCCTTGTCTGGGCGGATACATGGGCATCCTTGCGGAGGGCGAGCGCTGCATTTCCACGACGAACCGCAACTTTGTCGGCAGGATGGGACATGTGAAGTCGGAGGTGTATCTGGCGAGTCCTGCGGTGGCCGCGGCGAGCGCGGTGACCGGAAAGATATCTGCACCGGCCGAGCTTGGGCTCTGATCTGCAGCCGACGAGACGTGCAGACAGGGGTACGGATCCGGTGGAACGATATGCTGTCCGGGCTGCCTGTCTGCGAGACATTACATTCAGATTGGATTATGGAACAGTGATTATCAATGAAGGGGAAAGGTTCTGATTGACATGAAAGCAGCAGGAAGAGTGTTTAAATATGGGGACAACGTCGATACGGATGTCATCATTCCGGCGCGCTATCTGAATTCCTCCGATCCGGCGGAGCTCGCGACGCACTGCATGGAGGACATTGACAGGGAATTTGTGAACAAGGTGCACAAGGGCGATATCATCGTAGCCGAGAAGAATTTTGGCTGCGGCTCCTCGCGGGAGCACGCTCCGATCGCGATCAAGGCGGCCGGTGTGAGCTGTGTGATCGCGGAGACCTTCGCGCGGATCTTCTACCGCAACGCGATCAACATCGGACTTCCGATTATCGAGTGCCCGGAGGCGTCGAAGGGGATTGAGGCCGGGGACGAGGTCGAGATCGACTTCGACAGCGGCGTGATCTGCAACCGCACGAAGGGCACGAGTTTCCAGGGACAGGCGTTCCCGGAATTCATGCAGAAGATCATCAAGGCGGAAGGCCTGATCAACTACATCAATCAGTCGTAAGCAATTTGGCCGTCTCATCGCGTTTGGATTTTCCGGCACGTCAGGACGGCCTTTTTGTTTTCGGAATTTTCACCGGACATCCTGTAATATATGGGGAGATCCAGGCATACTGTAAATTAGGCTGAAAAGTATATCTGTTTCAAACGAAGGGCTGGTACGGAACAGATACGGAAAACGAGTCACAGGGGTGCCGGATGGACAGAAACAGGAAACGGAGGATACAGCTTCTGGCCGGATTGCAGGTGCTGGCGGCCGCGGCGATCACGGGAGCGATCGCTTTTCTGCTGTATCGGTATATACAGTACGGGGAGCAGGCAGCGCGTGAGGCAGGGACAAGCTTGCTTGTCGGGAACGGTGAGACAGCGGGGACAGAGTTCACCGGGGCGGAGCTTGCAGGGGCAGGGATTTCGGAAGATGAGAAGACCGGGACGGAAAACGGAACCCGCGCCCAGGGCGCCTCAGCGGGATCCTTCTACGGAGACGGGAAGCTGCCCGGGACGATACGCGTGCGAATTCTTGACAGTGAGCTTACAGGAGGTTTTCACAGGGAGATCAGGGTGTCGTGTGAGAAGTCGTTCACGGTGAAGCTGGATGGAAAGCGGGTCAAAAAAGGAAAGAGCTACGCGCTCAGCGCCGCGGAGCTTGAGGAGGGACAGGTTGTAGAGCTTTGCCCGAAGGATGGTTTTTCTCTTACCGTGGAGAGCTTAAACCGCGCGGCCGGACACCCACAGTACGCGGGTATGCTCCGGCTGTACCGTGAGGCTGAGGGGATCGCGCTGGTAAACGAGCTTCCTCTCGAGGAATATCTTTGTGGTGTAGTCTCAAGCGAGATGCCCTCCGACTATCCTTTGGAGGCGCAGAAAGCACAGGCAGTCTGCGCGCGGACATACGCCTGCAACTGCATCCGGAACACGAGGGGCGAGGATTTCAGGGCGGATTCTCAGGAGGAGGTTTCAGAGAGCCGTCAGGAGAATGCTTCAAAAGATCTGCGAGGAAAGCTTGCCGCGGATCTGGATGACAGCGTGAGTTATCAGGTGTATAATAATTATCAGGCTACGGAGCAGTCGAGACGGGCGGTGGAGGAAACTGCGGGCGAGATCCTGCCGCTTTTGGAGATTCAGTATTACTCGACTTCCTGTCAGTCAGAGCATCGCGAGGATTTGGACAGCGACGAGGCGTTTCGGACATTTCTTTCACAGGAGCCGGACGCGGGCGCGGAGTACGACTCGCCCTGGCTGCGCTGGGAGACAGAGCTTTCCGCGCGGGATATCCTGCAGAGCCTGACATCCCGGTACGGCTGGCAGGCGGATCGGATCGAGGAGATCCGCGTCGCGAAGCGTGAAGGGAACGGACAAGTGACAGAACTGGAGATTCGAAGTGGCGATTCCGTGAGAGTGGTCAGCGGGGAGTACACGATCCGACAGGTTTTGTCGCCCTCGCAGGCGACGCTTCGATTGAGGGACGGGGAGGAGCATGCAGAGATGTCGTCCCTGCCGAGCGCTTTTTTCTGGCTGTATCCCGTGCGGCAGCAGGATTCAGATGTTCAATGGGAACAGGACTCGGAGCGTAAAGCGACAGACGAAGGGATGGCTGCGGACACGACGGCGGGGAAAAAGACAGATACGGCAACAGACGACGGGGAGACGGAATTTGATTTACCGATTGATTCGGTAGTGATCCACGGCGGCGGCTACGGTCACGGGATCGGGATGAGCCAGTACGGCGCGGCGGCTTTGGCTGAGAAAGGGCTGGACTATCGGGAGATTCTGGAATATTATTATGACGCCGGGGTCGTGAATCACTGACCGGGATCCACACGGCGTTATCGGACGTCTTACTACAACAGAGGAAAGAGAACCTGGATATGACTTTTTGGACGAGACTGAAAGAACTGATCTTCAAGTTTATGTATAAGATGGACAGGGATCGTGTCAGGGCGCACTCCGCGGAGGCGGCGTTCTTCATCATGATGAGCTTTTTCCCGGTGCTGATGCTGCTCCTGACACTGGTGCAGTTTACGCCGATTACACAGCAGCAGGTGCTCCACACGATCGAGAATATCACGCCGATGGGGATGATCGAGGTCCTGGAGCCGATCGTCGACAGCATCTACAACCAGCCGATCGCGGTGATCTCATGGACGGCGATCGCGGCGCTCTGGACGGCGGGCAAGGCCATCATGGGGCTGGCGGATGGGATGAACTCGATCTGTGCCGTGCAGAAGGTTAAAAATTATCTGGTGACGCGCATCCGCGCGGCGTTTTACATGATTCTGATGATCCTTGCGCTGATCCTGAGTCTGGCGATCCTGGTGTTCGGCTACAGCATTCAGGAATACCTGAGCAAGCGTTTTCCGAATCTGAGCAGATATACCGGGGATCTTGTGGCGCCGATGGCGATCGCGCTGCTCATACTCATTCTGTTGTTTGCGGTGCTGTATGCGTTTTTGCCGGATGTGCGGCAGAAGTTTTTCCGGCAGTTTCCGGGCGCGGTGTTTGCCGCGATCTCATGGGCGGTGTATTCGTACGGCTTCTCCCTTTATCTGGACTATGCCGGCAGCATGTCGGTGATCTACGGCAGCCTGACGACGCTCGTGGTCGTGATGCTGTGGCTCTACGGCAGTATGTACCTGTTGTTCATCGGGGCGGAGATCAATCACTACCTCACGGAGCCGGAGATGTTTCCGCTGCCGAATGAAGAGGAAAAAGGTGCAAAGCCCTGACGATTGAATTCGGACTTTACACCTTTTGTGTGGTCTGTTGTTTGACTGTTATTTGATGTCGAGGTTGCTTGTTACTATGCCGCAGGATTCAAGCTTTGCCTTTGTAATGGCCAGCTGATAGTCGATTTCCTTTTGCATATCTGCTGCTGTTTTGATGCGCTGCAGATCAGTATATTTGTCAATCAGCTTGTCGATCAGTTCTTTTTCACTTGGCATAGGCTCACCTTCTTTCTCAAATTGCGGTTGGCTTGTTTCACTCTTATTATATCAGATTGCCATTTGTGTGTAAAGTAATAAAAACAGCTTGACAGAATTTCCTGTTGTAGATAGAATAAGCTTTAGCTTGTAAGAAAAAGGCAATGAAGGTGCACAGTAGAGAACTGTCTTCCAACAGAGAGGGCGTGCCGCTGGCTGGAAGCGCGCCCGGGTTCAGACAGGGATCGAATTTCACACCGGAGCTGTGGTTCTGAAGAGATTGCGCGAGGACGAGATATGCCGAAATGAGTGAGGTGTCTGTGATAGCGCAGGATCGGTAGGAGCCGACGCGGGCGCACGTTACGCGCGATGAGCGCCTGTCTGAGGACAGGAATCAGGGTGGTACCACGGATCAGACTTCGTCCCTATGCGGGAGGAAGTTTTTTCATTTTCTAAAAGAAAGGACGAATACCATGAAGGACAAGTTGCAGGCAATCAGAGAAGAAGCGCTTTCCCAGATCGCGAAGGCGGTCGATCTGGACAAGCTGAACGACGTCAGGGTCAGCTTCCTCGGCAAGAAAGGTCAGCTGACCTCCGTGCTCAAGAGCATGAAGGAGGTCGCCCCGGAGGATCGCCCGGCGTTCGGCCAGCTCGTCAATGAGGCGCGCGCGCAGATCGAGCGTGTGCTCGAGGAGACGAAGGAGAAGCTGGAGCAGCAGGCGCTGGAGCACCGGCTGAAGGAGGAGGTCATTGACGTGACGCTCCCGGCGAAGAAGAACAACGTCGGACACCGCCATCCGAACACGATCGCGCGCGAGGAGGTAGAGCGCATCTTCATCGGCATGGGTTACGAGGTGGTCGAGGGTCCGGAGGTGGAGTATGACCTCTATAATTTTGAGAAGCTGAACATTCCGGCGAACCATCCGGCGAAGGACGAGCAGGACACCTTCTATGTGACGAAGGACATCGTGCTGCGCACACAGACCTCGCCGGTGCAGGCGCGCATCATGGAGCAGGGCAGGCTGCCGATCCGTGTGATCGCGCCGGGGCGCGTGTTCCGCTCGGACGAGGTGGACGCGACGCACTCGCCGTCCTTCCACCAGATCGAGGGACTGGTCGTGGACAAGAACATCACGTTCGCGGATCTGAAGGGGACGTTGGAGCAGTTCGCGAAGGAGCTCTTCGGCGAGAATACGAAGACGAAGTTCCGCCCGCACCATTTCCCGTTCACAGAGCCGAGCGCAGAGATGGACGTCTCCTGCTTCAAGTGTGGCGGAAAGGGCTGCCGCTTCTGCAAGGGCGAGGGTTGGATTGAGATCCTCGGCTGCGGCATGGTGCATCCGCATGTGTTTGAGATGTGCGGCATCGACCCGGAGGTCTACACAGGCTTCGCGTTCGGCGTCGGACTGGAGCGCATCGCGCTTTTGAAATACGAGATCGACGACATGAGGCTGCTGTACGAGAACGACGCGCGGTTTTTGAAGCAGTTCTAGGGAGAATAATCTGACTGTTACCGCCGGATGCAGTTGAGGAATTGCCATGGAAGACTGCTGGTGAGAACGGCTTTGAATGAAGCAGGATTCTTTCGGCAGACAAACCTTTGGCTCAGGCGAGTACGTTTAGAATATAGGAGGAAGAGAGAGTGAACACAACATTATCATGGGTAAAAGCATATGTGCCGGATCTGGATGTGACGGCGCAGGAGTTTACCGACGCGATGACCTTGTCCGGCACGAAGGTGGAGGGGTATCAGGCCGCGGACCGCGACCTTGCGAACATCGTGATTGGCCAGATCGACCAGATCGAGCGCCATCCGGACGCGGACAAGCTGATTGTCTGCCAGGTGAACATCGGCGGAGGCAAGTCGGTGCAGATCGTGACCGGCGCGCCGAACGTAAAAGTGGGCGACAAGATCCCGGTCGTACTGGACGGCGGCCGCGTGGCGGGCACGCACGACGGCAAGATGACCGAGGGCGGCATCGAGATCAAGAAAGGCAAGCTGAGGGGCATCGAGTCGAACGGCATGATGTGCTCGATCGAGGAGCTCGGCTCCAGCAGGGACATGTACCCGGAGGCGCCGGAGTATGGTATCTACATCTTCCCTGAGGACGCCGAGGTGGGCGCGGACGCGGTCGCGGCGCTCGGGCTTGACGATGTGACCTTCGAGTTTGAGGTCACGTCGAACCGCGTGGACTGTTTCAGCGTGATCGGCATCGCGCGCGAGGCGGCGGCCACGTTCCGCAAGGAGTTTCATCCGCCGGTGGTGACGCCGACCGGAAACAGCGAGCAGGCTTCGGATTACGTGAAGGTGACGATCGAGGATGAGGAGCTCTGCCCGCGCTACTGCGCGAGGATTGTGAAGAACGTGCGCATCGCTCCGTCGCCGAAATGGATGCAGCGCCGTCTGGCGGCCGCAGGCATCCGCCCGATCAACAACATCGTCGACATCACGAACTATGTGATGGAGGAGTACGGGCAGCCGATGCACGCCTATGATTACGATCAGCTCGCGGGGCATGAGATCGTGGTGCGCCGCGCATCGAAGGATGAGAAATTCGTGACGCTGGACGGACAGGAGCGCACGATGGATGAGAACGTCGTGATGATCTGCGACGGCGAGAAGGCGGTCGGCATCGGCGGCATCATGGGCGGCGAGAATTCCATGATCACGGACAATGTGAAGACGATGCTCTTCGAGGCGGCCTGCTTCGACGGGACGAACATCCGTCTTTCCTCAAAGCGGATCGGCCTGCGCACGGACGCGTCGGCGAAATTCGAGAAAGGGCTGGATCCAAACAACGCGCAGGCGGCGATCGACCGTGCGTGCCAGCTTGTGGAGGAGCTCGGCGCGGGCGAGGTGGTCGGCGGCATGGTCGACGTTTACAGCAAGAAGAAGGAGCCGGTGCGCATCCCGTTTGAGCCGGAGAAGATCAACGCGCTGCTCGGTACGGACGTCTCTGAGGAGGAGATGCTGGGCTACTTCAAACTGGTAGATCTCGAGTACGACGCGGCGGCCCGCGAGGTGATCGCGCCGACGTTCCGCCACGATCTGTTCCGCACGGCGGATCTGGCCGAGGAGGTCGCGCGTTTCTACGGATACGACAACATCCCGACGACGCTGCCGAGCGGCGAGGCGACCGCGGGCAAGCTTCCGTTCCACATGCGCGTGAGAGAGGTGGCGGAGGACATCGCGGAGTTCTGCGGTTTCTCGCAGGGCATGATGTACTCGTTCGAGAGCCCGAAGGTGTTCGACAAGCTGCGCCTTCCGGAGGATTCCCCGCTGCGCACGGCGGTGAAGATCTCGAACCCGCTCGGCGAGGATTTCAGCATCATGCGGACGACCTCGATCAACGGCATGCTGACTTCACTCGGCTTCAACTACAACCACAGGAACAAGAACGTCCGTCTGTATGAGCTCGGCAACATCTATCTGCCGAAGGCGCTGCCGCTCACGGAGCTGCCCGAGGAGCGCATGCAGTTCACGCTCGGCATGTACGGCGACGGCGATTTCTATATGATGAAAGGCGTGGTCGAGGAATTCCTCGACAAGCTCGGCGTCAGCGGTCACAGGACTTATACGCCGGATACGAAACCGTATCTGCACCCGGGACGTCAGGCGCAGATCAGCTGCGGGGATGTGGCGGTCGGCTACCTCGGCGAGGTGCATCCGCTCGTAGCGGACGCGTACGGCATCGGAGAGAAGGCTTACGTGGCGGTGCTTGACATGGACGCATTGACGCCGCTTGCGACCTTCGACCGCAAGTACACGGGTATCGCGCGCTATCCGGCCGTGATGAGGGACATCAGCATGGTCGTTCCGAAGGCGATCCTGGCCGGACAGATCGAGGCGATGATCAATCAGCGCGGCGGAAAGATCCTGGAGGACTGCCAGCTCTTCGACGTCTACGAGGGCGTGCAGATCAAGCCGGGCTTCAAGTCGATGGCATACTCGGTCGTGTTCCGCGCGAAGGACCGCACGCTCGAGGAGAGCGATATCACGGCGGCGATGAAGAAGATCTGGAACGGGCTGGAATCGATGGGGATCGAGATTCGGTCGTAGGCAGATTGAAAGAAATTTCAGAAGTGAATTTACACTTGTCCCGGCATTCGAGCGATATTGTCAGTGCCGGGACGAGTCTGCATGGCAGAGAATGAAATGATTGTGTGTAGAAAGAAATGACATGTATCGTTGACTGACCGTGGACATAAGCGGTAGAATGGAGAATTTCATGAAACTGTATATAGTTCGGCACGGTGAGACCCCGTGGAACACACAGCTGCGGCTTCAGGGACAGACGGATATCCCGCTGAACGAGAACGGTCGCGCGCTGGCCCGGGTGACGGCGCAGGCGTTATCCGACGTTCCCTTTGACCTCGCGCTCACAAGTCCGCTTTCCCGGGCGCGCGAGACGGCGGCACTTCTGCTGGCCGGGCGCGACGTGCCTCTGATCGACGAAGAGCGGATCCGGGAGATCAGCTTCGGGGCGCTGGAGGGTGTGTATCTGTCCAGAGAAGAACGCGAGGATCCGGATTCGCAGTTTTACCGTTTCTTCCATGCGCCGGATGAGTATGTGCCGCCGGAGGGCGGAGAGAGTGTGCGCGAGCTCTGTGAGCGCACGGGGGCTTTTCTGAAGGAACTGAAGGCAAAAACAGAGTGGCAGGATAAGACGATCCTGGTCTCCACGCACGGGGCGGCGTCGCGCGCGCTGTTGCTCGGCATGACGCATGGCGAAGCGAGGGATCTCTGGGCGGGCGGCGTGCCGAAAAACTGTGCGGTCACGATCGCAAAGCTGCAGGCAGCAGACGGCGAGTGGGCGATTTTGAAAAAAGACAGGATCTACTATGCTCTTGAAGACCGGAGAAATCAGGCGCCGGACTACATGACGGGAGAGGTCGCAGATATAAAACAGGATTCCGGGGCATCGGCTGGAAAATCTGGGACAATGGCTGAAAAGACCGGGATAACGATCGGAAAGTCTGATGCGACGGTCGAGAATTCTGAAACAATGGAAATAAAAGATAAGGAAAGCAAGAGACCGGAGACTTTCGCTATGAAAACGTCGGACTTCTTTTTCGATTTGCCACAGGAGTTGATCGCGCAGGATCCGCTCGAGGACCGCTCTGCGTCGAGGCTTCTGGTGCTGGATAAGAAGACCGGGACGATCCGGCATCGCCACTTTCGGGATATCCTGGAATATCTTCATCCGGGCGACTGTCTCGTGCTGAACAACACGAGGGTGATCCCGGCGAGACTTTACGGCGTGCGCGAGGGCACCGGGGCGATGATCGAGATCCTTCTGCTGAAGAGAAAGGGGAACAACGTCTGGGAGACGCTCGTGAAGCCGGGGAAAAAGGCAAAGCCCGGGACAAGGATTTTCTTCGGCGAAGGACTGCTTACCGGAGAGGTGATCGACGTCGTGGAGGAGGGAAACCGGTTGATCCGCTTCACCTACGAGGGCGTGTTTGAGGAAATTCTGGATCAGCTCGGGCAGATGCCGCTTCCGCCGTACATCACGCACGAGCTGAAGGACAAGAACCGTTATCAGACCGTCTACGCGAAATACGACGGCTCGGCGGCGGCCCCGACGGCCGGACTGCATTTTACGCCGGAGCTGCTCGATGATGTACGCGCGATGGGCGTGCGGATCGCGGAGGTGACGCTCCACGTCGGACTGGGGACTTTTCGCCCGGTCAAAGTGGAGGATGTGACGAAGCATCACATGCATTCCGAATTTTATCAGATCGACGATGAGGCCGCGCATATCATCAACGAGACGAAAGCAGCGGGCGGGCGCGTGGTCTGCGTCGGCACGACGAGCTGTCGGACGATCGAGTCCGCGGCCGCGGAGGGCGGCACGCTCACAGCGTGCAGCGGCTGGACGGAAATCTTTATCTACCCCGGCTATCGGTTCAAGGTGCTCGACGGCCTGATCACGAATTTCCATCTGCCGGAGTCGACGCTGCTGATGCTCGTCTCGGCGCTCGCAGGGCGGGAACGCATCCTGAACGCCTACGCTGAGGCGGTGAGAGAGCGGTATCGTTTCTTTTCGTTCGGGGATGCTATGCTTATTATTTAAATTTCATTTTGGCTTCTGAAAAGTATTTATCGGTGCCATTTTGAAGTCGCTTCATATACGATTGCTTTGAAAAGTCGGACTTGACATTTTCAAGGTATGGATTTACAATAATTGTGTCTTATTTGAGGATGGCGTTTTTCACAATAAGATTAAGACGAAAACCTCCAGAGCCGCTACTCTGGAGGTTTTCTTGTCCGTTATTTACGGTGGACCGGTCCGCAGGCTGTGTTTACCGCTCTCTGTCCAGCCATTTGCAAATGAAATACGAGATCACACTTGCCATGATAGAGAGGATAGCTTTAAAGATGACATTTTTCACTGTTATCACCTCCCTTCCGCTGGAGGTACACAGCATGAACATAATATCACATAATCATAAATGAAGCAACTTAAACTAATATAAAAATGTGTGGCATATTGGAGGAATATGCTTGACGATGTGAGAGGAACGTGCTAGTATATTTTTTGTGCACATGATATTGTAGGAAATGATGCATGCAGCACATGATATGGTGTTTTGGGGGATTTGGTTATGAAGTATCATAATATCACGAAGGACGACATGCTCAACGGCGACGGACTCAGGGTGGTGCTCTGGGTGGCGGGCTGTTCGCACTACTGCGAAGGCTGCCAGAATCCGGTGACCTGGGATCCGAACGACGGCGCGGAGTTCGGCGAGGAGCAGAAGCAGGAGATCTTTCACGAGCTGGATCAGTCTTATGTCTCGGGGATCACGTTCAGCGGCGGAGACCCGCTCTATAGCACGAACGAGCCGGTGATCCTGGAGCTTGCGAAGGAGATCCGCGAGAAGTATCCGGACAAGACGATCTGGCTGTATACCGGCTACAACTGGAATTATGTGTGCCAGAGAGAGATCGCGCAGTACATTGACGTGCTGGTGGACGGAGAGTATATTCAGGCGCTGCGGGATACGCAGCTACACTGGCGCGGCAGCTCGAATCAGAATGTGATCGATGTGCCGCGGTCGCTGGAGGTGGGCGAGATGATCCTGCACGGCGATGATATCGCTGTCGGAAAGCAGTACGGCGAGTGCCCGTCATGCGATACGGATAAGGTAGAGCGCGCGGCACAGACCCGGTGAGCGGACAGGAAGGCATATATTGGAATATAAGTCGAAAATCAGAAGATAGAAAGAAAACGCAAGAGGAAATCAAAAGAGAGAAGAGAGATTACAAGAGGAAGACACAAGGGGAAGAGCAGAGATGGAAAAGATCAGGATTCAATATCTGAATGATAAGATCAAGCGTCTGGAATACATCGATGGCAAATCGGACTGGATCGACCTGCGCGCGGCCGAGGATATCGCGCTGAAGAAGGGAGAGTTCAAGCTTATTCCGTTCGGAGTGGCGATGCAGCTTCCGAAAGGCTACGAGGCGCACGTCGTGCCGCGCAGCTCGACCTACAAAAATTTCGGGATCATTCAGACGAACCACATGGGGGTCATCGACGAGACCTACGCCGGGCCGAATGACTGGTGGTATATGCCGGTGTACGCGCTGCGCGATACCGAGATCCATTTTAACGACCGCATTGCTCAGTTCCGCATCATGGAGCATCAGCCGAAGATCGTGTTCGAGGAGGGGCCGTTGGACGCGCCGGACCGCGGTGGGATCGGGAGCACCGGGACGAATTAGGCACATCTGATGTTTTCAGAATAATATTTTTAAGACAAAACACTTCAGGGAAAGATCCGATCGATTTTCACCCTGAAGTGTTTTTCAATTTGCCGACCGAAAATGATCCGGTATTCATATGTTACAAAGAACGAGCCTGGTCTACGGATCAAACCTGCTCAATCACCGTCCCGGTCTTGCCGAGGTACGCGTCCAGCGCCTTGTCGATCGACGTGATGACCGCCTGACGCCCCGGTTTCTGGAGAACGAAGTTTACCGACGCTTCGATCTTCGGAAGCATTTTATTTTTGCCGAATTCGTTGTTTGCGATATGCTGCTTCGCCTCGTCCGGCGTCATATGGGTGAGCGGTACGGGAGCGTCGCTTTCGTAGTTGATGATGACGAACTCCTCGTTCGTGAGGATCATCAGCATGTCTGCGTCAGTGAGGTCCGCGAGCCTGCCGCTGACGAGATCCTTCTCGATGACGGCACTCGCGCCCTTCAGACTGCTTCCCTGCTTGAGCACGGGGATGCCGCCTCCGCCTCCGGCGATCACGATGTGTCCGGCGGCCACAAGCGCGTTGATCGCGTCGATCTCCACGATGTCAAGCGGTCTGGGCGACGCGACGATGCGCCGGAAACCCTTGCCCGGCTCTTCGGTCACATAATTCCCCTTTGCCTCCTCCGCCGCAGCCTCCTCGGCAGTCAGATAACGGCCGATCACTTTGACCGGGTGGTAGAAGGTCTCGTCGTAGGGATCCACGGTCACCTGCGTGAGCACCGTCGCGACCGTGCGGTAGATGCCGCGCAGCAGAAGCTCGGAGCGCAGGGCGTTCTGAATGTCGTAGCCGATGTATCCCTGGCTCATCGCGGAGCAGATGGACATCGGGGCGCCGTAGGTCTCATGAAATTTGGCGAACTCGTTCATCGCCGTGTGGATCATGCCGACCTGCGGGGCGTTGCTGTGCGTGATGATCAGCTGCGCGCTGTTCTCCACAAGGTCCGCGAGGATCTTTGCGGTGGACTTGAGCGCGGTCTGCTGTTCCGGAAAGGTGGTGCCGAGGGCCTTGTGCCCGAGCGCAACGACAACTCTTTTTTTCATATGGGAAACCTCGTACTTTCATAGAATAGGATGCTTGAACTGTCTGTTGAAGCGCAACTGTCTGTCAGGGACAACTGCGACAAGACAATTATAGTATTCCTTGTCAGAAAAAGCAAATCTTTTATCTCCCGAAATCCGCGGCAAAATTTGCGCTTGAAAATAGAGGTATATTCGCAGGGGCTGTCCCATATATTGAAAGTAAGGCGCAGACCGAAACGCCTGCGCTTGAAACAGCAGGGGTATCAGCCTGAGACATTGATTTTCCGGCTGAAAAGCGCATGGAAGGAAATTGCGGGATGAACAGTGGGGAAAACGCATTCTACGAAATATTCCCCTCGCGGTTGCGTCAGGTCCTGAAAAGCACAGGACTGGATCTTAAGAAACTCCAGGAGGTGCGGCTTCGCGCCGGGCGTCCGATGCTTTTGCAATACGGCGGGCAGGAGCACGCTGTGTTGCCGGACGGGACGCTGACGGACACGGCGGCGCAGGGAATCTGTGTGAGCCGCGCGGAGCTCGGCGAGACGCTGGAATATATCTCGGGCTATTCACTGTATGCCTTTGACGAGGAGATGAAGCAGGGCTTTCTGACCGTGCCGGGCGGGCATCGGATCGGCGTGGCCGGAAGGATCGTCATGGAAGGAGGATGCGTCCAGTGCATCCGGTACATTTCCTGCATCAACATCCGGCTGTCGCACGAGATTATCGGCTGCGCGGACACGGTGATGGGCTATCTCGTGTCGGACAAGACGCTCTGCCACACGCTGATCGTGTCTCCGCCGAGGTGCGGGAAGACGACGCTTCTGCGCGATCTGATCCGGCAGATCTCGGACGGCACGGATTGGCTTGCGGGAATGACGGTCGGCGTGGTCGATGAGCGCTGCGAGCTTGCGGGATCATATCTCGGCGAAGCCCAAAACGACCTGGGCATGCGCACGGACGTGCTGGAGGGCGCCCCGAAGGCGGAGGCCATGATGATGCTTTTGCGCTCTATGTCACCGCAGGTCATTGCGGTCGACGAGATCGGGAGCGGCGAGGACAGCTATGCGCTGGAAAATGTATTTCATTGCGGCTGTCGGCTGATTGCGACGGCACACGGCGCGTCGTTTAAGGATATTCGCAAAAGGCCGCTGCTGCGCAGGATGGCGGAGGAGCAGCTGTTTGACCGCTATCTTATCCTGGAGGGAAATCCGGCCGGCAGCGTGCGCGAAATTCTGGACGGGCAGGGAAATTGCCTGTATCGGAGAGACGGAGCCATTCATATCCGGCAAAGCAAAAATAAAAGTGAAAATGAAAATATGGCGGTGTGTCGATGAGGAAAGATGAGGGGAACGCGGATGTGGATCATAGCCAGAACAGCCGGAATGCTCTGCATTCTGACAGCCTGCATTCTGACGGGTCTTTCGCTGGAGCAGCGCCTGAGACGGCGCGGGCAGCTCTTTCGGGAAATGCAGGAGACGATGATTTTTCTCGAAAAGGAAATGACATACCACAGATCGCCGATCCATGAGGCGTTTTGCTCCGCGCAGAAGCGGTGCGTGACCGCGCTTGGAAGAGTGTTTTCGGAGGCGGCTGCGCAGGTGGAACAGAGGAATGGACGAAGCTTTCGGGAAATATGGGAGGACGCTTTGGCACGCTTTATCCCCGATGGCCTGCTGACACGGGATGAGATGCAGCTGCTTGCCGAAACCTCCGATGCACTGTGCAACACGGACATCGTCATGCAGAAAACGCTTCTCGGGAAATATGCGGACAGGTTTCGCACGATGAGCGAGGAGGAGGCGAGGATCTGCAGTGAGAAAGGCGGATTATATCGGAGACTTGCGGTCGCGGCGGGCGTCTTTCTTGTGATTCTGTTTCTCTGAGAACATCGCGCATCCTTTTGAGACATGAGCTTCACAGCCGGGCGGCGTCTATGCGGGCTTCTGTATTGGCTTCTATACGAAACCTCCGCGACCGAAGGGAGAGGACGGAGCATGAGTGTAAATCTGATATTTAAAATAGCGGCTGTCGGGATACTGGTTTCTGTCATGGGACAGATCCTCAAGCAGAGCGGCAGGGAGGAGCACGCGTTCCTGACGGGAATTGCAGGTCTTGTACTGGTGCTGTTCTGGCTGATGCCCTATATCAGCCAGCTGTTCGAGACGGTGAAGTCGCTCTTCGCGCTGTGAGGTGGAGAAATGAATGTGATAAAAATTGCCTGCCTCGGGCTGTCCGGCGTGATGCTGGGCCTGTTCCTGAAACAGATCAAATCACCGTTTGCGGAGCTGATCAGTCTGGCGACCTGCCTGCTGATTATTTTTTACACTCTGACCAGGCTCTCGTCCGTGTTTGAACTGATCAATACGATCGGCGGCTATTTTTCAGAACAGAAAGACTACTTCAAGATCCTGCTGAAGATCATCGGGATCACCTATGTGGCGGATTTCGCATCCAACATCTGTAAGGACGCGGGATACAGCGCGATCGCCGGGCAGATCGAGATATTCGGCAAGATCTCGATCCTCGCGATCAGCTCGCCGATCATTCTGGCGCTGCTTGAGACGATCTACGGATTTCTGTAAAGGAACTTGCAGGGATGTTTCCGGGGACGTTCCCGGAGACTGGGACAGGGAAGCTGCGCAGGATGACATAAATGCAGGACGACGTAGGATGACGTAAATGCAGGATGACGTAAATGCAGGACGACGTAAACAGATGGAGGGGACATGAGATGGATCGTGCTTCTGGTGATACAGGCGACGTTGTTAGCGGCCTGGAACTGTCCGGGCAGGGCTGCGGACTCTGTGAGGGTTGCGGCGGAGGAAAAGCAGGGGACGGAAGCAGCAGACTCTGTAGCGGAACCGGGACAGCAGGAAGACGCGCAAAAAGCGGAACGTTCGCCGGAGGAGGATGGTTTGCAGGGGGTCACGGATGAGCTTGAGGCTTACCTCGATCTGGAGGAGATTCAGGCAGAGTTTCGGGAGCTTGCGGGGGATGATGACTTCTCGTTTTCCGAAACGGTATTCGGTCTGCTGAAAGGGGAGATACCGTTTGCGCCCGAACAACTTCCGGCGATGATCGCGGATCTTTTCCTCGGGCAGCTGCGTCGGCAAAAGCAGATGGCGCTGCAGATTCTGGTGATCGTCCTGGCGTCTGCGGTCTTCTCGAACTTTGTGAAAATCTTCGACAGCAGCCAGATCGCGGACATCAGCTTCTTCATGATGTATCTTCTGATCTCGACGCTTCTGATGCGCGCTTTCCTGGCAATGAACCAGAGCGTCGTGCAGACTTGCGGCGCGCTCAACCGCTTTATGCAGGTTTTGCTGCCGTCCTATCTCGTGACGGTGGTCCTGAGCTCAGGGACGGTCTCGGCGGTCGGGTTCTATGAGATCACGCTGCTCGGGATGCAGTTTTTGCAGACGCTGATCGTCCGTGTAATCCTGCCGGTCATCAATTTCTATCTGGTGCTTCTGCTCCTGAACCAGATGACGGCGGAGGACCATTTTTCGCGACTAGCCGAGCTGGTCGAGACGGTGGTGCGGTGGGTGACAAAGAGTATTTTCGGCATCGTCGTCGGGCTGCAGGCCGTACAATTGCTGGTGGCGCCGGCGCTCGATTCTCTGAAAAACTCCGCGCTGCATCGCCTCGCGAAGGGAATTCCGGGGATCGGGAGCATGCTGGACTCCGCGGCGGAGACAGTGGTCGGTTCGGCTGTGGTAGTGAAAAATGCGGTCGGGGTGGCCGGGATGCTCGCGCTGGCGGTTCTGTGCGCCGTGCCGCTGCTGAGGCTGCTGGCTTCGATTTTGCTGTTTCGACTGCTGTGCGCGCTGATTCAGCCGGTCAGCGAGAAGCGTATGGTGGAGGGGATCGCAAGCATCTCGCGAGGGGCCGTTCTGCTTTTGCAGATTCTTGCGACAGGGATGTCCATTTTCGTCATCTCGCTTGCGATGATCACGGCCGCGATTCGCGGCGGTTAAGGAGGAAAAGGATGTCGCAGTGGCTGAAAAACCTGACTGGATGCCTGTGCATCCTGACGGTCCTGATGCATCTGGTCCCGAACAGGAAATTTTCGAGATATGTGCGATTCTACGGAGGACTGCTGTTTTTTCTCGTGGCGGCGGGACCGATCTGGAATCTTTTCGCGGGGGAGGGAGAGCTGGAGCGCGTTTTACAGCTTTCGTTTTTGAAGGACGATTATTACGACCTGGAATCTTCTGTGGCAGGTATGGCCGAGCTGAAAAGCGATCGCATCATGGAGGCGTACCGCGGCGAGATCATACGGCAGATCCGTGAGACCGGCGCCGCGTACGGCCTTTCGATCTCAGACATCGGACTCACATTTGACGAGGATGACGCGTATCGGCTGACGGAGATCTCGTTCTCCGTCGGATCGGCGGAGGAGAACAAAGCAGTGGGGCAGGATCCGGACGGAAACGCGTTGCCTGAGAAGACGCCGGGACAGGAGACGTGGACAGAGACTGTTCAGGAAAACGCGGTGGAGGATGTGCGGCGCGAGATCGCAGGCGTCTACGCGCTGAATCTGAGCCGCATCCATGTCAGGGGAGAGGAAACAAAGCGATGAAAAAGTGGATCGACAGGGTGAAAAATCTGAAAAAGGAACAGCTCATGATCCTGCTGCTGTGCGGCGTACTCCTTTTGGTGATCGCGGTTCCGACAGAAGATTCTTCGCGCTCACAGAAGGCCTCCGAGGTACAGGCGGAGAGTGGAACGCAGAGCGAAACGGCGGAGGACGTTTCTGTAAGCAGGACCCGGCAACTCGAGAGACAACTGAAGTCGATCCTGAGCAAAGTGGAAGGAATCGGAAAGACGGAGGTCATGTTGACAATAAAATCGGGCGGGAAAAGGATCGTGGAGAAGGATCTGGAACAATCCCAGGGAAAGGAGGAAAATCAGGAGGAGAACGCGGCGGCGGTCTCAGACCAGGCCAGCAGCAGCGAGAATACGGTATATCAGAGGGACGCTCAGGGCAATGAGCGCCCGTACGTCACGGAAGAGCTCGCTCCGGAGATCGAGGGCGTCCTGGTAATCGCGCAGGGGGCCGGAAACGCCTCGGTCGCAGCGGAGATTACTGAGGCGGTAATGGCATTATTCGGGGTCGAGGCGCATAAAATCAAAGTAATGAAGATGGAATGAGGAGGACAAAGTGAAACGCATCTTTAAAAAGAACCAGATCATCATTACGGCACTTGCGATCATGATCGCGATCGCGGGGTATCTGAACTATTCAGGTACGATTCTCAAGGACAAGGCTGACACGGCGAGCGCGGGTGACAACACTGTGCTGGTGACAGACGGGGAGGACTACGCGGATACATACACGGACACGTACTCGGACATTGTGAGCATGGACGCCGACGTCGTGGAGGAGGATTCGACGGGCGGGACGGACGGCCCGGACGCCTCAGTCGGAGAAGCTGTGCTGGCAAGCTCTACGGTGAGCGACAATCTGCTGGCGAAGGCAAAGCTGAACCGTGAACAGGTGCGCGCGAAGAGCAAGGAGACACTGCTCGAGGTCATCAACAACACGAACGTCGCGGAAGAGCAGAAGCAGAACGCGATCCTGGCGATGACGGACATGGCGCAGAACGCGGAGATGGAGGCGGCGGCGGAGCTCCTGCTTGAAGCGAAGGGCTTTGCAGGGTGCGTGGTGAGCATTACGGACGAGAGCGCCGACGTAGTGGTGAACGAGACGGACCTCGGGGATGCGCAGCGCGCCCAGATCGAGGACATCGTGAAGCGCAAGACGGAGATCGCGGGCGAGAACATCGTGATCACGGCGAAGAGCACGGCGGATGAGTCTGTTCCCGCCAAGTGAGCAGACTCTGATGCAAACACCCGTACAGGGATCGGTAATGTTCGAGGGGCGGACCGCAACGGGAGAAAACGGTTTTGCTCCGGGCTTTGCCGATTCCCTGCGCGGGCGTTTGTGTGTTGTGGACTGATCGGAAATGCAAATGTGTGCTTTGCCTGCCGCGGATGAAATGCAAAATATAGGGTTTCTTTTTGCAGTAGTTTGTGATAAACTTAAATAAAATGAACGTATGATAGGAGAAGCTATGAGAAGCACGACACTCGTAATCATGGCGGCGGGGATCGGCAGCCGCTTCGGACAGGGAATCAAGCAGCTCACATCCTTCGGACCGTCCGGGGAGATCATTATGGACTATTCCATCTACGACGCGATGGAAGCCGGATTTGACCGGGTCGTCTTCGTGATCCGCAGAAGTATGCTTGAGGATTTCAAGGCGGTGATTGGGGACCGGATCGCGGGACGTGTTCCGGTATCCTACGCCTTTCAGGAGATGGAGGATCTTCCGATCGGATACGCGGTGCCTGAGGGCAGGACGAAGCCCTGGGGGACCGGTCAGGCGATCCTTGCGTGCAGGGACATCGTGAAGGAGCCCTTCGCCGTGATCAACGCGGACGACTATTACGGGAAAGACGCGTTCCGGAAAGTGCATGATCATCTGCTGTCCGTGGACTGGGAAGGGCAGGGGAAGTATCGCTTCTGCATGGCCGGTTTTGTCCTGAAGAATACGCTGTCGGAGAACGGCGGCGTCACGAGGGGACTCTGCCGTCTGAACGAGGCGCATGTGCTCACGGAGATCTGTGAGACGAGAAACATCGTGAAGACAGAGGACGGAGCGGCGGTGGAGCGCGCGGACGGCAGTGTGGACAAGCTTGATCCGGAGACGCTGGTATCCATGAATTTCTGGGGATTCACACCGGACTTTATCGATGAGCTCGCCGGAGGATTTGAGTGTTTTCTCGGAAATCTCGCGGGAAAAGAGACAACGGCGGAATACCTTCTGCCGACGATCGTGGACGGCCTGCTCAAGGAGGACCGCGTGGATCTGACCGTCCTGCAGTCGAACGACCGCTGGTTCGGCGTGACTTATCAGGAGGACGTGCCGTATGTGAAGCAGGCGTTCGCCGGACTGGTGGAGCGCGGCGTATATCCGGGGAAACTGTTTGCGTGACGGAGATGTCCGCGCGGCAGTGTCGAAAGATGGGCGGGATTTGTTTTTCACGGCGTGAGGCTGCCAGAAAGGCATAGAAAAATCGGGGCAACAGGATTTGAACCTGCGACCTCTCGGCCCCCAGCCGAGCGCGCTACCAAGCTACGCCATACCCCGA
>CANQDA010000011.1 GCA_947591155.1 uncultured Lachnospiraceae bacterium
ACGTCGTCTCGGAGGAGAAGCTATCCGAGGAATTGAATGATCTGGAAGCGGTCACTTCGATTACCTCCCTCGTCGATTTGATCGGACCGGATATTCCGGTGGAGATGATCCCGGACGATCTGCTTGGGCAGCTCGAGTCGAAGCACTATGACAGAATGGTCATATCGGTGACGGCCGACTATGAAGGACCGGAGACGGAGGCGCTGGTGGAGAAGATCCGGGAGATTGCCGGGACGTATTACCCGGACGCCTATTACCTCGCGGGAGAAGGGATCAGCACGTACGATCTGATGGAGACCGTGACAGCGGATATGGTGAAGGTGAATTTCCTTGCCATCGGGGCAGTGTTTGTGGTGCTGCTGTTCGCGATGAAATCTTTCCTCATCCCGGTCGTCCTGGTGCTGTCCATAGAGACCGCGATCTGGATCAACCTTTCGATCCCGTTTTTGACGCATCAGACCGTTTTCTATATCGCGTACCTGATCATCAGCTCCATTCAGCTGGGGGCGACCGTGGACTACGCGATCCTATTTACGGAACGCTACAAGGAAAACCGCAGGCTGTTCGCGAAGAAGGATTGTATCGTGGAGACGATCTCAAACGTCGCTTCCTCGATCCTGACGTCCGGAACCGTCCTCACGGTGGCCGGTTTCCTGCTGGGTGCGCTCTCGACGCACGGACTTCTCTCGCAGCTCGGTTATCTGCTCGGGAAGGGAACGATCTGTTCCTCCATTGTGGTCGTGTTTATTCTGCCGGGATTTCTGTATTTGCTGGACGGTATTTTTATAAAAGAAAAAGGGGGTTCTGAAAAATGAAGAATAATAAGGGGAAAAAGGCCGCGCTGACGACGTCCGTACTTGCGATGACCGCGCTGATCTGCCTGTGCTTTGCGCACGGGGCCGCGCAGGAAAAGGAAGTAGCCGAAACTGAGACGGAACAGAGCACGGAGCTGTCGTCGGAATCCGAAGACAGGGAAGAGGCGACGGAGTCATCCGCTCAGAGACCTAAGATAGAGGGCGCTACGGATAAAAAAGAAGAGACTGTCTACGTGATCGCGGACGCCTCCGGAGAAGAGAAGGAAGTGATCGTAAACGACAGGATCGAGAATCTGTCCAGGCAGGAGACCTTGAACGACAAGTCGGATCTGTCGGGGATCGAGAACGTGAAGGGCGACGAGACGTTTTCCCAGGACGGCGAAGAAGTCGTCTGGGAAGCGGACGGAAACGACATCCACTATCAGGGGACGAGCGAAAAGGAGCTGCCCGTCTCCATGCACATCAGCTATTATCTGGACGGGAAGGAAATTCAGCCGGAAGAGCTGGCCGGAAAGAGCGGAAAGGTGAAGATCCGCTGCGACTACACGAACCGGGAGCTGCGCTCGGAGAAGACAAAGGACGGGGAGGAGAAAGTCTATGTCCCCTTCACCGTCATGACGGGACTGGTGTTCACGGATTACTGCGTGAGCAATGTTGAGGTCAACAGCGGAAAAGTGATCACGAAAGACGGCATGACTATTGTGGTGGGAGCGGCGTTCCCGGGGCTTCAGGAAAGCCTGGAGATCGAGCAGGGAGCGGACAGCGATCTGGATATTGGCATAGATATTCCGGATTATGTGGAAGTCACGATGGATGCGGACAATTTCTCGATGGAGACGGCGGCGTCTCTGGTCATGAGCGACCTGTTCGGCGGACTGGATCTGGACAGCGTGAGCGGGAGAGAAGAGATGCAGGATGCGGTAGAGGAGTTGATGGAGGGCGCGCAGGATCTGGAGGACGGCAGCAGTGAGCTGGCGGACGGAGTTGACGAGCTCTACGATAAGCTTCCGGATCTGACAAAGGGTGTTCAGGAGTTGAGCGATGGCGTATCCGATTATACGGACGGCGTCTCGTCTGTCGAGTCCGGAGTAGAGGAATTAAAGGACGGCAGCAGTGAGCTGGCGAGCGGATCGGCGGAGCTGTCCTCCGGCGCGGGAGAGTTGGCTACGGGCGCGAAGACGCTGGCGACCGGTGCGAAGACGCTTGCCACAGGTACAAAAGATATGAAAAAAGGTGTGTCCAAAGCGAAGAAGGGAACGAAACAACTCTTGAACGGATATGCGGGAGAGCAGGGCGCCGTTGCAGGCGCAAAGGCGTTGGCTGACGGGGCGAAGACGCTCGACAGCGGACTGGGACTGCTTTCGACGTCCTCCGCTCAGCTGGTGAGCGCTCTGGAGACGGTCAGCCAAGGACTCGCTGCGCTTCAGGGCAGACTGGCCGGGAACGGAGGAGTGAAGCAGGGCGAGTTTGCGCAGCTGCAGCAGGCACTGGACCAGCTTCTGTCTGCGGTTGGCGGCACGGGAGAGCAGCCCAGCATCCGCAGCTGCAGCGAGGCGATCCAGAAAGATGTAAAGATATTGACTGAGTATTTTGGAGGACAGACCTCCACATTCGGCACGCCGGCGAAAACATACAAAGCATATCAGGGCAGACTTGCGGGGAAAGCAGCGGCAGGCACGTCGGCCGGGACAGAGAAAACAGGGGAAGCGAATCTTCTGAAAACATCTGCGTCTGCCGCAAAGGCATCCGCGGAGGCGTCCGCGGCGTCGGCTTCCGAAAAGCTGGAGCAGGCGGAATCTGCCTCTGACGGCGCAGGGAGCGGCCTTACAGAAGCCCAGAGTCAGAGAACGTCGGCAAACGAGGAGGCCGCGTCGGCGGGCGAGCTTTATCAGAACGCTTTGAACAGCTACACGCCGATGCTGTCAACAATCCGCGACACGCTGGGTGCGATCGGACTGTCGCAGTACGCCGGATATGTGGACGACGGGCAGGCTGCGGCTGCGTCGATCGCAGGCGGGTATCAATCCGCGAGCGAAGGCTATGAGGCTGCGGCGGGCAATTATCAGTCGGCCGCCGAAGGCTATCGGACGGCCGCGGCGGACTATCAAAGCTCCGCGGAAGACTATCAGGCGGCAATCGATTCCTATGAAAAGACGATCGCGGATTATGAGGCGCTGATCGCCTGGTATGAGGAGCAGCTGCCGGACGTCCAGGTGTTGGATGAGCAGGGGTCAGGAGCACAGGCGCCGGATGAGCCAGTGTCAGGCGAGCAGGTGTCGGATGAGAACGTGCCGGATGTCAGAAGCGAAGCGAACGAACAGATGATCTCGCTTGGCGCAGGAAACGGGGGAAATCAGGCGGTAACGCAGGCAGAAGCCTCGACCGCTCTGGATGATCTCTACAATCAGGCAGGCATATTAAGTGGTATCGAAGGAGGAATTCCTGGTACAAACCGACCGGGGCTGACAGCTAGTATCAAAGCGTTGAAAGGAACACTGTTTGGGGACGGGAACGGGAATCCGGGATCCCTGAACGAGCTTGCGGCGGCGATCGGTCAGTTATATCAAAGGATCGGCAGTACGGAGACGACGGATCCAGCTACGCTTCTTGGCGGTGCGAGAGCCCTGAGCGCGGGCGCGGCAGACGCAAAGAAGGGAAGCAACCAGCTCTCGCTGGGGGCAGGCCAGCTTTTGTCCGGGATCGGGCAGCTGTATTCCGGGACGAAGGAGCTGAACGGCGGAATGAAAGATCTTTCGTCCGGGGCGAAGAGCCTGAATTCCGGTGCGAAATCCCTGTCGTCGGGCGCGAAAAAGGTATCGGACGGCGCGAACACCCTCGTTCCCGGGGCAGCCGCTCTTGCGGGCGGATCGGCCCAGCTGGATCAGGGAGTCGACTCTTTGCAGTCCGGGGTCTCGGAACTGAATGACAACTCCCCGAAGCTGGTCAACGGCGCGGAAGAGCTTTCAGACGGCGCGGATGAGCTGTCGGATGGAGTGACGGAGCTGAAGGACGGCGCTGAAGAACTCCGGGACGGCATGGAAGAGTTGAACGAAGACGGGATCAAGAAGCTGGGCGAGATCATTCTCGACGATATGGATCAGTTTGTCGACCGTCTCCATCTGGTTCAGGACGCCGAGAACGATTATAAATCATTCAGCGGAATCTCCGACGAGATGGACGGGGATGTGAAATTCATCATAAAAGCAGACGGGATATCAGAGGAGTAATCCTTTTTTGTCCAGATAGAACCTTTTGACGTCGGCCATCCGGACATAGCAGCTCGGCGGCAGCACGTAAAAGAAAAGAGCTTTGAGCGGAGGACCGGCCGGAATCATTGATTCCGCGACCGGTCCTTCCGGTATGCCGCGGGCGTCTGATGATATTGTTTTTTGAAAACGCGGATAAAGCTCTCCGGGTTCATGTAGCCGACGGACGCCGCGATATCCCCGACGGAAAGATTCGTGGCGGTCAGAAGCGAGAGGGCGTGCTTCAGGCGAAAATCATTGAGCAGCTCCGTGAATGTCTTCCCTGTATTCTCGCGAATGAATCTTGAGGTATATTCCGGCGTGTAATGAAACTTATCCGCCACCTGCTGCAGGGAAATCTCCGCGAGGTTTTCCTGTATGAACGAAGTGATCCCGTAGATCCGTGAGGCTGTCTTGTTTGTGAAGCGCGGGAATTCGCAGGTATTGTGGTAGTAGCGGATCAGCTTCCCGAAGAACGCGCCCGTCAGGGACTGCAGGATCACCTCATATTCCGCGTACCGGTTCAGGGATTCCAACAGAAGCTCGTATAAGGTAGAGCGCAGGTCCTGGTCGTTTCCCGTGTGAAAGATCAGATAATTGTTGGCGTCTTTTATGTAGATGTTCTGCCGGAAGAAATCGGAGAGCAGATTGTTCCGGTAATACAGGGAATTCGAGAAAGTCTGCTCCAATACCTGCAGGCTCAGAATGCCTACGATCACAATGCTCTTGTCCATGACGGACAGGGAATGTTCGATGCCGGGCGGCACGATACAGAAATCGCCCATGACCATGTGCTGATGCAGTCCGCACACCTCGTGCTCGCAGGTCCCTTCCACGACATAAAACATTTCAAAAAAAGAGTGCCGGTGTACGAAAACGGGCGAATAGCAGTTGTGCTTCATATACCGTACGCCGTAAGCCTCCTCGTCATAAAAGAAATAGTCCTCCATGACAGGAGGCATCGTCTCGATGATCTCCGGGACCAGAAGATTTTTTCGCCTGAGCTCCGGGACATTCAAAGTTCGTAAATACTGTTCAAAAATGCGGGGGTCCCGCTTCTTCATCTCCTGGTAATTCTGATAAAACTGTTCTGATTCATTCAGGCTGTGAAGCGCTGAAGTCAATTCCGTGATATCCATCCGTTTCCATCCTTTCAATCGTGCGGCAGGAGTATTCGGACAGGAGAATCCTGCGCAACAGGCAGGAATCTGTGTGCGATAGGGTTATAGTGCCGTCTGATTCAGTAAAAACAAATTCAGTATATTTTATAGACTAAATATAATTTAGAAATTAGAAAATGTCAATAAAAACGAATAGATATAACAATTCCAAAGTGCAGCAGATTGTCCTATGATATGGATGTAAAGCAAACAATTCAACTTCATACATGTAAGGAAGAGATCATGGAGAGAAAAGCGGTTGTAGAAATCAGGGACATGACGAAGAATTTCGGGATCACACGGGCGCTCGACCGTGTGGATATCACGGTGTACGCGGGAGAGATCTGCGGACTGATCGGTGAGAACGGTTCCGGCAAATCAACGGCTACATCGATCTATGCCGGGATGCAGAGCTGCGACAACGGGCAGATGTTTTTCAAGGGCGAGAGATGGCAGCCTTCCAGCATGATGGACGCGCTGGAGCACGGCGTTGGAATGATCGTGCAGGAGAACGGTACGGTACCGGGGATCACCGTGGCGGAGAACATTTTTTTGGGAGAGAGCGCGAGATTCCGCAAGGGGCCTTTGATTCGCAGGACAGAGATGATACGCAAAGCCAATGAGATCCTAAAGTCGATCGGCGCGGATCACATTGAGGCTTCCGCCGTGACGGCGTCTCTGGACTTTCAGGATCGCAAACTGGTGGAGATCGCCAGGGTCATGGGAAAGAAGCCGGAGGTGCTGGTGGTGGATGAGACGACGACAGCACTCTCCCAGAAAGGGCGCGACATCATCTACGACATTATGGATAAGATGAAGACGGATGGAAAAACTGTGATCTTCATCTCGCACGATCTGGACGAGATCATGGAAGTGTGCGACCGGTTGACGGTTCTGCGCGACGGAAAGATCATCCGGACGTTTGAAAAAGATGAGTTTGATGAGGAAGCTGTCAAGACGAGCATGATCGGCAGAGAGCTGAAAGGCGATTATTACCGGAGCGACTATGATGGAAGTTATGGGCAGGAAGTCGTTGCGGAATTAAGGCAGGCAAATCTCGGCGACCAGCTGAAGAATCTGAGCCTGCAATTACATAAAGGAGAAATCCTCGGCATCGGCGGCCTTTCCCACTGCGGCATGCACACGCTCGGGAAGGTGCTGTTCGGGGCGGTGAAGCCGGAATCCGGCGAGGCCCTCGTGCACGGAAAGCCGGTCAGAGACGAGGCGTACGCGATGAAGGAGAAGGTCGGATATGTGGCGAAGGACAGGGACGTCGAATCGCTGTGCCTGGACGCGAGCATCCGGGACAACATTTCGGTGGCAGGTCTTGACCAGTTCGCGGTATCGCGTTTCCTGATCCTTCCTTCCAAAGAAAAAGCTTATGTGAAACAGCAGGTCGACGACCTGAGCATCAAGTGCCGCAGCGCAGAACAGTATGTGTCGGCGCTTTCCGGCGGGAATAAGCAGAAGGTGGCGTTCGGCAAGTGGACGGGCCGGGGCAGCGAGATCCTGATCCTGGACTGTCCGACCAGAGGCGTGGATATCGGCGTGAAGCAGGCGATGTACCAGCTGATGTATCGGATGAAAAAAGAAGGAAAGAGCATTCTGCTGATCTCGGAGGAGATGGCGGAGCTGATCGGGATGTCGGATCGTCTGATCGTCATGAAGGACGGCGAGATAAAGAAGGAGTTCCGGAGGGAAGAGAAGCTTTCGGAATCCGATATGATACGGTACATGATCTAGAGAGGGGTGCGGAAGATGGAGTTGAAATCAGTAATGAACAGATATGGTTTGAAACAGAAAATTTTCAGTATCGCGCCGCTTTTCGGGCTGATCGCGCTGGTCGTCTGCTTCCTGGCGGCGGCAACGGCAAAGGATCTGAACATTGCCTACAGTATGAAAAATATCCTGAACCAGTCGGTGGTCGTCGCGGTGATCGCGACAGGAGCGATCTTCATCTACACCTTAGGCTCGTTTGACATCAGTCTTGGCGCGTCCGCCTGCGTGAGCGCGCTGGTCGGCGGGATGGTCTACAATGCCACAGGAAGTGTGACGCTCATGTTTCTGACCTGTGTGGGGGTCGCCGTGGCGATCGCGTTGATCAACTCCGTACTCGCCTCGGTGTTCAATCTGCCGGTGTTTGTCACCACGGTGGCAATGCTGTCCGTATTGAATGCGGTGGTCCTGATGCTGATCAACATCAACGGGACGGGAAGCCAGATCGCGGTGCCGACCGACGCGGTCGCGGGGTTGAACACTACCTGGTTCAAGCTGCTGGTATTGGTGCTGTTTTTCGCGGTCTGCCTGTTCGTGTTTGACTTTACGAAGATCGGACGGCTGCAAAAGTTCCTGGGAGGGAATCCGGTCTGCGCGAAGCTGAGCGGGATCAACAACAAGCGGCTTGCGATCATCGCCTTTGTAATGTCCGGAATCGCGGTGGGGCTTGGTTCGTTCCTCTCCATCACATACGCGCCGACGCTCACGAAGAACACGGCGTCCTCCGTGGGAATGGACGTCATCATCTCGATCGTGTTCGGAGGCATGCCGGTGTCCGGCGGAGCGAGAAGCCGGATCTACGCGGCGGTCGTGGGCGCGTTTTCCATGACTTTCCTGAACCAGATCATGGTGATGTTCAATCTGAATTCGGGAATCGGTCAGATGGTGAAGGCAGTGATCTTTCTGATCGTGGTCTCGCTGGCGATGTCGAACCAGAGAAACAAGGAGATACTCCCAAGGTAAGGAGATAAACTACGATATATTAGCAGAGTGCTATTATATAAAATCAAAAATAAGAATGGAGGATTTCAACATGAAAAAATGGAGAAGACTGACAGCGTTTTTGCTGACGGCGGCAATGGTACTGATGATGGCGTGTACGGTCATGGCAGAGGCTCCGGAGATGGACGAGAGCGAGACCGTAAAGATCGGTGTTCTGGTATCGGACACCACTTCCGCAGAAGCGCTGGCTTTCCGCGCATATTATGAGGAGTATATCCAGAACCAGTATAATGTAAACTTTATGTACTCGGATGAGCTGAAGGATTCCGCGGGCGAGGCGAGCGCGATCGATAACTTTATCGCGAACAACTGCAAAGCGGTCATCTCCCTTTCATCCTTTGACCGTCCGGCGCAGATCGCGCAGTGCTCCGGGGCAGGCGTCTACTATGCGGTAGCGACCGGCACGCTGACCGACGAAGAGTATGAGGCGGCGAAGACGAATGAGTATTATGTGGGCGCCATCGGACCGGATCTGATGACCGAGTACCAGACGGGTTACGACATGGCGAAGTATTTCCTGGACGAAGGCAAGACGAAGTTCGCGATCTTCGGCGGCGCGATCCCGTACTATACGGACATGCATATTTACCGTGCGGCCGGTATGCTTGCGGCTATGTGCGACGTCGGGGAAGGCAGCTACAAGGACGCGACGGGAATGGATATCATCGGCAAGATCTATGAGGACGGCGCGGTAGAGACCGGCGCGATCGGAAACGTGGAAGTGGTCGGTTATGTGGGCGGCTATGACATGGACGACGCGTGGTTCGGAAAATGCGGTGAGATGGCGCAGACCGAGGGTCTGGAAGTGATCCTTGCGGTCGGCAACGGCTCAGATTTCTTTGGCGCGGCCAAGGGTGAGGGCGTTCAGATCGCGTCGGTGGACGCATATGCGGATTCCTACAAAGAGGCGATGGAAGCAGGCACACTGAACTATCTGGCAGGCAAATTCTCCGCGAGCATCGGACCGATCTTTATGGCGACTTACAGTGCGGTGAAGGGCTACCCGATCCGCGACGCCGAGGGCAACGCGCTTGCGCTCAGCCAGGGCTATTGGGTAGCGGATTCCGCGGAGACGTTCAACACCTATTACGCGGTCGACAGCTCCAAGGAAGAGCCGGCCTACACCAAAGAGATGCTGGACGGCCTGTTCGGAAGCTCCTATGACGATTTCGCGGCATTCGTGAGCGCTTACACATTTGACGAGATCCAGGGCCTGAAATAAGGCGGTACGGACAGAGAGAGGTATGCGGTTATGAAGATGACAAAGAGATTATTCGGAATATTCACCATTCCGGCGGCTGTCCTGATCGTGGTGCTCGCGGTCAGCAGGATACAGGGAGTCGCGCTGTTCGCGACGGAGGGCAACTGGGTCAGTTTTTTCCGCTCGGTCGCGAATGTGATGCTGGTCACGCTGGCGCTCTCCATCAACCTGAACTCCGGCAGATTTGATTTTTCCATCGGTTCCGTGGCGCTGCTTTCCTCGGTGATCAGCGCGACGATCAGCATACAGTATCAGCTTCCGGTCGGCATCATGCTGCTTCTCTCTGTGGTTCTCGGCGCAGTGTTCGGCTTCCTGTCCGGACTGGTGTATGTGATCGTGAAGCTGCCGCCGATCATCGTGGGACTTGCGATGGCTCTGTTCTATGAGGGACTTGCCTTTGCGGTGACCGGAGGATACGGAGTCTCCTTCGTGAACAACACGGAGCTGGTCGGTTTTCCGAGCGTGCGGAACTATTCCCTGATCATTGTTGCGGCGCTTGCGGCAGTGATCCTGATCTTCGATTACACGAAGTTCGGTTACAACTACAAGGCGCTGCTCTCCGGGCAGAAGGTCTCCGTGCACATCGGAATCCGTGAGATTCCCAATACCCTGATCTGCTACGGGATCGCGGGCGCGCTCATGGGAGCGCAAGGCTTCATCACGGCGACCAACACCGGGACGATCCAGATGACGCTGAATTTCGGTTCGATCGGCGCGATGTTCGCGGCATTCCTGCCGATGTTCATAGGCGGCTACATCGGACGCTACATAAACGATAAGATCGGCTGTCTGCTCGGCGCGGTCTCCATGGGACTTGTCTCGCTGGCCTACGTGAGGATGGATGTGGATTCCTCGGTACAGCAGATCATCTCGGCCCTGCTTCTGGTGTGCTTCCTGATTTTCCTGAACAATGAGCAGAAGTTTAAGAATCTGGTAAAGCAGGGAAGATAAGAAGAACGGATACAGGGCTGCCGCAAAAGGCAGCCCTGTTTTTCAAAGAATCAAAACTATTAACGCAGAAGAGGGGAACACCGAGACATGAAGATTACAGAGTGCAAGACAAATGGAATCAAAAACCCCATCGGGTATCCTTTTCGCAGGATCGCTTTTTCTTTCGAGGTGACGGATACCCTTTCGGAGGATTCTGTCTCATATCAGATCGAGGTGAGCAAAAAGGAGGATTTTCAGAAGATCCTTGTCTCTAAGGTCGGTACCCGGGTCAACTGCGCGGAGGAGATCGTGGATCTTTCTCTGGAGCCAAGGACGCGCTACTACTGGCGCGTATCCGTGCAGGGGACGAAGGGGGATGAAGCGGTCAGCGAAGCGGCATATTTCGAGACAGGAAAGCTGGATGAGCCGTGGCAGGCGGACTGGATCGGGACGGAGAAAGAGGATCTGTTCCATCCGATCTTTTTCCGGGAATTTTCGGCCGGAAAGGATATCGTCTCAGCCAGACTTTATATCTGCGGGCTCGGACTGTATGAGGCGTACATAAACGGCAAGCGGGTGGGGGAGGATTACCTGACGCCCGGACTGCATGATTACGCGGGCGAATACCAGTACCAGACCTATGATGTGACGGAGCAGATCAATCTGGAAAACGAGATACAGGTCATGCTCGGGAAAGGCTGGTATATGGGACGTTACGGTCTGGAGGGGCGCGACTGTCTCTACGGAGACCGCTTCCTGCTGATCGCGGAGCTCCATCTGCGCTACGCGGACGGCCGGGAAACCATCCTGTGTACAGACGAAGACTGGCAGTACAAGGGCTCCGACATAGAGGACAGCGGCATATACGACGGAGAGATCTACAATCACTGCCTCTGGAATGAGGCTTCGCGGCCGAGGAAAAAAGCGGTCATACTCTCCGTGCCGAAGGACAGGCTGACGGAGCGCTGCGGGATGCCCGTGTGCGTGAAAGCAGAGCTTCCCGTAGAGCAGGTGATCCATACTCCGGCCGGAGAGACAGTATTGGATTTCGGACAGAATTTTGCCGGGTATGTGGAATTCCATGCCGATCTGCCGGAAGGGACGGAAGTGACGCTGGACTTTGGGGAGGTTCTGCAGAACGGGAACTTTTACAATGAGAATTATCGTTCCGCGAAGTCAAAGTTCACATATATATCCGGCGGGATCGCGGAGAATGTATGGCCTCATTTTACCTTCTTCGGCTTCCGCTATGTGAGGGTGAGCGGCTGGATCGGCAAGCTTGACACTTCTTTGTTTACCGGGAAAGTAGTGTACAGCGATCTGCAGAGGACGGGCTGGTTTAAATGCTCGGACAGCCGGATCAACCGCGTCTATGAGAACAGCTTCTGGAGCCAGTGCTCGAATTTTATCGATGTGCCGACGGACTGTCCGCAGCGTGACGAGCGTATGGCGTGGACCGGGGACGCGCAGGTCTTTGCGCCGACGGCGAGCTACCATATGGATACCAGGGCGTTTTACCGGAAGTTTCTCCATGATCTGCGCATGGAGCAGAAGAAGCTGTACGGCGGGATCCCGAATTATTTTCCGAACCAGGGAAATCTGTCCGGCTGCAGCGCGATCTGGGGCGATATTGCGACCTTTCTGCCGGATGTTCTGCGGGAGCATTACGGAAACACGGCGGAGTATGAAGACGAATACGAGATGATGCGCGACTGGGTGGACTATGTCAACCGGGAGATGGCGGATGGGCAGCATTTGGTCCGTGGAAAAATGCAGTTTGGGGACTGGCTGGCGCTGGACGGCGTGACGGATCAGAGCAAGAAGGGCGGCACAGACGACGACTATGTCGCGTCCGTTTACTATTATGCGTCCGCGCGGAAGACGGCGGAAATGGCGCGACGGCTTGGCAGGGAAGAGGAGAAAACCTACAGAGAGCTGGCCGAGGGGATACGGGAAGCGCTGCTGAACGAGTATTTCAGCGGGAGCGGACGGCTGTGCATTGACACGCAGACCGGGTATCTGCTGGCGCTTCGGTTTGGAGTGTACAGAAAGCGGCAGGTGATTCTGGACGGATTGATGAACCGGTTTCGTCTGGACGGCTATCAGCTCCGCTGCGGATTTGCTGGTGCGCCTGTCTTGTGCCAGGTGTTGGCTTCGCAGGGACTCACGGAGCTGGCATACCATTTTCTGTTCAATGAGGATTTTCCCGGATGGCTGTACTGCGTGAATCTGGGAGCGACTACGATCTGGGAGCGCTGGAATTCTCTGGATGAGCGGGGAATGATCAGCGGAACGGACATGAATTCGCTGAACCATTACGCCTACGGTTCCGTGGCGGAGTTTCTGTACGCTTATATTGCGGGCATCCGTAGCGGGGACGAGGACTTTCGCGAGGCGGTGATCGCCCCGGAGATCACGGGGAGATTTCGCTATGTGCGCTGTGCTTACCGCTCGGCGTGGGGCAGATACTGCTGCAATTGGGAAATTCAGGAGAACGGAAAGGTGAAAGTGCACATCGAGATCCCGTTCGGCTGCAGGGCAAGCGTGCGGCTGCCGCGTTACCGTCAGAAGGAAATGCTGCTGGCTGCCGGACAGTATGATTTCTGCTACCAGCCGGACAGAGACTTTCGCTGTATCTACGATGAAAATTCTTTTTTGAAAGATCTGGTCTCCGACGCGAAGACCGCGGAAATTTTAAAAGAGGATCTTCCGCTCGCGTTTGCGCTGGGGAACGGCGACAGGGAAGATCAGACTCTGACACTGGGACTGCTGAAAAACATGTTTTACCTGGGCGTCGATCCGGCGGCCGTTGAGAGGATGATAGAAAAGATAAGGAAAGTAACCGTCAGGTGAAAACGCCGGAATCATCGTCTTTTGATACGAGCCATGCGGACGTAGTAGCTGGGCAGCAGCACGACGTCCGCGCCCGCCCATGCGAGCACTTCCGCCCAGAACAGTCCCTCGTTGCCGAGCAGCTTCGGAAGGAGGAGGATCGACAGCGTGCGCATGACAAACTCTGCTCCGCCCGACACCATCGGCATGACCGTGTCGCCGAGCCCCTGCAGGGAGGAGCGGTAGATGTGAAGAAGATACAGTACCGGCAAAAAGGCCGCCATGATGCAGAGATAGTGATAGGCGATCTCAATCGTGGCGGTCGCGTCTTTTGGGCTTCCGGAGATGAAAGCGCCGACGATCTGCCTGCCGAAGAGGAACATGACCGCGCTGATAACGGCCGCCGTTGCGATGCCCATCAAAGCACCCGTGTGGACGCCCTTGTGGATTCGGCGGAGTTTGTCTGCGCCGTAATTTTGCCCCACGTAGGTCGTGAGTGCGAAACCGTAGGAGATCGCAGCGATCTCAAGGATTCCGTAGAGCTTGTTCGTCGCTGTGAATCCAGCAATGTATAAGACGCCGAAACCATTGATCACGAACTGGACGACGAGTCCGCCGACCGAGATGATCAGATTCTGGAACGCGAACGGCATGGCGAGCTTCAGAAGCGTGGCGGCGAGCCCTCTGTCAAGGCCGCGCGCAGATCCTGTTATCCGTATCACATCAATTCTGCGCAGCGAACGGTAGCAGATCGCCGCTGACAGGAGCTGTCCGATCAGCGTGGCTGCCGCTGCGCCCGCTACGCCCCAGTGAAAGGTGATCACAAACAGAAGATCAAGAACGATATTGCAGAGCGAGGCGACGATCATGGCGTACAGAGGCGTCAGGCTGTCGCCGAGGGCGCGCAGGACAGAGGCCAGAAAATTGTACGCCATAACGATCGGGACGCCCGCGAAGATGACGCTTAAGTACGTCACGGTGATCGGAAAGATCTCTTCCGGCGTGTGCAGCAGGCGCAGGATCGGCCTCAGCGCGGCGAACGCGAAGCAGAAGACGCCTGCCGCGCACAGAACCGCGAGCTTCAGTGATGTGACATAGGTCTTTTTGAGCCTTTCCGTGTCGTTTGCGCCGAAATCCTGCGCGAGACGGATCGAAAAGCCCTGCGCGAAGCCCTGGATCAGGCTCAGGACAAGCCAGTTGAGCCATTCTCCGTTGCCGACGGCAGCCAGCGCGTCAAGACCGAGCACCTTGCCGACGACCATCGAGTCTACCATCGTATAAAGTTGTTGAAAAACGTTGCCAACCATCAACGGCAGAGCAAAGGAAAATAGAATCCTAAGCGGAGAGCCGGAGGTCATGGTCTTTACCGATGCCATAGGATCCTCCCAGATCAGACAGATTTCAACAGGGTTCTTCATGACCGATTTCATGTTTATACAGTTTAGTACGAGATCGCCCGCAAGTCAATTCGTTTAAAAGGGTTTTCTGTGGTATTGAGTTGATTCTGAATAAAATTAGTATTATATTTCTTGACAAAATAAGTTCTATATAGTACTATTTACCTTGAAAAGGAGACGTCCTTTTTTATGCTGTGCAGCAAAACTGCCGCCTTTTTCCTTGCAAAGCGGCAGCGCAGGGAGATGGAAAAGAAAATGGAAACACGAACCGGTTTTTTGGTTTCTCAGATCAAGCAGATTCAGGGCAGGGTGTTTGACCGGCTTCTGCAGGCGTGCGGGGTGGAAGAGTTTAACGGGCCGCAGGGGCACATTCTGTATGTGCTGTGGCAGAGCGAAGGAATTCCGATCGTGGAGCTTGCGCAAAAGACGGGACTGGCCAAAAATACGCTTACCGCAATGCTTTGCCGGATGGAGACAGGCGGTTTGATCCGCAGGGAAGCTTCTCCTTCGGACAAGCGGCAGAGTCTGATCTGCCTGACGCCGGAAGCCCGTGCCCTGGAGCAGCGCTATCATCAGGTTTCCCAACAGATGAATGACTGTTTCTTTCAAGGTTTTGAAGAGCGGGAGATCGAAGAACTAGAGCGGTATCTGGATCGTATTGTCTCGAATCTGGGACAGACAGAACAGGCATTAAAGAAAGGATGTGCGACATGGCAAAAATAAAGACGAGAATAGGCAATGATTTCTGTCCTCAGGCACTGTTTCTCTATGGGACGCGGCAGGAGGACGGACAGCCTCATTTCGGGCTGTTCTGCTGGTTTGGATATTGTCATTCCGCCGAGGGGCTTGGCGTGATGGCATGCATAGGAGAAGAGAAGCAGACCAAGGACCTGATAAGCAAAAACGGCGTATTCTCGGCAAATCTTGTATCGGAGCAGTTGCTGCCTTTGGCGGATTATTACGGTTGTACCTGTGGGAGAACCACGCCCGATAAGATGAGAGTTCTGCCGACCGTAGCGTGGGGAGAAGTGCTGGATGTGCCGACCATCGCGGAAAGTCCTGTCAGCTATGAGCTGGAAGTGAAAAAGACTCTGCCGATGGGAGATGGATCAGACATATTCCTCTGCCTGATCCGCAACGTGACGATCGAGGAAAAATTGTTGGATAAGACAATTCCCTTCACGGAAAGGCTGATGCAGGCGGCTCCGGTGCTGGCGCCGGGCGAGAGCACCTATTCCTCCATCGACGGGAGATATCTTGGGAAATGGGGCGAGCCCGTAAAGAACCTGACCGATACCAAAGAGTAAGGCAATTTCTGTGAGATACAATGATAAAGAATGCTAAGCGAAACCCTGGAGCAAAAAAAGTACGCACTTGCAAAATTTTCAGCGGTGGCGCAGGCTCTTTGTAAGCCGGAAAACCTGCTCCACGGTGTCAACCAGGTTGCGCGCGGCGTTTTCGCGATCCATGGCTTCCTCAAACGTGACAACATTCCGGAGAATGGGGAAGAACGCGTCAATGCCCGCGTCGTTGCAGGCGTTTGCGCCCGCGGTGACGCTGCCGGAGAAAGCGATCACCGGCTTGCCGTACTTTTTGGCAATCTGCGCGACTCCGACCGGGGCTTTTCCCATCACGGTCTGGGCATCCAGCCTGCCTTCGCCTGTGACTATGAGGTCGGCGTCTTTTATATAGTCTTCTAAATGCGTTTCTTCCAGCACGATCCGGACGCCGGACTCAAGCACCGCGTTTGTAAAAGCGAGAAACGCGAATCCGAGACCGCCCGCGGCTCCTGTCCCCGCCTGATTTTTGTCAGCGCGGGGATATTTTTTAGAAAATGCCAAGTCAGCGTACGCGCCAAGCCACCGATCCATCTGAGAAATCATAGCTGGGGTTGCGCCCTTCTGCGGTCCGTAGACAGCACTCGTGCCATGTTCTCCACACAGAGGATTCGTCACGTCGCAGGCGATGCGGAAGCTGCATTCGCGAAGCTCCGGGAGCACGGAATCGTCACTGATCGTCCGAAGCCCTCCGAGACCTTTCGCACCGAAAGACACCTGATTTCCGTTTTCATCGAGCATACCGTAACCCAGCGCCTGAAGCATTCCGATCCCGCCGTCATTGGTGGCGCTTCCGCCAATCCCCACGATGAAACGGCGACAACCCTTCGCGATGGCGTTGCGGATCACCTCGCCGACTCCATAGGTGGTCGTGTTCATAGGATTGCGTTCACTTTCGGGAACAAGCGTGATCCCTGCCGCGCCGGACATCTCCAAAACGGCGGTTTTTCCATCGCTCAGTATTCCGTAGGCACACTCCACCGGTTTGCCGAGCGGACCCGTGACGGTCACCTTTTCCGTGTGCCCGCCCATCCCGAGCGTGAGCGCTTCGACGGTTCCCTCGCCTCCGTCTGCGAGCGGCCGCACGCTCACATGGGCGTTCGGATAGACCCGGAGGATTCCCCGCCGGGCTGCCTCGCCTGCTTCAAGGGAAGTCAGACTCCCTTTAAATGTATCGATTGCAGCTACGATTTTCATTGCTGGATCCTTTCTCAGATCATATGGTGTTGCGACACATGATTTTAACCCTGCTGTCATCTTAATGTATTATCGCGGAAAAATCAATAAGAATGAAATCAATGATTTTACACATAAGGAGCAGGCATATGTTGAGATGACACCAAGAGACGTGATTCCATTTAGATATACAGAGAGTTTACAGATGTAAAACATATGAAAATCAGGTGACAAAGAACGCTGCGTTGTGATAGAATCAGACAAGAGAAAGAAGGTGCTGTAATGAGCAGAAAATTTCGAATCGGAGTGGTCGGCGCAGGGGCGATCAGCGGACGATACATCGGGACGATTCAGAAAAAGTTTCCGATGATGGAGATCATCTCGGTCTGTGCGACGCGCATGGAGAGCGCGAAGCGCAGGGCGGAGGAGTTTGGACTTGTGGCCTGCACTCTGGAAGAGATGTTGGACGATCCTTCCATCGACATGATCCTGAATCTGACGCCGGTGGGCGCGCACTATGAGATCATACGCAGGGCGTTGCTGGCGGGAAAACATGTATACACGGAGAAGACGATGACGGACGATCCGGGGAAGGCGAAGGAGCTGGCGGCGCTGGCAGAGGAGAAACAGCTGTATCTAGGCAGCGCGCCTGACACCTTCCTCGGGGCGGCAGTACAGACGGCCAGACAAGCCATTGACGCCGGAGAGATCGGTGAGGTCACGTCCTTCGCGCTTGCAGCCAACCGAAACAACAACGCGCTGTTGAGTATGTTTTCTTTTCTTCGCATCCCCGGGGCGGGCATCTGCTATGACTACGCGGGATACTATATCACCGCTCTCGTGAGCCTGTTGGGCCCGGTGGAGCGAGTGGCGGCTGTGGTGCGCGCACCCTATCCGACGCATGTGAATGTCAATCCGCAGAGTTCGGAGTTTGGGCAGCTCATGGACACGCCGAACGAGAGCGAGGCCTCGGCGGTGCTGCAGCTGAAGAGCGGAGTCGCGGGAACGTTCATGGTGAACGCGGATAATGTGATGGCGGATCAGGCTTATTTCGCGATTTACGGGACGAAAGGAATCCTCTACCTGACCGATCCGAACCAGTTCGGCGGAGATGTGAAGATCCTGCGCGAGCCGGAGAATTTCCGGACGCCCGACGTGCCGGAGATCCTGCCGCCGGTGAATCCTTACGGGGACGAGAACCGCGGCCTCGGCGCGGCGGATCTCGTGGATGCTGTCATGAATGGCCGCGCGCCTCGCGCCTCGAAGGAGCTGGCGGTGCATGTGCTGGATGTGTTGCACGCCGTGCTGGAGAGCGGAAAGACCGGGGCGTTTGTGCAGCTGGAATCCTCCTGCGATCGGCCGGAGCCTTTGGTCGGAGAGGATTTTTAACAAAATCTGTAGTCCGGTGTTTCGACCTATGAAAACGGGATAAAAGGAGGAATTCATATAAAGGAGAATGGCATGACACAGATGGAGAGAAGAATTTTTTTGATCCGTGCACTCCTGCAGGAAGAGGCGCGGTATCGGGATCTGAGCGTTCCCGCTGACGAGACGGAACAGAAAAATCTGCTCCGCTCGCTGATGAACGTCCGCCCGCCGCGCCCTGTAAGCGATGATTTTCTTGAGATTCAGGACGAATATCTGCGGGAGGAGACTGCCGGAAAAGGGATCACGGACATCGCTGACCTGACGCCTGAGGAGCCGGGCATTTATCTCTGGCAGGGCGATATCACCACATTGAAATGCGGTGCTGTCGTGAACGCCGCGAACAGCGGCATGACGGGCTGCTATGTGCCGTGCCATCGCTGCATTGACAATTGTATTCACACTTACGCCGGCGTGCAGCTTCGCCTTGCCTGCGCCGAGATCATGAAGAGGCAGGGACACGAGGAGGAGACCGGACAGGCGAAGCTCACGCCCGCCTACGATCTGCCCTGCGACTATGTCCTGCACACGGTCGGCCCGATCATTTACGGCAGTGTCACGGATAAGGAACGGGAGCTGTTGACCTCGTGCTATCGGTCCTGTCTGGAGCTCGCGCGGCAAAACGGGATCGGAAGTGTGGCTTTCTGCTGCATTTCTACCGGAGAATTTCATTTTCCGAACAGGCTGGCTGCGGAGATCGCGGTGCAGACAGTGCGAAAGTACAGGGGAGATATAGAGGTGGTCTTCAATGTCTTCAAGGATGCTGATTACGCGATTTACAAAGAATTGCTCGGATCTTGCCGGGAAGCCTGACGAAGCGCCGTGCGATGAAAAATGACGAAGCGTCACGAAGCGAATCGCGATGAAAAAATGCTTGTCAAACCGGCCGGGATATGTTATGATGCATAAGGTCGTCCGGGTTTGAAAGAAGTATGCTTAAAAGAAGTGTGCGTCCGGAGCAAAGCGCCGATGTGGCTCAATTGGCAGAGCAGCTGATTTGTAATCAGCAGGTTATCGGTTCGAGTCCGATCATCGGCTTCAAGGACCTTTAGCTCAGTTGGTTAGAGCAACCGGCTCATAACCGGTCGGTCCTGGGTTCGAGTCCCCGAAGGTCCAGTTTAGTTTATGAGTGCCCGTAGCGTGCCGAACTACTAGATTCGCACCAGTGCTCATCAAGGGTTCGGCATGTATCGAACATAGACGACCAGAGTACGGTCGTCAAGTGCTCGTAGCGAGGCCCAGTGGCTCAGTTGGTTAGAGCGCCGCCCTGTCACGGCGGAGGTCGAGAGTTCGAGTCTCTTCTGGGTCGGTCATCCGGGACTGTTGCGAGAGCGACAGTCCCAAATGATTTTTAGCATTGTTTTATCTGTGCGCCGGCATGGCGGAATTGGCAGACGCAAGGGACTTAAAATCCCTCGGGGGCAACCTCGTACCGGTTCAAGTCCGGTTGCCGGCAGATGAAAAGTCTCGTGTTTACGGGACTTTTTCCATTTTATGTTGCATTTTGCACTATTTTTCTTGTAAAAAGAGTGGGTTATATTTGGATTTTTACAATTCATGTTTTAATGAGCAACTGCATTCTTGCGGAGCTCACCGGTACTGCAGATATTCCATGAACCGCTTCACGGCCAGTGAGGCGGTTTTTTTGTTTCGGACGGCGAAGCCGATGTCACGGTGGACGGGAACTTCAAGCTCTTTCACGACGATCCGGTAGGGAACGCGCCGCAGGATCAGCTCGGGCAGGAGGCTGATGCCCACGCCGCGCTCCACCATGGACATGATGGCATAGTCGTCCCAGGTGGTGCAGTATGTTTTCGGGCGGATATCGTATGTCTCGAAGAAGTCCTCGGCCTCGGCTTTCAGCCCCTTGCCCTGGAGGATGAAGGATTCCTCACGGAGCTGCTCCAGAGGGAACACGTCGCAGCCGGCCAGGGGGTGATTTTCCGGGAGAATCACGAGAAGCCGGTCGCTTTCCAGAAAGGTTACGTCCATCGGCGCGGCGGTGGGGAGGCGCAGGAAGCCGCAGTCCACCCGGCCTTCCATGATCCAGGTGGCGATCTCCGCGTAATCCCCGATCAACAGCTCGTAGGTGACGCGTGGATACTGCCGGCGGAATTTCTCAATGATGTTTGGAATCCAGTGGGTGGCGGCGCTGGAAAAGGTGCCGATGCGGATCAGGCCGGACTGGAGGCCGTTCATCTCGTCCACCTGTATCTGCAGCTTCTGGTATTCGCCGCAGACCGATCGGGCGAAGGGGAGAAGCTGAGTGCCGTCGGAGGTGAGGCGGACGCCGGCCCGCCCCCGTTCCAGAAGAGATACGTTCCATTCCGCTTCCAGGTCGTGGATCATGCGGCTGATGCCGGACTGGGAATAGCTGAGAATCTCCGCCGCTTTGGTGAAACTGCCGTACTCGGCGACCGTGATGAAGGCCATATATTTCTGAATATTGATGTCCATAGAATTCTCCCCTTAGAAATCGAATCATGCCGTGAGAAAAGCTGTAACCGGATCCCTGCGATTTGCAGGGATAATTAATTATGACATTTCCTCATGCAAATTATGAAAAATATTCGCTTTTGTAATTATGATCCTTATGATACATTTGTAGGCGTGAGTTTTCAAGTAGATTGGGAGGAATTTTTATGAAAATTTCAGAAGTCATTGTATTTGTCGTCTATCTCTGCTTCATGCTGGGCATCGGCGTGTGGTTCTTTGTCAAGAACAAGAGAGGCGGGGAGAAGACGTATTTTCTGGGCGGACGGCAGATGGGTCCCTGGGTGACGGCCCTTTCCGCGGGCGCTTCGGACATGAGTGCCTGGGTGTTGATGGGACTTCCGGCGTCCGTATATGCGCTGGGACTCGGTCAGGTGTGGATCCCGGTAGGTCTTGCCATCGGCTACACCCTGAGCTGGATCTATGAGGCTCCGAGGCTTCGCCGTTTTTCGATCGTGGCCAACGACTCAATTACGATCCCGCAGTATCTGACCAACCGTTTTCTGTCGAAGTCAAAGGCTCTGCAGATCCTCTGCGCTGTAGTGTTCCTGGTGGCCTACACGATCTATGCGGCCTCTAGTATCAAGGCGTGCGGGACTCTGTTTAATACGGTGATCGGGATTGACGCCACTGTGGCTATGTACCTGGCGGCGATCATCATTATCGGCTACACCTTCCTGGGCGGTTTCTCTGCTGTGTGCTGGACCGACTTTTTCCAGGGTATGTTGATGCTGGGAGCCATGCTGATCGCGCCCATCTTTGCAGCGGCCGCGCTGGATTTCTCCGCGACGGAGGCGATGCCGGAGGGCTACTGGAACGCGTTTGCAAATTGGAAGGACATCGTATCCGGACTTGGTTGGGGTCTGGGATATTTCGGGATGCCTCACATTATCATCCGTTTCATGTCCCTGAAATCCCAGAAGGATCTGAAGAAATCCGCGAAGATCGGTATTACCTGGACCGTGATCATCGTGATCTTTTCGGCTATCATCGGTATTGTAGGGCGTATGTTCCTGGGCTTTGACGAGAACATCAACAGCAATTCCCTGGTATTTATCGAGATGGTGCGCCGGATCTTCCCGGGAGTCATCTCCGGCATCCTGCTCTCCGCAGTGCTGGCGGCTTCCATGAGCACAGCCGACAGCCAGCTGCTTTCCGCGGCCAGCGCCTTTGCAAGTGACGTGTATAAGCCGGTGTTCCGCAAGAATAAGGCTTCCGACAAGGAGATGCTTTGGGCCGGCCGTCTGGTTGTTCTGGCGATCGCGGTGCTGGCGCTGATCCTGGCCTCCAACCCGAATGCGGGCTCGATCATGGATCTGGTGTCCAACGCCTGGGGTGTGTTCGGAGCTGCCTTCGGTCCGGCGATCATGCTGAGCCTGTTCTGGAGACGATTTAACTTCAAGGGCGCTGTGGCCGGAATTCTGGTGGGCGCCGTGGTGGATATGGCCTGGCTCGCATTTCTGGCTTCGACTGGAATTTACGAGATCATTCCCGGCTTTGCCGCCAGCCTGATCGCAGCCGTAGTCGTGTCTCTGGTTACCGGGGAGCCTGAGAAGGAAGTGGAGGAGCTGTTCGACAAGGCAGTCGCCTACGAGGAGTAGGAGAGGAAGAACCGAAACATATAAGGAAGTATTTTACACAGACAGAAAAATATGTTAGAATGAAAGACACTGAAATTATTATACTGAGATATCGGAAAGGAGAATACGGTTATGAAAAAGTATGTATGCGGACCTTGCGGCTACGAATATGATCCGGAGGTTGGCGATCCGGATAACGGCATTGCTCCGGGCACTGCGTTCGAGGATCTGCCGGAGGATTGGGTATGCCCGGTCTGCGGCGTGAGCAAGGACGAGTTCGAAGAGGCGTAAGAGCCGACTAAGCGGCAAATGATGCCGCAAATGACACAACAGGTAATGCAACAAATGAAGCAATCTACAAAATGAAAGGGAACCCGGCAATCGCGCGCGGGTTCCTTTTGTCGTTGCCGCTTCTTCATTTTCGGCGCGGGAACGGAACCGTTCTGCCGGATCCGCGGGGCTTACAGCCTGTCAATGATCGCCGCTGCGCGCAGGGCGCGGCGGATGATATAGCGTACCTCGTGTGTCATATCGGAGGATACGCCGAAGCGGTACGGTTGTCCGCTCAGGAATGAAAGGGACAGACGGTATACATAGTATTCACTGCCGTCCTGCTCCTCCGCGAGCGCGTCGCCCTTGATGCTCATCTCTGTGGTATCGCGATCTTTGCCGAGGCTCATGTCGGACAGCGTCTCCAGCATGATAGCGAAATGCTCGTCGTCCCATGCTGCCAGATACATGCATTTGCACACGCCCTTATTGAAAAAGGGATAATCGGAATAACAGTCCATCAGCTCTTTGAATCTGGTCAGGTGCGCGGAATTCTCAAACATCTTCTCTGCATCCAGCGCCGCCAGACAATTCTCTTTCCAATCCATAACACTACCTCCCTTGGCGAATGAACAGAACATACCGAAACAGAATTTTATCTAATTATAGTAGATAGCGGGAAAATACTCAATAGTCCGGGAAAAGCTGCGGGGACCAAATTCCTTCCCGTTTTGTATTCTCTATTTGTAAAAGATTCAGAAAACAGTTGTAATGACATTGGATATATTGTATAATAAATTCATCTATGTTCGGACGGAAATATAGAATAATCACAAAAGGAGGACGTATTTTATGCTGGATCAGTCTTACTACCGGAAAGTAGATGAGATCATCGAATCCTACGGCAAGAAGTCGAGCTCACTGATCCCGATTATGCAGGATATTCAGGAAGAATATCGCTACCTGCCGGGTGAATTGCTGACTTACGTGGCGGGGCAGATCGGGATCACCGAGGCGAAGGCGTACAGCGTCGCGACATTCTACGAGAACTTTTCCTTCGAGGCGAAGGGCAAGTACGTGATTAAGGTGTGCGACGGGACAGCCTGTCATGTGCGCAAGTCCATGCCGGTGCTCGAAGCCCTGTACAAGAAGCTGGGACTTTCCAAGAAGAAAAAGACGACGGACGACATGATGTTCACGGTGGAGACCGTATCCTGTCTTGGCGCGTGCGGACTGGCGCCGACAATGATGGTCAACGAGGATGTCCACCCGCGGATGACGCCTGAGAAGGCGGAGGAAGTGATTGAGAAATTGAGAGGAGGTGGCGATGCATGATCCAGACGAAAGAGGCTTTGGCGCAGGTGCGCGAGGACGCGAAGAAGACGCTTGGTTCCTATGACTGCAGGATCCTTGTCTGTTCCGGCACCGGATGTATCGCGACCGGTTCCGAGAAGATCTATGAGAAATTCCTGGAGATCACGAAGGACGCTCCGGGCGTGGTGCTCGAGTTCGCCCCGCACGAGCAGGGCGCTCATGTCGGCGTGAAGAAGACCGGCTGTCAGGGCATCTGTGAGCTGGGGCCGCTGGTCCGTATCCAGAAGGGCGATCAGGCGATCCAGTACACGAAGGTCCAGCCGGAGGACTGCGAGGAGATCTTCAAGAGCAGCGTGCAGGGCGACGAGGTGGTCGAGCGCCTGCTCTACAGGCAGAACGACACGGTATATAAGAAGCCGGAGGAGATTCCGTTCATCGCGAAGCAGACGCGTCTCGTGCTCGAGAACTGCGGCAAGTTCGACGCGGAGTCCCTCGACGAGTACATAGCGAGCGGCGGATTCAAGGCGCTCGAGAAGGCGATGTTTGAGCTGACCCCGGAACAGATCATCGATGAGGTCGATAAATCCGGGCTGCGCGGCCGCGGGGGCGGCGGCTTCCCGGCTGGACGCAAGTGGAAGCAGGTGGCCGGCCAGAAGGAGACCGTGCGCTATGTGGTCTGTAACGGCGACGAGGGCGATCCGGGCGCGTTCATGGACGGCTCCGTCATGGAGGGCGATCCGTACCGCCTGATCGAGGGTATGATGATCGCGGCTTACGCGGTGAAGGCGAGAGACGGCTATATCTACGTGCGTGCGGAGTATCCGATGTCGGTCAAACGTCTTCGTCATGCGATCGCGGAACTTGAGGAGAGAGGACTTTTAGGCGACAATATTCTCGGGAGCGACTTCTGCTTCCATATGCATATCAACCGCGGTGCGGGCGCGTTCGTCTGCGGTGAGGGTTCCGCGCTGACGGCCTCCATCGAGGGCAACCGCGGCATGCCGCGCGTGAAGCCTCCGAGGACCGTGGAGAAGGGCCTCTGGGAGAAGCCGACCGTATTGAATAATGTTGAGACTTACGCAAATGTGCCGAAGATCGTGCTGAACGGCGCCGACTGGTACCGCGGCTACGGCACGGAGGGCAGCCCGGGTACGAAGACCTTCTCCCTTACAGGGTCCATCCAGAACACAGGTCTGATCGAAGTGCCGATGGGGACGACGCTGCGCGAGATCATTTTCGATATCGGCGGCGGGCTGAAGGGCGGCGCGAAGTTCAAGGCTGTGCAGATCGGCGGTCCGTCCGGCGGCTGTCTGACAGAGGAGCATCTGGACGTTCCGCTCGATTTTGACTCTGTGAAGAAGTACGGTGCGATCGTCGGTTCCGGCGGGCTGGTTGTCATGGATGAGCACACCTGCATGGTCGAGGTGGCGCGCTTCTTCATGAGTTTTACGCAGAGGGAATCCTGCGGAAAATGTGTGCCGTGCCGCGAGGGAACGAAGCGCATGCTTGAGATCCTGGAGAAGATCGTCGCGGGCAAGGGCACGCTGGAGGATCTCGACCGGCTGGAGGAGCTGGGCGAGATGGTGAAGAACATGGCGCTGTGCGGTCTCGGGAAGAGCGCGCCGCTGCCGGTGCTCTCGACGCTGCGCCTGTTCCGCAAGGAGTATGAGGAGCATATCGTTGACCACAAGTGCCGCGCGAAGGTCTGCCAGGCGATGAAGACCTACGTGATCGATCCGGAGCTGTGTAAAGGCTGTTCGAAGTGTGCGAAGAACTGTCCGGTGGGCGCGATCACCGGCGAGCTCAAGAAGCCGTTTACGATCGATCCGCAGAAGTGTATCCACTGTGGCGCATGCAAAGAGAACTGCGCATTCGGCGCGGTCCACATCGAGGACTAAGGAGGTGACGATATGGGAGTAATGACTATTGACGGTAGAAAAGTAAGCTTTACCAATGAGAGAAATGTGCTGACGATCATCCGCAAGGCGGGGATCGATATTCCGACACTATGCTACAATCCGGAGCTCTCCATCGTCGGAGACTGCCGCCTGTGTACCTGCGAGGACGACCGCGGAAGAATGTTTGCCACCTGCTCCGAGGAGCCGCGTGACGGCATGGTGATCTTCACGAATACGGCGAGACTGAGAAAATACCGGAAGATGATCGTGGAGTTGCTGCTTGCTGCGCATCATCGCGATTGTACGACCTGCGTGCGCAACGGCGAGTGCAGCCTCCAGAAGCTGGCGAAGCGTTTCAGCGTCATGGAGGTCGGCTACGACAACTACAAGGAGATGCATCCTCTGGACATGAGTTCCCCATCTATCGTGCGCGATCCGAACAAGTGCACGCTCTGCGGCAACTGCGTGCGTGTCTGTTCCGAGCTTCAGGGCGTGGGCGCTCTGGACTTCGCGTACCGCGGAGCGGAGGCGATGGTGATCCCGGCGTTCAACAAGACGCTTGCCGAGACGGACTGCGTGAACTGCGGCCAGTGCCGCGTGCACTGTCCGACGGGCGCGATCAGCATCCATCACAACCGCACCGAGGTCTGGGACGTGCTGTACGATCCGAACGTCCGCGTCGTGGCGCAGGTCGCTCCGGCCGTGCGCGTGGCCATCGGCAAGGAGTTCGGTTTCCCGAACGGCGAGAGCGTGATGGGAAAGATCGTGAACGCGCTGCATCGCATGGGCTTTGACGAGGTGTATGACACGACGTTCAGCGCCGACTTGACGATCATGGAGGAGAGCGCGGAGTTCCTTGACCGCATCTCGAAGGGCGAGAAGCTTCCGCTTCTGACGTCCTGCTGCCCGGCGTGGGTGAAATTTGTGAAAGATCAGTATCCGGAATTCCTTGACAACGTGTCGACCTGCCGTTCCCCGCAGGGGATGATGTCGGCGGTCGTGAAAGAATACTACCGCGATCCGGCGAACAATCCGGACGGACGGAAGACCGTGATGGTATCGATCATGCCGTGCACGGCGAAGAAGATGGAGGCGAAGCGCCCGAACAGCTTTACCGAGGGCGAGCAGGATACGGACTATGTACTGACGACGGTCGAGCTGATCGACATGATCCAGACGACAGGCATCGATTTCGCGAACCTGGATCCGGAGTCGGCTGACGTTCCGTTCGGCTTCGGCTCCGGCGGCGGCGTGATCTTCGGCGTGACCGGCGGCGTGACGGAGGCGGTAATCCGCCGCCTGATGCCGGGACACGACAAGCTGACGCTCCAGAACATCGCGGAATGCGGCGTGCGTCAGGATGGTTTCATCCGTGAATTCTCTGTCCCGTACAACGGTATGGATGTGAAGATCTGCGTGGCGAGCGGACTTGCGCACGCGCGCACGATCCTCGAACAGGTCAAGAGCGGAGAGAAGGAGTACCACCTGATCGAGATCATGGCCTGCCGCAAGGGCTGCATCATGGGCGGCGGTCAGCCGTACACCTTCGGCGAGGACAGCAAGGAAGCCCGCACGGCCGGTATCTACCGCGCGGACAGCGAGACGGTCATCAAGAAGTGCGACGAGAACCCGATGATCACGGCTTTGTACGACGGTCTGCTCAAGGGCAAGGAGCACAAGCTGCTGCACAACGAAGGATATTGAAGACGCGGATGCCTTGCGCTCGCAGGAACCTTTGTCGCTGAAATATCGGGGGCAGACGAACTGCGGATGAAGGGACTGCAGCTGAAATAGCAGAGTGAGAAAATAAAGAGAACCCTGCGGAGAATGTAAATTCACATTCTTTGCAGGGTTTTTCATGCTCTGTTTCACTTCATTTTCCGGTCTGCGTTTTTACTCCGCCGGTGCTTCCGGCGCTTCCGCCGCGGCCGTGTAGTCCATGATCTGCTTCAGCTCGTTGATCATCTCCTCGTCCTTGAGACTGAACTTGATCTCCACACGGCGCGACGCGTCCATATTGATCTGGCCGTTCTCGTCGAGGACCGGATTGCTCATCGAGTGGCCGTTCGCGGTGACCTTTTCGCGCAGGGCGGTCAGCTCTGCATCGGTGAGAAAGGAGTTCGCGTTCCCGAAAAGGTAGTTAGCGACGGCCAGCGCGCGCTCCTGCGAGAGCTGGAGATTGTAGAGGTAGTCGCCGCTCGTGTCGGTGTAGCCGTCGATGCGCACCTCGGCCAGATAATCCTGATATTTCTCAGCCACGAGCACCTTGCAGTAGATCGGGAGCACCTGGGAGAGCATCACGTTTCCCTCCTCGGTGAGCACACTCTCGTCGTGGGCGAAGAGCACGTTGGAATCCAATGCGATCGAACCGTCCGTCTCATCGATCGTGACGCCCAGGTTGTTCTGGTCGAACTCCTGCTTCAGATCCGCGATCAGATCCGCCTTGATGCCGATGATCTGCTCGATCTTTTGCTGTTGTTGGGCCATCAGCGTCTCCTGCTCGTCGAGCGCAGCTTGCTGTTGGAGCATCAGGGAGTTCTGCTTCTCGAGCTCGGTCTGCTGGGAGAGCACGAGCGCGGCCTGTGCGTCGAGATCCTTCTGCTGTTGGGCGACGAGCGCAGCCTGTTCGTCCAGATCGGACTGCTGCTGCGCAAGAAGCGAGCTCTGCTCGTCGAGCAGTCCCTGGCGCTCGTCGAGCTGCGCCTGGAGCTGATCCTGCGTGAGCTGATGCTGCGCCTCCTCCGCGAGCTTTTCCTGATAGTTCTTCTGCGCCTGCATGAATGAGATACACATGACGAGCACAAACAGCAGGAGAAGGCCGGCCATCATATCGGAATAGGAGCGCCAGATATTGTGGCGTTCATAGGTTTTCTTGCGTTTCGCGTACATAGGATATCCTCACTTTTACATATGTTCAGCCGATACCCGAAAGAAATGGGTCTTGATCTGCCTGCCGGGTATGGCATTGCGCGCAAATTGCCGATTTATTTCTTGCGGAAGCCGCGGAACAGGCGCGGTCCGCCGATCTGCTCCTCAAGGCTGTCGAGCTTTTTCAGCGCACGCTCAAGCAGCTCGTTCGTGTTGGGATTCTCCCCCGCGAGCGCCTGCGCGAGTTCGGCGTCCTGCTGACGCTTCTGGACGTCCTGGAGACGGGCGGAGATGTCGGCGAGCTCCTGCTTCATCTCGCGGGAAGACTGCACCGGCCCCATGCTCGCGATCTCGTCGGAGTAATTTTGCAGGGTCTGGCTGTTCTTCTCCCAGACCTCGGAGAATTTCTCGATGGATTGGTACATGAAGCGTATGTATTCCTGGTAGGTCGACTTCTGCTCCTGATTGATCCGAAGCGCCTCCCGCTGCGCCTGCGCGAGCTGGTCGAGCGCCTGAGAATTGTAATCTCCAGTGCGCGAAAGGTCGTCCTGCAGCGAGGTGAACGCCTGCTGCATGCGCGAGATCGAGCGATCCATAAAATCCATGTAGCTGCCCTGCGCCTTCTCGAGCTCAGAGACACTCTTGCCGATGCGCGAGAAATCCTCCGCGAGCTCCTGGCGCATCTGACTCATCACGGTCTCGCAGACCTGCGTCATCACCTGCGCCTGGCTTCTGGTGAAGCTGTCGACGATGTGATTGATCCCGTCCGTCATGCGCCCGAACGCAGGCGTGATGACCTGCTCGAAACTCTTCGTCATCTGGTCGACGAAAATGCCGGTCAGCTCCTGCGTCATTTCCTCGCGATCCTTCTGTTTGCCGAGCAGGCGGGAGAGCGAGTCGATCTCATACGGCGGGCGAACGTACAGATAGTAGGTGTCCAGAAACTCGTCCGTCAGCGCGGAGAGATTCGCGAACTCGCTGCGCAGATCGAAGGAGTAGGCCAGCGAAAGCGAGATGCCGTAGATCGAGGTGATGAACGCGACCTTGATGCCGTTGATCAGAGGCGTCACGGATCCGGCCATCTGTTCGTAGCCGGACGGGTCGAACTCGCGCAGTCCCATCACGAGGCCGACGAAGGTGCCAAGAATGCCGAGACTCGTCAGGATGTCCGGGATCAGTTCGAGGATCCCGCGGCGCACGTAGTTGTCGATCACGTCTTCATTGATGAAATTTCGGATGTCGCAGGACGTGTCCGGATTGCGCTTCGCCATACTGCGATACTGTTGATAGCAGTCGTCGAGAAAGCGGTTCTGGAACAGCGGGAAGCCGTTTGAGAGGACGGCTCCTCCCTCGGACGCCTCCTTGATCATGTCGATCCCGTGGCGCAGTCCCTTGCAGACCTGCATCAGTCGGAACACGCCGAAGGATACCGCCGCGATGACCATCAGCAGCATCACGCCGAGGAACACGAGATTGAAGAGGATCGTGTTCTGATCCACGTCGCGGCTGATGAAGGTGATGAACGCACAAACGCCGATGGAGAGCACGGCTGCAAGAACAGAAATAATTCTTCGGATGTACAATAAAATTCCCCCTTATCACAAATAGTAGAACAATTCGTACTTATAATATTTCATTATAAATAAGAAATAGTACGGAGTAAAGTGTTTTTAAAAAGTTTAAGAAAGATTAAGAAAAATGTTAGTAGTTGACGAAGGCGGAAAATACGGTAAAATAGAACATGGTACGATTGCGTGAGCGAGAAAGCGCGCAAGAGAATGGAAGCGTTGAAGAATATGGCAAGCGGGAGGATGGGACTGTGGATTACGCGAAGGAATCACTGAGGCTTCACTACGAATGGAAAGGCAAGCTTGAGATGACACCGAGGACGTCGGTGGGAGATCGCGAGGCTCTGTCACTCGCGTACACGCCGGGCGTCGCGCAGCCCTGTCTTGAGATACAGAAGGATCCGGGGAAGAGTTATGAGCTGACGCGTCGATGGAACACGGTGGCGGTCGTGACGGACGGGACGGCGGTGCTCGGTCTCGGGGATATTGGGCCGGAGGCCGGCATGCCCGTGATGGAGGGCAAATGCGTACTGTTCAAGGAGTTTGGCGGCGTCGACGCGATCCCGCTGTGCGTGCGCAGCAAGGATGTGGACGATATCGTGAATACCGTAGCGCTGCTCGCGGGCAGCTTCGGAGGAGTGAACCTGGAGGACATCAGCGCGCCGCGCTGTTTTGAGATCGAGCGGAGGCTGAAGGAGCGCTGCGATATCCCGATCTTTCACGACGACCAGCACGGTACGGCGGTGATCACGCTGGCCGGACTGATCAACGCGCTAAAGCTGGTGAAGAAGGACATCGGCGAAGTGAAGATCGTGACGAGCGGAGCCGGAGCAGCCGGAATCGCGATCATTCGCCTGCTGATGAGTATGGGACTGAAGAACGTGATCATGACGGACCGCACGGGCGCGATCTATGAGGGCCGCGAGGGCCTGAATCCGATCAAGCAGGAGATGGCGAAGATCACGAACCGGAGCTGTGAGAAAGGGACGCTCACCGAGGTTATTAAAGGCGCGGATGTGTTCATCGGCGTGTCGGCTCCCGGCACGCTGACAAAGGAGATGGTACAGTCGATGGCGAAGGATCCGATCATCTTTGCTTGCGCGAACCCGACGCCGGAGATCTTTCCGGAGGAGGCGAAAGCCGGAGGGGCGGCGGTCGTGTCGACCGGCCGTAGCGATTACCCGAATCAGGTCAACAACGTGCTGGCGTTTCCCGGCATCTTTCGCGGAGCGCTGGATGTGCGGGCGTCGGACATCAACGATGAGATGAAGGTCGCGGCGGCGTACGCGCTCGCGGGACTCGTCAGCGAGGACGAGCTGAACGCGGACTATATCTTGCCGGCGGCGTTCGATCCGCGCGTGAAGGACGCGGTGGCGCAGGCAGTGGCCGAGGCTGCGAGAAAAAGCGGCGTAGCGCGGATATGACAATGATCGGACACGGGGAACATGCTTTGGAGTAATACCGTCAGGATCGCTTGTCGGACAGAAAATCCTGCAGGCATATGAAAATTTGGAGAAATAGAAATGAAATTCGGAAGAAAGAAGACAAAACAGGAAACGGAACGAAAGACCTTCGACGCGCAGCATTACAGGCCGGTGCTGCGCTGCAGCATCTGCAACGGCGAACAGGTCGCAGGGTTTAAGGATTTGGAGACCGGGAGGTTTGAGGAAGTGACGCTGATCCGCGGCGAGCGGGAGCTCAGGGAATTTATGGAGCAGTACGGACTGGAGCATATCGACAAGGAATACTGACAAAATCAGTGTAGGTTCATAAGGTTAGAGACTGTAAGCGAGACTGGGCAAAGCTGAAGATCGGCGGAGCGGGGCTGACAGTGCTGAGGGCTGTCGAGCAGAGGAAGAGAAAGGATAGTAATTCATGAAGCAAAATCAGATTCTGAAAATTTACGGAACCGACTATAAGCAGATGACGAAGGATCTGCTCGTCGAGGCGGATCTGGCCGGACGCATCAAAAGCCGGGACAGTCGCGTCGCCCTCAAGCCGAACCTCGTGTCAGCGTCCGAGCCTTCCTACGGGGCGACGACGCACCCGGAGGTACTCGCCGGGATCATCGAGTATCTGCAGGAGAGAGGGTTTCGGAATATTACCCTCATGGAGAGCTCGTGGGTGGGCGGAAAGACGATGGAGGCCTTCGCGGTCTGCGGGTACGACGCGCTGATCGAGCAGTACGGCGTGCGCTTTATCGACGCGCAGAAGGAACGTTCGCACAGCGTGGACTGCGCCGGGCTGAAGCTGAATCTCTGCGATTGCGTGGACGATGTTGATTTTCTGATCAACGTCCCTGTGCTGAAGGGGCACTGCCAGACGAAGATCACCTGCGCGCTCAAAAATATGAAGGGGCTGATTCCGAACTCCGAGAAGCGGCGCTTTCACACGATGGGCCTGCACAAGCCGATCGCGCACCTGAACGTAGGGATACGCCAGGACTTCGTCGTCGTGGATCACATCTGCGGCGATCTGGATTTTGAGGACGGGGGCCATCCTGTCGTGCGCAACTGCGTGATGGCGGCCTGCGATCCGGTGCTCGTGGACGCCTACGTCTGTAAGCTGCTGCACTATGCGGCCGACGATGTGGCCTATGTGCGGCTGGCACAGCAGCTCGGCGTCGGCAGCGCGGACCTGTCACAGGCGGAAATCATCGTCTGCGGCAAAGATCCGGGGCAGGAGTACAAGGAGGACGAGGGGCTTCCGGTCTCCCGCAGGATTCTGGGACTGAGCGATTCGGTGGATGAGATCGAGTCCTGCAGCGCTTGCTACGGCTATCTGATGCCAGCGCTCGATCGCCTCAAGAGCGAGGGGCTGCTTGACCGTCTGGACACGAAGATCTGTATCGGACAGGGCTATCAGGGCAAGACAGGCAAGCTCGGCATCGGGCGGTGTACAAGCGGATTTGAACATAACGTTAAGGGCTGTCCGCCGACCGAGCAGCAGATCTATGAATTCCTGTACGCGTACCTGAGCGGGAAAGAGGCGGCAAAAGAGGGATGACTTTCGGATCGCTGCGACAGATCGAAACAGCGTTTGGTGATAAATCGAACGCGCGGGACATACAATAGGACAAAGCTGTTGCAGTCCGGGAGCATCTATGAGGAACAGATATCAGAAACTGGCCGTTGCGCTTCTCCTTCTTCTCGGCTTCCTGTTCGGGACGGCTTTACCTGAGCTTTTGCGCATGGGCACCGGGACGTACGCCGGATTTCTGAGTTTATACGGTTTGCAAAAATATAAAGAGCGGGCGGTGTCCGCCGTGAACGTGTTGCCGTACATTGCGGCGGGTCGTCTGCGGACGCTGCTTTTTCTTTGGATGAGCAGTTATACGGCGGCGGGATTTCTGTTTCATCTCGCGTACGCATGGTGGCTGGCGGCGTCTGCAGGGATGCTGCTTGCGGTCTTCATGCTGCGGGACGGACATGAGGGACTCCTGCTGTTTTTTTGCTGTCTTTTTCCACAGTGGCTCCTGTATGGGGCGATGTGGCAGAAGGAGGTTGCCTTTCTGCTGAGACAATGGCGCGGGAGCGATCTCGGACTGGCAGACAGCCGGGGCAGGGGAAGTATGTATCGCAGAGATCTCTCCGAACTGGCCGGAATGGTCGGACTGTGTCTGCTCGGCTGCGGGGCGGAGGCGTTTTTGGGGACATGGACGCTGAAAATTTTTTTAAAATTTTTTTCTTAAGATTTTACAACATCTGGTTGCGTATCGAAGCAGGTGGAACGAGATGTTGTAAAACAGCGAAAAATAGGGGATTTTGCCAATTTATGTAACACAATTTTTCATTGATTTTATGAAAATTTGTGAGTATAATTAATGCTGATCATTGATAGGGGCCGCGAGTCGGGAGAGGGGTAATTCCGGTTCGACACAGAATCTGGGGAGATTTTGCAAGGTAAGGAGTTTTTGGGTATGTGCATTGAATTACCCCTGTTTATCGATTACTTAAAGGAGACGAAGAATGCTTCCGCGAGCACGGTGAGCTCTTATCAGCGGGATCTGAGAAAGCTGGACGCATATCTGAACGAGCACGGGATCGAGGATGTGCAGAATGTAACTGCGACGAATCTGAATTCCTATGTGCTCTATCTGGAGAAGCAGGGATTGTCGAGCGCGACTGTCTCGCGCAGTGTGGCTTCCATGAAGGCATTTTTCCACTATGCATGTAATAAACGTCAGATCGATCAGGATCCTACGGAGAAGATCAAAGCGCCGCACATCGAGAAGAAGGCCCCGGGAATCTTAAGCGTCGAGGAGACAGCCAGGCTTTTAGAACAGCCATCCGGCGCAAGCCCGAAGGAGCGCAGGGACCGCGCGATGCTGGAGCTTCTGTATGCGACCGGTATGCGCGTCAGCGAGCTGATCTCCGTGAAGCTTGAGGACGTTCAGCTCGCGTTGGAGTATGTGGTCTGCCATGACGCGGACAAGGAGCGGGTGATCCCGTTCGGCGATCAGGCCAGGCAGGCGTTGGAGTTGTATTTGCAGGACGGCCGGTATGCGCTGTTGAAGGGGCAGGAGAGTGAGTATCTCTTCGTGAACTGCTCCGGAAAGCCGATGAGCCGTCAGGGCTTCTGGAAGCTGGTCAAGTCCTATGCGGCGAAGGCCGGTATTGTGGCGGATATCACGCCACATACGCTGCGTCATTCGTTTGCCGTGCATCTGCTGCAGAACGGCGCGGATTTGAAATCGGTTCAGGAGATGATGGGGCATGCCGATATCGCGACGACACAGGCGTATTTGCATGTGGGCGCGGAGCGACTGAGAAATGTTTACGGTGCAACACACCCGAGACGCTGAGGAAAGAGAAACACGAAGAAAAACAAAATACAAATAGAGGAGATACAGATAGAAAAGAGCATTACAGATAGAGAAAAGGCAGTTCCCCCCGATGCGAGGAAAGCTGCCTTTTTTACATAAGTACTCTTTATGAACAGAGCGGACAAACGCTCCTTTGGCTGTATCGACAGGATCTTTTCCGATTCAACAATCCCTGTAGATATCGTAGATCAGCGCTTCGGATTTTTCCCAACCGAGGCAGGGATCGGTGATCGACTTGCCGTAGACGTGGCAGTCTGAACCGACGGGCTGTGATCCGTCCTCGATGTAGCTCTCGATCATGAAACCTTTTACGAGCTTCTTGATGTCCGGGTTGTAGCTGCGGCTGTGCAGTACCTCCTTGGCGATGCGGATCTGCTCTAGATACTGTTTTCCGGAGTTTGCGTGGTTCGTGTCGATGATGGCGGCCGGATTCTTCAAATCTCTCTGCTGATACATGTCGAGCAGGAGCTTCAGATCTTCGTAGTGATAGTTCGGGATCGCGTTGCCATGCTTGTTCGTCGCGCCGCGCAGAACGACGTGAGCCAGTTCGTTGCCGTCCGTGTTCACATCCCAGCCGCGGTAGATGAAGTTGTGCTTCGCCTGTGCCGCGACCACGGAATTCAGCATGACGGAGAGATCGCCGCTCGTCGGGTTCTTCATACCGGCCGGCACGTCCATGCCGCTGACCGTCATGCGGTGGTGCTGATCCTCGACGGAACGCGCACCGATCGCCACGTAGGAGAGCAGATCGTCCAGATAGCGCCAGTTCTCCGGGTAGAGCATCTCGTCGGCTGCCGTCAGGCCGGTCTCCTCGATCGCGGCCGCGTGCAGCTTGCGCATCGCGACAATGCCAGCGAACACATCTGGTTTCTTCTCCGGGTCCGGCTGATGCATCAGGCCCTTGTAGCCCTCGCCGGTCGTCCGCGGCTTGTTCGTGTAGATGCGCGGGATCAGGATCAGGCGGTCGCCGACCTTATCCTGCACTTTTGCCAGACGATGCATATAGTCCATGACGGCGTCCACGTCGTCCGCCGAGCACGGGCCAATGATAAGGATGAACTTGTCCGACTTGCCGGTAAAGACGTCGCGAATCTCTGCGTCCCGTTCCTTCTTGATGGAGATTACCTTTTCAGAGAGCGGATACTGTTTCTTGACCTCCGCCGGGATCAGAAGCTTCTTCACAAAATTTATAGCCATTTTCATACCTCGATCTGTGTTTTAGATTGACATAAAATGCGGATTGCTTGTCCGCGCCGCGAAAACGCCCGCCTGGACAGGGGTTGCGGTATGCCTTTGCACATAACAATGGACATTATAATATAAATCCCGGAAAATGTCGACAGAATTTTTGGGTTCCCATTTTGGAACCCATGTGCTATACTATCCGCGAAAGTAATGAACCGTGAAGAAATGGTTTATGAAACAGACAGTTGAATGGGGATAATTACATGGGAAACAAGTTGAAACCGTATTTTCCGGTGTTTATTGATCTTTCGGACAAGAAGGTCGTGGTGGCGGGCGCGGGGACGATCGCCAAGCGGAGGATACGGGTGCTGACTGATTTTACGGATCATCTGGTCGTGATTGCGCCGGAGGTGAATCCGGAGCTGAAGGAACTAGAAGCGGAGGGGAAGATCACGATCCTTCGGAAGACGTTTGAACGGGAGGACATCGCGGGCGCGGCCCTGGTGATCGCGGCGACGAACTCAAACCAGACGAATCATGAGATCTACGCGGCGTGCAAATGTTTCGGAATTCCGGTCAATGTGTGCAATGACAAGGAACGATGTGATTTTTACTTTCCGGTGGTCGCCTCCGCGGGGGATGTAGTCGCCGGCGTCAGCTCGTCCGGGAGAGCGCGCAGGAAGTCGCGGGAGGCCGCGGATCAGATCCAGCGTCTGCTGGAAGAGACAAATCAATGATACGGGATATTTGATGAGCCGTGTGACGGACTATCCGTGGATAGGCGGCGGACACGGGTACGGATGTTAAAGGAGATTTTCGATGCTGGTGAAAATATATACGGACGGGGCTGCGCGCGGCAACCCGGACGGGCCGGGTGGCTACGGCACGATCCTTCAGTACGTGGACACGCGGGGCGAGCTGCACGAGCGGGAATACTCGCAGGGCTATCGGAAGACGACGAACAATCGCATGGAGCTGATGGCAGCGATCGTCGGATTGGAGGCATTGAACCGTCCCTGCGAGGTGGAGCTGTATTCAGACTCGCAATATCTGGTCAACGCGTTCAACCAACACTGGATCGACAGCTGGGTGAAGAAGGGCTGGAAGCGCGGCAAAAACGAGCCGGTCAAGAATGTCGACCTCTGGACGCGGCTTCTGGAGGCCGCGAAGCCGCACAGCATTCAGTTTGTCTGGGTGAAAGGGCACGACGGCCACGCCGAGAACGAGCGCTGCGATCAGCTCGCGACGTGTGCGGCAGATGGGGACGAGCTGATTGAGGACGAGATTCATTAAACGGGAATTCCCCGAATCCGACATTGAAAACCGAAATCCGGTGTGTTAAGATGTATAAGTGTCTCACTAAATGGAAGAAAGAGGGAGAAGGACATGACAGCATTTTTGAGCGAGTTCATCGTCGAATTTGTCGAGCTGGTGATTCTGGCGGGAGTCGCAGTAGGCGCGATCTTCTGCGGGAAGAAGCTGCGCGACCGCAAGGACGCGAAGAAGGCGCAGCAGGCGGGGCAGCAGGAGATAAAATAGGATCGGAGACTGACAGCGCGGTGATACTATATGGAAAGACTGCGGATGTCTTCCGGGAAATTTGGCGTAAATCCGGACGGATGCTGATTGCGTCTGTTTTTTATGGGAAAAATATAAGAGAATAGAGAGTTGGAGGAACGATCGTGGAGAAATACGGAGTAAATGAACTGAGAAAGATGTTTCTGGATTTTTTTAAGAGCAAGGACCATCTGGTGATGAACAGCTTCTCGCTGGTACCGCACAATGACAAGAGCCTGCTTCTGATCAACGCCGGCATGGCGCCGCTGAAGCCCTATTTTACGGGGGCGGAGATCCCGCCGAAGCGCAGGGTGGCGACATGTCAGAAATGCATCCGTACCGGCGATATTGAGAACGTGGGTAAGACCGCGCGCCACGGCACGTTTTTTGAGATGCTCGGAAACTTCTCGTTCGGGGATTATTTCAAGAAGGAAGCGATCGCCTGGTCCTGGGAATTTCTGACCGAGGTGGTCGGTCTGGATCCGAACCGTCTCTATCCGTCCGTGTATCTGGAGGACGACGAGGCCTGGAACATCTGGCACGAGCAGATCGGGATCCCGGAGGACCGTATCTTCCGCTTCGGCAAGGAGGACAACTTCTGGGAGCACGGCGCAGGTCCGTGCGGTCCGTGCTCTGAGATATACTATGACCGCGGCGAGAAGTACGGCTGCGGCAAGCCGAGCTGTACGGTGGGCTGCGACTGCGACCGCTACATCGAGGTGTGGAACAACGTTTTCACCCAGTTTGAGAATGACGGGAAAGGCAGCTACGAGCTGCTGACCCAGAAAAATATCGATACGGGCATGGGCCTCGAGCGTCTGGCCGTCGTGGTGCAGGAGGTGGATTCCATCTTCGACGTGGACACGATCCAGGCATTGCGTGACAAAGTCTGTGAGTTCGCCCATGTGCAGTACAAGACAGACGAGAAGAAAGATATTTCGATCCGCCTGATCGTGGATCACATCCGCTCCGCGACGTTCATGATCTCGGATGGCATCATGCCGACGAATGAGGGACGCGGCTATGTGCTGCGCCGCCTGATCCGCCGCGCGGCGCGCCACGGAAGGATGCTCGGTATCGAGGGCGGTTTCCTCTCGAAGCTGAGCGAGACCGTGATCGAGGGCTCAAAGGACGGTTATCCGGAGCTGGAGGAGAAGAAGGAGTTCATTTTCAAGGTGCTCTCCCAGGAGGAGGACAAGTTCAGCCGCACGATCGACCAGGGCTTGAGCATTCTGTCCGACATGGAGGCGGAGCTCGAGAAGAAGGGCGCGAAGACGCTCGAGGGCAAGGACGCGTTCTTGCTCTATGACACCTACGGATTCCCGCTCGACCTGACGAAGGAGATCCTTGAGGAGAAGGGCTATTCGATCGACGAGGAAGGCTTCAAGACCTGCATGGAGGAGCAGCGGACAAAGGCCCGCAAGGCGCGCGGCACGACGAACTACATGGGTGCTGACGCGACGGTATACGACCAGATCCCGGCGGAGATCACGACGGAGTTCGTCGGCTACGACTCCCTGATCTGCGACTCGAAGATCACTGTGCTGACGACGGAGACGGAGCTGACCGAGGCGCTCACCGAGGGCGTGCGCGGCACCGTGATCACGGAGAAGACGCCATTCTACGGGACGATGGGCGGCCAGGAGGGCGACAAGGGTACGATCTCCTGCGCGGCGGGCAAATTCATTGTAGAGGATACGATCCATCTGCTCGGCGGAAAATACGGGCATGTCGGCTACATGGCGGAGGGCATGATCAAGACCGGCGATACGGTGACGCTTTCCGTTGAGCCGGAGGGCAGGAAGGATACCTGCAAGAATCACAGCGCGACGCACCTGCTTCAGAAGGCGCTGAAGACGGTGCTCGGCTCGCACGTCGAGCAGAAAGGTTCACTGGTGACGCCGGACCGCCTGCGCTTCGACTTTGCCCATTTCCAGGCGATGACGCCGGAAGAGCTGGAGCAGGTAGAAAATATCGTCAACGAAGAGATCGCAGCGGGACTTCCGGTCGAGACGAAGATCATGGGGATCGAGGACGCGAAGAAGACGGGCGCGATGGCCCTGTTCGGGGAGAAGTACGGCGACGAGGTGCGCGTTGTGTCGATGGGCGACTTTTCGAAGGAGCTCTGCGGCGGTACGCATGTGGGCAATACCTCGGAGATTGCGACGTTCAAGATCGTCTCCGAGTCCGGCATTGCGGCAGGCGTGCGCAGGATCGAGGCACTGACCGGAAAGGGCGTGTTCGCTTATTATAAGAATACAGAGAAGGAACTACATGAGGCGGCCAAGCTTCTGAAGACGAGCCCGGCAGAGCTGCTCGGGAAGATCGCTTCTTTGCAGGCGGAGCTGAAAAACGTCATGAGCGAGAACGAGTCGCTTAAGAGCAAGCTGGCGAAGGACGCACTCGGGGACGTGATGGACCAGGTGTGTGAACTGTCCGGCGTGAAGCTGCTCGCGTCGAAGCTCGAGGGCGTGGACATGAACGGACTGCGCGAGCTCGGCGACCAGCTGAAGGAAAAGCTTGGCGAGGGCGTGGTGCTGCTCGCGTCGGTATGCGACGGGAAGGTGAATCTTATGGCGACCGCGACGGACGGCGCGATGAAGCAGGGCGCGCACGCGGGCAACCTGATCAAGGGCATCGCGGCGCTGGTCGGCGGCGGCGGCGGCGGACGTCCGAATATGGCGCAGGCCGGAGGCAAAAATCCGGCGGGCATCGAGGCGGCGCTTGAGAAAGCGAAGGAAGTGCTCTCCGGGCAGATCGCATAGAGGGGCGAACAGAGTCGAAATTCGTCATGTTCACGAAAAAAACAATCTTTCTGCTCCAATTTCTGCAAAAACGGTTGACGAATTCAGAAAATATGGTATACTCGTGATAGTGCAATAAATATACCCAGACAGTTGTATTATGCACAATCTGCAACTGGAGGGAGGTTAGGTGTGAGAGAATGTCAAATGTGATCGTGAAAGAAAACGAGACTCTGGACAGCGCTCTGCGCCGTTTCAAAAGAAACTGCGCGAAGGCCGGGATCCAGCAGGAAATTCGTAAGAGAGAACATTATGAGAAGCCGAGCGTAAGACGCAAGAAAAAGTCAGAAGCGGCTCGCAAGCGTAAATTCAACTAATGTGTGTGAAATCCCTGGTCGAAAGGTCAGGGATTTTTCAGTAAACTCCTGAGGAGTTTACTGAACCTCCGGTGGATGTGCAGAAAATGCGAATGGAGAATGCCGCTCTCGCGGCCGCATTTTCGCGCGCTCTGCACAAAAGTGCAGAGCTATTTAAAGAGCTCCTGAGGAGTTTACTGAAAGAGTGACGATGATATAATAGTTTGCAAGGGAAGGTGAGAAGCGTGAAAAAGACCTCGAAGCGCCTGCTGGGGCGTGTGCTGACGGTCGGATTGGCCGTGCTGACGCAGGTGGTCTGGATCATTTTTGCCGTTGTGGTGCTTCGAAACCGCTTTCCCTTTGTCGCCGGGCTGATCAGCATTTTAAGCGTGGCGGCGATCCTCTGGATCACCAGCAAAGATATCAATCCTTCCTACAAGCTCGCCTGGACGACGCTGATCCTCGCGCTACCGATCGTGGGAGCCGTGATCTATCTTTTGTTCGGAAAGACCTGGCTTGGCAAAGAGACGCAGCAGAAGCTCGACGCGGCTGCGAAGGAAGCCGCGGATCATATCGGAACGGATGAGGAAGCGAGGGAGCATCTGGAGGAACAGAGCAAAGCGGCGGCGCGCCAGTCCGCCTACATCAGCGATGTCGCTGGATTCCCGCTCCATGAGGGGACGAAGACGAAGTATTTTCGCGTCGGCGAGGAGCTCTACGCGACGATGCTGCAGGAGCTCGAGCAGGCGGAGCATTTCATTTTCATGGAATATTTTATTATCGACGACGGTGAGATGTGGCAGAGTATTCTCAATATCCTTGAGAACAAGGTCCGCATGGGACTCGATGTGCGTCTGATCTACGACGACTGGGGCTGTGTGAGCACGATGCCGCAGGAGTTCCAGCTTCAGCTTCAGCGGCGTGGGATCCGCTGCGAGGTGTTCAATCCGCTGGTGCCGATCCCATCTGTGCTTCTGAACAACCGCGATCACCGAAAGATCACCGTGATCGACGGCTACACGGCGTTCACCGGAGGGATCAATCTCGCCGACGAGTACATCAACAAGCGCGAGCGCTTCGGCTACTGGAAGGACACCGGTATCATGCTGAAAGGCGAGGCAGTCTGGAACTTCACGGCGATGTTCCTGCAGATGTGGAGCGCGCTCTCAGGGGAGAGGATCGACTACGGAAAATTCCGCCCGCATGTATGGCATGAGCAGGAGTTTGAGGACGACGGCTTCGTGCAGCCATACGCGGACACCCCGCTCGACCACGAGACGGTCGGAGAAAATGTCTATCTGAACATTATCAACCGCGCGAAGCGTTATGTTTATATTTTTACGCCGTACCTGATCACGGACAACGAGATGATGACGGCTTTGAAGCTTGCGGCAAAGAGCGGGATTGACGTGCGCATTGTCACGCCGGGCATCCCGGACAAGAAGCTGGTGTTTTTGTTGACGCGCTCCTACTACGGGGCGCTTTTGGAGGCCGGAGTCCGCATTTTCGAGTATAAGCCGGGATTCCTGCACGCGAAGTCGTTCGTGAGCGACGACCGGATCGCGGTGGTCGGCACGGTCAATCTGGATTTCCGCAGCCTCTATCTGCATTTTGAGTGCGGTGTGTGGATGTACGGCACGGAGGCGGTCCTGCAGATCAGGGAGGACGCGATGGAACTGTTCCGGGAGTGCCAGGAGATCACGGTGGAGGACTGGAGAGGCCAGGGCATCTGGCCGCGTATCTGGCAGAGCGTGCTGCGGCTGTTTGCGCCGCTGTTGTAGATATGGTGGATGTCCATGTGGCAGTCCGGCGGCTTTGCAATTTGTAATATGCATGAATTTGTCCCTGTTTTAATATAGTTTATAGAGAGATTACAGGGACGGGTTTCAATGAAAAAGTTAATATGCAGTTTATTGGCGGTTTGGATGCTGGCGGTTCCGATATGGAACGTGCAGATCCGCGCACAGGAAACGGAAGGTGTGCAGCAGACCGCGGCGGAACAGAGTCATGCGGATGAGCAGGAAGCAGAGACTTCCGGACAGAGCAAAGGCGCGCAGCAGACTGCGCCGGTGCTGGAGCTTCAGACGCCGCATGCGCTGGTGATGGAGGTGTCCACGGGGACGGTGCTTTTTGAGAAGGACGCCGACGCGAAGGTACATCCGGCCAGCGTTACGAAGGTCATGACGATACTTCTGATCTTTGAGGCGCTTGAGGAAGGGCGGCTGACACTCGATGAGCAGGTGACGACAAGCGCACACGCAAAGTCGATGGGCGGTTCGCAGGTGTTTCTTGAGGAGGGCGAGACACAGACTGTTGAGACGCTCCTGAAATGCATTATCATCGCCTCGGGGAACGATGCTGCGGTGGCAATGGCAGAGCACATCGCAGGTTCGGAGGAGGCGTTTGTCGCAAAGATGAACGAGAAGGCTGCTAAGCTTGGCATGGTGAACACGCATTTTGTGGATTGCTGCGGACTGACAGACTCGCCGGAGCATTATACGACGGCGCGCGATGTGGCGTTGGTGTCAAGGGAACTGTTGGCGCGCTTTCCGCAGGTGACGGAGTACTCCAGGATCTGGATGCAGGACATCACGCATGTGACGGCCAAAGGCAGCAGCACATTTACTCTGACGAACACGAATAAACTGCTGCGCGCGTTCGACGGCTGTGACGGACTGAAGACCGGAAGCACCAGCTACGCGAAATACTGCCTGAGTGCGACGGCGCAGCGGGGCGGGATACGTCTGGTCGGGACGGTGATGACAGCGCCGGATTCCAAGACCCGCTTCGCTGAGGCGGCAAAGATACTGGGCTACGGATTCGCGTGCTGCACTCTGTACCATGACGATGCGATGGAGCCGCTCCCGCAGATTACGGTACGTGGGGCGACGGAGCCGCTTACGGATGTGCGTTACGCGGATGAATTTTCTTATCTGAGCACCACGAACGAGGATTTTTCCGCGATCGAGCGGGAGATCCGCTGGCAGGAGGAGATCAAAGCTCCGCTTGAACGGGGCGCGCAGGTGGGCGAGTGCGTTTACATGCTGAACGGGAAAGAAATTGGTTCGGTTCCGATCGTCACGAAGAGCGACGTCAGGAAAGCAGGATATCTTGACTATCTCGATGAAATGTGGAAACATTGGACTTTATAGGCGAAGAAGCGGTCGGGGAACACATCAGGAGGGACGGGAAAGTACCATGTCGGATTTTAAATTGACCAGATATCGGATACGGATAAGTGAGGACCTGCGTGGCCTGCAGCAGCCGCTCTCCGCAGTCTTTCTGAGCGATCTGCACAACGTGTCGTACGGTGAGGACAATCGCATCCTGCTTCAGGCGATCCGAAACGAGAATCCGGAGATCGTCTTTGTGACGGGGGATATGCTGGTTTCCACAAAAGAGCCCCGGATGGATGTGGCGTTGGCGCTGATGGATGAGCTGACGAAGCAGTATCCGGTCTACTACGTGGAGGGCAACCATGAATACAAGGTGAGGCGTTACGCGGAAACCTACGGGGGCGACGGTCTGCGGTATTTCGACGCGATCCAGAGCTTCGGCGTGCATTTGCTGAAAAATTCCTGCGAGCGCCTTGAGCTTCACCGGATGCCGGTCACGATCTGGGGATTGGAGCTGCCGTGGCAGTACTATGAGCGATTTAAAAAGCATTCGCTGACGGCAGAGCAGATCACGGAGCTGCTCGGTGCACCGGATGAGGAGCGTTACAACATTCTCTTGACGCACAATCCGGTCTACTTCGACGCATACGCCGCCTGGGGCGCGGATCTGACACTTGCGGGACATCTGCATGGCGGCATCGTGCGGCTGCCGCATTTCGGCGGGGTGATCACGCCGCAGTTCGGATTGTTCCCGCGCTATGACCTCGGCCTGTTCAAACGGCATGGGAAACAGCTGGTGGTGAGCGGCGGACTCGGCAGCCATTCGATCCCGATCCGCATCAACAATCCGCCGGAGCTTGTCGTGCTGGATGTTACGTGATATCCGTGAAAGCAATGAGCCGTGCCAGACGGCGACAAATGCAGATGCGGGAGCTTGCTCGCAGGCATCTGCGATTTGGCGATGGATGATTGGGCGAAGCAATCGCCCTCTGAAAGAGCGCGATGCCGCCCCGGCGAGGTACGCACGGCTCATATAATGAACGAAACGAGGAAACCATATGGGGATACCTGTGAAACTGCAGGCCTTCGAGGGACCGCTGGACCTGCTTCTGCACCTGATCGAAAAGAATAAAGTCAGCATCTATGATATTCCGATCGTGGAGATCACGGATCAGTACATGGAATATATTTCTGAGCTGCCGGAGGAGAGTCTCGATGTGATGAGCGAGTTTCTTGTCATGGCGGCCACGCTGCTTGACATCAAATCGCGGATGCTTCTCCCGCCGGAGGTGACGGAGGAGGGCGAGGAGATCGACCCGAGAGAGGAACTGGTACAGAAACTTCTCGAATACAAGATGTACAAGTACATGTCCTACGAGCTGAGAGAACGGCAGGACGACGCGTCGCTGCATCTGTACAAAGAGGCAAGCATGCCGGAGGAAGTGCTCGCGTATCAGGAGCCGGTCGACATTGACGAGCTGTTGGACGGACTGACGCTGGGAAAGCTGCACAGCCTGTTCAACGAGCTTTTAAAACGGCAGGAGAACCGCATCGATCCGGTTCGAAGCAAGTTTGGGAACGTCAGGCGCGAGGAAGTCGACCTGACGGAGACCATGCGCTTTGTGGGCCGGTACATAACAGGGCGGAAGCGCTGTACGTTTCGCGAGCTGCTCACACTGAGAAAGGGCAGGATGTACACGATCGTGACTTTTCTGACGCTGCTTGAACTGATGAAGGAAGGCACGGTCGAGGTGGAACAGGACGAGACGTTTGCGGACATCCGCATCTCCTATACGGGGAAGGAAGGCGCGGAGCTCACGCTCGACCAGGACTACGACTGAGAACCGGAGGGGGAATACAGGTGGAGAGAAGAGAGGCAGAGGCTGCGATTGAGGCGATCCTGTTCGCAGTCGGGGATTCCGTCGAGACCGACAAGATCGCGCAGGCGATCGGGCAGGATAAAGAGACGACGAAAAAGATCATTTATCATATGATGGAACGTTACCGGGAAGAAGACCGGGGCATCCAGATCACGGAGCTTGAGGACGCGTATCAGCTCTGCACGAAGCGGGAGATGTACGAGTACCTGATCCGCGTGGCAAAACAGCCGCGCAGACCGGTGCTCACGGATGTAGTAATGGAGACGCTCTCGATCATCGCGTACAAGCAGCCGATCACGAGGCTGGAGATCGAGAAGATCCGCGGCGTCAAGTGCGACCATGCGGTGAACAAGCTGATCGAATACAATCTCGTCAAGGAGCTCGGGCGTCTGGATGCGCCGGGACGGCCTCTTCTTTTTGGGACGACGGAGGAGTTTCTTCGGCATTTCGGCGTTCACTCGCTGGACGAGCTGCCTGAGATGGATCCGGTGCAGATCGAGGACTTCAAGGCGGAGGCTGAGGAGGAGGTCCAGCTGAAGCTGGATGTGTGAGAAGGATTTACATATTGGAACGGATGTCCGCATAAATATATGAGAGGAGCTTGGGCGTTGCAGGGAGTAGCGATGTCCGGCCGAGCTTTGAATCTTGAAAGGGGACTCTCATATATGTCACACAGAGCGAAAAGAATAGCGGCAGGATTCCTGATCGCAGCGCTGTCTCTGAGCGGGACGGCGAATGTTGCGGCGCAGGAGGACCTCGGACTATATGCCCGCAGCGCCGTCCTGATGGATGGAGGCAGCGGGCGTATCCTTTATGGAAAGGAAGAAGAGGCGGAGCTGCCGATGGCGAGTACGACTAAAATCATGACCTGTATCGTCGCGTTGGAGGAGGCAGAGCCGGATACGGTCTGTACGGTGTCAAAGCACGCGGTCGCGCAGCCGAAGGTGAAGCTCGGCATGGTGGAAGGAGACACGTTCTATCTGCGCGACCTGCTCTGCTCCCTGATGCTGGAGTCGCACAACGATTCGGCGGTCTGCATCGCGGAGACAGTCGGCGGGAGCGTGGAAGGCTTCGCGGCAAAAATGAATGCGAAGGCACAGGAGATCGGATGCGCGCAGACGCACTATGTCACCCCGAACGGACTGGACGCGCAGGACGGGGGAGGAAATCATCACACGACGGCGCACGAGCTGGCGCTTGTCATGCGCTATTGCCTGACGCAGTCGCCGAAGGCGGAAGAGTTTCTGGAGATCACGCGGACGCCCTCCTGTATGTTTACGGACATCTCAGGCAGCAGGAGTTACAGCTGCACGAACCACAACGCGCTTTTGCAGATCATGGACGGGGCGCTCTCAGGGAAGACCGGTTTCACGGCGAAAGCGGGATACTGTTATGTCGGGGCGCTGAAGAGGGACGGAAGACTGCTGATCGTCGCGCTGCTCGCCTGCGGCTGGCCGCATCACAAAGGCTACAAATGGGCGGACACGAAGACGTTGATGAATTACGGACTGGAACATTATGAACTGCGGGAACTCTCAGCGCCGAAATTGAAGGCTGACCGTTTGCCGGTGACGGACGGGCAGCAGGAGACAGTAAGGATTGAGTTGGGTGAGGACAGTGAAAACGGGAAGCGGATACAGATTTTGATGCGCCCCGAAGAGCAGATCGAGACGCGCGTGGAGCTTGCGGACTCGCTTGCGGCCCCGGTCGCGGCGGGACAGCAGGTGGGGACGGCGCGATGTCTGCTCGACGGCTGCGCGTATGTCGAGTATCCCATTGTGACTGCCGAACAGGTCTATGAGAGGGATTACCCGTTTTGCCTGCGGCAGGTATTGGGGCTGGCGATGCTCTGAAAAAATCTGTAGACATTTTTGCCGGAATAAGTATAATGAATTTATTAGTAACTGTATTTGGATTTTCGACAGAGAAGTCTGAAATTCGGAAAGTTTTGATACACCGAGAGAGGAGAATTGTGTTATGAGAACCAAAGGTTTATTCAAACGCAGGATGCTGAAACTGCTGACTATGACGGCGCTGCTCACACTTCTGTGCGGGGCGGGCGCGTCGGCGGCTTCGAGGACAGTGAGCATGACGAAGGCAACAGGCGGATTTTCCTATGTTGGCCAATGTGGAGCCGGGACGACGGTTTTCCATAAGTTTACTCTGAGCAAGCCTTCTTTTGTGGCGGTGACAGGGGTTGAAAAACTGCCTGCTACCGGATCGACGATCGGTCTGGAAGTGACGCTGTACAACAAGAAAATGGCGGCGATGGACAGCAAGCAATACGTCAAACTGCTGGGTACGGCCGATTCTTCTATTTATGCAGAGTATGCTCTGGCAAAAGGCAGCTATTACATAGGAGTCTCCAATGTCGGTGAGTATGGACTGGCGGTCGCCGCGGCCAACAAAGTCGGTAATTACAAAATTACGGATCCGGGTGGAAAGTCCAAAGCAAAGGCGAAGACGATCAAGAAGAAGAAAACCGTCGGCGGGATCATCGCGGTCGGAGACAAAAAGGGAAAGGCCGACTGGTTCAAGTTTAAGGTGACAAAGAAACAGGTGCTTAAATTCAAGATCAGCGCGGAGGGAAGCTGCATGGTCAATTTCACGCTGTACGGGCCGAGCTATAAGAAAGGAATCACCATGGCCAACCTCAGGGATGACGCCACAGCCCTAAAGACGATCAAAAGGAACAGTTGGGGCAGCACTGTCGGAAGCCTTAAAGTCACTCCGGGAACTTATTATATCAGGGTGAGACGCAGCAGCGGGTACAAATCAAAAGTAAAGAGCGCGGCTTACTTCATCAATTGGAGATAAAGATTGAGCCTGCGGGCAGGGAAACTGCCGCAAACAGCGATGTCCGGAGATCGGACGTACTGTTTGCGGCGTTTTTTTCGGCATGTATTCTTCTGACGAAAAAGCTTGCAATTTCAGGAGAAAGAGGATAATATATACTCGGCAGATTTTGGTTTATACTATTATATAGCGATGGAGGGCTGAAGAATGAGTAATACAGCACAAAGCTTAGCGGGCAAGAGGATCGCTTCCTTGCTCGACGAGAACAGTTTTGTTGAAATCGGCGGATACGTCACTGCCAGAAGTACTGATTTCAACATGCAGCAGACAGAGACGCCGGGGGATGGCGTGGTCACAGGCTACGGCCTGATCGACGGACGTCTGGTCTATGTTTACAGCCAGGATCCGTCCGTGCTCGGCGGCACGATCGGCGAGATGCACGCGAAGAAGATCGCGGGCATTTACGACATGGCGCTGAATATGGGCGCGCCGGTGATCGGACTTCTGGACTGCGCGGGTCTGAGGCTTCAGGAGGCGACGGACGCGCTGAACGCGTTCGGCGAGATCTACAGAAAGCAGGCGCTTGCGTCCGGCATCGTTCCGCAGATCACGGCGGTGTTCGGCAGATGCGGCGGCGGTCTGGCGCTTGTGCCGGGCCTGACGGATTTCACTTTTATGGAAGGATCAAAGGCGGAGCTGTTCGTGAACGCGCCGAACGCGCTGGACGGCAACGTAAAGGAGAAATGTGACACGTCTTCCGCGCAGTTCCAGAGCGAGGAGGCAGGTCTGGTTGACTTTGTAGGCACGGAGGAGGAGATCATGGCGCAGATCCGTGAGCTCGTGTGCATGCTTCCGGCGAACAATGAGGACGATCTTTCCTACGAGGAGTGCACGGACGACCTGAACCGTGCGTGCGCGGATCTTGCGAACGCTGCGGGCGATACGACGATTCTTCTCTCCAACATAGCAGACGACAATCACTTCGTTGAGGTAAAGGCGGCGTATGCGCCGAGCATGGTGACCGGTTTCCTTCGCCTGAACGGCACGACGGTCGGCGCGGTGGCGAACCGCACCGAGGCGTACGACGAGGAGGGCACGCTCAAGGAATCCTATGACTGCGCGCTCTGTGCGTGCGGCGCGACGAAGGCTGCGGAGTTCGTGAATTTCTGCGACGCGTTTGAGATCCCGGTGCTTTCTCTGACGAACGTGGCGGGCTTCAAGGCGACAAAATGCTCCGAGAAGCGCATCGCGAAGGCGGCGGCGAAGCTGACGGCGGCGTTCACGAACGCGACGGTGCCGAAGGTGAACGTGATCATCGGCAAGGCGTTCGGCAGCGCGTATGTGGCAATGAACAGCAAGGCGATCGGCGCGGATGTGACGTTCGCGTGGAGCCAGGCGCAGATCGGCATGATGGACGCGCAGCTCGCGGCGAAGATCATGTACGCGGATGAGGACGCGAAGGTGATCAACGAGAAGGCTGCGGAGTATGCGGCGCTTCAGTCCAGCGCGATGGCGGCGGCGAAGAGAGGCTATGTAGATAACATTATTGAGGCAGAGGATACCAGAAAATATGTGATCGGCGCGTTCGAGATGTTGTTCACGAAGAGAGATGACCGCCCGGCCAAAAAACACGGAACAATTTAAGCGAGGTGAATCACATGAGGCATAGATTAAGTGCAGTTTTGCTTGCGGCAGGGCTCTGCATGTCCGTCTTCTCCATGAGTGCATTTGCGGATGAGACGGAGAGCGAGCTGCAGCAGGCGGTAGAAGAGATGGCCGAGGAGGAGACGACCCTCGCGGAAGAGGAAGAGGAAGCCGAAACGCAGAGCGAGGCGCTTACTCCTGCCGAGGCGCAGACTCCGGCCGAGACCGAGGCTCCCTCCCAGGAGGAGCAGATGAAGACGCAGCTTTCCTCCATGCTGACACAGATCGGCACATGGACCGACGAGCAGATCGACGCGTACATCGACGGGAACGACGCTTCCAGCGCGGCGATTGCGGCGAACTGGAAGTCCGTGAAGGACGAGCTCGGTGCGTTCGTGGAAGTGACGGACGCCGAGATGGAGATGACGGAAGAAGCCTTCAGGATCATCGGTCACGCGAAATACGATAAGCTGAATGATAAGACTGATGTGATCGTGACCTACGAAGCGGATATTGCGACGCAGGCGGTCACGATGAACTGGGAGGTCGATTATCCGCTCGGGACGCTGATGCAGCGCGCGGCGCTGAACACCGTGATGGGACTCGGCATCGTGTTCCTGACGCTGCTTTTCTTAAGCTGGCTGATCGGTAAGCTCCACTATATCCCGGAGATGATCGAGAAGGCGGGCAGGAAGGAAGCGCCGGAAGTGGTGGCTCCGGCCCAGACTGCGGCGCCGGCGGCAGCGCCTGTCGCGGCGGTGGAAGAGGATCTCACGGACGATCTGGAGCTGGTGGCAGTCATCACGGCGGCGATCGCGGCGTCCGGCACGACGTCCGGAGACGGATTTGTAGTTCGTTCTATCAAAAAAGCAAATAAAAGAAACTGGCAGAGAGCCTAAATACAGGAGGAAGGATTCATGAAAAATTATACGATTACAGTAAACGGCAATGTATACGATGTTACAGTAGAAGAAGGCAGCGGCTCCGCAGCACCGGCGGCGGCTCCGAAGGCAGCGCCGAAAGCGGCCCCGAAGGCGGCACCGGCTCCTGCGGCAGCTCCTGCAGCGGGCGGCGCAGGCGCGGTGAAGGTAGCGGCTTCCGTGCCGGGCAAGGTATTTAAGGTAGAGGCAAGCGTCGGACAGACGGTGAAGGCCGGCGACAATATCGTGATTCTTGAGGCAATGAAGATGGAGATCCCGGTCGTGGCTCCGCAGGACGGCACCGTGGCAAGCATCGACGTAACCGTAGGCCAGGCGATCGAGTCCGGGGACGTCCTCGCGACCATGAACTAAACTGCGGCAGCATTTCCTCGTTGCGGGAAAGTCCTGAAGGCGCGTTCCTGCGGCGAAAGGTTCTGCTGGCAGACATTGTCTGAGAATACGAACTGGGAGGTTAAAAAATGTCTTACATTACAAATACATTGTCCAACCTGCTGGATCAGACAGCGTTCCTGAATCTGACATGGGGCAACTATGTCATGATCGCGGTGGCCTGTGTGTTCCTGTATTTGGCAATCAAGCATGGATTTGAGCCTCTGCTTCTCGTTCCGATCGCGTTCGGTATGCTGCTCGTCAATATCTATCCGGATATCATGGCGCAGCCGTACACGGATGTGAACGGCATCGAGCACGCAGGCGGCCTGCTCCATTATTTCTATCTGATGGATGAGTGGAGCATACTTCCGTCCCTGATCTTTATGGGCGTCGGCGCGATGACGGACTTCGGTCCGCTGATCGCGAATCCGAAGAGCTTCCTGCTCGGCGCGGCGGCTCAGCTCGGCATCTATATGGCGTATTTCCTTGCGATCTTCATGGGCTTCAACGGCAAGGCGGCCGCGGCGATCTCCATCATCGGCGGCGCGGACGGCCCGACCTCGATCTTCCTCGCAGGTAAGCTGAGCCAGACGGACCTGATGGGTCCGATCGCGGTGGCGGCGTACTCCTATATGTCGCTCGTCCCGATCATTCAGCCTCCGATCATGAAGCTTCTGACGACGGAGAAAGAGCGCAAGATCAAGATGGAACAGCTCCGTCCGGTATCCAAGCTGGAGAAGATCCTGTTCCCGATCGTTATCACGATCGTTGTGTGTATGCTGCTTCCGTCCACGGCTCCGCTGGTGGGTATGCTGATGCTCGGCAACCTGTTCCGCGAGAGCGGCGTGGTGAGACAGCTCACGGAGACGGCGAGCAACGCGATGATGTACATCGTCGTTATCCTGCTCGGTACGTCCGTAGGCGCGACGACGAGCGCCGAGGCGTTCCTGAACCTTGACACGATCAAGATCGTCATCCTCGGTCTTGTGGCGTTCGCGTTCGGCACGGCAGGCGGCGTCCTGTTCGGTAAGCTGATGTGCAAGCTGTCCGGCGGCAAGATCAATCCGCTGATCGGTTCGGCCGGTGTGTCCGCAGTGCCGATGGCGGCTCGTGTGTCCCAGAAGGTCGGCGCGGAGGCAGATCCGACGAACTTCCTGCTGATGCATGCGATGGGTCCGAACGTGGCGGGCGTGATAGGCACAGCAGTGGCGGCCGGTACGTTTATGGCCATCTTCGGAGTATGACCGAAAGCACTTGGCGAAAGCGAGCCGCAGGCGAAGCTTGAGCATAGTGCGAGATATATAAAATAATAGGAGGAGCAAAATGGCTGAACAAGCAAAAAAACCGATTAAAATTACCGAGACGATCCTTCGTGACGCGCATCAGTCGCTGATCGCGACCAGAATGTCGACCGAGCAGATGCTGCCGATCGTTGAGAAGCTGGATAAAGTTGGCTATCATTCCGTGGAGTGCTGGGGCGGCGCTACGTTCGACGCGTCCCTGCGTTTCCTGAAGGAAGATCCGTGGGAGAGGCTGCGCAAGCTGCGCGACGGCTTCAAGAACACGAAGCTGCAGATGCTGTTCCGCGGACAGAACATCCTGGGCTACCGCCCGTACGCGGACGATGTGGTTGAGTACTTCGTACAGAAGTCCGTGGCAAACGGCATCGACATCATTCGTATCTTCGACTGCCTGAACGATATCCGCAATCTCCAGACCGCGGTCACGGCTGCGAACAAGGAGAAGGCGCACGCGCAGGTGGCAATGTCCTATACGCTCGGCGACGCGTACACGATGGAGTACTGGGTCGACCTCGCGAAGAGAATTGAGGACATGGGCGCAAATTCGATCTGTATCAAGGATATGGCTGGCCTGCTCGTCCCGTACAAGGCGACCGAGCTCGTGACCGCGCTGAAGGAAGCGGTTTCCCTTCCGATCCAGCTGCACACGCACTATACGTCCGGCGTCGCTTCCATGACTTACCTCAAGGCGGTCGAGGCAGGCGTGGACGTCATCGACACGGCAATGTCGCCGTTCGCGCTCGGCACGTCGCAGCCGGCGACCGAGGTGATGGTGGAGACCTTCAAGGGCACGCCGTACGACACTGGTTTCGATTCCAAGCTGCTCGACGAGATCGCGGATTACTTCCGTCCGATGCGCGACGAGGCGCTGGAGAGCGGTCTTCTCAACCCGAAGAACATGGGCGTCAACATCAAGACGCTGCTGTACCAGGTACCGGGCGGCATGTTGTCCAACCTGACCTCGCAGCTCAAGGATATGCACGCGGAAGACAAGTACTACGATGTGCTTGAGGAAGTTCCGAAGGTAAGAAAAGACCTCGGCGAGCCGCCGCTCGTGACGCCGTCCTCACAGATCGTCGGCACACAGGCGGTCATGAACGTGATCCAGGGCGAGCGCTACAAGATGGTGACGAAGGAGACGAAGGATATCTTAAGCGGCAAGTACGGCGCTACGGTGAATCCGTTCAATCCGGAGGTCCAGAAGAAGTGCATCGGCGACGCGGAAGTGATCACCTGCCGCCCAGCAGACCTGATCCCGGACGAGCTCGATACGCTGCGCGGCGAGATGGCCCAGTGGTCCGAGCAGGAGGAGGACGTTCTGTCCTACGCGCTGTTCCCGCAGGTGGCGACCGATTTCTTCAAGTACCGTCAGGCACAGGAGAAGAAGGTAGATCCGACCGTCGCGGACAACGAAAACAAGGCTTATCCGGTGTAGTATTTGCGAATGGAACGAACCGTGCCAGACTGCCAGACGGTTCTGCGAACGGTTCGTATAGAAGAATGATTTCAAATAAGCGCTCTGCGGCAATGTGCAGGGCGCTTATTCAGTAGTCAGGAGGGAAAGCTATGCTGATCAAAAACGGAACGATTCTTTCGCCCGGGTCGAACGAGCAGTACTGTGCCGATATTCGGATTCAGGACGGACTTATCGCGGAGATAGGGAAGAAAGAGGCGGATGGAAGCGGAGCACTGACCGCGCGGGATGCAGAGGAGACGGTTGACGCTTCCGGCTGCGTCGTCGCGCCCGGTCTTGTCGACGTGCATGTGCATTTCCGCGATCCGGGGCAGACATGGAAAGAGGACCTTCACACCGGGGCGCTTGCGGCGGCAGCAGGCGGTTTTACGACTGTCGTGTGTATGGCGAATACGCGCCCGCCGGTGGACTGCCCGGAAGTGCTGAAAGACCTCGCCAGGCGGGCGAAAGCCGAGAAGATCCGCGTGCGCTTTGCCGCGGCCGTCACAAGAGGACTGAAAGGGCAGGAACTGACCGACTTCACTGCGCTTGCGGAGGCCGGAGCCTGTGGATTCACCGACGACGGGATCCCGCTGCTCGACGGGAATCTGGCCGAGGGGGCCATGCGGTCTGCCCGGGAGCTCGGACTGCCGCTCTCATTCCACGAGGAGCATCCGGCTTACATCGAGAAGCCGGGCGCAAACCGCACCGCTCCCGCGATCGCTGAAAACATTCTGGTCGAACGCGACTGTGAACTCGCCCTGCGCACCGGCGCATCGGTCAATATCCAGCACATCAGCTCCGCGCGTTCCGTCGCCCTCGTGCGCTCCGCGAAAGCGCTCGGGGCGCATGTGCACGCCGAGGCCACGCCGCATCACTTCTCGCTGACGGAGGAGGCGGTTGAAGCATATGGCACTTACGCCAAGATGAACCCGCCGCTGCGCACGGAAGCTGACCGGCAGGCGATCATCGAAGGACTGCGCGACGGCACGATCGACCTGATTGCGACCGACCATGCTCCGCACAGCACTGAGGAAAAGAGGACGGAGGATTTCTTCGCCGCGCCGAGCGGGATCATCGGCCTTGAGACCTCGCTGGCGCTTGGCGTCACGAACCTTGTGCGCACCGGACATCTGACGCTTATGCAGCTTCTGGAGCGCATGACTGTCGGTCCGGCGAGACTGTACCGGCTGAATGCTCTGGCACAGCAGGAGAGCGGAGAAGGGCAGCTTTTCTACGGAACCATTGCGCCGGGCTGTGCCGCCGATCTCGTGATCTTTGATCCGAACGAGGCTTTCATTGCCGGGAACTATCGCTCGAAGTCCGAGAACAGCCCGTTTACGGGAATGGAGCTGTACGGGAGGATCCGTTACACCATCTGCGAAGGGAAAATCGCGTACACTTCCTCCTCATAATGTCCAGGAGAAATATTATTATATTCCCGGAAAAATATTATTATAAAAAGAAGTTGAAAAAAATGTACAGATACGGTAAAATATTACAGATCATGTGATTCGATGAGATCCTGTCTGGATGTGGATGCCCACGGGGCGGCTTATGATTCATGTCTCTGCGGGGCGTAAAAGTATAAGGAGGAAGACAGACTATGGTATCAGCAGGTGAATTTAGAAACGGTATGACTCTGGAGATGGAGGGAAGCGTATATCAGATCCTTGAGTTCCAGCATGTGAAGCCGGGCAAGGGCGCCGCTTTTGTCAGGACGAAGCTCAAAAACATCATCAGCGGCGGCGTGGTGGAGAAGACGTTCCGCCCGACGGAGAAGTTCCCGCCGGCGCGTATCGACCGTCAGGAGATGCAGTACCTCTATTCGGACGGGGATCTGTTTCACTTTATGAATACGGAGACCTACGATCAGATCGCGCTGAATCAGGAGCAGATCGGCGACGCGCTGAAGTTCGTGAAGGAGAATGAGATGGTGAAGATCTGTTCTCACAACGGCAACGTGTTCGCGGTGGAGCCGCCTCTTTTCGTAGAGCTTGAGGTGACGGACACCGAGCCGGGCTTCAAGGGCGATACGGCAACGGGCGCGACGAAACCGGCTACCGTGGAGACGGGCGCGACGGTCAACGTTCCGCTGTTTGTGGAGACCGGGGACAAGCTGAAGATCGACACGAGGACAGGCGAGTATCTGTCCAGAGTTTAACTGTTTTATGCAGATATGATTTCGATATGCGGGAGCGGCCCGACCGGGAGACCGGTTGCGGCGCTCCTTTTTTCACAAAATTTTAAGCATTTCTACAAAAATCGTCGAAACAAAAACTTGCAATATGTGATTGGATATGATATAGTTTGAGATGTAAAGTCTGAGCGCTGTGACGCTTCCTTGTGCGGTCGCACAAAAATTCACTTTTAATCATTTTACAGGAAAGGTGGTCAGCAATTGGAGTATCAGAGTTTTTTGGAACAGGTGAAAGATTCGGTACAAAAGAGAACGGGAGAAAACAGCAACGTCAGGTTTGCGTCGGTGCTGAAGAACAATCGCAACTGTGTCGACACGATAACGATCCTGAACGGCGGAGGAAACGTCTCGCCGGCGATCTATATGGCGCCGTATTACCAACAGTATCAGGACGGAGCCTCAATTGAAGAGATCGCTGAGCATATCGTGGAATTCCATAGCCTGCACGCGCGGGAGGGCGTCTATGATCTCTCATTTTACACAGACTTCCTGCAGGTGCGCAAACGGGTCGTATGCAGGCTGGTGAATTACGCGAAAAACTGGGAGATGCTGAGGCAGGTTCCGCACCGCAGATTCCTGGATCTGGCGGTCGTCTACTACTATAAGATGGAGGATGATTCTTTCGGTGACGCGGGGATCCTTGTGAAAAATGAGCATATGGAAATGTGGGATGCAGACATTGAAGAGCTCGACGACGCGGCGATGAGCAATACGGCCCGTTTTTCGCCGTACGAATGCATTTGCATCGCCGATATGCTGCGGGAGCTGACCGGGATCCGGCTCGATGAGAGCGGCGAGGAGCAGGTACCGATGTACGTCCTGACCAATACTCAGAAGTGCTTCGGATCGGCGATGCTCCTCTATCAGACGGTGCTCGACGCGATCGGAGAACGATTCGGCGGAGATTATTACGTGTTGCCGAGCAGTGTGCATGAGTGTATGCTGATCCCTGCCACAGAGGAGTTTGAGCCGGAAAAACTGCGGGAGATCGTCTGCGAGATCAACGAGGAATGTGTTGCGGAGGAAGAAGTGTTGGGCGACAGCGTGTACCGCTATTGTAAAGATGAGCGGAAGCTCATGACGGTTGCGTCCAAAGACGCGGCCTGACAGGCGAACATTGAAGAACTGTCCGAGACCTGAGGATTCCGGTCTGCAAACGTATGCGGCCCGCATCCGTGTGGATGCGGGCCGCTACACATGCGAGACAACGCACCTGGAGGGAATCGAACCCCCGACACGCGGTACCGGAAACCGCTGCTCTATCCCCTGAGCTACAGGTGCATTTCAGAAATCGCTCACCTATATTATCACAGATCAGGCCAAAAGTAAAGCGCGAATAGCGCGATATCTTAGGATTCTTTTAAGAAACGGCCGCTTTACATCTACACATTAATATGTTAAAATTACCCTGATATTAAATGAGATTTTTGACGGAAAGAATCACAACATGAGGGGGATAGTATAATGTTAGATGATATCAGAGAATGGATCTCCGACTATCTGAGATATATTCTTTTGGGTGTTGCGGCTCTGTTGCTTCTTTTGATCATCATTTTTGCGGTGCGCCTGATCGGCGGACGCAGATCCGGACAGGAGAAGCCGAAGGAAAAAACTACGGAAAGCGAGCTCCAGACAGAGGTGGACGACGCGCCGATCAGCGTGGCGGGCGACGAGCTGGAGAGGAATCAGGCGGATGTGCTTGATCTGGTGACGCGTTACTATACGGCAAAGCTGAATCAGGACTACGACACACTGAGCGAGATCTGCGAGGTGATGGATGACGAGGCGAAGGCCGGATACGAGTCGATGGACGACGCGATCGAGCAGTACAACAATCTTATGACCTACTCTAAGGCCGGTCTCACGGAAGGCTCCTATGTCGCGTTTGCCTACTTTGACGCGAAGATGACAGGTATCGATACGCTGGTGCCGACGCTGCGAGGGTTGTATCTGGTCACGAATGAGGAGGGTGATCTCATCGTGTCCAACACAAAAAATCATCCGGATCAGGAAGCCTATCAGAAGCAGGTGTGGGCGGACGACGATGTGCAGGCGCTCCGCAGGGACGTTGCCGACAAGTATGACGACAGTCTGGCGCAGGATCCGGAGCTTGCGGAATATCTGGAATCCATCAGCAAGGACGGAGGCAGCGGCGGTGACTCCACTGGGACGAATGGAGATGAGGACGGAGACACGGATGGTGAAAACGGCGACGCTGCACTCGGGACGATGTATGCTTCCACCGGAGTCAATGTCCGCGGAGAGCCGGATGCGGAGAGCACGCTCTACGGGACGCTCCAGACCGGCATGCAGGTGGAGGTGCTTGAGAATCTCGACAACGGATGGTCGCGCATCAGCTACGTCACGTCGGATGGCACGACGATCGAAGGCTATCTGATGACGCAGTATCTCACAGATACGCAGTAAAAAAGTATCTGGAAAGAATGCCTGAAACAGTATCAAAAAAGAATCAGAAGAGAATCAGAAAATAATATCGGGAGATCATGCCCGAAGGGCTGCTGCGAGATCGCGGCAGCCTTTTTCTTTGAAGTATTGTCTCGGATTCCGGAATGTGGTAAGATACGAGTAGTTTGCAATAAAAGGTAGTGCTTGAAATGCCGTACGCGGGCGTAGCGGCGACGGTGAGCGGGAAGATCAAACAGGGAAGAGACGGGGCGGTGAGCTAGAATTGGTTTCGGAAAAGGCCGGGGGTCCGGCCCGGTTGAGCAGGAAAAACGAGCAGTCGGCCGACGGAGTCCGGCTGAACAAATATCTGAGCGAGGCGGGACTGTGCTCGCGCCGCGAGGCCGACCGTCTGATCGAAGCCGGCAGGGTGTCGGTGGACGGCCGTGTGGCGGCGCAGGGTCAGAGGATCGCGCAGGGCCAGAGGGTCGTCGTGGACGGCAGGGAAGTCGTTCCGGAGCAGGAGCTGATCCTGTTGGCCGTCAACAAGCCGCGCGGCGCGGTCTGCACGACGGATCGCCGTTGGGGCGATAAGACGATCTACGATGTGGTCGACTGCGGGAAACGCATCTTTTCGATCGGCCGTCTGGACAAGGACTCCGAGGGGCTCCTCCTGATGACGAACTACGGCGACATTCTGAATAAGATCATGCGCTCAGGGAATTATCATGAGAAGGAGTATCTGGTGACGGTGGATCGGGAGATCACGCAGGAGTTTCTGAAAAAGATGGCTGCAGGCGTATATCTGAGGGAACTGGACGTCACTACGCGTCCCTGCAGGGTCGAGCTGGCCGGAAAATATCAATTCCGACTGGTGCTCACGCAAGGCTTGAACCGTCAGATCAGAAGGATGTGCGAGGCGCTTCATTATCGAGTGAAACGGCTCGTCCGGCTGCGCGTCATGAACATTGAGCTCGGCGATCTGAAACCGGGCGAGTACCGGCCGGTTACGCGGAAGGAGTACGCGCAGCTTCAGGAACAGCTGCGGAATTCACGAAATCCGGGACAGCGGGAAACAAGAAAATACAGGGGAAGCTGAAAACAGAATTTTGAAAGGAATTGCGGGACACGATGAATCAGAAGATCGAACGCATGAAGGAAATATCGGAAAAACTCCGTGAGGCGTCGAAGGCTTATTATCAGGAAGACAGGGAGCTCATGAGCAATTTCGAGTACGACAGCCTCTACGATGAGCTCGTGGAGCTGGAACAGGAGACCGGTACCGTGCTCGCGGGAAGTCCGACCGTGACGGTCGGCTATGAGGCGCAGGAAACGCTTCCGAAGGAGCGGCACGAATCGCCGATGCTCTCGCTGGGGAAGACGAAGGAGCGCTCGGAGCTTGCGGCCTTTGCGGGGGAGCATGAGGTGCTCATCTCCTGGAAGCTCGACGGACTTACCGTGGTGCTGACCTATCAGGACGGAACGCTGGCCAAGGCGGTCACGCGCGGCAACGGAGAGATCGGCGAGGTCATCACGAACAACGCGCGTGTCTTTCAGAACATTCCGCTTCGCATCCCCTATCAGGGGGAGCTGATCCTGCGCGGAGAGGCGGTCATCACCTACTCTGAATTTGAGAAGATCAACAGTGAGATCGAGGATGTGGAAGCGCGCTACAAGAATCCGCGCAATCTGTGCAGCGGTTCCGTGCGCCAGCTCAACAACGAGATCACGGCGAACCGTCATGTGCGTTTTTACGCGTTCGCCCTGGTGAAAGCGGAGGGCGTGGATTTCGGAAATCTGCGCAGCGCCCAGTTCGAGTGGCTGCGGCAGCAGGGCTTTGAGACGGTGGAGTACCGTCATGCAACGGCGGAGACCGTGGAGGAGACGGTGTCGTGGTTTGCGGACAAGATCGCCCGCTATGACGTGCCCTCGGACGGGCTTGTCGTCACCTACAATGACATCGCGTACGGGCAGTCGCTCGGCCGGACGGCCAAGTTCCCGCGCGATTCGATCGCTTTTAAATGGCAGGACGAGACCTGCGAGACGACGCTGCGCGAGATCGAGTGGAGTCCGTCGCGCACCGGCCTCATCAACCCGGTTGCGATCTTCGATCCGGTTGAGCTCGAGGGCACGACAGTCAGCCGCGCCAGCGTGCACAATTTGAGTATCATGAAAGCGATGGAGTTGGGGATCGGGGATAAGATCACCGTCTACAAGGCGAACATGATCATCCCGCAGATCGCGGAGAACCTGACGCGAAGCGGGAAGATCGAGATTCCGAAGACCTGTCCGGTGTGCGGCGGGGCCACGGAGGTGCGTTCCATGAACGACGCGGAGACGCTCTACTGCACGAACGAGCAGTGCAGCGCGAAGAAGATCAAATCGTTTACCCTGTTTGTGAGCAGAAACGCGTTGAATATCGAGGGATTATCTGAAGCGACACTTGAAAAATTTATCGCGAAAGGGTATATTCATAGCTATGCGGATATCTTCCATCTGGACGATCATCGGAATGAGATCGTGGAGATGGAGGGATTCGGGGAGAAATCCTACACGAATCTGATCGAGAGCATCGAGGCGGCCAGACACACGACGCTGCCACGGTTGATCTACGGGCTCGGGATTCCGAATATCGGAACGGCAAACGCGGGGCTGTTGAGCCGGTTTTGCGGGTACGATCTGGAGCGGCTCAGGAACAGCACGGCGGACGAGATCGCATCCATCGAGGGACTCGGCGAGGTGATCGCTGCTTCGGTGGCGGATTATTTCGCAGATCCGGAGAATCAGAGGAGACTGGACCAGCTGCTCGCGGAGCTCACTTTGGAGGCGGCTCCGACTGAGACCGCGCCACAGGCGCTTGCCGGAAAGACGTTTGTGATCACGGGGAGTGTGAATCATTTCGCGAACCGTGACGAGCTCAAGGCGTATATTGAAGAGCGCGGTGGCAAGGCGGCGGGCTCCGTATCGAAGAAGACGGATTATCTGATCAATAACGACACGACTTCGACTTCGTCCAAAAACAGGAAAGCGGCGGAACTGGGGATTCCGATCCTCTCGGAGGAGGATTTCCTCGCGCTCGCGAACGGACAGGCAAAGGAGAGCTGAACAGCTTTTGCCGCGTTCGCGGATGCCCAAAAGGACGCAGGGAAGACATTGATAAAGAGGAGAGATAGAGTATGCCAATTAAAGTACAGAGCAATCTGCCTGCGAGAGAGATTCTGGAGCGGGAGAACATCTTTGTGATGGACGAGAACCGGGCGATCCACCAGGACATCCGCCCGATCCACATCGCGATCCTGAACCTTATGCCGCTCAAGGAGGAGACGGAGCTGCAGCTTCTGCGCTCGCTCTCCAACACGCCGCTGCAGGTGGATGTTACTTTCGTGAAGGTGAGCTCGCATGAGTCGAAGAACACCTCGACAAGCCATCTGAATGAGTTCTACGTGGAGTTTGATGATATTAAGCAGCGCCGTTTCGACGGTATGATCATCACCGGCGCGCCGGTGGAACTGATGGAATTCGAAGAGGTGGACTATTGGGAGGAGCTGACGCAGATCATCGACTGGACGGAAGCGCACGTCACCTCGACGATCTATCTGTGCTGGGCGGCGCAGGCCGGACTGTACTATCATTACGGACTTCAGAAGAAGCTTCTGGATAAGAAGATGTTCGGGCTGTTTTGGCACCGCGTCCTGAACCGCAAGATCCCGTTGGTGCGTGGTTTTGACGACGTGTTCCTCGCGCCGCATTCCAGACACACGGACGTGCCCATCGAGGAGGTTCGCAAGGTGAAGGAGCTCACGATTCTGGCGGAGTCCGACGAGGCCGGACTGTTCCTCGCTATGGCGGACAATGGCCGCAAGATCTTCATCATGGGCCATCCGGAATATGACCGCGTGACACTGGACGGGGAGTACCACCGTGATTTGAGTAGAGGCCTTCCGATCGAGATTCCGCAGAATTATTACGAGAACGACGATCCGAACACCAAGCCGCTGCTGCGCTGGCGCTCACACGCGAACAATCTCTACACGAACTGGCTCAACTATTATGTCTATCAGGTCACCCCGTACAACATGGTCGGGGCGCCGGATTTCCGTTGAGAACAAAGTGGGCAAGCCCACGTCAACTCTCCCCATCTCATCAAGCATGAAAAACGCCTCGCAACACTGTCCGTCGAACGGTACTGCGGGGCGATTTACTGTCTGTTCAGAAAAGAGCGGCTCAGACGTCCGGCTTCCGAATGGACGGCCTGCGTTTTTTCTTGTCTTCGTACAGCTGCTTGTCAGCCTTGGCCACGATGGACTGCAGGTCTGTCTCCGGCTTCAGATCAAAGCGCACGATCCCCATAGAGATTTCCACATAATACGGCTTGCCGGAGGACTCATTCAACTCCCGGCAGGCTGCTAAGATACGTTTACGGAAGAGCGCCTCAAACGTCTCCGAGCCGGACGTCACGAGGGAGACGAACTCGTCCCCGCCGACGCGCGCCAGAATATCGGAATCGCGCAGGCAGGACCTTAAAATGTTGCTGATCGACTGGAGCGCAAAATTCCCTTCGATGTGTCCCCAGGTGTCGTTGATCTCCTTTAAGTGGTCAAGATCGGCGTAGATCATATAGGCGTTTTCAGTCATGACCTCCTGATGGACTTTCGTGATGCGATCCGTCAGTCCGTGCAGATTCAGCAGTCCGGTCAGTCTGTCGTAGCTGGACTTGATGTCGAGCGCGCGGTTTTCCTTCTGGATTTTCTTCATATCGTTCGACATCGCGCGGAGGTGTTCCGCCTCGATCTTGCTGATCTCCAGAAGGCGAAGGGACTGGCCGAGCTGAAGACTGACAAAATAGAAGAAGGAGAAGTCCTCGCTCTTGATGTCGCACAGCAGAAGTCCGTACTGCCTTTCGCCGGAAAACAGAAGAAAGGTCATGAAATTGTGGAGGTCCCCATCGTTCACAAGCTTGGAGATGGAATTCTCGGCGCTCACATACGGCCGGTCCGACGGCTCGTAGGAGACGGAGCGCCCGTTGCGGTAGAAGGAAGCCATGCGCAGCGTTTCAGGGCATGTCCACTCGCTCTCCCCGTCATAGACGACCGGCGGATCGAGCAGAAAAAGATAGGCGGCCTTCGTGCGCAGCTCCCTGATCCGCTCCATGATCTGGAGACAGAATTCCTTCTCGTCGTCGAGATAGTCGTTCAGCTCGCGCGTCATGATCGGGATAAACCAGGACTTGCGCTGAAAGCTTGTAAACTCCATCTGCATGTCGGCGATCACGCGGTTCAGCCTGTGCACCTCCTGCGCAAGGTCGGTCGCAGGTATTTTTTCGGACTCCTTTGCGGGCGCGCAGCCACAGGATTCCCTTTGCACGAAAGTCACCGGAATGCGGCGGGAATCGACCTTTTCATTTTTCAGGATACGAAGCATATCGTAGAGCGCCGTGCGCGCCATGGCCCTGCCATCCTGCGCGACCGTGGTGAGCGGAGGGTTCATGCTTCCGGCGTTGTCCGAATCGTCGAAACCAGTGATCAGGATGTCCCTGCCGACCACGAGGCCGCGGCGGGCGCAGACTTTATAACCGGCCAGCGCCATATCGTCGTTCGCGAACACGATCGCCTGAGGGTCGACGTTGTTGTCGAGCAGCTTTTCCACCTCGGCGTTTACGAATTCCGTAAAGTCTCCCTCACCGATCATCTCAGGGGTGACGGGGAGAGAGTGCCGCTCCATCACGTCCAGATAGGCGCGCTTGCGCTCTTCCGAGTCCGTGTTTTGGCGCGGACCGGTCATGAAAAGGATGCGCTCGCAGTGATGGTCCCGGATCAGATGCTCGACGACATCGCAGATCCCCTGATAATTGTCCGAGATCAGGGAATTGCAGCCGGGCAGGTCTACGACCGCGGACATGAAGATCGTCGGGATCGGGAAAAACTTTTTCGCGAAATCCTCCGGACTGACATCGCCCATGTATCGGGCAAGCGTCCCGTAGCTGATGATCAGGCCGTCCAGACCGCTGATCTGGGCGTAGTCGTAGATGGTATTGAACTGATAATCATAGGTATCCTGCTTGTACTCATCCAACAGAATGTCCTGAAAATATCCTTTGGTCTGTGTGCCGAGAAAAAGACAGACGTTTACGTCAAGCTCATTTCCGGCCGCAATGATGCCGCTGATAATCTCCTTTGGGAAAGTACCGTGCATGCCTCCGACCATAACGCCGATCGTGTATCTCTTTTTCGCATTCATATCTATCTCATCCTCGTAAAAATCAGATTTATATTTTCACTGCACAAATTTGCCTATATTATATGATTTCACAGGAATTATTGCAAGCGTTTTCCCGGTCATGCGCGTGAATTGTTTGTGAACCAAAACATTGTAATTCAGGCCGCGGATGTCTTATAGTACAACTATCATTTACGGGACTGCGACATATTCTGATAATGAACATCGATTGTTTCAGGAAAGGAGTAACACATGTCAGAGATACAAAGCCTTGACTGCGGCTGCGGCAGCATGGGAAACGGCCGCGTCAACGAGATCTATTATCACTTGACAGAGGCGCAGGCGCCGCTCGCGATGGCGTACGTGCCGTATCAACAATGGGAAGCGACCTACGATCCCTGTACGGGTCTTCAGGTGGGCACGGTCTTCCCATGCCTGCACAAGCCGTTCTGCGGGAAAGGGGGTAACTGCAGATGAGCAACAATTCCAATCCGTATATGAACCAGAATATGTCAGCAAATATGCGCGGCATGAACATGCGCGGAGGCTGCGGCTGCGCGAATCCCGCACAGGGGCAGCGCACGGTGTCAAATGACTGCGGCTGCACGGGAAATGCGGCGTCGACGATGCAGAACAGCTATACACAGCGCGCGGCGCAGAACGACTGTGGCTGCGGCATGACTCCGGTGACGCAGCGCACAGCGCACAACGACTGCGGCTGCGGCATGACTCCGGTGACACAGCGTGCAGCACAGAACGACTGTGGCTGTGCAGGCAACAATGGGTATACACGCGCGTCTGATCTCCCGTCCGGCAACAGAGCCAGTCTGCTCGCCTACATCGATCAGGTGAGTTTCGCGGCCTATGATGCTGCGTTGTATCTGGATACGCATCCGGATTGCCAGAACGGACTGCAGTATTTCCGCGATCACAACGAGAAGCGGAATCAGGCGCTGAAGGAGTATGCGAGACTCTATGGGCCGATGAATCTGACGCAGGCAGGAGAGAGCTGCGAGGCGTACTGGCACTGGATTAATCAGCCGTGGCCGTGGGAAGGAGGGAACTGCTAAACTATGTGGTATTATGAAAAGAGACTTGAATATCCGATAAACATCACAACTCCGAACGCGAAACTGGCCCAGTTCATCGCCAGCCAGTATGGCGGACCGGACGGGGAGATTTCCGCATCCATGCGCTACCTGTCGCAGCGTTTCTCCATGAAGGACAGAAAAGTGGCGGGCCTGTTGACCGACATCGGCACCGAGGAACTGGCTCACCTGGAGATGGTGAGCACGATCATTCATCAGCTTACGAAGGGGCTGTCAATGGAGGAAATCGAGAAATCCGGGCTCGGCCCGTACTATATCGACCACACGGTCGGCGTATGGCCGCAGGCCGCGGGCGGCATTCCGTTTAACGCCTGCGAGTTTCAGGTGAAGGGCGATCCGATAACGGACCTCCACGAGGATCTGGCGGCGGAGCAGAAGGCTCGTTCAACCTACGACAATATCCTCAGAGTCGTGAACAACACTCCGGAGGTCGCCGACCCGATCCGCTTCCTGCGGGCGCGGGAAGTCGTACACTTCCAGAGGTTTGGTGAGGCCCTCGAAAATGTTCAGGAAGGCCTCGACGCGAAGAACTTCTACGCGTTCAACCCGGACTTCGACACTCCGGTGACCTGTCCGCCGAACGCGAAGTAGGCTTAAGTTTCTCCGCTCACTCGCGAATTGCTTTTGTCTGCGATATAATTTTGGGAACAGGAGAGGGATATACTGCCTTTGGTGGTGGTATATCCCTTTGGTCTATCCTATTGTGAAAGAAGCATTCTGTAAAAATACTGTTTTACTGGAAAAAGAAAGAAAGATATGATATACTGGCGAAGTCGGGAAACAGATTCCCAGAGAAACAGGAACAACAAGAACTGTAGGGGGAGAACGGAAGGGGTATTCTATGGCGGCGAAAGCGGAGAATTTGCGCCCCGTTCGTAAGAAAAATACAACGGGGAAAAACGGGACAGGCAATAGAAAATACGTGCGCAGGACGATGGGAGCGGAGCGGGACTATTTCGATTACAATCTTCTGGCGATCGTGATCCTGCTGACCTGTTTCGGCCTTGTCATGTTGTACAGCACGAGCGCCTACGAGGCGATGGTGGAGACGGGAGGGGACGACATGTCCTACTTTCGGAAGCAGGCGTTCATCAGCGCCGGCGCGCTGATCCTCGCGCTGGTGGGCTCGCAGATCGATTACCATATTTTGGCAAGATTCTCCATGCCGTTTTACTGGCTGTCGGTGGGAATGCTGATCATCACGAAATTCATCGGAAGGGAAGTCAACGGCGCGAGGCGCTGGATCTATTTCGGCCCGATCTCGTTTCAGCCGGCGGAGATGGCGAAGCTCGCCATCATCCTGTTTCTGCCTGTGCTGATCGTGAAGATGGGGCATAAGCTGAAGGGATGGAAAGCGCCGGGACTCGTGTTTCTCTTCGGTTTCATCTCCGCGTTCTGCACCTATGCATTCACGGACAATCTGAGCACGGCGATCATCATTCTCGGCATCACGGTGATCCTTATCTTTATCACGCATCCGAAGACGATTCCGTTCGTCATCGGGGGAGCGGCCGTGGCAGCCCTGGTCGGGATCCTTGTCATTGTTCTGGTGAACAGTGCAAGCTCCGGAAGCTTCCGTATTCGTCGTATTCAGGTGTGGCTGGATCCGGAGTCCAACGCGAACAGCGGCGGATATCAGGTGATGCAGGCGCTTTATGCGATCGGGTCGGGCGGTTTCTTCGGCAAGGGCCTCGGAAACAGCACACAGAAGCTCGGCGCTCTGCCGGAGGCGCAGAACGACATGATCTTCTCGATCATCTGCGAGGAGTTGGGCGTGTTCGGGGCCGTGCTTGTGATCCTGATGTTTGTGTTTATGCTGTACCGGCTGTTCTTCATCGCGCAGAACGCCCCGGATCTTCTTGGATCACTGATCGCGTCCGGCATCTTCGTACACATCGCGCTGCAGGTCGTGCTGAATATCGCCGTTGTGACGAACCTGATCCCGACGACGGGCATTACGCTCCCGTTCGTCAGTTACGGAGGCACGTCCATCCTGTTTCTGATGGCGGAGATGGCGCTCGCGCTGTCGGTTTCGAGCAGGATACGGTTCAAATCCGTGTAAAAATACCGATATGCGGACTGATACATGAAAAAGGCTGCCGTGAGGCAAATAAGGGAATGACCGATGAAATTTATACTTTGACAGGAGTGACGTTGTTATGACAAAGGTTAAGACAAGATTCGCGCCGAGTCCGACGGGCCGGATGCATGTGGGAAATCTGCGCACGGCGCTGTATGCGTATCTGATCGCGAAACATGCGGGCGGCACGTTTATGCTGCGTATCGAGGACACGGACCAGGAGCGTTATATAGAGGGGGCGGTCGAGGTCATCAACCGCACGCTGGAAAAGACGGGACTTATTCACGACGAGGGGCCGGACAAAGACGGCGGCTGTGGACCGTACGTGCAGAGTGAGCGGCAGAAGGCCGGTATCTATATGGAGTACGCGAAACAGCTGATCGAGAAGGGCGAAGCATATTACTGCTTCTGCGACAAAGAGCGCCTGGATTCTCTGAGACAGAATGTGGCAGGCAAGGAGATCGCCGTCTACGATAAGCACTGCCTATATCTTTCGAGGGAGGAAGTTGAGGCGAAACTGGCCTCCGGCATGCCCTACGTGATCCGGCAGAACGTTCCGAGGGAGGGCACGACGAAATTCGTGGATGAGATCTACGGCGAGATCGAGGTGCCTAACGCGGAGCTCGACGACATGATCCTCATCAAGTCGGACGGCTATCCGACCTACAATTTCGCGAACGTGGTGGACGACCACCTCATGGGGATCACCCACGTCGTGCGCGGGAACGAATACCTGTCCTCCGCTCCGAAGTATAACCGCCTCTACGAGGCGTTCGGCTGGGAAGTGCCGGTCTACGTGCACTGCCCGCTGATCACGGATGAGGAGCACAAGAAGCTCTCCAAGCGTTCCGGGCATTCCTCTTTTGAGGATCTTCTGGAGCAGGGCTTCGTCTCAGAGGCGATTGTGAACTATGTGGCGCTGTTGGGCTGGTGCCCGCAGGACAACCGCGAGATCTTTTCGCTTCAGGAGCTTGTAGAGGCCTTTGACTACCGCAATATGAGCAAATCTCCGGCGGTCTTCGACCTGCAGAAGCTGCGCTGGATGAACGGCGAGTACCTGAAGATGATGGACGACGAGGCGTTTTATGAGGCGGCGTTGCCGTATCTGAAGCAGGCAATCTCGCGCGAACTGGATTTCCGCAAGATCGCACAGATGGTGAAGACCAGGATTGAGGTCTACCCCGACATCGCGGAGATGGTTGACTTCTTTGAGAAGGTGCCGGAGTACGACGCCTCCATGTATGCGAACAAGAAGTCGAAGACGAATGAGCAGAGTTCACTTGATACGCTGACCGAGCTGCTCCCGAAGCTGGAGGCGCAGGAGAATTTCAACAACGACGCGCTGTTTGAGATGCTGAAAGTGTATGTCGACGAGAAGGGCTGCAAGGTAAATTTTGTGATGTGGCCGCTTCGCGTCGCCGTTTCCGGAAAGGTGATGACGCCGGCGGGCGCGACGGAGATCATGTCCGTGCTCGGCAAAGACGAGTCGCTTGCGAGAATCCGCGCGGCGATTTCAAAACTTTCTGTTTAATTCACAAACCAGATGCCCGCCAAATGTATCGCGACGGCGTCGGCTGTGATAATCCGCTGTCCGCCGATTGTCCTCTTACATCTGTCTGCCTGCGTCGGACTACGTCCGTCTCAGATCAGACATCTGTATCGGACATGTCGGAACAGCCGGATCATCCCAGTCCTCTGCCGAGTGGAGCTTCTCAGGCGGAAACTGTACAGCCCGCACAGTGAATTGGCAATACCTAAGGCAAACCGTAGAGGTCCGCCGGCACTTAGCGAATGCGGAGCATGAGCTTAGTACCGCTGCGTGACCGTAACGAGCGGAAGCGGGTTTCGCCGTGGTATTGACCAATTCCTGTGAGGGCGTTCGGATAGACATAGTGAACTAAACAGGAAGATAGGAGCAACATGCAAATAAGCAACGCACAGTCAAGGGCAATCGCCCACGGAACAGGTCCCGCCATGGTTCTGGCGGGACCGGGTTCCGGCAAGACCCTCGTTATCACACAGAGAACAAGATATCTGATCGAAGAACTTCATGTGAAGCCACAGGAGATTTTGGTGATCACCTTTACGAAAGCTGCGGCGCAGGAGATGCGGCAGCGTTTTTGTGCTGTCTGCGGATTGCCCGGAGTCACGTTTGGGACTTTCCACGCCGTTTTTTTCGGTATTTTGAAACACGCGTACCGTTATACCTCCGCCAATATAATGACGGAAGACGACAAATTTCGGCTTCTGCGGCAGCTGCTTCAGAAGCTTCCGCCGGAGACGCTGGCGGAAGCTCAGGATGAGAAGGAACTGCTTTCTGATCTGGCCGCGGAGATCAGTCTTGTGAAGAATGAGCAGATTAGCCTTGCCAACTATTATTCGCGCTCCTGCCCGGAGGATGTTTTCCGCAGGATCTATCGGCAATACGAGGAGGTTCACCGCGCACAGGGAATGCTGGATTTTGACGACATGCTCGTCTGCACCTACGAGCTGCTTGCACAGAGGAAAGATATCCTCGAGGCCTGGCAAAAGCGGTTCCGTTACATTCTGGTCGACGAGTTTCAGGATATCAATCTTTTGCAGTACCGAATCCTGCGCATGCTCGCCGAGCCGGAGAACAACCTGTTCATCGTGGGCGACGACGATCAGTCGATTTACCGTTTCCGCGGCGCGAAGCCGGAGATCATGCTGAACTTTACGAAGGACTATCCGGCGGCAGAGACGATCCTGCTTGATCGGAATTACCGTTCTGTGGCGCCGGTGATTGAAGGCGCCCTGAAAGTCATCGGAGAGAACGATCACCGCTACGACAAGCAGATCCGGGATGTCCGGGGCGACGGGCCGAAGATCGACCTTCAGGAACTGGACAGCCAGGAGCACGAGACCTTGTATCTGGTAAAATGCATTAAGAAAAGTGTGGAAGAGGGAATTCCCGCCTCGGAGATCGCCGTGCTGTTCCGCACGAATCAGGGGGCCGGGCCCTTTGCCGAGCGGCTCATGGAGTTCAACCTTCCGTTCGAGATGCGCGACGCGCTTCCGAACATCTATGAGCACTGGATCGCGCGGGATATCTTCGCGTATCTGCACCTGGCGAGGGAAGGGCTGGACCGCGCGGAATTTCTACAGGTCATGAACCGCCCGAAGCGATACATCGGCAGGGACAGCGTCGACGCGAAGACGGTCTCTTTCGAGACGTTGCGGACGTATTATGAAGATAAGGAGTGGATGCTCGACCGGATTGACCGCATGGAGACCGATCTGAAGGTCCTCGCGCGGATGACGCCGTACGCGGGGGTCAATTACATACGGCGCGGGATCGGCTACGAGGATTATCTGACGGAGTATGCGAAGAGCAGACGGATGAAGCCGGAGGAGCTGTCAGACCTTCTCGACGAGATCCAACAGGGCGCGAAACCATACAAGACTTGTGCGGAATGGTTCGCGCACATCGAGGAGTATAAACAGAAGTTGGCGGAGCGGCGCGTCAGCCGGAGACAGCAGGGAGACGCGATCACACTTGCCACATTGCACGGATCCAAAGGCCTGGAATTTCAGGAAGTGTTTCTGGTGGATGTGAACGAGGGCGTTATCCCGCACCGCAAGGCCGTGCTGGAGGCTGACATTGAGGAGGAAAGGAGACTGTTCTACGTAGGCATGACGAGGGCGAAAGACAGGCTCCACATTTTCTACACCAGACAGCGTTATGGGAAGGTGGCGGAACCGTCGCAATTCCTCGATGTTCTCTTAAAGGAGGGACCGGAGAAGAGTTTGCGTATTATTAAGAAATGAATGCTGAGAACAGTTTGCATAATATCAGAAAATGAGTGCAGTGAGGAAAAGAAAAACAGAGACGTTCACAGCGTCTCTGTCTTCGATATGCGCGTATTCCTTTGTCACTGGGCGGTATCCTCTTCGTCTTCCTCGTCATCAGCCTCGACGAGCTCGTCGTACTCCATGGAGTCAAGCCACTCGTCGAAGCCGTCGGACGCGGCCTCGTACTCGTCGTCATCCTCGATGTTCTCCAGAACCGGAGTACCGTTCTCGTTTTTATAGCGGTAGATGAATACTTCGCCGTCATGGTTCTCGCCATTCTCATCCAGCGGGAGGAGCGCGATGTACTCGTTGCCCGCGGCCGGGTAGGTCGTGAGGACCGCGCACTCGATCGTCTCATCGTTGTCGAGTGTCAGCGTGATCGTGGCCGAGCCGTCCGAACAGTCTTCTCCGCAGCTTGCGCAGTTGCCGTTGCATGTCTCAAAATCGCTCATAGAGATTCCTTTCCTTTGCTGAGTTTTTGGTCAACCCTACTTTATCAGAAACAGTCTGAAATAGCAATACCCGCGAAGAAATATTGCAAAATTCAAAGATTTATGTGGGAAAAGACGGCAAAAGATGGTATACTTACCATGATATCACAATGATTCGGGCGACTTTTGCCCGTGTGCGGACAAATGACGCAGTGTGAAGGACAGCGCAGCGAAGGACTGCATTGTGAAAGACAGTATTGCGGAGGCATACTGGAAGACTGAGAACCAAACTGAGAACCAAATTGAAAAACGAGAGGGATAAAAAGAGAGATGAAATTAATTTCGTGGAATGTAAACGGCCTGAGGGCTTGCGTGCAGAAGGGCTTTCTGGATTTCTTCCGGGAGATCGACGCAGATATCTTCTGCATACAGGAGAGCAAACTCCAGGAGGGACAGATTGATTTGGAACTGGAAGGCTATCATCAGTATTGGAATTACGCGGAGAAGAAGGGCTATTCGGGCACCGCGATCTTCACGAAAGCGGAGCCGCTCTCTGTGGCCTACGGCATCGGCGCCGAGGAGCACGACCATGAGGGACGTGTGATCACACTGGAGTTTGCGGACTTTTATATGGTGACGGTTTACACGCCGAACTCACAGGACGGTCTTGCCAGGCTGGACTACCGCATGCGCTGGGAGGACGCCTTCCTCGCGTATCTCAAAAAGCTGGAGGAGAAGAAGCCGGTGATCTTCTGCGGAGACCTGAATGTGGCGCATCAGGAGATCGACCTCAAGAACCCGAAGACAAACCACAAGAACGCCGGGTTTACCGACGAGGAGCGCGGGAAGTTCACGCAGCTGGTGGAGAACGGTTTTGTTGACACGTTCCGTTTCTTCTATCCGGACAAGGAGGGCGTCTACAGCTGGTGGTCCTACCGCATGAAGGCAAGAGAGAGGAACGCGGGGTGGCGCATCGACTATTTCTGCGTGTCTGAGGCGCTGAAGGAGAAGCTGCAGGGCGCGAAGATCCATACGGAAGTCATGGGATCGGACCATTGCCCGGTGGAGCTGACCATTGAATTGTAAGGAAAGAGAAAGATCGATTCACTTAGATAGCAATGAGACGATCCCCTCGAAAAGCCTCCGGCTTTTCCACGCGGGTGCGCTTTGTCACTAGGCTCGAAATGACCTCGCCAAGTGTCAAATGTGTCGGCCGTGGGCATTCGCCCTATAAATACGCTGTCTCATGAAAATGCCTGTGAGCAGGCATTCCGTGCTCCAGCGCATTTGCACGGCTCATTGCTAAACACGCATATCAAAGTATCGGAAAGATGAGGACCGGATGATGAGTGATAGTGAATTCAGAGTAATTGCAGACAGTAACAACGTACCGGGGATATCGATGGAAAAGGACGGCGTGCATTTCGGGTGCTACGCGGCGGGACAGGAGCCGCCGACGCTGCTCCTGTATAAGAAAGGGACTGAAGAGATCGCCGCGCGGCTGCCGTTTCCGGGAAACGAAATGGCGGGAGGGCTGTACACGATGAAGGTACAGCTGAATCCGGCGAAGTATGAGTACAATTTTGAAGATGGGGATGGGGTCTTCGCGGATCCGTGGGCAAAGCTCGTAGTTGGGCGGGAGAGATTTGGCCGGAAGCCGGAAGCTTCGCCGCACGGCGTGCGCGGGGCGTTCCCGGTGAAGCAGTACGACTGGGGAGAAGATAGACTGCCGCAGATTCCGTACGACGAGGCGATCATGTATCAGCTGCATGTCCGCGGATTCACGAAGCAGAAGGGCTCCGGCACACGGAAGAAAGGGACGTTCGCGGGATTGCGCGACAAGATCCCGTATCTGAAACAGCTCGGCGTCAATCAGCTGCGGCTGATGCCGGTCTACGAGTTCGCCGAGATGGTGCCGAAATTCCCAAAGCAAACGGGCGTCGCGGCCGGAAAGACGAACCAGAAGAGTGATTTGAAATCGGGTTTGCAGAGCGATTCAAACAGTGCGCCGGATGAGTCTTCCGGGCTCAGCCCGCAGGTGGCGGAGGCCATGAAGTCGCTGGAACAGTATCGCATGAACTACTGGGGCTACGGCGGGGACGCGTACTACTTCGCGCCGAAGGCTGCTTACGCCGCGACGAAAGCGCCGGATGTGGAGTTTAAGGATATGGTCAAAGCTTTTCATGCGGAGGGCATGGAGGTGATCCTGGAATTTTCGTTCCCGGATGAGATCGATTTCGCGAGGATCGAACAGTGCCTGAACTGGTGGGCGTCCGAATATCATGTAGACGGGTTCGCCGTGATGACGCGGGACTCCGCGGTCGCGGAGCTTGCCAGACTGCCGCTGTTTAAAAGCCGCAAGCTGATCTGCACCTGGTATCCGGACGCGCTCAAGCAGGATAAGGGCAGACTGCTGGCGGAGGCGAACGACGGATTCATGAACGACTGCCGCAGACTGTTGAAGGGGGACGAACAGTTCCTCAGGGCGTTCAGCTACCAGCTGCGCTGCAATCCGGTCGGCTGCGGGCGCGTCAACTACATGACGAACCACGACGGTTTCACGCTGATGGATCTCGTGTCCTACGACCGCAAGTACAACATGGACAACGGCGAGTACAATCGTGACGGCTCGGACTTCAATTACAGCTGGAACTGCGGCGAGGAAGGTCCGACTCGCAAGAGGGATATCCGGGCGCTGCGCATGCGTCAGCGCAAAAACGCTTTCGCGATGCTGTTGTTTTCACAGGGGACGCCGATGTTGTTGGCCGGGGACGAGTTCGGCAACTCGCAGAACGGCAATAACAATCCCTACTGCCACGACAGCGAGCTGAGCTGGACGGACTGGAGCGCGGCCCGAGGCAATAAGGAACTGAGCGCCTTCGTGCGGGACGCGATCGCCTACCGCAAGGCGCACAAGGCGCTCCACCAGGAGAGCGAGCCGCAGTGCATGGATTATCGCTCGCTCGGTTATCCGGATCTGTCGTTCCACGGGGAACGCGCCTGGTACGGCGATTTCGAGCAGATGGGCCGCGGACTGGGCTGCCTGTACTGCGGGGAGTACGCGGGAGAGGACAATTTTCTCTATATCGCCTACAATTTTAACTGGATCCCGCAGGAGTTCGCGCTGCCGATTCTTCCGAAAGGCATGGACTGGTATACGGTGATGGACACGTCGCGGAAGGCCAGCTTTATTCCGCAAGAGGAACAGAATGTGCTGGAAGACGCGAAGGCGTTTTCTGTGTCGGCGCGCACGGTTGTGATACTCGAGGGAAGAAAATGATATGAGTTCCCGCAAACTGACCGAATTGCATGATATAGGAGCGAAATCAGGCAGAGGTCAGAAAAGAGAATTGTGGGAAAAGAAAAGCAGAGTGAAGGAAATGACAGAATGAAGACGAGAACAAACACATCGAAAGGTCTGCCGCCGATGACATGGAAGAAGATCTGCGGACATCTGCGCACGATCACGGAGCACAAGTTGCTCGTGATGAAGCACTGCTTCCGCATTGGCTTGTACCGGCAGGGGATCCTGCACGATCTGTCCAAGTATATGCCGTCTGAGCTTCTGATGGGTTTTCGGTACTACGACGACGGCAAGAGCAGCCCGAACAACGGAGAGCGGAAGCTCAAGGGTTATTCCGACGCGTGGATGCACCACAAGGGGCGCAACCGCCATCATTTCGAGTATTGGACGGATTACACGCTCAACGCGTATGACAGAAAGCATCCGATGCAGCCGGTGCAGATGCCGCGGAAATACGTGGCGGAGATGCTGATGGACCGCATCTGCGCGTCGAAGAATTACAACAAGGACTCCTACACGCAGCATCACCCGCTCGAATATTTTGAGAAGGGCAGAAGCCATTATCTGCTGCACCCGCAGACCCACAAGGAGCTGCACGGCATGCTTCGAATCCTTGACCAGAGGGGCGAGGAGGAGTTGGTTCGCTTTGTAAGGGAGTACTATCTCAAAGGGTATCCGATCAAATAAATAAAGAATAGGATTAATAGAGAAGACGGACGTCGCCGGGCAGATTCGTTCGGTACCCTTCTCGAGTGTTTCCCGACAAAACCAGCTGTATGGTATTTGTCAGAAAACACATCGGAAATCCAAACGAATCTGTCCGGCGACTGTGTTATGTATGTACTAAAATATTCAGCTCCACAGACTTGTGTTGTGTATTATGTATGTATTGAAATATTCAGCTCTATAGACAGTTAGAGTGTATAGAAATTTAGATTTTATTCTATGCAAACACGCCGCTATGCCGGATAGACGAGTCGTGTATCATCAATGTTGGTCAGCACTTCGCGTAGGTAGCGGTCGGCGAGCCAGTTCGCCATCGGGAGATTCATGTCGAGATAGTTGCCGCAGTCTTTCGCGCAGGCGCCGGGCACCTCGCCGCGGTAATCGCGGATGAAGGTAAACATTTCCACCATGAGCGGGACGATGTCTTTCGATTCATAGTCGCCCGCGAGCAGGAGGTAGAAGCCGGTGCGGCAGCCCATAGGCCCGAAATAGACGGTCTTGTCCGCGTACTGCGGATGATTGCGCAGGAAGGTCGCGCCGAGGTGCTCGATCGTATGCACCTCCGCCGTGTTCATGACCGGTTCGCTGTTCGGCTTTGTCATGCGGATATCGAAGGTGGTGACGGTCTCCGCGCCGATGTGATCCTTCCGCGAGACGTAGAGCCCCGGGAGAAGTTTGATGTGGTCAATGGTGAAACTCGCGATCTTTTCCATGTTGTTCTGACTTCCTTTCTTTGATCTGAGATTTTTGTGTATGAACACAAATGACAGCTTGATCCGACAAACGGCAGTTATTTGCCGTTTTCTTTTATCTTTTTCACCTCATTTTAGCAGATAGGGCGGATTTGCACAACCTTGACTTTGCTATAGGGAAATGATAGAATTGCGTTGTGCCTGCAGGCAGGGAAAATGCGGAGCCTGTAGGAAATATTTGAATGACTGTGCGGATAAAGTCCGCGTGGAGTGACTTGGAGGGACAATTATGATCGACGGAAAAAAAGTATTGTTCAGCGGAATGCAGGCGACCGGTTCGCTTACCTTGGGAAATTATCTCGGCGCCCTGAAAAACTGGGTGAAGCTGAGTGATGAATATGAGTGTTTTTATTCGGTGGTTGACATGCACTCGATCACGGTGCGGCAGGATCCGGCGACGCTGCGGAAACGCGCGCGCGCGCTTCTGACGCTCTACATCGCGGCCGGACTAGATCCGGAGAAGAACTGCCTGTACTATCAGTCTCATGTCTCTGCGCACGCGGAGCTCGCGTGGATCCTGAACTGCTTTACCTACATGGGCGAGCTGAACCGCATGACCCAGTTCAAGGATAAGTCGGCGAAGCACGCGGACAATATCAACGCCGGCCTGTATACCTATCCGGTACTCATGGCGGCGGATATCCTGCTGTACCAGGCGGATGTGGTGCCGGTCGGCATCGACCAGATGCAGCACCTGGAGCTGACGCGCGACGTCGCGCAGCGCTTCAACGCAATTTACGGCGACGTGTTCACAATCCCGGAGGCCTACATCGGCAAGGCCGGGGCGAAGATCATGAGCCTGCAGGATCCGGCGAAGAAGATGAGCAAGTCGGACGAGAACCCGAACGCCAGCATCTACCTCATGGACGATCCGGACACGATCCGCAGGAAGTGCAAGCGCGCCGTGACGGATTCCGTCGGCGAGATCCGTTACTGCGAGGAGCAGCCGGGGCTGCGCAATCTGATCGACATCTACTGCGCGTGCCTGAACAAGACGCCGGACGAGGTCGTGAAGGAGTTCGCAGGCAGCGGCTACGGTCAGTTCAAGGAGGCGGTCGGCGAGGCGGTCGTCTCGGTGCTTGAGCCGCTTCAGAAGCGTGTCGCGGAGCTTGAGCAGGACAAGGCCTACATCGACAGCGCGATCAAGAACAACGCCGAAAAGGCAGGCTATTACGCCCAGAAGACGCTTCGCAAGGTGCAGAGGAAGGTCGGCTTCCCAGAGAAGGTTCGGTGAGAAACTGTGCAGGATTGGGATAAAGAGCTGTTTTTTAGTGATTTGTTAAGGATATTGACTCTCGGCTTGTTATTTACCCTAAGAATATTGACCTGACAGAGAAAAGGATTTATAATAGTCATACAGACAAATACAAAATCACTGCGAAACAAATACAAGGAGAAGCGTTATGGCGGAGCAGGTATTGATTCAGTTCAGGGCGGATAAAAAATTGAAACAGGAAGTGACAGAGATATATGAGAAGCTTGGAATGGATTTGCCGACGGCGTTTCGTATGTTTATGAACAGAAGCAAAATGGTGAGAGGGCTTCCTTTCGAGGCGACACTACCGCAAAATACAATAACGGGAGAAGAGGCGAAAAACGCTTTCCATGGATTACGAAGACAGGCGGCAGACATTCCGGAGATGTCGCTTGACGAGATCAATGCGGAAATTCAGGCGGTAAGACATGGATGATCTTATTTTCTATGAGGTAGCCATGGAAAAAAGAGATGATGGTGCCTATTTAGTGACCGGAAATCAAAAACATTATCCAGCACAGGACTTTATCATTACGCCTGCGGAGATGATTAAAATCATGAACAGCACACGTCAGATGGAAGGAGCTGACTTTTTTGCGATCACCGCATGCGGGGAATGCTGCGATACCTGTGATAAAATGAAGGCAGGCGAGTGTCCGGGCTGCATACAGGCGGACGGTATTGTTCTGGAATGGGCGGATTCAGGGAGATGCAGGATTCATGCGTGCGTAAGAGAGCATGGAGCGAAGTTCTGCGGTCTGTGTGAAGAGTTTCCATGTGACAGGGTATCGGAGCTGATTCCGTGGAATCCAAACATAATTGAGCATTTAGCGCAGCTCAGGGATCAATATAACGAAATAAGTGAAAAGACTGATTTGAAAGAAATTTGATTTTTAAATGTAAAGTATGTCCTCTGCCGGGGGCATATTTTATTTATCATTCTTGATAAAATAAGAATATAATATTAATATAATTATGCAAATATGACAAAAAAGGTGATTGCATGAAGCTGAATGGGGATGAAAGGGAACAGGATATCCTGAGGGAGCTTGGAACCAGAATCAGGCAGTATCGTATTGCACTGAATATTACGCAAGCGGAGCTTGCGGACAGATGCGGCATTTCTTCCAGCACGGAGGTACGCATCGAGAGCGGTGTAGACTCCAAAATCTCGAATTATATTAAAATTCTGAAGTCACTGAGGCTTGCCCCAAATCTGAATCTGTTGATTCCGGAGCCGCAGCCGGATTTTAAGGCGCTGTATGGGCGAAAGCCGGCAAGACAGAGAGCGAGATCAAATAAATCTAAATCCGTATCAAACTGGGTGTGGGGAGAGGATAAATAAGTGCATATCCTCCGGCATTTCGCAGGTGAAGGAGAGCGGTTTGCCCGTGATCGGATGTGGGAATTCAAGCTTGTGTGAGTGCAGCGCCTGACGATTGAGTGGCGGTACCGGCTCGCCGGATGGTAAATATGCCGTCTGAGCGCCAGCAGGATTATAGAGAAAATCCCCGATGAGCGGATGCCCGACGTGGCTCATGTGCACGCGAATCTGGTGCGTGCGGCCTGTTTCGAGTGTAACGGCGGCGAGAGAAAAGTATCGATTCTGTGAATCAGGGGAAGGCTGCAGCGTTGCAGTCTTTGTGGGCGACTGAGCAGAAGATGACGCCTGGTCGGCAGCAGATGGAGATGAGGTGTGCCCGGATTGGCAATCCCAAATCGACAGTCTGCGAAAATGCGTCACGGCACGCTGCCCATGCTCATAGTCTACGCAGCGCATCAGGACGGAACCTTCGAGGCGCGCGATCGGCGCGTCGATCGTGCCGGATTCCGGCAAAATCCCTTCAACGATAGCGAGATATTCCCGGCGGATCTGCCGCTCGGCAGACATGCGGGAGAGGATCGCGGCGCTCAAGTAATGCTTGGCGATGATGAGCAGGCCGCTGGTGTCACGGTCGAGGCGGTTGACGCAGCGGTAGACGAAAGGGATCCCCTGACTTGCAAAATAATACATAACGCCGTTCGCAAGCGTATTCTCATAATTGTTGATGGAAGGGTGGATCGGCATGTCGCTCGGTTTGTTTACGACAAGCAGGTCCTCATCCTCATAGACGATGTCCAGCGGCATCTGTACAGGCACAAGATCAGCGGAGGACTGATCCTCGACGATCTGTATCGTCAGGATGTCCCCCGCTTTCAATTTCTGATTTGTGTAAGCCCAGTCTCCGTTCAGCAGGATTCCGTGCTCCGTCTGCTTCAGACGCGTCAGCACATGGTGCGAGCATCCGCGCCCGCGCAGGAACTGCTCGACGGTCATGCCCTCGTGAATTTGTTCGATCTTCCAATTGATTGTTCGTGTCATCAGCTCGACTTCACCTTGTTCCAGTAATCATTGTACATATTGTCGACCTCGTCCCCGAGATACTGGAAGGTCTCGCAACGTGCCATGTCCTCTGCGGGCGGGAACGCGATCGTGCTGTTCTTGATGTCCTCGTCCTCGATCAGCTCGCGCGCGGCCGTGTTCGGAGTGGAGTAGGTGATGTACTCGAAATTCTTCAGCGCGATCTCCGCCTCGCACATGTAATTGATGAACTTCTCGGCATTTTCCTTGTTCTCGGCGTTCTTCGGGATGACCCAGCTGTCGATCCAGATGTTGGAGCCCTCGTCCGGGATCACGTACTCCAGGTTTTCGTTCTCGCGCTGCGTGTAGATCGCCTCGCCGGAGTAAATGACGCCAAGCGCGGCCTCGTCGCCGATCATCTTGTCGCGTACTTCGTCGATTACATAAGCCTGCACGATTGGTTTCTGCTCGATCAGGGTGTCGGCGGCCTCGGAGAGCTCGTCCTCGCTCGTCGTGTTGAGCGAGTAGCCGAGACGCTTCAGGGCGACGGCGAACGCGTCGCGCACGCTGTTCTGCATCAGGATATTGTCCGTGTACTTTTCATCCCAGAGGATGTCCCAGCTCGTGACCGGCTCGTCGACCATCGTCTTGTTGTAGAGGATTCCGACCGTGCCCCAGCAGTAGGGGACGGAGTACTTGTTCTCCGGGTCAAAGCCCTTCGAGGCTTCCAGATACTCCTCGCCGATATTTTTCAAATTTGGAATGTTGTCAAAATTGATCTCCGCGAGCAGATCGTTCTCGATCATCCGCTGGATCATATAGTCGGACGGACAGACGACGTCGTAGGAGACGGCGCCGGTCTCAATCTTCGGGTACATGATCTCGTTTGTCTCGAATTCATCGTACACCACCTCGATGCCGGTCTCTTCCTCAAACATGTCGAGCACGTCCGGGTCGATATACTCGCCCCAGTTGTAGACCACGACTTTGCCCGCGTCGGCGGACTCGGACTTCTCGGATTTAGAGCCTCCGCAACCTGTCAGTAGCGATGCCGAGAATAAAACGACCAGCATAAGACAGATCAATTTTTTCATAGCAAATTCCTCCTCGTTAATCACATGTATTATTTGAATTCCTGTTTAGTTCACTTCAATAGCAACGAGCCCTGCACACTCAAAAAGCCTTTGGCTTTTTTCGTTCGCGGGCAGTCGCCCTATAAATACGCTGTCTCGCGAAATTGCCTGCAAGCAGGCATTTCGTGTTCCACCGTATTTGCACGGCTCGTTGCTAAACACGAATCTTCTGCTCCCGCTCCCGCGGCTTCCGGTTGACGATGAGCAGAAGCAGCAGCACCGTGACGAACATCAGCGTCGACAGCGCGTACATTTCCGGTTTGATGCCCTTGCGCACCTCGGTGTAGATCTTGGTCGACAGGGTGTCGAAGCCCGGACCCTTCACAAAGTGCGTGATGATGAAGTCGTCGAGCGACATCGTGAACGCCAGCAGAAAGCCGGAGAGCACGCCGGGCATGATGTCCGGGAGAACTACCTTATAAAAGGCGTAGATCGGCGACGCGCCGATGTCGAGCGCCGCCTCGTAGGTCGACATGTTCACCTGCTTGAGCTTCGGCATGACGCTCAAGGCCACATAGGGCAGGTTGAACGTGATATGCCCGATCAAGATCGTCCAGAAGCCGAACGTGACGTCGCCCCCGACAAAAGAGAGCAGGTGGCCGAGCGCGATGAAGAGCATCATCAGCGAGATGCCCGTGACGATCTCCGCGTTCAGCATCGGGATGTTCGCGATGTTGAACCAGAACATCCGCATCCCGTTTTTCATGGAATTCAGGCCGATACAGGCGATCGTGCCGATGACGGTCGCGATCAGCGCCGAGAGCAGCGCGATCAGCAGGGTGTTGTAGAGCGCCTGCAGGATCGTCTCGTTCCGAAACAGGGCGGCGTACCATTTAAGCGAAAAACCGCCCCATTTCGCGCGCGTCCGAGAGGAGTTGAACGAGAGCACGATCAGTGTCAATATCGGCGCGTACAGCAATACAAAGATGAAAGCGAGGTAAAATTTTTTGAGAAAATTCCGCATCAAAACGCGACCCCCTCTCCCTCTTTGTCGTATTTATGCATGACGGCCATGCTGATCAGGATGAAGATCATCAGGACCAGAGACAGGCCGCTGCCGACGTTCCAGTTGTTGCCCTGCTTGAACTTCTGCTCGATGACGTTGCCGATTAGCAGGATCTTCGCGCCGCCCAGGAGGTCGCTGATGACGAAGGTGGTGAGCGCCGGGACAAAGACCATCGTAATCCCGCTGATGACGCCCGGAAGGCTGAGCGGAAAAATGATGCGCCAGAAGGTGTAAAACCCGTTTGCGCCCAGATCACGCGCCGCGTTGACGACATTGCGATCAATCTTGATCAGGCTGTTGTAGATCGGCAGCAGCATGAACGGCAGGAAATTGTAGACCATGCCGAGGACGATCGCGTAGGGCGTGTTGATGATGTTCAGCTTCGGCAGGTGCAAAGCGCCGAGCAGCATGTTGATGACGCCGCTCTTTTCGAGCAGCGTCTGCCACGCCAGCGTGCGCAGCAGGAAGTTCATCCACATCGGGATGATGAAGATCATCACGATAAAGCCGTTGGCGTTGAAATTCATGTTGCTTAAGATCATCGCCAGCGGGTAGGCCATCACGAGACAAATCAGCGTGCTGATGACGGAGAGTACGAGCGCGTAGACGAGCGCCTTGACATTCTCCGGCGTCCCCATCTGCATGATGTTGGACAAGGTAAACGCACCGTCTGCGGTCGTCAGGCCGTAGTAGACGATGATGAAGAGCGGTATCACGATAAAGGCGACGCTCCAGACCAGAAAAGGGCCGGAGAGCAGCCATTTGGTCTTTCCTTTACTCATTGACTCCGACTGCCTCCTCGTCCTCAGATTCCGGTTTGTTCATGATCTGGATGTCAAACGGATCCACATGGATGCCGACTGGGGTGCCGACCGGGAACATGTCCGTGCTGTGCACGAGCCACTCGAAGCCGTTCGCCCGTACTTCCATCTCATAGTGGACGCCCTTGAAGATCAGGTGCGAAACGACGCCCTGGATCGTGCCTTCCTCTGGCTTCAAAAGATCGATGTCCTCCGGGCGGATCACCACGTCCACCGGCGTGTTGCGGCCGAAGCCCTCGTCCACGCAGGGGAACTTCGCGCCGAGGATCTCGACGAGACGGTCCTCGATCATCGTGCCGGAGATGATGTTGCTGTCGCCGATGAAGTCCGCGACAAACGCGTTTTGCGGCTCGTTGTAGATGTCCTCCGGCGTGCCGATCTGCTGGATGTAGCCCTGGTTCATGACGACGATCGTGTCCGACATCGTCAGAGCCTCCTCCTGATCATGGGTGACGTAAATAAACGTGATGCCGAGCTCGTTCTTGAGCCGGATCAGCTCGTACTGCATGTCCTGGCGCAGCTTGAGGTCTAGCGCGCCCAAAGGCTCGTCGAGCAGAAGCACCTTCGGCTCGTTCACGATGGCACGCGCGATCGCGATCCGCTGCTGCTGGCCGCCGCTTAAGGAATCCGGCATGCGGTTCTCGAAGCCCTCGAGGTTCACCAGCTTCAGGGCATATTTGATCTTGTCGTTGATATAGTCTTTGCTCTTCTTTTTGATCTTCAGTCCGAACGCGATGTTCTCCGCGACCGTCATGTGCGTGAAAAGCGCGTATTTCTGGAACACCGTGTTGAGCTGGCGCTTGTTCGGCGGGAGAGCGGTGATGTCCTCGCCGTTAAAGATGACCTTGCCCTTGTCCGGCGTCTCGAAGCCGCCCATGATGCGCAGCGTCGTCGTCTTGCCGCAGCCCGAAGGGCCAAGGAGCGTCAGAAATTCATTTTCTCTGATATATAAGTTCAGATCATCCAGCACGACCTCGCCGTCGAATGATTTCGTGATCCCTACCAGATCGATCAGCTTGTTGCTCATATGTATCCCTCCGCGGCGGAAATCCAATCAGGAGAAAGCCATTCCTGATTTTTGTGATGTTAAAGCGCTTTGCACATCTGCAGATCCATGCTGTCAGAAATTCGGCGGCGTGCTGATCCAGATCAGCGACGCGCCGGTTTTGCCGTTCGCCGAGATATAGTGCTGCGTGCTCGGAGTGAAATAGAAGGCCTCGCCTTTTTTGGCTTTGCAGCTGCGGTTCCCGAGATGAATCGTGATGCTCCCCGAGAGAACATAACCGAATTCCTCCCCTTCGTGCGGAATATCCGGATAGGTGGATCCATTCGGCTCGAGTGTCAGGCGAATCGGCTCCATGATGTTCTTCTGCGCGTTCGGGATGATCCACTCAATCTTATTTTTCAAATCCGTGTCGACCTTCTCAAAATAGTCCTGATCGTGGAATACGATCTGTTCGTCTACCGGCGCGCTGAAAAATTCCTGTAAATCTGTGCCGAGACACTGCAGAATGTCCACCAGCGTCGCAATGGAAGGGGAGGTCAGGTCGCGCTCCAACTGTGAGATAAAGCCTTTCGACAGTTCCGCACGGTCCGCTAGCTCCTCCTGCGTCAGATTTTTGGCAATGCGCAGCTCTTTAAGTTTCGCGCCGATTTTCATGGCATCCTCCTGAAAAAGATAATATGGAAATATATGAAACAGGGCAGATCGACAATCTGCCTGTACTATGGATCGCCTCACAGTGGATATAAACAAAAAGTTTACATTTACTAAACAGGCGTTGAATATGATTATACTCGATATGTGGGCAGTGTCAATAGCTTTTGAAAAATAAGTATAAAAAATGTAATGAAGTATGTTACTTCATTACATAAAAAAATCCACTGTCGGCTTCTCTTTCTGTTTCAAATACGGTGCAATTCTAGCACATAACCACCCGAAATGTCAATCATAGTTGCGATAATTAAGAATTTTTGAAAAATCTACCTCCCATATAGATACTTTTTTATTTATATTTTCATGTATTTGCACAAAAATAATATTGATATTTTTTTATTCGCAGTCAAAAAAGTAGTCAAAAAAGAGGCAAAAGAAAAAAGAAATTATTTACCAGAAGGGAGAAAGCCATGGCAAGAAAAGGAGAAAACATTTTCAAGAGGAAAGACGGCCGTTGGGAAGCGCGATTCATTCATCACTATGAGAACGGAAAAGCCAGATACCGGTACATTTACGCAGCGACATACGCGGAAGTTAAGGCCCGAAAGAGCAAAGAAGAGAAAAAAATAACAGATATCCGGGCGCTTCCGCCTAAGCAGCTATGTACATTTAAGCTTCTGGCAGAACTCTGGCTGTCCGACATCAGGGTTTCCATACGCGAATCTACTTATACGCGATATTACCGTATTGTGGAGAAATATCTTATTCCCCGCTTGGGAGAACAGCTATTGGCGAAGATGGAGCAGCGGGATCTCAACAGACTGCCGGAAGAACTCCTGAATTCAGGAGGCGTGAACGGCGGAGGCCTGTCTCCGAAGACGACCACCGACATTCTCTGTGTGTTGAAATCCATTTTTAAATATGGGAAGAACCTGGGTTATCCGGTGCCGACGACAGACATGCTGCGCTGTCCGCAGCAAAACGCGAAACTGGCCGGAATCGTATCAGAAGAAAGTCGTATCCGGTTGGAACACTGCGTCCTTGAACAGGGAGATCTAACCGGACTGGGGATTCTGTTTGCATTGTTCACCGGGGTACGCATTGGAGAGTTATGCGGACTCCGGTGGGAGGACATTAACTTCGAGGAATCTACCGTTTGTATCAGCCGGACGGTAGGGCGTATCGCGGATCTGGATCCGGACTCGCCAACGCGGACAAAGGTTGTTCTCAGCGCGCCGAAGACAGGAAGCTCTGTGCGGGTCATCCCAATCCCGGAGTTCCTGATGCAGCTCCTTTTGATGTATCGCCATGACGACGACTGTTACCTGCTCACAGGAGACAGGACATATACGGAACCGCACCAGTATTATGTGAGATACCGAAAATATCTGAAAAATAATCACATAGGGGAATATAGCTTTCATGCGCTCCGGCATACCTTTGCCACCCGCTGTGTGGAGGCAGGATTTGATCCGAAGACGCTCTCGGAAATTCTCGGGCATGCCAATGTGACGACCACGATGTCGATCTATGTGCATCCAACCATACAGCAAAAAAGAGTACAGATGGAACGGCTGACGCCGGGTTATCTGCCGTGACAGAACATTCCTCATTTTTTTCTATTCGCAGTCAAAATTTTAGTCAGTAAACAGCCGGAACTCCCGGAAAATGGGAATTCCGGCTGTTTTTGTAATGAAGTAACATACTTCATTACACCCCCTCTGTGAGTTTCTTTCGGAAAGGAAAGCCGCTATGGGAGCTGTTTTGTTCCGACACAATCGGGAAGCATACGACGCGGCGCTTGCCATGTTGGCGGAAAAGGGCCGTGCAGCCGTGATCCATCCGACCGGTACGGGGAAGTCCTTCATCGGCCTGAAGCTGTGCGAGGAGCATCCGAAGAAGACGGTCTGCTGGTTATCTCCATCGGAATATATTTTCCGGACGCAGCTGGAGAACTGGAGAGCAGCGGGAGAGTCGGGAGAGAAGATAGAAGCCGGGGCGACAGACGATGCATTGGGCCAAGCGAAAGACAGGAGAGCAGTCCCCGATTGTTTGGCGAATATCCGCTTCTATACTTATGCGCGCCTCATACTGATGGAAGCAGAAGAGATCGCGCAGATCCGCCCAGACTACATAATTTTGGATGAGTTCCATCGTGCCGGGGCGCAGATGTGGGGGCAGGGGGTGCAGAGGCTGCTGACGCAGTACCCGGAGATCCCGGTGCTCGGCCTCTCCGCGACGAATATCCGCTACCTGGACGGGCAGCGGGACATGGCCAACGAGCTCTTCGACGGAAACATCGCCTCGGAGATGACGCTCGGCGACGCGATTGTGCGCGGCATCCTGAACCCGCCGAAGTACGTGCTCTCGATGTACTCCTGCCAGAAGGAGCTGGAGCGGTACAAGGCGCGTGTGAAAGGTGCAAAGAGCGGCGCGGTGCGCGCGGAGGCGGAAAAGTATCTGGAGGCCCTGCGGCGTGCGCTCGAAAAGGCGGACGGGCTGGATGAGATCTTTCGGAAACATATGACTGCAGGAGAAGGGCAGCCGGTGCAGCTTGCGGGGGAGTCCACACAGTATGGCGGATATGGAGAAAACGCGCAGACTCAGGCAGATGTAAATAAACTATCCGGGAGATATGGAAAGTACCTCGTGTTTTGCGCAAGTTACGAACATATGCAGGAGATGATCGCCAAAGTCCCGGAATGGTTCGCAAAGGTGGATCCGGAGCCGCACGTCTATTCGGTCTACTCGGAGGATGCGCAGGCGGAGGCAGAGTTTGCGAGGTTTAAGGCGGACGGGAGTAAACATCTGAAACTTTTATTTTGCATCGACATGCTGAACGAAGGCATCCACGTCGACGATGTGAGCGGGGTGATCCTGCTGCGGCCGACGGTCTCGCCGATCATCTACAAGCAGCAGATCGGGCGGGCGCTGTCCGCGGGAAGGAAGCAGGGCGAGAACGCCGTGATCTTTGACGTGGTGATGAACATCGAGAACCTGTACAGCATCGGTACGGTCGAGGAAGAGATGCAGGCGGCGGTGCGATACTACCGGGACCGGGGAGAGAGCAGCCTTATCGTGAATGAGCATTTCCACATCACGGACGAGGTGCAGGACTGCATGCGGCTGTTCCGGAAGCTGAACGAGACGCTGGGCGCTTCGTGGGAGCTGATGTACCAGGCGGCGGAGCGGTATTTTGAGACACATGGGGATCTGGAAGCGACGAAGCGGTATGTGACGGAGGACGGGCTGTCCCTGGGACAGTGGCTGGACACGCAGCGGAAGGTGCGTGCGGGGAAGGTGAAGGGCGTCCTTACCGGGGCGCAGATCGCGCGCTTGGATAAGATCGGCATGCGCTGGGAGTCGAAGACGGATCGGAACTGGGAGCGGCATTTCAAAGCGGCGCAGGCGTATTACCGTGAGCACGGAGACCTGCTGGTGAACGTGCGGGACGGGAAGTATGAGGGCGTGGAGCTCGGAAAGTGGCTCGCGCAGCTGCGCACCTGCAAGAAGAGCGGTATCCGCACTGCTTATCTGACGCCTAAACGGATCGAAGCCCTGGAAGGCATCGGGATGGTCTGGGATGTGCCGGATTACCTCTGGGAGCAGAACTATCACGCAGCCGTGCGGTATCACCGTGAGCATGGGAATCTGGATGTTCCCTATTATTATGTAGATTCCGATGGCGTCAAGCTCGGCGTATGGATCGCGAACACGCGCTTTGCCAGAAGAAACGCGGGAAGCAGCAGGGCAGAACTCAGCGATGATCAGATCGCCCGTCTGGATGAACTTGGGATGATCTGGGAAAACAGGAACAACGTTACCTGGGAGCGCTCCTACGCGGCGGCCTGCCGTTACCGGAAGAAATACGGCAACCTGAATATTCCGGTCGCCTACGTGACCGAGGATGGCTGTCATCTGGGCCGTTGGATCCGAAGCCAAAGGAGTTCTTCAAAAAGCAGAAATATAGATCGCCGAAGAAAGCTGGAAGCGATCGGAATAATCCAGAAAGAAAATTAATCAATTTTTCCAATATACAGAATGGGAACACAGGGGCGGGAAACCCGCGACGATAGACGACAGGAAGCATGCGGGCAACATGGAACGGCGTGCTGCCGCTGTCCTTCCTGACACGGAAGAGTGAATGGAATGTGACGATTCGGGGCATGTGGACAGAAGGTCATGGAATACTCGCGGTAAAACCGGGGAGGAGTAATGGGTTATGTACAGGAAGCTCTCACAGGGCTGGCTGAAGCATATTGATTTTATCGTGCTGGATCTGCTGTGCCTGCACATAGCGTTCGTGATCGGCTATATCGTGCGTCATGGAATCCAAAACCCTTATCTCATAGAGGACTACCGGATCATCGTGATCATTTTTTCTCTGATGGATCTTTTGATCATCATGTTTTTCGGAACCATGAAGGATGTGCTGAAGCGTGGACCGCGCAGGGAATTTACGACGACGCTGATCCACACTGCCGTACTGGCCGTGACAGTGTCGTTCTACCTTTTTTCCATACAGGGTGGAGAGACCTACTCGCGCATTTTCTACTACACGATGCTTGCGGTATATTTCTGTCTGACACTGTTGGTTCGATTGGTCTGGAAGATCGTATTGAGAAAGAGTCTTATCCGCAGGAGGACAGTCCTGTTTCTGATCGTATCGACACAGAACGCGCGGCAGGTAGCCGATGATATTCGAGAGAATAGTCACGGACTGTATTTGCTGTCCGGGATGGCAGTTCTTGATCAGGACATGAGGGGAACTGAGATCGGCGGAGTGCCGGTAATGGCCTGCCTGGAGGATGTCGAGGAATACCTGAAGCGGGAATGGGTCGACGAGGTACTGATCGCAGCTCCCGGATATGGTCTGGCTGTGGTACCGGACTCAGGGAAAGAGGCAGGATCCGTTACAGAACAGAAAACAGAGTTTGGAGAGCTTTACCAGAATCTGATCGATATGGGTCTGGTCGTACATATCAAGCTGGAAGACTTGAGACTCTATGCGGAACAGCGCCAGACGATCGAACATATAGGGAGCAGCACGGTAGTCACCTACAGCCTTGGAAGCGTCACGCTGGGACAGGCGTTCGCAAAGCGGGCAATAGATATTCTCGGTGGACTGGTGGGATGTGTGTTGACAGGGATCCTGTGTATTGTGATTGGTCCTATGATCTTCTTCAATTCGCCCGGCCCGATCTTCTTCGCGCAGACGCGCGTGGGACGCAACGGGAAGAAATTCAGGATGTACAAGTTCCGCAGCATGTGCCTGGACGCGGAAGCGCGCAAGGCGGAGGTGGCCGTGGCCTGCGGACTGGACGGACAGATGATGTTCAAGTTTGAGGAAGATCCGCGGATCATCGGCTCGAAGGTGCTGTCGGATGGGACATACAAAAAGGGAATCGGCAACTATATACGGGACTGGAGCCTCGACGAGTTCCCACAGTTCTTCAACGTGCTGAAGGGCGACATGAGCCTTGTAGGCACCCGTCCGCCTACCGTGGACGAGTGGGAGAAGTATGAGGCGCACCACCGGGCGCGCATGTCGATCCGTCCGGGAATCACCGGGCTTTGGCAGGTGAGCGGCCGCAGCCGCATCTCGGACTTCGAGGAAGTGGTCGAGCTGGACCGGCAGTACATATGTGACTGGAGCCTGTGGATAGACCTGAAGATCCTGCTGAAGACGGTGAAGGTGGTCTTTTGGCGGGACGGGGCGATGTAGCTTTTTGAAGCTTGAATGGAAAGGGAGGCATGTCATGCCGTCAGGCTGCGAACAGGGTTGGACCTGAAATATAACTACATAAAAAATGTTTAAGGAGTGGATGAGATGAAGGTATTTATAACAGGCATTGCTGGTTTTCTGGGAAGCCATATTGCAGATGCTATGCTTGCAGACGGGCACGAGGTATCAGGCTGCGACAATCTGATTGGGGGCTATGTGGACAATGTGCCGGAGGGGGCGGAATACTATCAGGTGGATTGCTGTGACCTGGAGGCGATGAAAAGGCTGACAAAAGGGGTGGATATTGTTTACCACACGGCCTGTACTGCTTACGAGGGGCTGAGCGTATTCTCCCCGACTATGGTCTGCCAGAATACGTATATGAACACAGTTTCCATTGCAACGGCGGCAGTGATCAACCGTGTGAAGCGTTTTGTGTATTGTTCAAGCATGGCGAGATACGGAACACAGGAAATCGTACCTTTTACGGAGGATATGGTCTGCAGACCCCAGGATCCGTATGGGATATCGAAGTATTCGGCGGAACAGTTCCTGAAATGCCTGTGCAGTGTACACGGTATGGAACTGGTCATCGCGGTACCGCACAATATCATAGGGCCACGCCAGAAATATGATGACCCATTTCGAAATGTTGCCTCGATTATGATCAATTTGATGCTTCAGGGAAGACAGCCGATCATATACGGAGACGGAACCCAGAAAAGATGCTTTTCTTTTGTCCAGGATGATATTTATTGTCTGGAACGTCTGGCATTTCAGGATGACGTCGTCGGGGAGGTTATCAACATTGGGCCTGATGAGGAGTTTGTCACGATCAACCAGCTGGCGGAAACGATAGCACGCCTGTTGGATTTTGAACTGCATCCGATCTATATGCAAGGGCGGCCACAGGAAGTGAAAATGGCTACCTGCTCGGCAGATAAGGCACGTAAGCTTTTAGGATACCATACGGAATATTCCCTGGAAAAAGGTCTGGAACAGATGATCAATTACATACGTGAAAAGGGAACGAAGAAGTTCCGCTACCATTTGGATTTGGAAATTGTAAACGGCAAAACACCAAAAACATGGTTAAACCGCATGTTTTAGAAGCCCCGTGGCCAAAAGCAGGCATATAAAAAAGATGATCGTGACAAAAAGAGAACGGACAGGAAATACGGCGTTATGAAAGAAGACAGACAGGATAATCCGGTGTGTAAAAGTGTGTTCATTCTGGGGACGAAAGGGATTCCGGCAAAATATGGGGGATTTGAGACTTTTGTCGAAAAATTGACACTGAACAGGCAGGATACAAGGATACAGTACCATGTATATTGTCAGAGGACGGCGGGGGAATACCGAAAGGATCCGGAAGCATACTGGCACAACGGGGCAATCTGCTTTCCGGTACCGGTTCCGGAAATCGGTCCTGCGAAAGCAGTTTGGTATGATTGGCATGCCTTGAAACTGGCAATCCAATATATTGAAAGGAAGCAGGTGGAGAATGCAGTCATCTTCCTATGCGCCTGCAGAATAGGGCCTTTCCTGAAGATGAACAGGCGTAAAATAAAGGCACTTGGGGCAAGACTGATCATCAACCCGGACGGCCATGAGTGGCTGCGTGCCAAGTGGAATCGCTTTGTCAAATGGTACTGGAGGTTTTCTGAACGTCTTTCCGTGAAATATGCAGATTTTTTGGTCTGCGATAGTGCCCATATTGAAAAGTATATCCGGGAAAACTACAAAAAATACGCACCTGAGACAGCATTTATAGCCTATGGTTCAGAGACGGCCCCATCAAAACTGGCGGATGACGATGAGAAAATAAGGGCCTGGTACAGAAAATGGGGATTGGAACCACAGGGATATTATATTAACATTGGACGCCTTGTGCCAGAAAATAACTATGAGACGATGGTGCGAGAGTTTATGGCCTCAGGGACAGAAAGAAAGCTGGTGCTTGCCGCTACAATCGGGAAGAATAAATTCTATGAAAAGCTGAAAAGGGAACTTGGGTTTGAAAAAGACCACAGGATCCTGTTTGTGGATGGGATCTATGATGAGGAACTGTTGAAAAAGATACGCGGGAATGCATATGGTTATATCCATGGCCATTCAGTCGGCGGAACAAACCCGAGCCTGCTGGAGGCATTGGGAACACTTGACCTGAACCTTTTGTATGACGTTGGTTTTAATCGGGAGGTGGGCGAAGACGGTGCAAAATACTGGACGCTGGAAAGAGGGAGCCTGAGCAGCCTGATCAATGAAGTTGATCGGATGCCATATGAGGAAAAGAGAAAATTAGGGGAAGCGGCCCATCGCAGGATTGCAGAACATTATACTTGGGAGAGCATTACAAAAAAATATGAGGATGTGTTTCTTGGCGGCTGAGAATAAGGGAAAACGCCAGAGAAGAGACAAATTGGACTAAGAGGAGAAGAGCATGCGGATTGCAATGATAGGAACAGGCTATGTTGGATTGGTTACGGGAACATGTCTTTCAGAGCTTGGAAATGAAGTGATCTGTATAGATGTGGATGAAGAAAAAATCGAGCAGTTGAAAAAGGGTAAAATTCCAATCTATGAACCGGGGTTGGAGGAAATGGTACATAAAAACCAGAAATTGGGTCATCTGGCGTTTACCGCGGACTTTGAAGAAGGCATGCGCAGGGCTGCACTTTGCTTTATTGCGGTAGGGACGCCAATGGGTGAGGACGGGAGCGCGGATTTGAGCTACGTGCTGGCGGCAGCCAGAATGATCGGACAAAAGATGGAGCGTCCGATGTACGTTGTAGATAAGTCTACAGTACCGGTGGGCTCCTCCTTAAAAGTAAAGGAGACCATTCAGAAAGAACTCGATGATCGAAAACTTGACCTGACATTCCACGTGATCTCGAACCCCGAGTTTCTGAAAGAGGGCAATGCAGTCCAGGATGCCATGCGCCCGGACCGTATCGTAATAGGGGCGGACAGTGAAGAGGCGGAAGCCGTGATGAGGGAGTTATATAAAGGCTTTGTCATCAATACGAATAATATCATCTGTATGGACCTGGCAAGTGCGGAAATGACAAAATATGCGGCAAATGCAATGCTTGCCACCAAGATCTCCTATATGAATGAGATCGCAAATATCTGTGAGAGAACGGGAGCAGACGTGAATAAGGTTCGGATGGGAATCGGGAGTGACCATAGGATCGGGTATAGCTTTATCTATGCCGGATGCGGGTATGGGGGTTCATGCTTCCCGAAAGATGTGAGGGCACTGATTCGAACCGCGGAGGATTGTGGGTATGATGCCGAGATACTAAAAGCAGTTGAAAAGGTGAATGAACGGCAGAAATACATTCTAGTGGAAAAGATCGTAAACCGTTTTGGGGAGGACCTGAAAGGGAAGACAGTTGCAGTATGGGGGCTTGCCTTCAAACCAGAAACGGACGATATGCGCGAGGCAACTTCTGTTATCGTGATCCGGGAGCTGAAAAAACGCGGAGCCAGGATACGTGCGTATGACCCGAAGGCGGCGAAGGAAGCACAGAGATGTTACCTCAAAGGGGTAGATGTGGAATATGTGAAGAGCAAGTATTCCGCACTAACGGATGCGGATGCGCTGGTGCTTATCACAGAGTGGGCAGAGTTTCGAAATCCGGATTTTCAGGAGATGGAAAAGCGGATGAAACAGAGGATTATCTTTGATGGGCGGAACCAGTATGACGAACAGGTGATTGGGAAGTATGGGTTTGAGTATTATCAGGTCGGAGCGATCGCCGGAAGGAAGAAAATCAGCAGATAACATAGGAAAGAAAATGATATGCAAAAAGAAAGAAATGAGTACTTAGATTGTATAAAAGGGATACTAATTTTGGCAGTTGTCCTGGGGCATATTGCGTCCGGACGGAATCCAGATTTGGATAGCAATACTATTTTTTTATGGTGCTATTCGTGGCATATGTTTCTATTTATGGCGGTTTCCGGTTATACGGTTGGGATGAGAACCACTCCCATAGATAACATGTGGATTTTAGGAAGAGTAAGGCGTCTGCTTGTACCATATGTTATTTGGACATTTATAAATCTATTAGGAAGCGATGACCTGTCTGTTTCCACGTATCTTATCACGCTGATCTTTACACCTGTCCTCTGGTATTTATTGGTGCAGTTTTTAATGGATGCCATTTACTGGTTTGCCTGTAAATATGACCATTCTACAGCCATAATAACAGGAACTGGTATTACAGTAAGCCTAATTTACATGTGTGGAGGGCGATGTGAAACGTTAAGGAACTTTTTACTGTACTTTCCGTTTTATTTTATCGGGCTATTTATAGGAAAAAGGAGAAAGCTGATCGTCAGAAAGTTTGGAAAAATAATTTGGGGGTCATTGATTTTATATCCGTTATCCATGTTCCTTTATTCCTGGAAAGACTATGAACATGTGACAGGACTTTTAAGGTCACTTTTTGCTTTTTTTCATATCCCGCAAGGGATAGCAAACAGTATGATCGAAATAATGGAGAGGGGGAGACTGTCCGAAAACCTGAAATGATGTGACTATATCGTGTGGTAAATACATCCACAATAAAAGTGGATGATT
>CANQDA010000012.1 GCA_947591155.1 uncultured Lachnospiraceae bacterium
CGAGGATGATGACTTTGATGACGATGGATTTGAAGAAGGATTTTACATTGACCTTTTTTGATCACCGTCTGTTACCCATGCCCGCTTCCGGCGGGCTTTTTTCGTTCAGGATTTCTCCGTTAGGAGAAATTTCCTATAAAAAAGCGCCCCGAATAATTTATTCAGAGGCGTTTCTATTTGTAAGAAACTATTTCCCGAGATACGCCGCGCGCTCCTGCTCGTTGATCTCCTGGAAAAAGCCATTTTATTCTGCTCCGGCGCAAATTCCCGCCTGCTACTTCACAAGCATCTCCGCGCGCTCCTCAAGCCATATCTTTAATGTTTCCATGCTTACTTTGATTGCCTTCGCAATCTTCTCGTTCGACATCCCCATGTCCCAAAGCTCATACGCTGTTTCTCGCGCCTGCTCCATCTTTCCTGCCGAAATACCTGAATCATAACCCTTACTATAAACGCCCGTACTCAAATTACACACTGAGAGCACCTCCTCACTCATTTCCCTGCTTACTCTAATCTGAAATTCATTCTGCAGCGTATTTATCTTTTCCTCGTAACTCAAATCCAGGGAGAACATCTTGCTGAGAAGCCGGATGGCATTATCTCCGCTGTTCTCGCCTTTACTTCCGAGCCGCAGCACCACCACCGTCATCAGGTCATAGTCTTTTGTCTCTTCATGAAAATCCCCTCTCAGGCACTTCTCCGTGAAAGAATACCGATTGATGGTATCGGACCGAAAATTCGCCGTGTCTTCACACACCCAGATGCTCACGACTTTTTTATCTTGCCGTACTCCTGATCCTTAAATATTGTGCCCCGCTGGGAGGAAATCATTCTCGCCGCATAATAGATGCCGCGCTTCGGAATCGGATAACCCGGCGTATCGTTGCTCTGTATTTCGCAATTTACAAAAATTTCAGCCAATTCTCCACTCTGTGGAATCACTGCAAGGAAACGAATGTCATAATAAATCGTGCCATCCCTCTGGGACTTGTCAACAGTGGGGAGTCCTTCCACCCTGTCATCGCCGCACATCATCTCAGAACCGTCCTTTTTGTTCGGATGGTCCTGATGGACAGCTGTCCCTTTTATCTCCGGCGGCCCTTCAATAAATTTCTCCGCAATCTCCTGTACCGTACAGTCCGCATACTCGTCAAGTGCACTCTTCAAAATATATGCCAGCACCGGCTTCTCCGCCACAAAATTTCTTGCCGACTCATCATATTTAAAGCTGGCGTCCTCATCCGCTACCTTTAAATTCTGTGCAATCTCGCTCGGCACAGACAAAGTTGCTGTTTTCCTCTCTCGGGAAAAATATCCGGCTTCCCTATGTCCGGATGAGTCCATGCTCCATCCCTCCCCATATGAAATGTGAAACTGACGGCGCATCCTCTACACCAGCGCTATCATTTTACCATTAGAACGCCCATAATGCAATACATCTCATCAAACTACATTTTTCTGGAAAGAAAGCCCCCGGGTGCAGCAGACCCGAGAGCATTCGTTTTGTGCCACATGAACGCTTCCAGCCTTTTACCATCAAAGACTATTTCCCGAGATACGCCGCGCGCACCTGCTCGTTCACAAGCAGCTCCGCGCCGCTGCCGGTCATCGTGATGCTGCCGGTCTCCATGACGTAGCCGATGTCCGCCGTGCGCAGCGCCATGTTCGCGTTCTGCTCGATCAGCAGGATCGTCACGCCTTGCTTGTTGATCTCCTTAATGATATCGAAGATTCCCTTCACGATCAGCGGCGCGAGTCCGAGCGACGGCTCGTCCATCATGATCAGCTTCGGACGGCTCATCAGCGCGCGCGCGACCGCGAGCATCTGCTGCTCGCCGCCGGAGAGCGTGCCGCCCGGCTGCCAGTGGCGCTCCTTCAGGCGCGGGAACAGATCGTAGACCCAGTTCAGGTCGTCGGTCAGGTTGTCCTTGCGCATGTAGGCGCCGATCTTCAGATTCTCGAGCACGGTCAGGTCCGGAAAGATCTTACGTCCCTCCGGCACAAGCGTGATGCCCTTCGCCACAATCTCGTTCGTGTCCTTGCCCGTGATGTTCTCGCCCATGAATTCAATCGTTCCGGAGGCAGGCTTGACGAGCGACACGATCGATCGCAGCGTCGTGGACTTGCCCGCGCCGTTCGCGCCGATCAGCGTGACGATGCTCTTCTCCGGCACCTCGAAGCTGATCCCCTTGACGGCCTCGATGCCGCCGTAGTTGACTTTCAGATCGTTTACCTTAAGCATCCTCACTCACCCCCAGATAAGCATCTATCACGCGCTGGTCGTTCTGGATTTCCTCCGGCGTTCCCTGCGCGAGCAGCTTGCCAAAATCCAGTACGTACAGGCGGTCCGAGATCTGCATGACCAGATCCATGTGGTGCTCAATGATGAAAATCGTCAGCTTGTATTCATCGCGGATCTGACGGATAAACTCTGCCAGCTCCAGCGTCTCCTGCGGGTTCATGCCCGCGGCCGGCTCGTCGAGCAGAAGAAGCTTCGGATTCGTCGCCAGCGCGCGCGCGATCTCAAGACGGCGCTGAATACCGTACGGCAGGGAACCGGCGATCTCATCCTTCAGATGGTCGAGATGCTGCATTTTCAGAAGCTCCATCGTCTCCTCGCGCATCCGCTTCTCCTCCGCGTGGTTCAGGCGGAACGTCGCGGTCAGGAAATTCTGCTTCGCGCGCATGTGCTTCGCGATCAGCACGTTCTCAAACACTGTCATTGAAGAGAACAGGCGGATGTTCTGGAACGTACGAGCGATTCCTTCTTTCGTGATCTTGTCCGGCGTCTGTACCAGACGCTTCGTGTATCGCCCGGCATTCTCGCCGATGTAAGTCTTCTTTATCTTTCCGTGCGGATAGCTCTCCACGAGCTCCTTGCCGTAAAACGACACTCTGCCGTTCGTCGGCTCGTACACGCCGGTGATGCAGTTGAACGCGGTCGTCTTTCCGGCGCCGTTCGGCCCGATCAACGCCACGATCTCACCCTCGTTCACCTCGAGGGAAAGGTTGTCTACCGCCACCACGCCGCCAAACTGCATGGTGACGTCTTCTACCCGGAGGACATTCGTACTCATGACTTAACCTCCTTCTTTTTGCCCAGATTCTTGAAAAAGCTGCAGATACCGTCGATGGAAAATTCGTGATCTCCCATGATGCCCTTGCGTGCGAACAGCACGATCACCATGATAATGACAGAGAACACGACCTTGCGGAAGCCGGCGCGCAGAAGCGGCACCTTGAAATTCCCGATCGTCATCTCGGTATCCAGGAAGCGCAGCCACCACTCAGAGGACGCGATGAATAAAAACGACGCGATGCAGCTTCCGGTCACGGAACCGAGGCCGCCGATCACGACGATCAGCAGGATTTCGTAGGTCATCGCCGACTTGAAGGTCATCGCCTGGATCGACGTCTGATACATCGCCAGCAGTCCGCCGCCCACGCCCGCGAAGAACGAGGAAATGCAGAACGACAGTCTCTTGTGCTTCGCCAGATTGATGCCCATCGCCTCCGCCGCGATCTCATCGTCGCGGATCGCGCGGAACGCGCGGCCGTAGGACGAATGGATCAGCAGCACAATGACCGCGATACAGGCCGAACACACGAGGAACGGAAACAGCGTCGTCGTGAACGTCGGATATTTGCGGAGCATGTTCGAACCGTTCGTGATCACGCCGAGCTCGTCCCACTGGAAAAACGCGCGGATGATCTCGGCAAAGCCGAGCGTCGCGATCGCCAGATAGTCGCTCTTTAAGCGCAGCACCGGAAGTCCGATCAGCCATGCCAGCAGAGCCGCCAGAAGACCGGCCGCCAGAAGGCCCACGAAGACCGGAACCGAAAACTGGATGATGCCGCCGTCAAAATACATATACACAGAATCGCGCTCCGCCACCGGGATCGTCAGCACCGCGTAGGTGTAGGCGCCAATCAGCATGAAGCCCGCCTGCCCCAGAGAAAACAGTCCCGTAAAGCCGTTCAGCAGATTCATGGACACCGCGACCAGCGAATAGATGCAGCCCTTTTTCAGAACCGCAAGCGCGATGTGCGTCGGGGGAAGGAATTTCTCCAGGACAATAATCGCAAGGATCGCCGCCAGGTAAAGCAGCGCGCAGATGATCACATTTCTTCTCTTCATAGTTCGCCGCCTCCCCTCAGACCTTATCCGTCGCGCCTTCGCCGAACAGACCGGTCGGCTTGACGATCAGGATGACGATCAAAAGCGCAAACGTGAACGCGTCGGAAAACGTCGTCCAACCAAGGCCCTTGATGATGTTTTCACAGATACCGATGATAAATGCGCCGATGACCGCTCCCGGGATCGAGCCGATGCCGCCGAACACTGCCGCGACAAACGCCTTCAGACCGGGCATGGCCCCGGATGTCGGAACCACGGACGCGTAGTTTGTAAAGTAAAGCACCGAACCGACCGCCGCCAAAAACGAACCGATCAGAAACGTCATGCTGATGACGTTATCGACCTTGATCCCCATCAGACGGCTCGTCTCGAAATCGTTCGCCGCCGCGCGCATGCCCATGCCGATCTTCGTGTGGTTGATCAGCTGCATCAGCGCAAACACCAGAACGATCGTCAGGATCGGCGTCACGATCGTCACCATCTTCGTGGTGGCGGAACCGATCTGGATCGTATCCGAGATAAACGGGATCGCCGGATAGGTCTGCGCCAGACCGCCCGTGACGTAAAGCGCCAGGTTCTGCAGCAGATAGGACACGCCGATCGCGGAGATCATGACTGACATACGCGGCGCGCTGCGCAACGGCTTGTACGCGACACGCTCCACCGCCAGGCCGAGTATGACCGTGACGACAAGCGTCAGCGGGATCGACACATACAGCGGAAGCGTCGTTGTGGCGTAGACCGTCACGAGCGCGGCCACCATGAAGATGTCGCCGTGCGCAAAGTTGATCAGCCTCAGGATGCCGTAGACCATCGTGTAGCCGATCGCGATCAGGGCATACTGTCCGCCGACGGAAATACCTGCCAGAAGGTACGGCAGATTTTTGCTGATAAAATCCATACTGGAACTCCTCCCTTAGTACTGGTAGAAAATAAAAGCCTGCGGATTGCTCCGCACTTCGTGCTTTTATTGTAAAAAGAGAGGCTGCTTTTTTGCAGCCTCTCCTGCTCTGCTTTGTCTTACTCTTTAGTTGACGCCCTGCTCAGCTACGAAGTCCCAGGCACCCGTCTCGGTGTTCGCCTGCTTTACGTATGCCGTGTCGCGCATCGCGTCGCCGTTCTCGGACTCGAAAGCGATCTCGCCGGTAACGCCCGTGTAGGTCGTATCCCAGAGCGCCTCGTTGACCGCCGCCGGATCGGTGGAACCCGCGTTCTTCAGAGCCTCGAGAGCCGTGAAGTATGCGTCATAACCCATCGCCGTAACCGCTGCAACCGTGTCGTCGCCGCCGTTGTTCGCGAGGTTCGTGCTGTCAGCGTTGATCCACTCTTTGATGCCCGCATCGAACTCTTCGTTACCGCCCTCCTGATAGAAGGTCGTCACGTAGATCTGCACGTCCTTGCCCTCAGCCGCGTTCAGGATAACGTTGGAATCCCAAGTGTCGCCTGCCAGAAGCGGAACCGTCACGCCCTGAGAAGCAGCCGTGTCGATGATCAGCTGAGCCGCCTCGGTAGAGGTCGGAGCAAAGATAACGTCCACGCCCTCATTCACAGCGGTCGTGATGTAGGATGTGAAGTCCGCGTTGCCCTCCGGGAACGTATCGGAGATCACCTCGCCGCCGAGGCCTTCAAACGCCTCCGTGAAGTAGTGGCCGAGGCCTGCGGAGTAGTCGTCGCCGAGCTTCGTCAGGACATACGCCTTCTTCGCCTCGAATTTCTCAGACGCGAAGTTCGCGAGAACCGTGCCCTGGAACGGATCCAGGAAGCAGATACGGAAGTAATGCGTGTTGCCCTCGGTCACCTGCGGGTTCGTGCAGGTAACGCCAATCGCCGGAACACCGGCCTGACCGAATGTATCGGAAGCTGCGATCGCTGCGCCGGAACCGTATGTACCGAGCACTACGGATACGCCGCGGCTTACCAGATCCGCTGCTGCGGACGGAGCCTTCTCTGCGGAGGACTCGTTGTCCACGATCTCCAGCTGAACCGTGTACTCCGTGCCGTCGATCTCAACCGTCGGAGCTACGCTGTTCGCGTACTGGATACCAAGCGTCTCCTGCTTGCCGCCTGCGCCGTTGTCGCCGGACGCCGGCTCAAACACGCCGATCTTTACGACGTCTTCCGCGGAAACGCTCAGCGCCCCTGCGAAGCACATGGTCGCGCACAGTGCAAGTGCTACTAATTTTTTCATAATCTTTCCCTCCTATGTTTCTTTTTCTGTATTATTCGGCCATTTCACCGCGGTAATGCAGCAAAATGCCCGACATATGGATTATTATAGTCCTGTTTTGTCCGCTTTGCAAGGACTTTCGTCCGCTGTACAAAAAAAATACACAACCCAGAAAGGAAAACCGGACGAGAACCGCCCGCCCCGGCGGTACCCTTCCTGGGTGCTTCCCTCGGGAAAGTATTTATAAACTTTCCTCGGAAAGCACACCGGAAATCCACCGGGCGAGCGGTTCTCTGGTCTGTGTAAAACTCTTGATTCTATTCTTTCCGTTCCTCACGGCGCAGGATATCATATTTGTCAGCCTTATTATCGAGGTCGACCCAAAGCTTTTGTCTGGCGTGCGGGGCATTGTCCTGCGGATCGCCGTTCTCGTCGAAGATGCCCGCGACTTTGACGGAAATGTTCCGGCCGTCCGGCTTCATGATCTCGATCTCCTCGCCAACAGAAAATTTGTTGCGCTGTTCGAGCGCGTACAGGCCGTCGGCGCGACGCGCGCCGATCATGCCAAGGTAGGTGTATTCTTTGACATAAGTGCTCTCGCCGTAGATCTGCGCGTCCGCGCCGGGCTTGCCGTAGAAAAAGCCGGTCGTGAACTCGCGGTGTGTGCAGCTTCCGATCTGCGTCCGGTACCAGTCCATATTCTTCTCGTAGAGCGCCGGATCCGCATGGAAATCGTCGATCGCCTTCCGGTAGGTGCGGGCCACCGTCGCCACATAGAGCGCGGTCTTCATGCGCCCTTCGACCTTGAGGCTGTCGATCCCTGCGTCGATCATGTCCGGCAGATGCTCCACCATACAGAGATCCTTTGAGTTGAAGAGGAAGGTGCCGCGGTCGTTCTCCTCGATCGGCAGATACTCGCCGGGACGCGTCTCCTCGACCACCGCGTACTTCCAACGGCAGGGGTGCGTGCAGGCGCCCTGATTCGCGTCCCTTCCCGTGAAATAATTGCTCAGCAGGCAGCGCCCCGAATAAGAAATGCACATCGCCCCGTGCACGAAGCTCTCGATCTCCATCTCCTTTGGGATGTTATCCCGGATCTCGCGAATCTCCTTCAGGGACAGCTCCCGCGCCGAGACGACGCGCTTCGCCCCAAGCTCCCACCAAAAACGGTAGGTCTCGTAGTTCGTGTTGTTCGCCTGCGTGCTGACGTGGCGTTCAATCTCCGGGCATATCTGCTTCGCGAGCATAAAAATTCCCGGGTCCGCAATGATCAGCGCATCCGGGCGCAGTTCCCGTAATTCCCGAAGGTACGTCTTCACACCCTCCAGATCGTAATTATGTGCGAGGATATTGACCGTCACATGCACCTTCACGCCGTGCGCGTGCACGAACGCGATCCCCTCTGCCATCTCTTCCATGGAAAAATTCTTCGCCTTGGCGCGCAGCCCGAACTCCTCGCCGCCGATGTACACGGCGTCTGCACCGAAGATCACGGCAGTCTTCAGCACCTCGAGGCTGCTCGCCGGTATCAGAAGCTCCGGATGTCTTCCCGTCCCTTTCATCATTCCTCCAAACTGCATATTGTTACTCTGTATCCTGTCTCCATATATTCGGAAATATCTGCCGCTGTCTCCTGTAACATTTTACCTGTTATTCCAATCCGGAATGGAGGCAGAAAATATCTATTATAAGCTTCTGCAGCATTTCACAGCATTTATTTCTCAGTTACAATTTGTATTTCGTCCCATAATTTCACCGTCACGGCTGCCCCGTCCCCGACTGCGACGATCGAGGTCAGCAGGCCGTCCGTGTGTTTCAGCACGTAGAGGTATTCCCGCATCCGCTTGTAGATCGTGCGGTTCCGGCGCTCGACGGCGTAGTGCGATTCGAGGATGTCCCCGTCCTGCAGCACGTTGTCCGAGATAAGCACTCCGCCCGCGCGCAGCAGACGCAGCGCTTCTGGCAGAAAATGAATGTACTGCCCCTTCGCCGCGTCCATGAAGATCATATCGTACGGCCCCGCAAGCTCCTTCATCCGCTCAAGCGCGTCGCCCTCCAGGAGCGTGATGCGCTCTTCCATTCCCGCGGCCGTGAAATTCGCCCGTGCCTGCGGGATCCGTTTCTCATATTTCTCTATCGTCGTGATATGGCAGTCCGGCGCCGTGTTCTGCGCCATCAAGAGGGCCGAGAATCCGACGGCCGTCCCCAGCTCCAGGATCCGTTTCGGCGCGTGCAGCGCCAGCAAAACCTTCAGAAAACTCTGCATGTCCTTTCGGATGATCGGGATCTCCTGCTCGAGCGCCTCACGCTCCAGCGCGTTCAGGAAAGGGCCGTTGCCGCTGTCCAGCGAATTAATGTAGACTGCCATGCGCTCGTCAATTATCATCTATATCCTGATCCTCTCCACCACGTCGTCCGAGTCGATATCGATCGCGTCCACGATCTCCCCCGTAATCTTCTGCACCATACGGCACACGCGCAGCTCCGCCAGCAGAAATCCGTTCACGAGCGGGTTTTTCCGAAACTCTTCGTAGTCGTTGCACAGGCGGTTCTGCTCCTGGTACATGTCGAGCGGCTCCATGGAATTCTGCGTCTCAAAAACGTGGAGCCGGAAGTCGTTGATCTGCTGCCGCAGCTCCGGCTCTTCCTGTACCCTGTCCCGGAACTCGCAGAAATTCTTATACTCCTCGCTCTCTAGAATACACTGGATCAGGTCTTCCGTACACTTTTTCATGTCGTTCATATGCGTCACTCTACTTCCATTATGATCGGCAGGATCATCGGACGGCGCTTCGTCCGCTTCCACAGAAAGTCACTGAGGGAATCCCGGATGGAATTCTTGATCTTGGCCCAGTCGGTCACATGGTGGGAATTGCAGGAATCCATCGTCTCCTCCACCACGCTGCGCGCTTCCTCCATGAGCTCTTCGGCTTCCCTGACATACACGAACCCGCGCGAGACGATGTCCGGCCCCGAGAGGATCTGCCCGGTGTGGCGTTCCAGCGTGAGCACCGCGATCACGATCCCGTCCTCCGCCAGATGCTGGCGGTCTCGCAGCACGATGTTTCCGACGTCTCCGACGCCGAGCCCGTCCACCAGGATCGCACCCGTCTGCACGTGATCGCAGATCTTCGCGCTGTCCTCGCCGATCTCCAGCACATCCCCGGTCTTCAGCAGGAAGATATGATCCTTGTCGATGCCGAGGCTCTCCGCCAGCGCAGCCTGCGCTTTCATGTGCCGGAATTCGCCATGCACCGGGATCGAGTACTTCGGCCGAACCAGAGAGTAGATCAGCTTGATCTCCTCCTGACAGGCATGTCCCGACGTGTGGGCGTTCTGAAAGATCACGTTGGCCCCTTTCATCGAGAGCTCATTGATCACGTTCGACACGGCCTTCTCGTTGCCCGGGATCGGGTTCGAGCTGAAGATCACGGTATCGCCCGGCTTGATGCTGACCTTCTTGTGCATGTCCGCCGCCATCCGGGACAGTGCCGCCATCGACTCGCCCTGACTGCCTGTCGTGATCAATACCATCTGCTCGTCCGGATAATTCTTCATCTGCTCCAGATCGATCAGCGTGTTCTCCGGGATCGCGAGATAGCCGAGCTCCGAGGCGATCTGGATGATATTTACCATGCTTCTGCCTTCCACGACGACCTTGCGCCCGTACTTGTGCGCGGAATTGATGATCTGCTGCACGCGGTCAACGTTCGACGCGAAGGTCGCAATGATGATCCTGTGGCTGCGGTGCTCCGAAAAGAGGTTGTCAAACGTTTTGCCCACGGTGCGCTCCGACGCCGTGAAACCCGGGCGCTCCGCGTTCGTGCTGTCGCACATCAGAGCCAGCACGCCCTTCTTTCCGAGCTCCGCGAAGCGCTGCAGGTCGATCGCGTCGCCGAACACCGGCGTATAGTCCACCTTGAAGTCCCCGGTGTGCACGATGATGCCGGCCGGCGAGTAGATCGCCAGCGCCACCGCGTCCGCGATGCTGTGGTTCGTCTTGATAAACTCGATCCGAAACGCCCCGAGGTTGATCGACTGCCCCGGCCGCACGACCTTGCGCTTCGTCGTGCGCATCAGGTTATGCTCCGTGAGCTTGCGCTCGATCAGGCCCATCGTCAGCTTCGTCGCGTAGAGCGGCGCGTTCAGCTCCATGAGCACATACGGCAGCGCGCCGATGTGATCCTCGTGGCCGTGCGTGAACACGATGCCCTTCACCTTGTCAATGTTGTCCTTCAGGTATGTGACGTCCGGAATCACAAGATCGATCCCCAGCATATCGTTCTCCGGAAACGCTAGACCGCAGTCCACCACGATAATGCTGTCCTTGTACTCGAACGCCGTCATATTCATGCCGATCAGACCCAGTCCTCCGATCGGGATGATCTTTACTTTTTCACATATTTTCTCGTTTACTTTATCATTCATGTTCTGATTTGTCTGCTTCTTTTTCAATCTGCACCTCCATAATAAGAGCGGAATACGGTAGCATGCGTCTGAATCCGGCGCCGTCCTCCCGTGTTCCGTCATTTCTGCTTCTCGCATCTTCCGGGCATAAACCGTCCCGAAAAATGCATCTTATCTTTCTCAGAGCTCGATATCCACGTCCTCTAAGAGCTCCGCAAAAATCTTTGACACTGCCTCCATCTCGTCGTCATCGTCGACAAAGATATAGCGCGCCTCGTCCTCACCGTCCTGCGACAAGTCCTTCAGGATATAGGCGTCCGTCTCGTCGTCCTCAGTCTCCGTAACCAGAAGATAGGAGACTCCCCCGATCCGTGTTTCCTCCAACACAAAAAACCCGACGGTCTCTTCTTCGCCAACCGGGCAAAACTCTATTTTTTTATTCATTCGTTTCCCTCTCGTGACTGTCGAGATATCCCTGCAGGATATACACAGCCGCTATCATGTCTACATATGCCTTTCGCTTCTCGCGGCGCACTCCACCCTCGATCAACGCACGGTTCGCCGCCACCGTCGTCAAACGCTCATCCCACAGCTTTACCGGAAGGCCTGTCCTGCGCTTCAGCGTCTCGCCGAACTCCGCTGTCTTCTGCGCGCGCTCCCCGATGGTATTGTTCATATTCTTGGGATAACCCAGCACGATCTCCGTCACCTGATACTGCACGATCAGCTCCTCGATCCGCGCAAGTGTCCGCCGCAGCTTGTTCTCCTGCTCCCGCCTTATGATCTCTACGCCCTGCGCGGTAAGCCCAAGCGCATCGCTGACGGCCACTCCCACGGTCCTGGAACCGAAGTCCAGCCCCATGATACGGTTCACTGTTCCTCCCGTTTCCACGACTCGTTCTTAATGTACTCCCTCAAAAGCTCCTCTACCAGTTCATCCCTCTCAACCTTCATGATCAGACTGCGCGCGTTGTTGTGGCTGGTGATGTAGGTCGGATCGCCCGACATGATATAACCCACGATCTGATTCACCGGATTGTAGCCTTTCTCCGCCATCGCGGTGTAGACTACCTCCAGCACCTTCTTCACGCGCGCTTCCGGATCTGTGTTGAAGTTAAAGTATTGTGTGTTGTTGATATCCGCCATATCCTCACGTCCTTAAGTACCTTGTAGCTCCATTCTAATATAATTTGTAAAATAATTCAATCCCTTTCGAACAATTGTTTCTGATTGTTTCCGACAGGAGTTACTGTTCACTCCGTGACCAGCGACGCGAAGCTAGTCCTTTAGGATAACCGACAGGATCCTGTCGCAGGGCGCGGCGTCTTCGGAGCTGTCTGCTGTATCTGCATTCTTCCCTTTCAGGAAAAAAGATATACATGCGGCTCGATCTCCGCCCCTAAAGTACCTCTGCACAATTCGTTTTCGTAATCGAGTTCCTCTGCGGGAAGCGCAGCGCGGATGTACTCCTTCGTGTAGCCGATATAGTACTCCCGCCCGGCTACGACGCATTTCTCTTCAAACAGTACCTCGACCGCGCGGCCGATATAGCGGGACTCAAACGCGCGCCGGTTCTCCTCGCCGAGCGCGATCAGCCGTTCGCTGCGCTGCGCCTTCACCGTCTCCGGGATCTGGTCCGGCATCGCGGCCGCCCGCGTCCCCTGTCTCCTGGAATACTTGAAAATATGCGTCTCATAGAGCTTCAGTTCTTTCAAAAAAGAGACCGTCTCCTCGAATTCCTCCTGCGTCTCTCCCGGAAAGCCGACGATCACGTCCGTCGTGAGCGCCGGATCTCCAAACACCTCCCGCAGCAGCTCGCAGCGCTTTCTGTACTCCGCGGCCGTGTAACGGCGGTTCATGCGCTTCAGCGTGGCGTCGCAGCCGCTCTGCAGCGAGAGATGGAAATGCGGGCAGAATTTCGGCAGGGCGGCGAGCGTCTCCGCAAATTCCTCTGTGACGGCGCCGGGTTCGAGAGACCCCAGCCGGATCCGCTCGACGCCCCTGATCTCATGGATCGCCTGAATCAGTTCGAGCAGCGTGCTCCCGTGGTCGCAGCCGTAGGAGCTCAGATGGATCCCGGTCAGCACGATCTCCCTGCAGCCGTTTTCGGCAAGTGTCCGGGCCTCCTGCACCACTTCCCCGACCGCGCGGCTCCGCACCCTTCCCCGCGCGTACGGGATAATACAGTAGCTACAGAACTGATTGCAGCCGTCCTGCACCTTGAGATAGGCGCGCGTGTGCTCCTGCGTGCGCGCCACATGCAACGGCTCGAATTCCTTCGTGTGGTTGATATCGATCCTCCGGCTCAGGAGATCGTCCGGGCGGACCTCCCTTCCGGCTTTGCCATTCTCATCGCTCCCTGTCTCCGGGACAGATTTTCCGGCCCGCGCGACCTCAAACTCGCGCAGCGCCTCCACGATATTCTTCTTGCAGTTGTTTCCAAGCACAATATCGATCGACGCGTCCTCCGGCCCGTCGTTCCCGGCGCTTTTGCCCTGCGTCGAATGGTCTCCCGCAGCAGCGCTGCGCCTCTGATTTTCTTTTCCACCGGCCTGAGCTGTCTGTACGTAGCAACCGGCCGCCACGACGATCGCGTCCGGGTTCATCTTGCGGGCCCTGTGCAGCATCTGCCGCGACTTGCGGTCCGCGATGTTCGTCACCGTACAGGTATTGATGACGTAGACGTCGGCTCCCGGGGCGAACGGCATGATCTCATAACCGGCCTCCTCCAGAAGCTGGCGCATCGCCTCCGTCTCATATGCGTTGACCTTGCAGCCAAGGTTGTGAAGTGCGGCTTTTTTCCCCATTTTTTCCTCCTAAGACTTCCCCCCGCGATCCGCGAAAATCCTTCGGATATTTTCCGCTTTTGCGTCCGACGTTTCTTCCTTTATGAAATAATCACAAAATTTGCACAAAAGATTCAAATCTTCTGTCGTTTACAACTTGACTTTTTGTTCTCTTACCGTTAAGATAATGTTATCAATTATTTATGCGGGGAGGAAGCTTTATGAAAACAGTTCAGATATCTTTAAATTCTATCGATAAAGTTAAATCTTTTGTAAACGACGTCACCAAGTTCGACAATGATTTCGATCTTGTCTCAGGCAGATACGTGATCGACGCGAAGTCCATCATGGGCATCTTCAGCCTCGACCTGTCGAAGCCGATCGATCTCAACATCCATGCGGAGGACAATATGGACGAAGTGCTCAAGGCGCTCTCTCCGTACATCATCTAAGCGTTGCTTTTTCGCACTTTCTGCGAGGGACTGTCGCAAAAGACAGCCCCCGCTTTTTTATGCGCAGACTCGCGTGAGGTATTTTGCTGCTGTCGCAGCACGCGAGTCGCGCAGCGAGTAGGGCGAAAACCATCCCTACTCGATTTGCCTGCTTATCGCTTACTCGATCAGCAGCACTTCCGTCGTCCCAAGCGCCGTGCGCATCAGCTCGTCGATCCGCTCGGCAAGCTTCGTCTCGGAGCGCTTGATGATATTCACGTTCGGCTTCGTCACCGGATGCTTTGCCACAAAGATCGTACAGCAATCCTCAAACGGGAGGATCGAGGTCTCGAACGTGCCGATCTTTTGCGCGATGTCCACGATCTCCTGCTTGTCAAAACCGATCAGCGGGCGGAACACCGGCATCGTGCACACCTCGTTCGTCGCGGCGAGACTCTGCATCGTCTGGCTCGCCACCTGCCCGAGGCTCTCGCCCGTCACCAGCGCGTGTGAATTCGTCTCGCCCGCAAAATGCTCGGCGATCCGCATCATGTAGCGGCGCATGATGATCGTCAGCTCATCGTGCGGACACTTGTCGTAAATGTAGAGCTGAATATCCGTAAAATTCACGACATGCAGACGGATCGGACCCGTGTACGCGGCGATGATCTTCGCCAGATCAACCACCTTCTGTTTCGCCCGCTCGCTCGTGTAGGGCGGCGCGTGGAAGTACACCGCGTCAAGGCAGACACCTCGCTTGCTGATCATGTAACCCGCCACCGGACTGTCGATGCCTCCGGAAAGCAGCAGCATAGCCCGCCCGTTCGTTCCGACCGGCATACCGCCCGGCCCCGGAATGATCTTCGAGTAGATAAAGATCTCGTCCCGGATCTCCACATACAGCTGCAGCTCCGGCTCGTGCACATCCACGCGCATGTCCGGGAACGCGTCGAGAATGCGGCCGCCGAGCTCTGCGTTCGCCTCCATCGAGTCGATCGGAAAGCTCTTCTTCGGGCGTCTGGTAAACACCTTGAAGCTCTGGTCGTGACGGTCGTAGGTCTGCCGCAGGAACTCCACGACGTCATCCCCGAGCTTCTGTACGCCCTCGTCCGCGCACTTCATCACCGGGCAGATCCCGACAATGCCGAACACCTTCTGCAAAGCCTCCACCGTCTCGTCGTAATCATAGCCCGGATCGCAATCGATATAGATGCGGCCCTGCTCCTTGTACACATGGAAGTCCCCTTCTACCCGCTTCAGCGCGTGGCAAATCTGCTTCACCAGAGCATCCTCGAACAGATGCCGGTTCTTCCCCTTGATCGCGATCTCCCCATATTTGATCAGAAATGTCTGAAACATATCTTCCTTCCTTTTTCTATGCGTTGTAATCTCTGTTCCCAGTGGCTTTCTATTCTCAGTGACTTTCCGTCCCCGATGCTCTTCTGCTTATACCAACGTCTTCCATATTCTGGCTGCAGCTTGACAATGCGGTGTTTTCAACTTATCAGATTCAGTGCCGCGCGTACCTCGCGAGTAACGGAAGCAGCTCGCGCAGCGCTTCCAGACAATAATCAATTTCCTCTTCCGTCGTGAAACGGCTGAAGCTGAAACGCAGCGTCGACTCGGCAAGCTCCTTCGGCAGATGCAGCTCCTTCAACACGCCGCTGACCGGCACCTTCTTGTTCGTCGTGCAGGCGGAACCGGCCGAAACGTAAATCCCCCGCTCCTCGAGCGCATGCAGCAACACCTCGCTGCGCACACCAGGAAACGCCGCGCTCACGATGTGGGGAGCGCTTTTGTCGCCCTCCTCCGAGTGAATGACGATGCGGGGCTTCTTCGCATCCGGCTTCCCTGCCGTTTCCCCCCGTTTCACAGGCCCTGCGTTGTCTTTCGACAGCTCTTCCGACAGAGTTTTCAGTCCGTCCATCATACGTTTTTTCAGGCTCAGCAGGTGCTCCGTACTCTGCCCGAGCTGCGCGTACGCTTCCCTGGCTGCCTCCGCAAGCCCCGCCGCGCCCGGGACGTTGTCCGTGCCGGAGCGCATTCCCTTCTGCTGCCCGCCGCCGAGCATCATCGGCTGAAGCTTTGTCTTCCCATTCACATACAGAAAGCCGACGCCCTTCGGTCCGTGGATCTTGTGCGCGCTGACCGAAAGCATGTCCACACCCAGCTTCTTCGGGCGGATCTCCAATTTCCCGTATGCCTGCACCGCATCCACATGGAACAGCGTGCGCGGACCATGCGCCTTGATCAGCTTCCCGGCCTCCGCGATCGGCTCGATCGTCCCGATCTCATTGTTGACGTACATGATCGAAACGAGGATCGTCTCCTCGCAGAGCGCCTCCTCCAGATCCGCAAGGCTGATGTGTCCTTTCGCGTCCACCGGCAGATAGGTCACACGGAAGCCCTGCTTCTCCAGATACGCCAGCGGCTCCAACACCGCCGCGTGCTCGATCGCCGTTGTGATCAGATGCATACCTGCGCGCCGGTTCGCCATTGCCGCGCCGATGATCGCCCAGTTGTTCGACTCTGTCGCGCCCGAGGTGAAATAGATCTCCTTCTCGCTGACCTTGAGCGTCGCGGCCAGCGTCTCGCGCGCTTCACGCAATACGCGCTCCGCCTCCACACCCTTCCCGTGCTGCGAAGAAGGATTCCCGTAATCTTCTGTCATCGCGCGTACGACAACATCCCGCACCCCTTCGGTGCAGCGCGTCGTCGCCGAATTATCCAGATATGCTTCCATGTTTCAGTCCTCACTTCGTTCTGTCCGTAAGAGGATATTCCGCTCCGTCCGTACTTCCAGATCCGTCATTTCCCCGCCTTAACCGAAGATCAGGCGGTTCGTCGATATGCTATTGTACAGGAAATATCAGGAGATTGCAAGCATCTTCATCCTGGAGATATGCAATTGGCAACGAGAGCACAGCTTTAACTAGCGGTCAATTATTTAACCACCAGTTTATTCTCATCCCAAAGGATGTGTGATACAATACATTTGTTACCGCCCCGATACTGGCAACAGGAAGGGGTGTGCTCATGGATATACTCTTTGCTTTTATAGTCGCTGTCGCGGCTGGTGTAACTTGTCACTACATCATCAAGTGGTCAGACAGCGATGATTAGTCGGTAACTAGCCCAAAACGGTCAATCTCAATCTTCGCAAATTTTGTCCGATTATAAATAATTCATTATGTGCTTTTATAACTGACCAAAGAGCAATGTCGTCACTCCGCTTTCTCATACTGAACTTTCAGTGCGTCGATCAACTCCTGACAGGTGTAGCTGCCGTAATCGATATTCTGAAGTCGCCCTTTAACATCTGGCAGTGTGATATACCAGAAATAATAGGGTGTGTCAAAATAATCGACCTTCTCCACACCGTCCAACTCCTGCCCGGCAAAGGTCAGGGATCTCGTCTCCGCCTCATCCGTCCAAAATCCGCAGTACACCTTGTTTCCGTCTCCCGTGTCGACCGCAAACCCGAGCGCATCCTCCAGACTGAGAAGACTCACGGCTGCGTCGTCGCAGTCGTAGTGGTACGTATCGTCATTGTTCAGATCGATCCAAGTCGAGAAGATCTTGTACGGCTGCGAATACTTCCCTTCGCGCTTGTGATAGAGCACAAACGAGACAAAATCATTGTTCTCGTTCTTAGGATTGACATACGCGTTGACTGCCATACACTGATCGTCGCCCTCAAACGACGTGATCCGCTTTGATGTGTCGTATCCGCCGAAAAAGACGCTGCTTTCAATCAGGCTCGTATCCGCGCTCGCCTCCTCAAGCGCCGCGTACCAGTTCAGATCCTCCTCGTCCTCAGAGGTCGCGGAGACGACGTCGGATAAGATCACGGAAAGTCCGAGATTCTGTGGAATCTCACTGATGTCCGCCTTCGGCTTCGTGGCGATAAAATAGATCCCCAGTCCAATCACGGTCAGCACAAGAATTCCCGCAATGACCAATATGATGATAAGCACTTTCTTCAGCTTTCCTCTCATCTTCCCATCCTTTTCGATATTTTCCAAAAGTTCCTGCCTGGTAGCTGCCTTATGAAATCGCCAAACTGTTTTCCAGTCCACATGAATTTGAATCGCGATCCATTCCTTAGATATGAAATCCCATACATGGGTCGGCGTTCATTTCGCGGCGAGCACTTCATTCATACTTCCGGTCCGGTATCCCTGCAGATCCAGCGTCACATAGGTGAATCCGTACTCCCGCAGCTTCTCCACAATCTGTCCGCGCGTGCGTTCTTCCGTGATCCGGCTGATCTCCTCCGGCGGCAGCTCGATCCGCGCCAACGTCCCGTGCACGCGCACGCGCATCTGCCGAAAACCGAGACCCAACAACAGTTTTTCCGCCTGATCGACCATGCGCAGCCGTTCCTCGTCGATCGTCTCCCCGTACGCAAAGCGCGAAGCCAGGCAGGCGTACGACGGCTTCTCCCAGGTCGAAAGCCCGAGCTGTCGCGACAGCTCGCGAATCTCAGATTTATAGAGTCCGGCCTCCTGAAGCGGGCTTCGCACCCCGAGCTCCCGTATCGCCTTCATGCCGGGCCGATAATCCCCGGTATCGTCCATGTTAGATCCCTCCGCCACCGCATGGATCCCACGGTCCCGCGCGACCTGCAGAATACGCCCGAACAGCGCCCGCTTGCACAGATAGCAGCGATCCGGCGGATTCTCACGAATCCCATCCACCCCGAGAATATCCTCCTCAATGACGATCTGATCGATCCCGTTCTCACGGCAGAAGCTTTCCGCTTCCCCGCTCTCTCTTTCCGGAAAAAAACAGGAGCGGGCCGTCACCGCGACAGCCCTCTCTCCCAACACGTCATGTGCAACTTTCAGCAGAAACGTGGAATCCACTCCTCCCGAAAAGGCGACCGCCACACTGCCCAGCTCCCTTAATATTGCCTGAAGTTTCTCATGTTTCTCCTGAATTGTATTCACTGTACTGTCTCCAATCCTTCTGCAAAGAACGCCAGTATCTCCTCCCAATACCCCTCCTGAATGCTGCTCGCGGAGTTGAAGATCTCATGCTTCGTCCCCGGCACATGCACCAGCCGCGCGAAAGTCTTCCCGTTTTGATTCACTTTTTCCACGAAGCGCTCCTGCTCGCTGCCCCATACAAAGCTGTCGTCCTCCGCCTGGAAGAGCAGAAACGGAGTCTCGATATGCTTCCAGCCGTCCGACTGAAGATAGCGGTTCAGTCTTATCGCCTCGCGCAGCCAGCCGCACGACGCCGCGCTCATCTGGTAGGTAGGCTCCTCTTCCCGTCTTCTCTGATAAAAATCATAACGCTCCCGGCAGGTCGACGGACTGCCCTCAAAGGTCTCCTTTCCGTCGAACGGATGCCCGCCCGGCACATACTTGTCCGCGCGTCCGATCCTGCAGAGGATCCCCGTCAGCAGCTTCGCCAGAGGCCACGGCACCCCGTTCGTGAGCGGCCGTATCATCGGCGACGTAAGCACCGCCCGCGCGAACAGCTTCGGCTGCCGTGAGAGCGCGGCCGCCCCGACTCCTCCGCCCATCGAGTGCGCATACAGAAACAGCGGCAGGCCTTTCCGCTCCTTCGCCGCCCTCTCCGCCACCGCGAGCAGATCCGCAACGTAGCGCTCATAGTGATCCACATGCACGAGCGACAGGTCACCCTCCGTCAGACGATAGCTGTGTCCGTGTCCGCAGTGCTCCGGCACGTACACGTTGTATCCGTGGCTCAGGAAATACCAGACGACCTCCTGATACTTCTCCGCCGTCTCGGTAAAGCCGTGTACAACAATTACAGTCCCCACCGCCTTATCCGCGAGATAACGGACGCAGTACTGCCGCTTCCCCGGCTCCCGCTCCAGCCACAGTTCTTTTTTGCGCTGCGCCAGATACGGCAGGACGGTCTTCTGCATCTCCTCGAAATAAGTCTCCTCGCTCAACACAAAACTTTTTTCAACCATGATATTTACCCGATCTCAATTTGCCGATTTATCTGTATCTGTTCCCGCGCTTGTTTTTATTCGCAGGTTTGCGTTTATCAGTCATTGATGATCTTATTGATCTTGATCTCATTGTAGGTCAGGAACACGATCCCGCCGAGCACGCAAAACGCCGCCGCCAGAAACGCCGTCATGCGGTAGCCGGTCCCGGCCGCCGTACCGATCGTGGACACCGCCGTGAACAGCAGCATCGAGACGCTCTGCCCCATCTTGAACGCGAACGTGCGCGCCGCGTAGAACATGCCCTCGCGGTTGCTGCCGGTAAGCTTCGCGTCACTCTGCGCGATATCCGCCACAACCGCCTGCGGAAGAATGCCGAAGATCGCCATCGGCAACGCCGCGGCCACGGTCAGCACCGCGCCCTGGACTTCCGCCGGAATGCCCGGGATCCTACCTAGGAAGCCGGTGTAGAAATACGCCGCGCAGAAGATCACGAACGCAAAGGTGATCAGCTTCTTCTTGCCGAGCTTCGGCGTCAGCTTGTTGATCGGAATGTAGAACACCAGGGAGATCGCCGTCATCCCCACGAAGTAGATCGTCGTCATCGTCTCCGGCAGCTTCAGCAGGCTCGTCACAAAGAACGGAAGCCCGGTCTGGAACATCGTGATCGCGATCCAATAGAGGATGTCAGATGCCACAAATTTGCGGAACTCCGCGTTCTTAAACGTTGCCACGAGCGAACCGAACGCGCCGTCCTGCGTCGGCACCGTGTTCACGTACTCCTTCTCTTTGATCGCGATGACCGGCACCTGCATGCAACAGAAAGCGATGACCGCCATGCCCGTGAACGTCACGCGGATCGCGTTCACCCTGCCGAACGCCGGGATAAACGCGCCCCAGATCATCGGCGCGAGGTAGGCAACCGCCGTACCCGCGATGTAGGTGAACGAGATGACCGTCGAGATGTTCAGCCTCTCCTGCTGCGTGTGTCCCAGCTCCGAGATCAGCGCGTTGTACGGCGTGCAGTACGCGGTGATTGACAGATAGTAGGTCATCACCATCACAAACAGAAATGCCGCGTTGATCCAGCTTGTCTTATTGATCGGCGACCAGAAGACGAGCACCGTCGCGATCGAAAGTGGGAAGGACGCGTAGCGCAGAAACGGCATGCGCCTGCCCCTCGGCGACTTGCAGCGATCCGACCAGGACGCGATCAGCGGATCCGTGACCGCGTCAAAGATGCGGCCGAACGCCGTGATTGCCCCGATCACCGTGAAGATCCCAAGGATCACAAGCCCCTGCGGGATAAACAGCGTCTGTCCCTGACTGACCGCCGTATCATCCGGCTGATAAAAATATACGAGCCAGTTCGAGATCAGTCCGGACATCAGCGACCAACCGAGCTGCCCGGTCGCGAACGCCCAGATCTTAGCAGTTGACAGTTTTTTCATAGCTCAATTTCCTCCCTGAAATAATTTGACCGGATCGTCCGTCTGGAATACCTTCTCCGAGAAGATCCATATCGTCTCGTATTTCTCTTCCGTATACCTATCCATCTCCATAATGCGCAGCGACACATATTTGCCGTCTACCTTCTGGTAGATGAGCGAGAGGTCGCCCTGCGCCTCCGTGCGCAGAAGCCGGGTCAGCTCATCGTAATCGATCATCCGCAGAAGCCTCGGCTGATACTCCTCTTTCACATAGCGGTCAATGTACAGCCGCATCGCCTTGCTGTAGCTGTAGTCCGCATCCTCCAGAAGCCTCAGGAAATACTCCGGTATGTAAATGTGCTGCAGGCTGTCCTTCTGCAGATCCACAAAATAGACGCCCGCGTACTTGTCTGAGATCACATCCAGAAAACGCTCCGCGTACTTCTTCGCCTCCAGCGTCTTCTCCAACTCCTCGTTCAGCACGCGCCGTCTGCGGTCCCTTCCGTTCTCCCGGTAATAGCGCCCCTTGTCTTCCCTCATGGCGAGCTCCGCCGCGCCCACGATCTTGTACGCGCCCAGCTCACAGGGACCGTCCTTCACGCCGACAGCGATCTCGTAATTGTCCTGCAGGAGCTCCCTGCGCACCTCGACCATGATGTGCTCCACGCTCTCTTTGGAAAGTTTCGTGCTCAGCATAACGAACTCGTCGCCGCCGATCCGATAAACCGTCTCCTCCGGGAAGAAGCGTTTCAGCGTGTCTGCCACGCTGCACAGCATATCGTCGCCCTTCTCGTGCCCCAGATGGTTGTTCAGCTCGTGAAGCCCGTTCACGTCCGCGTACATACAGCTGAGATGTCCCTCGACGTCCTTTGACAGCTCCTTCAGATCCTCATTATACTTGTGACGGTTGAACAGTCTGGTCAGCGCGTCCCTGTGGTAGCCGTCGAGCAGGGCCTGACGGTTGCGCATCTCCCTGAGGTGTTCGTCGTGAATGTCCTTGATATACAGGATCAGGACCTGATTGTCGTCCTCGTACTCGATACTCGGCATCAACTCCATCTGCGCCCAGCGATAACTGTCCCCCACAAGCCTGCGGTAACGGCAGCTCTGCGCGCCGACGCTGTCCGCCCGGAATACCGTTCTCAGCCGTTCGGCGTCCGTGAACTCCCGATAGACTTCCAGATCCTCCTCGTGGACGTGCCCGCTCTCCCCAAACTCCCTCCACCAGTCGGTGATCCGGCTTAACCGGTTCGCAAAGCGCGTTCTCTCGTACTCGCTCACCTTGATGACCTGAAAGCTGTCCGTCGTCAGATTGATCTTCAGTATTTTGCTATAGATCTCCGAGAGAGTGGAAAGCGCGTCGACCATCGTGATCGTATCGGAGTCCGCCTCGCGCCAGTAAAATACCACCTGGGGATGCTCCCAGTCACATTCATCCGGCACTATGATCCCGAACGTGATCCACATATAGCCGCCGTGCACTTTTCTCTTATAACTCTGGATGATCCTCCGATCTCCGCTGAAGACGCGTCTCTGCACGTATTCGGGGTTCGCGAACTTCAAATACTCGCCGACGTACCCGGACAGGATCAGCCCGTCGCTCACCTGTTTCTCAATGTAATGATAGATGCTTGAGATGTCCTCATATCCCTCCTCGCGCATCACGACGTCGTACTTCATGAATTCGTACTCGCCCGTCAGGACATTCACCCTGGCAAGCTTGAGAAAATTGTCCAGCAGGGTGTTTTTCACAAAACCGTAAATGCTGTTTCCCATAATTACAAAAACGCCTCGAATCTTAATTCACTTTCCGTGCAGCCGTGCGGAACTCGAAAAACCTTCGGTTTTCCCACCAAGGTGCGCTCTGCCACTAGGCTCGAAATAACCTCGCCAAACGACAAATGTGTCGGTCACAGACATTCGCCCTATGAATCTGTCATCTGGCAAAACCGTCTGCAAGCAGTCGTTTTGTCATCTGACATCTTCACACGGCTCAAAGCTTTCGCAAAAATTATATCACATTTATCCCAAAAGTCCATGCTGCAATTGTTTAAAATCGAGTACGAAGGCCCCCTATCGCTGGGGCTGTCAAGCTGCCGCTGCAGTTTCTCTTCGTCTGTAGTCACACGGAAAAGGCAGGGCAAAACATCATAAATTTTATATTCTCTTTGTATGTTCAGCTTTGCTCTGCTCTTGTCTAAGCAAGAGCACTGTTTCACATGCGCTCCGGCGCCTCGAAGCCAAGCAGGTCGATGCTTGTCTCGAGCACTTCCCGCGTCAGGTCCAGCAGCTCGATCCAGCTCGTCTGCCGCGCGGCGTCCTCCTCGCCGAGGATCCTCGTCTCGTGATAGAAACGGTTGAACGCGTTCGCAAGGTCATAGATGAACGCGCAGACCTTGTGCGGCGCAGTCTCCTCAAACGCCTGGGCGATCATGCCGTTGAATTTCACAAGCTCCATCATCAGGCTCTTCTCGCTCTCGTTCGCGGGCGCGAGAATGTGTCCCTTCTCCACGCTTCCGCCGTTGTCCCGGTACTTATTCAGGATTGATTTGATCCGGACAATCGTGTAGAGAATGTACGGGCCCGTGTTTCCCTCGAAGGACGTAAACTTGTCCGTGTCGAAGATGTAATCCTTCGACGCCTGATTCGAGAGATCGCCGTACTTGATCGCGGAGAGCCCGACGAGCTTCGCCGTCTCGCGCGCCTCCTGCGGATCCACCTCATGGTTCTCGGTGATCTTTTTGTACATCTCCGCGTTGATGTCCGCGATCAGCGTCTCCAGGCGCATCACGCCGCCCTCGCGCGTCTTGAACGGCTTGCCGTCCTTGCCGTTCATCGTGCCGAAGCCCAAGAAAGTCAGTCCCGTGTCTTCCCTCACAAGTCCGGTCCGGCGCGCGCAGCGGAACACCTGCGTGAAGTGCATCTCCTGACGCTTGTCCACAATGTAGATCAGCTGGTCCGGCTCGTAGGTCTGCATCCGGTCAACGATCGTCGCGAGGTCTGTCGTCGTATAGAGCGCCGCTCCGTCCGACTTCAGGATAATGCACGGCGGCACCTCCTTCGTGTCGGATTCCTCCTTCACATCCACGATCAGCGCTCCCTGATCCTCGTAGGCGTAGCCTTCCTTCTTCATGCGCTGTACCATATCCGGTATGTAAGTCCTCGCGTCCGACTCACCCTTCCACAGGTCAAACTCCACGTTCAGATTCCGGTAATTCTTCTTCAGATCCGTCACGGAGACGTCCAAAACGTGCTGCCAGAGCGCGCGGTAGCCGCGCACGCCGTCCTGCAGCTTCGCGGTGGCCTCGAGCGCCTCCTCACGGTAAGCCTCGTCCTCCTTCGACTTCGCGCTCGCGGTCGGGTAGATCTCCTCGAGCTCCGAGATCGAAAACGGCGCATCCTTCGGGTATTCCCCGGTAAAACTCTCGTCAAAATAGGGGAGCTTGGGCTCGCGGTGCCGCACCTCCGTGATGATCAGGCCCATCTGCAGGCCCCAGTCTCCGAGATGCACGTCGCCGATCACTTTGTGGCCCACGAAGCGCGCGATACGCTTCACGCTCTCACCGATGATCGCGGAGCGCAGATGCCCAACGTGCAGCGGCTTCGCCACATTCGGTCCGCCGTAGTCGATGATGATCGTCCTCGGCTCCTGCGTCTTCTCGACCGACAGATCCTCATCCGCTTGCATCTCCCGAAGATAATCCGCCAGAAAACCGCCGGACACTTTGATATTGATAAAACCCGGATTAACGGCGCTCACCTCCGCGAACGTCTCACCGTCCTGCAGCTTTGCCGCCACCTCCTGCGCGATCACGATCGGCGCTTTCTGGTAGGCCTTTTTCGCCGCCATCGCGCCGTTGCACTGATACTCGCACAGATCCGGGCGATTCGATATGCCCGTCCTCCCATAGGATGCGTCGTAGCCGCAGGCCTCGAACGCTGCCATGACCTCCGCGCTGATCAGATCCAAAATCTTCTTCATACTTTATCTCCACCTTCTAAAATCATTGTCCCGAAATTCAGGAGAAAACACTGACCGTTCCGCCTCGGTCAACTCCGGCTGAACAGACTGAATTTCCGGCGTTTTCACGCTGTTCAGACAGTATAGCACACTCATTTCCGCCATTGCAACATTTTTTTGTCGGCGCCTTTTCCTCGGGCAATCGCAGCCACTACAACAGAAAAGATCAGCATTACCGGGACGAAAATCTGAAGATTATAGGCGCGATAAAATGCGACTGCGGTAAGCGCGTCGGCAAAACCTACGGTCAACGCGTAAACTGCCAGCACAGCGACCCACCACCAAATGCGCGCGACGGTCAGTTTTGCTGCAACCCTTTCCCCGTAACGGCTGATTTTGTCGGTGTACGGCAAGTCGGACAGCCTCTTCGTCGTCTTAATGCCGCAGAATCTCACCTTTTGTTCATCCGTCGACGCAGATAGTTCATCCGCAAACTCCGCCCCATATAGCTTCACCGTCTGCGTTATCATGCCGTTTTCCCGCGCAGATCTCCCCGATACGCCGTCTGTCGGCACGGCGTCTGTATATCCGGCGTCCGCGTCGGTGTCCGCCGCGAATATTCCAGATACCTTTTGGGGAAGATCCCGAAACCGCTCCCGGATAGCGTCAACTGTCTGCCTGCGGCAGAATTCCGCACCTACCGGGTAGAGATAGTCGTAGGATGCGCGCGCACCGCGAATACCCCCGACCACGGCGAAGAAAAACCCACCCAGCAAAAACAGCGCCGCCACGAGCTCCCAGCGCCCGGAATCCATTCCCGGAAACACGGCGTCAAGCCGTTTCGGATACGCCGCGCCGTCCTGCAGCCACCCGGCCGGCGCGCGGCTTCCCGCGAACCAGACAAAACCCGCGGACAACATGAGCAGGACAAACTCCAGATACCTGCCCGCACGGATATAGAAGCCTTGCCCTTTTCCAAGATAGGCGATCCCTGCCAGGATCGGCAGTACGCATAGCGCCGCCGCCAGGGCTCCCTGTGCCAGATACGCCCGAAGCAGCTCCGCCCATAGCCGCGCGAAGACCGCGGTGTGCGCCAGAAAAAACCACAGGCTCACCGTGCAGAAGGCTGCCGCTGTCATCCTGCCCGCCCGCTCTTCGATCATCATAAAAAAATTCGGCGTGGAGTGTGTGGATCTATCGTCTCGCTTCATATCGATTCCTCTTTCCGGGAGTTTGTATTCCTGTTTCATGAATTACACTGGACAAAACAAAAGGGACATCTTCCGATATCCCTTAGTATAGCCACACACTCTCTATTTATTCTCACTCCCGGCCGCTGAGCATCCGAATAATGTATTCCTTCTGACACTCGATATGGCGGGCCGTCATCCTTATCGCCAGTTCCTCGTCCCTGTTCTCGAGCGCCCGCAGGATCCCGTCGTGCTCCTCGATCAGATTTTTGTGCGACTGGCGGTCCTTCAGGTACTCCATGCGGTAGCGGTACATCTGCTCCCGCAGGTTGTTGAGGATCTGCACCAGACGGCTGTTCCCTGTGGCCTCGTAAATCGCGTCGTGGAACTTCATATCCGCCTGCGCGCAGGCCGCCACGTCGTCGCCCGAAAGCGTCCTCTTGAATTCCTCGGCGAGGCTGCGGATCCCGGCAAGCTGTTCTCCCGTGACGCGCCGACAGGCGTGCTTGACCGCGAGCTCCTCGAGCGCCATCCGCACCTCAAGCACATCCTCGAGATCGGAGACCGTGATCTCCGCCACGATCGCGCCCTTGCGCGGTATCATCAGGACCAGTCCTTCCAGCTCGAGCTTGCGGATCGCCTCGCGCACCGGAGTCCGACTGACTCCGAGCCTCTGCGCGAGATGGATCTCCATCAGGCGCTCTCCCGGCTTCAGCTCGCCGCGCAGGATCGCCTGCCGCAGCGTCTGAAACACCACGTCGCGCAGCGGAAGGTATTCGTTCATTTGCAGTTGAAACGTCTCTACCATAGCCTGTCGTTTCCTCCCATAAACCGTCGCCGGACGGATCCGTCCGGATCCTTCATCCCGCAGCAGTTTCTTTCTCTCTTTTCCTGTTGTGGAAAAATTTTGTAAGAAATACGTTCCTCGCCAGGTCTCCCCGGCTTAGCTCTTCGCATGCCTGCCTTGCCCTCTCCCCGTCGTCAAACAGCCCAAACACGGTGGGGCCGCTGCCGCTCATCATCGCGTTCACCGCACCCGTGCGCATCATCTGCGCTTTGAGCTCCGCGATCACCGGGCAGGCCGGGATCGTCACGGTCTCCAGTACGTTTCCCATCAATTCCGCCATCCCGCGGGCGTCGCCGTCGCGGATCGCCTGCACCTGTGCGTCTATGTCCGGATGCGATCCGAGCGCGTCGGCTCTCAGATTCCCGTAGACAAAACCGGTAGACACATGAACCGGCGGTTTCGCCAGCACGACGTGCAGATCCGGCGCGTCCGGAAGTCTCGTGAGCTTCTCTCCGATCCCCTCTGCCAGCGCCGTCCCGCGCATCACGCAGTAGGGGACGTCCGCCCCGATCTTCACCGCGCGCTTCATCAACTCCTCCTGCGAAAGGCCGAGCTCAAACATCCGGTTGACCCCGACGAGCACCGCGGCCGCGTCGGAACTGCCTCCGGCAAGCCCGGCAGCGACCGGAATGTGCTTCTGAAGCTCAATGTGCAATCCCTCTTTCAGCAAAAATTCATCCATCAGAAGCTGGGCTGCCCGATACACAAGATTGTCCTGTCCCGTCGGCAGATAACTCAGATTGGTGCGCACGGAAATGCCCGGGGCTTCCGCCCTCGCGATCGTGATCCGATCGTACAGCCAGACCGTCTGCATGATCATCCGCAGATCGTGGTATCCGTCCTCGCGTCTGCGCAGAACGTCAAGTCCCAGATTGATCTTCGCCATTGCCTTCAGCTTCAGCTCTCTCATCTTTTGCACTCCCATGCATTTTGTATACAATCTGGTTTTATTTTACCTTTCCTGAAGGTTTCTGTCAACACGCCCTCACATTTTTCATCAAAATCAGGCGATCTCCCTTTTTCAGGATATCCGTTTCCAATCCGTTCATCTCCATGATCTGCGCCGGAGTCAGGTAATACTGTTTCGCGATGTCCCAGAGCGTCTCATCCCCCTGCACAATGTACCCGGTGATGCCCGGCACCTCCTCGAGGCGCTCCAGTTCATACTCTTTCTCCCGGATCTCGTGAATGCACTGCTGGCTGTGTGACCGGGCGACAAAAATATCCAGTCCGACCGAGGCCTTCACCTCGATCTCCTCGCTGTCCGCCATCGTGGCCGAGAGTTGATCCATGCTCGTCAGGATCGTGTAGCGGCAGTTCTCATCAATTTCCGGAACACGCGCCAGATGGGCAAACGGAACGGTCCCCTCGAGCATCGCGAACGGCATCGCGTCGTCGGACGAGATATAGAGGATCGACACTGGGATCGCGCCTTCAATCTGAATGCCGTCCTCGACAATCCTTGTGCTGTCGATCTTGATGCTCCCGTTGCAGCTGCAGATCTGCAGGATCCTTGGCTTCGCGCTCTGAATCCTTATCCTGCCCGCGCATTTGCATTTTGACTCATTTTTCATGACAAGGCTCTCATACACCTCGTCGCTTGTGACGAGCTCCAGATCCTTCTCCGGCGAATACACATCCTCAAGGATCTCCGCCTCCTCTGTCCCGTACAGACGGATCTCCAGCTCCAACACTCCTTCTATATGAAAAAGTCTCAGCTCTCCGTCGTTGTCCTCCTTCGCCGTCAGCTCTGCCTGTGCGAGCGAAACGCCGATGTCCGGGATCAGCCCTGGGGCGCACCCGCCGCACCTGATCTCCCCCTCGAACGGAAGCATCTGTTCCATCCATTGCACGCTCTTCGCGTCGTCCTGCGCGCGGTACAGCACAAACAGAAAGAGACTGCCCTGTGCAAAGAGGCAGCCCTCCCGCAGGGAGATCCGACAGCTGCGCAGCTGGATGTTGTCCCAAAGCACCTCCGCGATATTCGGCTTGTTGGATGGCACCTGAATCTCTTCCTTCAACCGCAGGATATCCTTGTTCTGTACTTCGAGCTGCATCAGCTCCAGCTTCCTGCGGCGCTCACACAACTCGATCGAAGATTGCGTCTCCACCGCGGCCGACATATCATAAATCTCATCAACGGACGCCTCAAAGCTCAGGAGACTGCGGATCGCCAGTTTTCTCGAATTGATCAGCGCAACGCTTAAATCCTCCGTCTCATGGCGGATTCGCACATTGTCTCCCGCTTCCAGACCATCCATACTGATCGCCTCGTCAAACGCAAGCTTCGCGTCCAGCCTGTGGATCTGGCATTCCTTCGTATCGTCCATGTAGAGCACGCTGACCTCCATGTACCCGTCGATAAACAGCCGCCCTGCCTCCGAGCGCGTGTGCTCGACCGTCACATGCTCTCTGCTCTGAACGATCATCTCCACGTCGGGTTTCACATCCGGAACGTTCAGGTCCTCATCCAGCGTGATCTGAGTCTGCGCGTGTCTGGTCTGCCTGCACATATGTATGTTCTTCATCAAAAGCTCCATATTCCTGCCACCTTTCTGTTTTATTATCGAATCATGACTTCCTTGTCGCGCGCCTCGATCTTCACGACCAGGCAGGGGTAGGACGGATCCTTCGACAAGCCTTCCTCCTGCGTCGGCCCGAGCAGGCGCGTATCGAACAGGATCGTCGATTCCGTCTCTGTACATCCGGCCACCGCGATGCTGTAACCTCCCGTTTTCTGCTCGCCGTAACCGCGAACCAGATACATGTCCTCTCCGTCCAGATACGTCATTCGTATTTCCTTTTGTTTGTTCTCCTCGATCGTCCGCAAAAGCTCCTCCGGCAGCTTTCCGGGCTCCACCACCGTATAATCGATCTCCCTGCCTTCCTTCTTCTCGCTGTCCCCGGACGGCGCGCATCCGGCGACCGTCATTGCCAGCGTCAGGAACAGGAACATCAGGATTCCGACTCTCTTCAAGTGCAGCACCCGCCAGTCTTTTTATACTATTGTTATTTCGTCCGCCCGCAAAATATGCCTTGTCATTGCTTCGCCCATCTTATATAATGAAAAAGATGAAACTAAACGAAACGAGGCACATACTTATGAACAATGTACAGATCATGGAGGAAGAGAAAACTGCGGAGGAGAAAAAGCGGACGCGCGCTGCCGGCATTCTGGCGCATCCGACTTCCTTCCCGTCGCCGTACGGGATCGGCGATCTTGGTCCCGGCGCATACCGCTTTCTCGATTTTCTGGCGGACGCCGGCCAGCATCTCTGGCAGGTTCTGCCGCTCGGCCCCACTGGGTTCGGCGATTCCCCCTATCAGGGTTTTTCCGCCTTCGCGGGACAGCCCTTGCTCATCAGTCCGGACAGACTGATCGAGCTGAAGCTGCTCACCGCGGAAGATATCGGCGATATGCCGGACTGGGACCCGACGAAGGTCGATTACGGTCCGGCCATTGAGTACAAGACGTCCCTGCTGAAAAAAGCGTGGAAGGCCTTTCGCCACACGCCGGACAAGACTCTGCTGGAAGAGTTCGACGAATTCTGCGAGAATGAAAAAGACTGGCTGGACGACTACACGCTGTTCATGGCGTGCAAAGACTACCACGAGGGGCGCTGCTGGCTGGACTGGGAGGAGGAGATCCTCAACCCGACCGCCCAGATAAAAGCGCTCTGGCGCGAAAAGCTCGCAGACAGCATTCACTATTACAGCTTTGTGCAGTTCATGTTCCAGAAGCAGTGGATTGAGCTGCGCGACTACGCGCACGAGAAGGATATCGAGATCATCGGGGACATCCCTATCTTCGTGGCGCTTGACAGCGCGGACGTGTGGGGAAACAAGAAGCTGTTCCAGCTCGACTCCACGGGACATCCGACCAGCGTGGCCGGAGTGCCGCCGGACTACTTCAGCGCCACCGGCCAGCTCTGGGGCAACCCTCTTTACGACTGGGACTACCACGCGGAGACCTCCTATCGGTGGTGGATCGAGCGCATCCGCCGCCAGCTCACGCTGACCGACTATCTGCGCATCGATCATTTCCGCGGCTTTGAAGCCTACTGGTCCGTTCCGGCGGATGAGGAGACCGCCATCAACGGGAAGTGGGTCAAGGGTCCCTGCGAGGAATTGTTCGAGGCGATTGCCCGGGAGCTCGGCGACGACCTTCCGATCATCGCGGAGGATCTGGGCATCATCACTCCGGAGGTAGAGCATTTGCGCGATACCCTGGGATTCCCGGGCATGAAGGTGCTCCAGTTCGGCTTCGGCGATATGGGCGACCACAATTACATACCGCATTTTTACACGACGACGAACTGTGTCTGCTACACCGGGACGCACGACAACGACACGACGCTCGGCTGGTACCGGACGCAGCCGGAGGAGATCCGCGACCGCATTCGCCGCTACGGAAACACGGACGGCAACGGCGTGAGCCTCGACTTCATCCGTTTCTGCATGGCGAGCATCGCGAAATTCGCGATCTTCCCGATCCAGGATCTGCTGCAGCTTGGTAGCGAGGCGCGCATGAACACGCCTGGCGTGGCGGCCGCCAACTGGGCCTTCCGCTACCGCGCGGAGGATCTGGAGCCGTGGCGGCAGGAATGGCTGATGAGAACGACGCAGCTTTTCGGAAGATAGAAAGGACGAAATAATACATCATGATACGTTTTATACTGATCGTCATATTTGTCGTCTCTTTCCTGATCCTGTCCATCCCGGTCTTTCTTGTGGAGTGGGTCATCGGAAAGTTCCGCCCCGACTGGCGCGACAAGAGCTCCCTGCGCATCGTTCAGGGAGCCTTCAAGGGCGTGATATGGCTCTCAGGGGTGAAACTGACCGTCATCGGCGAGGAACGCGTCCCGAAGGACCAGGCCGTGCTCTACATCGGCAACCACCGCAGCTATTTCGACATCGTGCTGACCTACGCGCGCTGCCCCGGCCTCACAGGCTATGTTGCGAAAAAGGAAATGCTGAAGATCCCGCTGCTCTCGCGCTGGATGAAATTCCTGTACTGTCTGTTTCTCGACCGCTCCGATGTCCGCGAAGGGCTGAAGACGATCCTCGCGGCGATCGAGCAGGTCAAGCGCGGCATCTCGGTCATGATCTTCCCCGAGGGCACGAGAGGAGAGGCCGCAAGCGAGCTCGAAATGCTCCCGTTCCACGAGGGATCGTTCAAGATCGCGACAAAGACCGGCTGCCCGATCATTCCGGTCTCCATCCACAATTCCTCGGCGCTCTTCGAGGACCATCTGCCGCGTATAAAGCCGGTGCCCGTCGTGATCGAATACGGCGAACCGATCTGGCCGAAAGAGCTCCCGAAGGAACAGCAGAAATTCCTTGGCAGCTACGTACAGGGGATCATCCTCAATACGCTGAGGAGCTGCCAGGAAAGAGAGAACACACTGTGACAATGACTTAGAGCAAGAGCGGACCGTCATGGCCCGCTCTGTTTGAAATCCTCTATAGAATCATAGAAATAATCCTCCGGATGACCGCTGTTCACCACTTCCACGAAAATGTCACAGAACAGCTTCTGCCCGCTGTCGTTCATATGCTCGATGTCGCGAAACTTATCGTTCGTAAACACCTTCTCCCTGTCTTTGTACAACAGGAAATTGTAAAGCTTCGCACCCAGCTCTCCGGCCAGCTCTTCAAGACATTCGCTGTACGCGTCAACGTCCCCGATGATCTCCAGATTGGCTTCCGGCTGCGGCAGAACAAGAAGCGTATATTCAATATCCTTCTTCTCACAAAAGGCCGCGATCTTCTTCATATATTTCATCGCGCTCTCGTCGATCTGCGAGAGGCCCTGTTCTTTATACCACGTCTTTTTTTCACGGTTCGGCACGCGCTCCACCACTCCATTGAATTCCGTCGTGAAACCCATACGGGAGCCGCGTCCGGCATATTGCGTCACATCCAGATAAGGATCCTTCTTGTGCCTGATATTCTCCTTGATCGAATCAAAGGACAGATACGATTTCACATTTGTCGAAGAGAATATCGTCGCCAGAATAAGCGGCTCACTCCTCATCTCGGCCAGATAGCGGAGCCGCCATTTCCAAGTGTTCAGATTTTTGTACGCTCCGATGTAATTCTTGTTGATGCGCGTCTTTTTGAGAGAGGGAACCGTAATCACCTGGTAAACTCTCTTGATCGGATTGTGTTCCGCGGTCTCCCGTATCAGACAGTAGCTTGAGAAGACCGGCTGCGAAGAGGTGGCGAGATTGAAGCTGCTCGTTCCGAGCTTTTCATCCAGATACGGAGCGTTGAGTGCGTAGTAGGTCACCGATGAGCCGCAGTACACGGTGTCGATCGTGCCCTCAAGCTCCCTGCGCTCCAGCTTCGACAGCCTCGTCATCGCCATTGTATACCAGTCCTCATAGCAGTATCGAATCACGCTCTCCAAAGCAATCACAAACGCCAGCGCGATACAAAGGCGGCTGAGTACTTTCCATGCATTCTTAATATTGCGCATACGCGAACCCTCCCGCCATAGAAGTGTTGAACAGCCCCTTGCACAGGATCACGGTCACCAACAGCAGATAGATCGCCCAGCGCACCACAATGTTCTGCCGGGCAAGCAAATCCCGCACAGACTGTTTCTCCTGAATCAAATCCACGATCATCCAGAGAAGCAAGGCGCAGAACAAAAATACCGCGTCGCCTTTCGTAATCCCCGGAAGCAGCTCTCCCAGCCAGACCGGACGTCTGAAATCCGTAAACAGTTTCCCGATAAATTTCAGGGAATCCATCGTACTCGCAGGACCCGGAAATACCTTCAACAGGCACACGATCGCAAAGGTGCGGGCGGCGGAAAACGCGTTCCAGTACCAGCTGTCCTCTCTGATATGGAAGAATTTCTTCCCACGCTTAAACACAGGCTCCAGAATCATTGCCCCCATGATAATGACGCCGTTGGCGACGCCCCACAGGATATAGCGCCAGCTCGGCTCATGCCAGAAACCGGTCGCAAACCATACGAAAAACAGCGCGAACAGAGACGGAAACAGCTTTCCGATCCTCACTCCAAACCACTTGCGGCCCTTTTTTCCGAATTTGGTCGCCGGCCTGGAAAGCGCCAGCGGGTAAAACACAAAATCACGGAACCAGGAGCTCAGGGAGATATGCCATCTTCTCCAGAACTCCGCAAGGGATTTTGAGAAGAACGGCTGGCAGAAATTTTCCATGATATGAATGCCAAACAGCTCCGACGCCCCGGCGACGATGTCCATATACCCGGAGAAATCCGCATACATCCAGACCGTCATATAAATACAGCCCAAAATGCAGACCCAACTGCTCGACTGCTGATAGTTCGCGAAGATTTTCTGTACCACCGGATGAAAACGATCTGCGATCACAAATTTCTTGAAACAGCCCCACAGCATCCTCTGGAAACCGTAGGAAAAATTCCTGTACTCAAAGCGATGTCCCTCATACAGCTGCTCGGACATCGGCTTGTAACGGTTCATCGGCCCCTGTGTCATCTGAGGAAAATAGACCAGGAAAAGCAGCAGCTTTGCAAAATTTTTCTGCGCATGGACGCGGCTCTTGTACACGTCAAGCAGATATCCGTACGCGATCAGAGTATAGAAAGAGATCCCAAGCGGCGCAAGGATTTTGGGAACGGATAGCGAAATCCCGAACAGCCCTGCCAACGGTCGAAAAAGGCCGACAAAAAAGCCGCTGTACTTGAGAGCCAGCAGGATCCCGATGCTCGGCACGGCCGCCGCGGCAAGAAGCCATCTCTGCATCCGGCGATTCTTTTTCAGAAACGCCGGATCAGCTGTCTTCTCTGCCTTCCTCCGCTTCTCCTTCTCACTTAACCGCTCCATGAGGATCCCTGCGCCCCAGATACTGACGCTGGTGACCAGCATATAGATCGGCGAGGCCGCACTGGCAAGCGCATAGAACAGGATGCTCGCGGCGAGCAACACGATCCAGCGGAACCGAAGCGGGCACAGGACATAATACATGAAAAATACCCCAGCCAAAAAAAGCAGGAAGAAAAGTGAATTGACCGTCATAGGGCGAAATGCCTCCTCGTTTCCCTTAACGCGTTTTTCTGTAGTCTAATGTAGTTCTTTGATAAAAATATGAGGCCATTTTACATGAAAATACCGGACAAGTCAACTGCCTCGACCTGTCCGGTATCCGATTTCTCAGAGATCATTTTATGCTTCTTCTGGTGATTCCGCCGCCGCCTTCTCATACTCGTCGAGAATGATCTGCTGGATCTTCTCTCTCGTCTCTGAGTTGATCGGATGAGCGATATCTCTGTATTCCCCATCCGCTGCCTTTCGGCTCGGCATTGCTATGAAAAGACCTTTCTCTCCTTCAATCACCTTGATGTCATGTACTACGAATTCGTCGTCAAGCGTTATGGACACGACGGCTTTCATTTTGCCGTCCTTCGCCACTTTTCTAACTCTCACATCTGTTATCACCATAATATTTTCCCCCATGGTCTCCTGATAGTTTTCGTAACTGTTCAGTACCTTCACAGTTCCGACTTTTCTTTTGACAACATCATTCGGAAGCAATTCGGGGGGCTGTACCCCGTATATTATGTCTTACAGGACGTAGCGTTCGTTTGATTCGACCACAATCTTAATCCCATCCTCACCGGTGTAACGCGAATTTGCCCGAATGGTATCGCGGCTCTCGACAATACAGTTCTCGAGATAGACGTTATCGCCGAGATACACATCATTTAATACAATAGAATTCTTGATGACGCATCCTTCTCCCACGAATACTTTTTTGAAGATCACGGAGTTCTCCACGTATCCGTTGATGATGGAACCGTTCGCGACCAGGCTGTTCTTTACCATACTGCCCGGATTATATTTCGCCGGCGGATTGTCATCAACCTTCGAATGTACATCCGGATACTCCCGGAAAAAGTAGTCCCGCACTTCCTTTTTGAGGAAATCCATGTTCGTCTGGTAGTAGGACTCCACCGAGGCGATATTGCTCCAGTACTCCTTCATCTTGTATCCGAAGATCCGCTTTACGTCCTTGTAGCGGATCAGTACATCCTTGACAAAATCATGCCTTCCTTCTTCCACCGACTTCTCGATCAGCTCGATCAGCTGACGTCTGCGGATCACATAGATGCCGCAGGAGACGGTGTGCGAGGACGCCGCCATCGGCTTCTCGTCGAACTGGACGATCCGGCTCTCCTCGTTCATCTGCAGGATGCCGAATCTCGTGACGTCCTCCGACGCCGGGACATCCTTGCACACGACCGTGATATCCGCCTTCTTCTCAATGTGGTACTCAAGCACCTTCGCGTAATCCAGCTTGTAGATGCCGTCGCCTGAGGCAATCACAACATACGGCTCATGGCACTCCTTGAGGAAGTCGAGATTCTGATGGATCGCGTCGGCCGTGCCTCTGTACCAGAAGTCATTGTCCGAAGTCACCATCGGAGGGAACACGAAAAGCCCTCCCTGTTTTCTGCCGAAGTCCCACCATTTGGATGAGCTCAAATGCTGGTTGAGCGAGCGGGAGTTGTACTGTGTCAGCACCGCCACCTTCTGAATATTTGAGTTCGACATGCTGCTCAGCGCGAAATCAATGCTCCGAAAGCTGCCCGCGATCGGCATAGCCGCGATCGCCCTCTTGTTCGACAGTTCCCTCATCCGAAAGCTGTTGCCCCCGGCCAAAATCATACCTACTGCTCTCATTGGACATCACCTGCCTTATCTAAAGTCTCTCCGCTTTCCAGGACTCCATTCGGATAATCCTCCGGCACGGTGACGCCTGTGACAGCGGTATTTTTGCCTATTCTGACATTCTCCGGGATCACCGCTTTCTCCCCGATGACAGCCAGACCGAACGCGTAGACAGACGGCTTGACCTTATTCGGAAGCTCCTCCCCGATGCCAATCTGCGCGCCCTTGCCGATCACCGCGTTCTCCGCGATGATGCCTTTCTCCACAACGGCGCCCTCGCCGATCACCGCATTCTGCATGATGATGGAATCCCTCACGACCGCGCCTTTCTCCACAACCACCCCGCAGCCGATGATGGAATTGTACACCTCTCCGTAGATCTCCGAACCGTCGCCGATCAGGCTGCGCTCGATCACCGAGTCCGCTGATACAAACTGCGGCGGAAGAATGTCGTTCGTCGTGTAGATCTTCCAGAACTCCTCGTACAGATTGAACTCCGGAATGATGTCGATCAGCTCCATGTTCGCCTCCCAGTAGGAGCCGAGCGTCCCGACGTCCTTCCAATAGCCGTTGTACTCGTACGCCACGAGCGTTTCGCCCTTCTCATGGCAGTACGGAATGACATGCTTGCCGAAGTCGCAGTTGCTCTGCTCGGAGAGCGAAATCAGCGCCTCCTTAAGCGCCGGCCACGAGAAAATGTAGATGCCCATGGAAGCGAGATTACTCTTCGGCTCCTTCGGCTTCTCCTGAAACTCCGTGATCTTGCCGTCCTCGTCCGCCACCACGATACCAAAGCGGCTCGCCTCCTCCTGAGGCACCGGCATCACGGCGATGCTGACGTCCGCGTTGTGCGCCTTGTGGAAATCCAACATCACTTCGTAATCCATCTTATAGATATGGTCGCCGGAAAGGATCAGCACGTAATCCGGATTGTAGGATTCCATGTAAGCCAGATTCTGGTAGATCGCGTTGGCCGTGCCCGTGTACCACTCGGTCTTGCCCACCTTCTCGTACGGGGGAAGCACCGTCACGCCGCCCACGTTGCGGTCAAGATCCCACGGAATACCGATGCCGATGTGCGTGTTCAGCCGCAGCGGCTGGTATTGGGTGAGGACGCCGACCGTGTCGATGCCGGAATTGATACAGTTGCTCAGCGGAAAATCGATGATGCGGTATTTCCCGCCGAACGCGACCGCCGGCTTGGCCACCTTGGACGTAAGTACGCCGAGACGGCTCCCCTGCCCGCCTGCCAGAAGCATGGCTATCATTTCTTTTTTAACCACCTGTAATCACCTCTTGCTGTATTAATTTCTACCATTATAGCACAGCTTTTCCAATTAGTGAACATTTTTTACAAATATTTCTTTTCTTTTTCAACTTTTTTATTATAAATGGCATAATCCCGATTTCAGGGCCACATTTTCCACTATTATAATTTTGCTATTCTGCTCTGTTTATTCGATTATTTTTGTTAATTTCCACCGTATCCGACAACTTCTCCCACTCAATTAAGACAAATTTGGCACAATTTTGCAGTATTGTCTAATTTCTTTTTGTTTTGTGTGCGGATACAAAAAGTCTTGGATTTTTCCATTGAAGAGCGTATACTGTAATAGAATATTATCCGCATGGAGGATCTACATAAGTTACGATCCGGCTCATCGCCTGAACGGCCGGATCGCGGACGTACATATTAATAGATAAGGAGATTTTCAAATGTATCAGATAAATTATGATCAGCCGGTACACGTTCACTTTATGGGGATCGGAGGGATCAGCATGAGCGGACTGGCCGCCGTTCTCCTGAAGCGCGGCTTCACCGTGAGCGGTTCCGACGCCCGGAAGAGTCCCCTGACCGAATGGCTGAGCGGACTGGGCGCCTCCGTCTCTTTCCCCCAGAGCGCAGGGAACATCAAAGACGGAATCGACGTCGTCGTGTACACGGCCGCGATCCATCCCGACAATCCGGAATTTCAGGCGGCGCAGGCAAAGGGCATCCCGATGCTGACGCGGGCTGAGCTTCTCGGCCAGCTCATGAGAAACTACCCCACCTCCGTGGCCGTATCCGGCACACACGGCAAGACGACGACGACCTCCATGCTTTCCCATATCATGATGAAATGCGAGCTCGATCCCACGATCTCGGTCGGGGGCATGCTCCCGTCGATCGGCGGCAATGTCCGCATCGGCGCCTCGGAGTATTTTCTGACCGAGGCCTGTGAGTACACGAACAGCTTTCTGAGCCTGTTTCCGACACTGGCGATCGTGCTGAACATCGACGCCGACCACCTGGATTTTTTTAAAGATCTTGACGACATCCGCCATTCCTTCCGGCAGTTCTCCGAACAGATCCCTGCAGAGGGGGCGCTGGTCATCAACGCGGAGATCCCGCGGTTTGACGAGCTCACCGCCGGTCTTGCCTGCCGCGTCGTGAGCTTTGGCGTCGGATGCGGCGAATATCAGGCCGTGAATATCAGCTACAACGAACTCGGCTGCGGATCCTTCGATCTGAAGCGGGGCGATGAGATTCTGGGACGCTTTTCACTCTCCGTCCCCGGCAGGCACAATATCTCGAATGCCTGCGCCGCGCTTGCTGCCGGCTTCCTGCTCGGTCTTCCCGCGGATGCGATGGCGGCCGGGCTCTCCGAATTCAAGGGAACGGACCGCCGCTTCCAGAAGAAAGGCGAGATCGGCGGCGTGACGATCATTGACGACTACGCGCATCATCCGACCGAGATTCGCGTCACGCTCGAAGCGGCGAAGAAGTTGCCGTACCGCCAGGTATGGTGTGTGTTCCAGCCCCACACCTACACCCGCACGAAAGCGCTGATGGACGATTTCGTGAAGGCGCTCTCCATCGCCGACAAAGTCGTGCTCGCCGACATCTACGCGGCGCGCGAGACCGACACGCTCGGGATCAACTCCGACCAGCTGCGGCAGAAGCTCGCCGACCTGGGAAAGGAAGCCTGGTACTTCCCGACCTTTGATGAGATCGAGACTTTCCTGCTCGGCCACTGCGCCCCCGGCGACCTGCTCATCACGATGGGGGCAGGGGACGTCGTGAAAATCGGGGAAAAGATATTAGGGTTGTGATCCGTTTTATAAATAATCTTATAAACAAATTTGTCAACAGCGGAAGCCGCGGGACCTGTCCCGTTTTCCGCTGTTATCCACATTATCCACAGACTTATGCACAATAGACCGCCTCAAATTCGTCCACTATTTTGTGGACTGAGCCGTTGACATAACATTATGGGACAATTCCTGTCGATTCTGCGCGTCCGCTCCTTTCTTCCTGTTATTGTCAACTTTTTATCCACATTATCCACATAATCCACATGATCGCTTCCTTTTCCGCCCCCAAAACTGCCTGTTCTCATTTGCGCTAAAATATGATAAGATGGACATGTCATGGAGGGAGAAGCAATGAAGATCTTCACGGATGCCCCGGAGGGCATGACGGTCGTCCAGAACGCCTTTATCGACCGCTACATGCCTCACGCCAACGGGGAATTTGTCAAAGTATATCTGTATCTGCTCAGATGCGCCGACACGGGGCAGGAGCTCTCGCTCGCCTCGATCGCGGATATCTTTGAGCACACGGAAAAAGACGTGCGGCGCGCGCTCTCCTACTGGGAGAGACAGCAGCTCCTGCGGCTGAAGCTTTCGCCGGACGGCGCGATTTTGTCCGCAACGTTTCTGACCCCACCCGCGGAGGAACGTTCAGACAATATTTCCACAGAAAGCCGGGCGGCAGATCCCGAAGCACGCACGCTCTCCGACTATGTCGCCGACGCAGATTCCCACGGCGATCTTCTTTCGGAGGCAAAGGCCGCGGACATGCCCACCCGCGCGCGCATTGCGGAGCTGTCCGGACAAAAGGATATCCGGGAGCTGTTCTTCATCGCGGAGCAATACCTGCGGCGACCCCTGACCTCAGCGGAACAGGGAGATCTCGTCTACTATTACGATGCGCTCCACTTCTCGCCCGACCTGATCGAATATCTGCTCGAGTACTGTATCTCAAAAGGTTCCTCGAGCCGACACTATATGCGCAAGGTCGCGCTCGGCTGGGCGGAGGCAGGCGTATCCACCGTACAGCAGGCCAAAAAAGAGACGAATCTCTACAATAAAAACTACTACGCCGTGCTCAACACCTTCGGCATCAAGGGCCGCGGTCCGGCCATTCCAGAGCAGGAGATGATGGCGCGCTGGTTCGACCAGTATGGCTTCACGACCGACCTTGTCCTGGAGGCGTGCAGGCGCACGATCCGGCAGATCCACCAGCCCAGCTTTGAGTATGCGGACAGCATTCTCGAGAGCTGGCGCGAGAACGGCGTCAACTGTATGGCGGATGTCGTCCAGCTCGACACCCGGAGGAAACAGGAGCAGAAAAAGCCGGCTCCCCGGCAGAAAGCATCCGCATCCTCCAACCGCTTCAACAATTTCTCTCAGAGAGAATACGACTACCACCAGCTTGAGAAGAAGCTGCTGAACCAATAGACAGAAACGAAACTGCCGCGCGTCGCCGTCCGCAAAGGAGCGGTGCAAAACGCTGCGGCACAGAATCCGGAGAACCGATATGGGACTGACAAACACACAGTACAATACGATCATGCGGGATTATCAGCGGCAACAGGCCAAAAATCAACGGGATCTCGCCGCGCGCACCGAGGAGCTCTACGGGAAGTATCCCCAGCTCTCTGAGATCGACGCTGCCGTCGCGGCCGCCGGCACCGCCTGCGCCCGCCGTCTTCTCTCGGACGAGCCTTCCTCCGTGCAGGAGCTGCGCGACAGGATCGCAGGCCTCTCAGCCCGGAGAAAGGAAATCCTGCGAAAAGCCGGGTATCCGGATGATTATCTGACCCCTCGCTTTCGCTGCCCGGACTGCCGTGATACCGGCTACATCGGCTCCGAGCGCTGCCACTGCTTCAAGCAGGCCGCCATCGACCTTCTCTACACGCAATCGAACCTCCGCGAGGTCCTGAGCCGGGAGAATTTTTCCAGTTTTTCACTGGATTATTATTCCGAAAAGATAACGGATCCGCTGACCGGCCTCTCCGCCCGGAAGACGGCGGAGCGCGCGCTCGAAGAGTGCCGCCGTTTTGTACAGGAGTTTGACGACAGATTTGAGAATCTGTTTCTCTACGGAGACACCGGCCTCGGCAAAACCTTCCTCGCGCACTGCGTGGCGAAGGAGCTTTTGGAGAGCGCCCACTCGGTAGTGTACTTCTCCTCATTCGGACTGTTCGAGCTGTTCGCCGACTCCACGTTCGGGCGGAAAGAAGAATACGGACGCAGGGAGGAGCCTGACCGGGCTGCCATGGAAGAGCATATTTTCGACTGTGACCTGCTGATCATCGACGATCTCGGGACGGAGCTGGCAAACTCGTTCGTCTGCTCCCAGCTGTTTCATGTGCTCAACGAGCGCATCCAGTACAGAAGAAGCACGCTGATCTCGACCAACCTCGCGCTTCAGACATTCGCCGACACCTACTCGGAGCGCGTCTTCTCCCGCATCTCCAGCAATTACACGATGCTTCGGATGTTTGGCGAAGACATACGGATAAAAAAGAAACTCTCATCCGAAAATGCTTGACCGACACCCGGAAACGGTATATAGTACAAGCGCATAGGATGAAAAATATATGTCAGAAGAGGGGCTTACCAATGGAATTTCAATCTGCCAACGAGAGAAATCTTGAAACGATCCCGGTCGGGGAGCTCGGAATTATCGCGCTCAAAAGCTGCGAAGCGCTCGGAAAAAAAATCGACGCGCACATCGTCCAGTGGCGCAGGGAGCGCGAGCACGAACATCTGGGCAGCCCGCTTCTGCAGACCTATTCCAGAGACTCCTATCTCGTCGACGCAAGCGTGCCACGTTTCGGCTCCGGCGAGGCGAAGGGCATCATCAACGACACCGTCCGCGGCGACGATCTCTACATCCTCGTCGACGTCTGCAATTACAGCCTGACCTACTCGCTGGGCGGCCACACGAATCATATGTCCCCGGACGACCATTTTCAGGATCTGAAGCGCATCATTGCCGCTGTCGGCGGAAAGGCTCGCCGGATCAACGTCATCATGCCTTTCCTCTATGAGAGTCGCCAGCACCGCCGCAACGGCCGAGAATCGCTGGACTGCGCGCTCGCGCTCCAGGAACTCGTCAAGATGGGCGTGGACAACATTCTCACCTTCGACGCGCACGATCCCCGCGTCCAGAACGCGATCCCGCTGCACGGCTTCGAGACGGTGCAGCCGGTCTACCAGTTCATCAAGGGGCTGTTCAAGGCCGCTCCGGATCTCAAAGTCGACCCGGATCATCTGATGATCATCAGTCCGGATGAGGGAGCCGCGGGCCGCGCGATCTACATGGCAAACGTGCTCGGCGTGGACATGGGAATGTTTTATAAGAGACGCGATTACGCCCACATCGTGAACGGGCGCAACCCGATCGTGGCGCATGAGTTTCTGGGTTCGGACGTCAGCGGCAAGGATGTCGTGATCCTCGACGACATGATCTCCTCGGGCGACAGCATGATCGACGTCGCCACAGAGCTGAAAAAACGCAATGCCTCTCGCATCTTTATCTGTTCCACCTTCGGCCTGTTCACCAACGGTCTGGAAAAGTTCGACCGCGCGCACAAGCAGGGGCTCTTTTACTCCATGCTGACGACGAACCTCGTCTATCAGACGCCGGAGCTTTTGCAGAAGCCCTACTACACGGGCTGCGACCTGAGCAAGTACATCGCGCTGTTGATCGACACGTTGAACCACGACGGATCGGTGAGCGATCTGCTCAATCCGACGGACAGGATCAACGCATTCCTCGAAAAACATAGATAAGATAAAAATATAAGAAACAAAATCGGACGGCGCCGCCCCGGATATTCGGTACCCTTTCTGATGTGTTTTTCGCGAAACCAGTATTATGGTCTTCGCAAAAAACACATCGAAAATCCAAATATTCGGAGCGGCGCCTGTTTTGTATGTTTTGCTCGCTTTATGCGCTTTGTTTGTTTTATGCGCTTTGTTTGTTTTATGCGCTTTGTGCGTTTTATGCGCTTTGTGCGTTTTGTCTGCTTTTCATGGTTTGTAAAGTGTTTCTATCATATTCAATTGATCTTTTGCAGGATCTCTTTTTCCCGCCTTTGGCATGTAAAGATGATCACCTGGCGGCCACAGCCCTTGAGCCAGCGCAGCGCGGCCTCGAGGCGGGCGTCGTCGTAGAAGGCGAAGGGTTCGTCCAACAGGATCGGGAGGCGGTTCTCCCCGCAGAGCAGCTCGGCGGCCGCCATGCGCAGGGCGAAGTAGATCTGCTGCATCGTCCCGCCGCTGACCTGGTGCAGGCCGAGCACGCGCGACGGCGTGTGGATGCGCACCTCGGCGGTCTCGTCCAGAAGGATACGGCGGTAGCGTCCGCTCGTCAGCTCCGAGAGGATCTCCGACGCGCGCGCGTTCAGCTGTCTCCCGGACTGCGCGAACATCCCGGAGGTGAGGTCGCAGATCCGGTCGATCGCCAGTGTCAGAGCCGCGATCTCCGTATCCGTTTCCTCCGGTCCGACATGACTCTGATACAGCTGTTCCAGCTCAGAGCGCAGCCTTCGGTATTCCTCTTCGCGCCTCTGGATCTCCACTGCAAGGGAGCGTTCCCTGTCCTCCGCCCGTGATCCATTCTCTGCATATCCGTTCCGCGTCTGCGGCCCTCCGATATTTCTCTGCATTTCCCATCGCTGTGGCCCAGCGTCATTCTCCGAATACTCCGGCTCTTCCTCCCTGTCCGATCGGAACATCAGCTTCACTGGGACAATCAGCGCGAGAAAAATGACGCCGCAGATTCCGAGAAAGATCCTGGCTCTGACGTCTTTCAGCAAACATGCAGCTGCGAGACAGAGCACTCCCGTGAGGAGAAGCAGCAGCCGGATTACCAGACGGCTCTTGCGGTAGAACGCGTCCTCCTCATCCCGCTCATAACGATCGCCCTGTTCGTAACGCTCCGCCTGACCATACCGGTCTTCCCGCGCATATCTCTCCTCCTGCGCGCGCGGCGACATCTGCCGCGGCTGCTGATCTGCATATCCTGATCCGACCGATCCGCCATAGGACGGGGCAGGCTGTTGCCGGCCAGAGCCGCCCTGCTGCCGTCTGAGCAATTCGATCTCACTTCGCAGTGTCTCGGCTCTTGCCTGTTTCTCCGCGATCCGGGACTCGACCGCCCCATCCTCCGTCCTCTTCTGCTGCTCCATCTGTTTTTTGCGTCTGCGCAGGTTCTGCAGCGCGCGTGAGACGTCCGTCTGCCCGCCCGGCGCGCCTTCGCTGTTGATCATATAGCGGCGGAGCTCCTGCGCGAGTGCCTCGCCAGTCTGCGCTCCGCTCTGCGGAACACACAGTGTATTGACATACGCGACCTCCCCGACGCCCCCGAGCAGCACGTCCATCGCCTCTTCCGGCTGCGGCGACTCCCACATCGTCGTCTCGCAAGTCACCGAGAGCGGCTGCGCGCTCCGATCAAAGCAGCGGTCGATCCGGTATATCTGCCCCCGGCTCTCGATCTTCATGCTCCCCAGAAACGCCCCCGGCGCGTCCCACGGCTGGCGGATCTGATATTCATCGTTTCTCGCAGCCTTGCCGCGCGCGCGGGAAAGCCCGAACAGCATCGCCGTGATAAACGAGTGAACCGTCGTCTTCCCGGTCTCGTTGTCCCCGTAAATGATATTCACGCCCGTCCTGAGCAGGATCTGGTGATTTTCAAATTTTCCGTAATGCTTCAGCAGAAGCTCACGTATCTCCATATGCCTCTTACTCCCTGTTCACACGAAAGCAAGGCTCTGCATGCGCCCCAATCCCCTTCGCGTTATCTGTTTCTCTCATCTGTCCTCCGCGTACAGCAGCGCTTCCAGTCCGTAACAGAGCGCCTTCTCCTCGATCAGTCCCTTCGGGCCATCCCCGAAGCTTTCGATATAGTTCCCGACAAGCTGTCCCCTGTACTTCCGGCGCAGCTCCTCGATGTGAAACGCGGGGACCGTCCGGTCCGCGATCTCCAGAATCCGACCGCATTTCATATACTCCCGAATGTCGGGCCGGAACTGCGGATGATGCTCGCCGACCAGCGTGATCCGGTACATGTGCTGCGCCCCGCAGCGCCGGACCAACTCCGAGAGTTTCTCCCGCACCGAATACACCGTGTCCTCCTCCGTGACGGTAAGCTCCTCCTGACGGTACTGACGCTTCGCGCATTCCACGAACGAAAGCTTTACACTGTGCCGGTGCGTCTCGCCGATCACATAGCCGTGCGGGCCCAAATCGTTGCAGTCGATCGGCTCCAGGGCGCCCGGATACATCGCGAGATTCCGAATGTACACCTGCGGCCTGTGAATGTGCCCCAGCGCAATGTAGTCAAAACCGGCGGCGGCAAGCCGCTCTCTGCGCATGGGGATGTGCTGCGCGTCCCCGCCGTGCGCCAGCAGGATCTTGAAATAATCGCTCTCCTCCGCGCGCAGCGCGTCGTACTTCGGCTCGGGGATCTCCTGTCTGTGATAGCTCAGGCCATAGATCTCCGTGCGCAGCGCCGGAAGCCGGACGCGCTCGCACTCCGGAGCGAACAGCCAGATCACATTTTCATTCCACGGAAAACAGAGGTATGGCGAATCCGGCTTCAGATAGTCGTGGTTTCCGGCGATCAGCACCACGATCGTCTGCAGCAGAGTAGAGAAGAGATAATTCACCTCCCTCAGCTCGGAGAGCTCCGGCTGACGGTGAAACAGATCCCCCGCGATCAGCAGCAGATCGACCTTCTTCTCATTCGCGTCCGCGATACAGTTCCGAAAGCTCTCCCAGATCTCCCGTCCCCGGTCCTTTGCCCAGAGAAAGCCGTGATCCGGCGCAGCGCCGAGATGCACGTCCGCAATATGCATAAAACGCACGATGTACCTCCCCGGTCCAGCCATGCCGACGTGTCTGAGGTACACGGCGCGAAGCCGCTCCCTTCGGGCACAGCCGGACAATTGTTATTTTTTGCCTGTTTTGTAAAGTATATCATAGATTTTCTCTGACAACCATGCTATAATCATTAATATATCATTAATATGAGCAAAAGGAGGTACTTATGAGTAAAATCTTTCAGGAATTCAAGACGTTTGTGATGCGCGGAAATGTCATCGACATGGCCGTCGGCGTCGTGATCGGCGGCGCGTTCAGCAATATCGTCAACTCTCTGGTGAACGATGTCGTAATGCCCGTCGTCTCCCTCGTCACCGGCAAGATCAATTTCGCGGACATGATGATCTCGCTCGACGGCAATAAATACGCGTCCCTGGCCGCGGCGCAGGAGGCCGGAGCTCCCGTGATCGCATACGGCAACTTCATCCAGATCATCGTACAGTTTCTGCTGACCGCATTCGTGCTCTTCATGGTCATCAAGGGAATCAACAAGCTTCATAAACCGGAGCCGGAGGCAGCTCCCACGACGAAGATCTGCCCCTTCTGCAAATCCGAGATTCACATCGAGGCGAGCAAGTGCCCGCACTGCTTATCTGAGCAGCCGGAATAACATCATTTTACAGAAGCAGTGAAACATATTTGTCTTCTATTCGAAGCAGGAGAACAATTCCCGGCATAGAAAAGGCGTTCGCAATCGCCTCGTTTGGATTTTTACAAGGTACCGAACGAGGCGCTGCGAACGCCCTATCTTTATATTCTTATTATTCTTTTGAACTTGACTCCGCCGCCGCTTCCTCCTCCGCGAGCTTCATGTCCGCCACTTCGTAGGAGGCCTCCATCATCTCGCCGTGATAGTGCTTGAGATAGTTCTCGATGATACGGCTCATCACCGGCCTGATGTTGTTCTCCCCGATGTTCGCGAACACGACAAGGAACTGCAGGCCGCTGTACCGTGAACAAATATCCGTGCTGCGGATCGTTGAACGGATCGCCTGCTCCATGCACGCCATCGCTTTCTCCTGCTCGTCCACCCTCACCGCCGTTCGCGGCTCCAGAGTGACGAGCGCGAGGTTGAATTCGTATCCGTAGCGCTTCTCCAGATTCTTTATGTATTTGTACAGCTTCGTAAACAGAGGATACTCCACGTCGAGAGCCCCTTGATAATTGCCGCTGTTCTTCAGCCTCTGGATCAGACGGTCCATGTCCACTTTGGAGATCTCGTTCGCGCGCTCGCTCTTCCTCTGGTATGTATAATAACCAGATTTTCCGTTCTGCTTGACATAATAGAGCGCTTTTTCCGCCCTCTTCTGAACGCCGGCGAACGTATCCTGCTTTCTGCAGGAGCAGATGCCCACGGACAGGGATACATCCTGCAGCAGCTCGTCGTCTTTCTTCTTTTTCTCAAAGTTCTCCAACAGCTCGTTTACGATCTCTTCCGCCTGCGCCTTGTCCGCGCCCAGGATAAACATCTGGAACTCATCCCCGCCGGCCCTGCACAGAATGCTGCTCTCCTCATACTGCTTCAGAAGGTCTCCGGTCACCTTGAGCACATGATCCCCGGCCAGATAACCCTTCCTGTCATTCAGCATTTTGAGATCGTCGACGTCGATCACGCAAAGGCAGCCGATCATATCCTGCATCGCGTCGCCGATCGCCTTCTCGCCCTCGTAGCGGAGCATCAGGCCCGTCAGCGTGTCGCGCTCCTTCACCTTCTCTTCCTTCACGCTCTTCATGATCTCACGCAGGACGTTCTGCGCCTTCTCGGCGTCGATCCGCTCGATCGCACTGTCCTCCTCCTGAAGCTTTCCTTCGTCAAACAGCCGCAGGAACACTTCTATGAAATCCGGGTCGAACTGCGTGCCTTTTCCCTTCACCAGCTCCTCGCGGATCTTCTCCGGGGAAAGGCTGTTGCGGTACACTCTCCTGGAGCTCATCGCGTCGTAGGCGTCGGCAATGCACACGATACGCGCGATCTCCGGGATCTCCTCGCCTTTCAGACCTTCTGGATATCCTTTGCCGTCGTAGCGCTCGTGGTGGTAACGCGCCGCCTCTTTGAGTCCCGGAAGCACGGCGATGTTGCTCAGGATATCTCCGCCTACCGCGGCGTGCGATTTAATCACCTCGTACTCGATGTCCGTGAGCCTGTCCGGCTTGTTCAGCACGGAATCCGGGACGCTGACCTTTCCTATGTCGTGCAGCAGCGCGACGTTGCGCAGATTGTTCAGCTCCTCCTCGGAGTATCCCAGCTCCTTCGCGAGACGCACCGCGTAACGGGCCACGCGCGTGGAATGTCCCTTCGTGTATTTGTCCTTGGCGTCGATCGTGTCTGCCAGAGCGCGCACGACCTGAATCGACATCTGCTCCATCTTCCTGCCGCGCTCTTCCACCTTGCTCGTCTGGATCGCCACCTCATGCTCGAGATGCTCCTCGTAATGATAGCTGTCTGTGACGTCCTTGAACAGGCACAGGTAGGCCTTCTTGCCCTTCGCCGGCTGCAGTTCCTGCCGCACCGGCTTGTAGACTTTGTCGTCCTTGAACAGGTAGTCCTGCATAAACACATCCTTCGATATCTCCGGAACGAGCTCAGTCCCCAACTTATTCCGATACAGCAGTTGGAAATCCCGGTCCAGAATGACCAGGCCCTCGCTCAGCTGATTCATGCTGTACTCCTTCGCCTCGACGACGATATCCAGGAAATCGTAACGCGCCATTCCCCACAAGAGCAGGAGTGAAGCGATTGCGTAGGCCAACGCCGTCGTGTCGTACCCTTCCGTAAAGCCGGACATGACGAGTCCGAGGCCCGCCACCGCGACGAGAAGCGTCGCAAACATTCCCAGAAGCTGATGTTTCCTGTGCGGACTGACCTCCATGCGATACTGCCGGAGCATGCACACAGCGCCTATACAGAAGTACACCCCGGCGGCCCCGATAAACGCATAATAGACCGGTCCGTGCCCCAGGACGAGGTGCGGAACGATCCCCTCATTCACAAAATCAATACCGGTATAAAACAGTTTTTGGTGTTCGCAGGACAACACCAGACTCCAGACTCCGAAATGGAAAAACGCCAGAACGGCATAGATGAAACCGGGAACATTTATCCTGCAGTAATTCAGCACAAACATCAGTATCAGAAGCGGCATAAAGGACTTCCCGAGATAACAGACCTTGGTCCCGACAAGCGCCGCCTCCTTCGTCGTGGAAGCAATCTCGACAAAATAGCCCGCGTTGTTCACCCATGCCGCAAGCGTCAGCAGCATGAGGATCATCCGATGGCGTGAATAGGAATGACTGAAAATGTAAATGAACTCAGCGAAAACGACGAGTGTCGCCAATCCCTGAAGCCCGAGAAGAAGGTAATACATGTGCGTTTGCCCCCCCCGAAATAATTTTTTCCTCCGGCTCTTTTCTCCGAAACAGATTTTTTTAATACAAAACAGACGGCTCAACGCCATCTGTCGGAAATCCTTTATTCGATCCTTTTATTTCTCCGGCGTCCTGATGTATTTGTCTTTGGTTTTCTGCGTCCCTGCCGCCCTTGCTTACATTGCGAAGTTTACGGAGCTCATGTTGCTGCCTTCTTCGGTCTCAGCCGTTACGTTGTCCGCGCCCGTCTCGTCGATGTGGTAGATCCCCTGTGCCTCTTCGCTGTTGACCTGCACCGTCTTGAACTCTACCTGTACGTATACGCTGTTCTCTGCAAGCTCTACTTCGTTTCCGTCTACCGTGAAGGTCACATCGTAGAAGCTGTACTGTGCATCCTCGCCTGCTCCCGTCGCTGCCTTCGCCGCTTCGTACTCCTCGCTGCCTTCCTCGAGCTTTCTTACCTGCATCTCGATGTTCTCCGGAAGCTCTGCCGCTGCCTGCGCTGTGATGATCACTTCGTCGTTCTCGTATGTGAAGCTCTGTGCCTCAGCCGCCTCGGTCTCAGTCTCGGTCTCGCTGATCTGCTGCTCGGCCTCCGCCGTTACCTCTGCCGGAACCTCCGCCGTCGCGATCGTCTCGAATCCGAGTACTTCGATCTCAACTGCCGGTGCTGCTGTCTCTTCTGCGATCTCTTCTACTGCTTCGTAGGACTCCTCAACGATGAAGTCTTCTTCTGCCATTGCCGGTGCGCTTACCATGAATGCTGCGATCGTTGCTGCCAGGATCATCTTCTTCATCATTGTTTTGTCCTCCTTGTTTTCGTTCTATCTATATTTACGAAATCGTTTTCCTTTTTGTTGATTTGAGTATAGCATGGAAACTCTTTCGCAAATTATTTCGCCAAGGAAGATTTTTGATTTTTTTGAAAAAATATGAAAGAATTTTCAAAGTCGAACAGAGGACAGCGCAGCGCGCTTTGTCCGGTACCCTTCCGAGTGCTTTTTCCGAAAAACGATTGTAATATTTTCGGAAAAACCACGTCGGAAATCCAGACACAGCGCGCTGTGCCGCCCTCTATGATTCAGGCAGGCAGTGCAATTCCCGTCTTATATTCGATTCCTTAAGCTTGTGAAAGCGCCTGTTCCAAGTCAGCAATGATATCCTTCACATTCTCGATACCGACGGAGAGACGAATCAGGCCTGGGGATATCCCGGCCTCGGCAAGCTGCTGGTCCGTCATCTGGCGGTGCGTGTGGCTCGCCGGGTGCAGGACGCAGGTCTTCGCGTCTGCGACGTGCGTCACGATCGAAGCCAGCTTCAAGGAATCCATAAAGCGCACGGCCGGCTCCCTGCCTCCCTTGAGCTCAAACGAAATGACGCCGCAGGTACCCTTCGGCATGTATTTCTGCGCGAGCGCATGGTATTTGTCTCCCGGAAGCCCGGCGAAATTCACCTTCGCGACCTTCTCATGCGCGTCCAGGTATTCCGCGACCTTCTGCGCATTGTAGCAGTGGCGCTCCATGCGCAGCGGCAGCGTCTCAAGCCCGTTGTTCAGCAGGAAGCAGTTCATCGGGGACGGGATCGCGCCGAGATCACGCATCAGCTGCGACGTCGCCTTCGTGATGTAGGCCGCCTTACCGAACTTCTTCGTATATACAATACCGTGATAGGACTCGTCCGGCGTCGTGAGGCCCGGATACTTGTCCGCGTGCGCCTCCCAGTCGAAATTGCCGCTGTCCACGATCGCACCGCCGACCTGCAGCGCGTGTCCGTCCATGTACTTCGTCGTCGAGTGCGTCACGATGTCCGCGCCCCACTCGAACGGACGGCAGTTCACCGGAGTCGCGAAGGTGTTGTCCACGATCAGCGGAACGCCGTGCGCGTGCGCCAGCTTTGCCATCTTCTCAATGTCCAGAATGACAAGCGCCGGATTCGAGATGCTCTCCGCGAACACCGCCTTCGTGTTCGGCCGGAACGCTTTCTCGAGCGTCTCCTCATCTGCGTCCACATCGACAAAGGTGCACTCGATGCCGAGCTTCTTCAGCGTGACGCCCAAGAGATTGAACGTGCCGCCGTAAATTGCGGAACCGCAGATCACGTGGTCGCCCGCCTCACAGATATTGAACACCGCATAGAACGTGGCCGCCTGTCCGGACGCCGTCAGCATCGCCGCGACGCCGCCCTCCAGATCCGCGATCTTCGCCGCCACCGCGTCGTTCGTCGGATTCTGCAGTCTCGTGTAAAAATATCCGTCTGCCTCCAGATCGAACAGCTTGCCCATCTGGTCGGTCGTGTCATACTTGAAGGTCGTGCTCTGGTAGATCGGGAGCTGCCTTGGCTCCCCGGTCTTCGGCTGCCAGCCGGACTGGATGCACTTCGTTTCGATCTCGTAATTGCTCATTTTCGTTTCCTGCCTTTCTTTTATTTATTGAATTCGTGTTTAGCAACGAGCCGTGCAAATACGGTGGAACACGAAATGCCTGCTTGCAGGCAATTTCGTGAGACAGCGTATTTATAGGGCGACTGCCCGCGAACGAGAAAAGCCAAAGGCTTTTCGAGTATGCAGGGCTCGTTGCAATGATAGTTCATTAAACACGAAATTAACAACACAACACCGGCCGCCCGCAGCAGCAGCCGCAGAGCGCGTTCATCATGCACAGCCGCATACACCAGTCGCCTGATCCGGCCATGGGGCTGCCGTAGGTCTCGCCCATCGTGCGATACCACTGTCCGCCGTTCTCAAGCTGCGACAGGAACTGCTGATACAGCATGTTGTCCGGCTCCATCGAAACAGCCCGCTGCGCGTGCTCTTTCGCGAGCACGTTGTTACCCTGACCGGCGTTCGCCATCGCGCTTAAGTAGAACCAGCGCGCGTTGTGCAGCTCGATCTCAGAGAGCACATGCAGCGCCTCCGCGAAATGCCGACTCCGAATATAGTTCTCGGCCGCCTGCATCCGGACATCCTCCTCGGACCAGTTCGCGTTCTGACCTGCGTTCCCGCCAAAGCCCCCGAATCCTCCAAAGCCGCCGAACCCTCCGAAACCGCCGAAATCCCCGGCTCCGCCGTAGCCTCTGGAGCTGCCCGGGCCGTAGCCGCCGTAGCTTCCTCCGCCCTCTCGCTCCTGCATGATCTGCTGGTACGCCTGTTGGATCTCCTTAAACTTCTCCTCGGCCTGCGCCTTGTTTGGATTGTTGATATTCGCGTCCGGGTGATATTTTCTGCTGAGCGCCCGGTAGGCCTTCTTGATCTCCTCCTCCGACGCATTCTCCGGCACACCCAGTACCGTATACGGATTTCTCATGGTCTTTTATCGTCCTCTGCCGCCTCACTGTTTTTGGCAGCGCTTTCCTTACTCTTTTTTTCCGCCTGCGCGCGCAGCGCAGCGTACTTGCACCAGACCCCGGAGTACAGAATGTTGCGGAGGATCTCCGCGTGCTCGATCACCGGCAGCCGCTCAAACGCCCGCGCCGCCTTCGCCATCATGTCGGTCAGGATCGCCTCGATCTCCCTCTCCCGGTCGGTGCCCCAGATCGCACCGTCCGGCGCGAAGAGATTGTAGTTCCCCCGCTTCGCGTCCTTCTCCCTGTCGTCGAGGGCATCCATCAGATAAATAAATTTTCCGAGGTAAAAACCCATCGTCCGGAGGTCTGCCGCCCAGACGTCCTCTTTCCACACAAAGATCTCGGCGAGAAACTGCCCGGTCAGCCCGGCCACCGCGTCGATCTCGTGCAGGTCGCCTCGTTCCGCCTCCCCCAGCGCCCGGATGTTCTCCTCCAACGCCGCTGCCTGCCGCGGATAGACTTCCGCGAGCTTTCGGTACGCCGGGTGAAGTCTGGCGGCCGCCGCGCGGCGAAGAGGTTTTCGCTCGTCTTCCCAGTCGTCCCGCAGCTTCTGCCACGAGAGCAGGACGCACATATCCGAGGCGTAGTCGATCGCCCCGTTGCTCACCATCGGGTGTCTGCGCGCCGGGTGAGGCACACAGCGCCGTTCCTCCTGCTTCGTCTCCGGCTCGTACAGTCCCGTCAGCAGCAGCGCAAGGAACGTCAGGTCATAGTTTAACATCATCTGGGCAGTCCGTCCATACCTTAAATGCAAATTACGGCATAAACCGCAGTAAAAGCTGCGGTATGCCGTATACTCCTTCAGTTTGAGCTCCTGCTCGTTCACATAAATATATCCGAACATCCGTCTTAACTCTTCTTCTCAAACTCGCGCATGTATTTCGCGCACATACCTCCCGCATGCGTTTCCCTCATGCAGTGTTCAACTCTTCTTTTCAAATTCATGCCTGCACTTCGGACAGGTGATACAGATCTTGCCCTTGCCGCGCGGGATGCGGATCTTCTGTCCGCAGGACGGGCATTTGTAAATATGAAAATCCTTGCTCTGCTCGATGCGGAGCTTCCGCTTCGCAAACCAGCCGCGTATATTCTGCGTCGCTTCAAGATAACGCCGATTTTCCTCGCTGCGCTTCGCGTAATTTCTCGAAAACATCCGGTAATAACAGACGCCGAGGATCACGAGCGAAAACACATAAGGGAAGCGCCAGCGCGTGAACAGATTCAGCACCAGGCAGACAATCACAACCGCCAGCATAAATCTGGAAAGCTGATCCGCGCCGTAGCGGCCGGCCATAAATTCCATAAAACGTCTCTTCATAAAAAATCGCCCCGTCCCAATCACAGAAAATCATACCGTCGGGATCTTTGCGGCAAGCGCCCCGACCCATGCGTTACAGTGATTCAAATTTACTGCGAACCGAAGGAAAAGTCAATGTCCACACCCTCGAATTCACAAAAATTTTAGAATGGCGCGCCTGCGGCACATATCGGCGGACGCACACATGCATGAATGAGCTAGTCCACTAACGGAAACTCCATCGTCACACGGAACAGATCGAAATCCGCCGCGATCTCGAACGTCCCTCCGTGCAGCTCCACCAGACTCTGCGCGATCGAGAGACCCAGGCCGCTGCCCTCCGTGCTTCTGCTCTTGTCCCCGCGGACGAAACGCCCGGCCAGCTCCTGCGCGTCGTCCACCGCAAACTTCTCGCGCGAGGTATTCTGCAGGGAGAGGATCGCCCTGTCCTCCTCACGATACAGCTCGATGTAGATCCGCGTCCCCTCCGCCGCGTACTTGTAAATATTGCCGAACAGATTCTCCAGGATCCTCCAGAGCTGCCTGCCGTCCGCCATGATGCAGACCGGCTCCTTCTCCATCTCCCACACCGGCGCCAGAGAGCGCTCCTCGAATCGCTCCTGAAACTCCCCGTACGCCTGCTGCAGCATACTCTGCAGCTGCATCCGAACCATCTGAAGCTCAATGTTCCCAGAGCTGATCTTGCTCGCTTCCACCAGGTCCTCCGTCAGCTGCCGGAGCCTCTGCGATTTCTGATCGAGCACCTCAATGTATCGCTGCACCCGCTCCCCCTGCAGGTTTTCCCGCTTGAGCAGGTCGACGTAGTTCACGATCGAGGTGAGCGGCGTCTTGATGTCATGCGATACGTTCGTGATCAACTCCGCCTTCAGCCGCTCGTTGCGCACGATCGCGTCGACCGCCTTCTGAAGACCGTCTCCCATCTCGTTGACCGCTTTCGCCATCTCGTACGTCTCGCCCTGCAGCGCGGCCGTGTCGATCTTGTACGTGAGATCCCCTTTTGAGATCTGGTGGATCCCGTCGTAGACGCTCTGCTTGCCCGCCATGTCGCGCAGCAGATACAGCAGCACCGCCATATCAAGCACAAACACCATGAAGATCCCGACTCTTCCAAACAGAAGAAAAGCGAAATTCAGGATAAAAAAGATCACATAGAAAAACAAAAGCTGCCCGGACGCCGCCCTCGCTGCGGTGACCTTCTGCCACGTCCGCACCAGAAGAAACACAACGCTGTTCTTCCAGATCGTCTTCGCCCTGATCCGACGCATAAGGCTGAGCGCGCCGGTGAGCGCCGTCAGATATCCGAACATCACCACCACCGAGGCAAGTACCCTCTCTCTGGCGTCCAGTCCCTCCGGCCGCGACAGAATACGGAAAAACAGGAACACACAAAGCACGACGAGCACCACCAGAATACCGGCTGCCAATTCTGCCGGGATGCGATCAAAGCTCGTCGTCCGAGCGCCGTCTTCTCTTCGGTCTCTTCCGGCCCCCAGCACAGACAGGACAAAGCCCGCGGCCAGAAACAGCGCGCTTATCACGGCCCCGGCCAGGGAAAGCGCGATGATATTCTCCCTGTGCGAAAAGACGTCCGCGTAGGTCCGCAGGCTGTCGCGCACCGGATAATCGGGATTCACTGCGAGATATACCTTTTCATTCGAGCCGACGAAGCGCTCCGTCATGAACCACTCCGACGCGTCCTCGTTCAGAAGGCTGTCCGGATTGGTCGTCATGATGTTGAAGCTGCGCTCGCCCTCATACAGACTGATGAAGTCTTTATCCTGCTGCACCTTTTTCAGCGCGGCCTCGTAGCTGTTCGCTCCGGTATTCGTATACAGATCGCCGGTCGCCGTGTTCTCCACACAGTAGCGCAGATTGCTCGGAGCGTCCTGCGACCAGTCTTCCTCCTGCACTGTCGTGTACTCCGCGTATCGCGCGTACAGCTCCTCGCACACCTCGTCCAGACGGATATACATGTTCAGCACAAAATTCGCGGAATCCGAATACCATCTCGAACACTCGGACAGGGAGATGCCTGTCACCGGCAGGATCGTCTCCAGCTCCGCGGACTGCTCATCCAAGCGCTCACCGGCATCCCGCCCGTTCTCGCCCTCATGCTCCACCGCGTCCTCGATCGCCCTGTGAAGGCGTTCACGCCCGCCGCTCTCCGCAAAATCCAGCAGATCGCCCATGCGATAGGTCGTATTCATATCCTGTACGGAACTCGTGTCCACGCCGTAGGACTGGATGTCGATTCCCTTCTCCAGATCGGTCTTGCCGTCCTGCTCGAACAGGGCGTCGTTCTGCTGCCCGCGGATCTTGTTCGTGATGATCTGATCCACCTGCCGGAAAAACAGATCCGTCTCCTCGTAGCTCCTCGACATCTCCCGCAGACTGTAATTGCCCTCGGTCCAGAAACCGATGTTCAGCACACAGTAGGCCAGCGTCCCCGCAAAGATCATCTGGAGAACGATCAGGGCGAGTTTTATTCCTCTGCTATATATGAGATTTCTCACAGTTTCTTTCATCTGTATATACTACCATCCAATCATTCGGACGGAACCGCACGGTACCCTTCCTGGAGCTTTCCCGCCAAAACCGGATTCGGAACGGTTTGTGCCGGAAAAGCTCCGGAAATCCCTGCGGTTCCTGTCTACGGCTGTAAAACACTACCCGGCGGAGGACTGTGATACATAAAGCTCAGATGTTCTCCACCTTGTACCCGATCCCCCAGATCACCTTCAGGTATTTGGGATTCTTCGGGTCGATCTCGATCTTCTCCCGGATGTGGCGGATATGCACCGTCACCGTATTGTCCGCGCCGTACGCATCCTCCTGCCAGATCTGCTCGTAGATCTGGTCGATCGAGAACACCTTGCCCTTATTCTGCACGAGGAAGAGGAGGATATTGTACTCGATCCTCGTCAGCTTCACGCGCTCGCCGTCCACCGTGACCTCCTTGCGGTCGTCGTTGATCACGAGTCCGCCCGTGCTGTAGACCTTCTCGGACTCCGCGGCCTCGGACGCCGATCCGAAGCTCGTGTAACGCCGGATCTGCGACTTCACGCGCGCGATCAGCTCGAGCGGATTGAACGGCTTCGCCACATAGTCGTCCGCGCCGAGATTCAGCCCAAGGATCTTGTCCGTGTCCTGCGTCTTCGCCGAGAGGACGATGATCGGGATGCTGCTCTCCTCGCGGATCTTCATGATCGCATGAATCCCGTCCAGCTTCGGCATCATGATATCCAGGATCAGCAGATGCACTTCCTCGCGCTTCAGGATCTCCAGCGCCTGCTCCCCGTCATAGGCCTTGAGCACCTCAAAGCCCTCCTGTACCAGATAGATCTCGATGGCGTCCACGATCTCCTTCTCATCATCGCAAACCAAAATTCTGTACATATCCGCTCTCCTTCCCATTTCCAATACTGGGTCCCTCTTTTGTCACCATAACTACTGAATAATATGCTCTGTACACAGACAAAACGTCTTCTATCACAAAAACAGCTCCTGTACTGACCGTATGTCCTATCTCCCGTCCAGTATAACAGAAGCTGTTTAAATTCCTGCCAAAATATTATTAAGTTTTTCTTATTTTGCCTGGATCACATGCATCATATTCGTCATCGCGCCCTTACCCCGGACAATATTCGTGGCCGGATCGCCTGCCGTGAAGACAACGAGATCGCCGCTCTCCACATAGCCCTCTCTGCGCACCACGTACATCGCGTGGGAGATGATGTGCTCCGTCGTGTCCTCCGTGTAGCCCTTGAGCGGGACCACGCCCCAGTAGATCTGCATCTTACGCTGTGCCCAGTCGTTCGGCGTCACGGCGTAGACCGGGATCTTCGGGCGGAAATTTGACATCAGACGGGCTGTCTGCCCCGACATCGTCGGTGTGACAATGCACTTCGCCTGTACGTTCGTCGCCGTGCGCACCGCCGCCACGCCGACCGCACTCGACACGTTCGCGTCCCCGCGCAGGGAACGGTAGTCGGGCATCGTCTCATAGTCCAGATAGCTCTCCGTGGACTCCGCGATCTGTACCATCATCCGAAGCGTTTCCACCGGGTACTTTCCCATTGCCGTCTCGCCCGAAAGCATGATCGCGTCGGCGCCCTCGCGGATCGCGTTCGCGACGTCCGTCACCTCGGCCCTCGTCGGACGCGGATTGCGGATCATCGAATCCAGCATCTGCGTCGCGATGATGACCGGCTTATATTTGCGGTTGCATTTCTGAACGATCATCTTCTGTACATGCGGTACTTCGTACGCCGGGATCTCCACACCCATATCGCCCCTGGCGACCATGATCCCGTCCGTCGCGCTGATAATGCGGTCGATGTTGTCGATGCCCTCGCTGTTCTCGATTTTAGCGATGACGTCGATGTGCTCCGCGTTGAAATCCTTCAGGATATTCTTGATCTCTTTGATCGCATCGGCGTCACGGACAAAGGACGCCGCGATGAAATCAATGCCCTGCTGAATGCCGAAGATAATATCCTCCCGGTCCTTCTCGGTGATCGCCGGGAGATTGACCTTCACGTTCGGGACATTGATGCCCTTGCGCTGTCCGAGCTCGCCGCCGTTCAGGACCGTGCAGACGATCTCTGTCCCGCGGATCTCCTTTACCTCAAGCCCAATCAGTCCGTCGTCGATCAGGATGCGGTCGCCCGGCTTCACGTCCTGCGCAAGCTGTGGATAAGTCTGACTCACACGCCGCTCGTCTCCCTCGACGGACTCCGAGGTCAGGATAAACTCCGCGCCCTCCGTGAGCGTTACCTTGCCGTCGTTCGCGAGCAGACCCGTGCGAATTTCCGGCCCTTTTGTGTCAAGCAGGATCGCGACCGGTTTCTTGAGCTCCTCGCGCACGCTCTTCAGATGATCAAAACGCTCCTTCTGCTCCTCGTGCGTCCCGTGTGAAAAATTGAAACGAGCGATATCCATTCCATTCTGCACAAGCCCCTTCAGCACCTCGCGGTCGTCCGCGTTCGGTCCCATCGTACAGATGATCTTTGTCTTCTTCATTCTTCCCCTCCGAATTCTGTTTTCCGTATCAAATATCCTGCAGTTCCCCGCCAAGCGCCTTCTCCTGCCCGAATACCGCTTATCTCTCTCCCTCCAGCTCGATCTGGTCGCCGGACATCCGCAAAATATCCCGAATCTCCTGCAGCGGCATCTCCAGATACGCGGACAACTCCTCCGCGGAGACCTTGTGTCCGAGATCGCGCTCCAGATTCTTTACCGCCTCGTTCAGATGGTTGACCCGGCTGACGATGTGTCCGTCCGCCTCCCGTTTCTCGCGACTGCCCGTGATCACCTGCGCCATCGCTTCGTTGATCGAATTGAGGATGTGCGCGCTGCACGCCGCCGGGCTGTCAAACTGCTCCAACGAATCAAGCGCTTCGAGCAGTCCGAGATTGCCCTCCTGGATCAGATCCTCGAGCAGGACCTCCTCATTCTCGAAGTTTCCGGCCGCCTCGCCGATCAGCGGCAGATAGCTCTCGATCAACCGCGCTTTCGCCTCCTCGTCCCCGCGCATCACGCGGCCGAGCAGTGCGTGCTCGTCCTCGAAGGATTCCTCCGCCAATTCGAGCAGCCTGCGCAGATACGCGCCGAGGCCTCCGCTCTCATCGTCTGTTCCGTCAGCCGCTTTCTGCGTACCGCCCGATTCAGATTTTCTGATGCCCTGTTCTGTCTTCGTGCCGTGTTTCCCCGTCTTCCCGGCAACCTGCCTCGCCTGCATATTGTCTCTGTCGTATGCTTCCCCGTCGGGCCCGGATCCTTCCTGTCCGATCCGCTCCTCCGTCACGCGGATGTTCTGTCCCGCCAGATACTCATAGATCAGCGAGAAATGTTCCTCCGTAAGAGGCATACCGGAGAGGATCTCCCGGATCTCCTCCTTCGAGATCCTGCCGCCGTACACATCGGAAGCCGCCTTGATCTCGCTCAGCATTTCGCGGAAAACGATTTTATTCTCCATATCTGCTCCTGTCCGTATCGATTCTATTCGACATTGATCCGTCCGAAGGCCCCAATCACTCTGCGCCCTGCTGACACGATCGCATAATCCGCAAAGCACAGTTACGACGCCAACTCCTCCAACGCCCTTTCGAGCACCGGATCGCCCCTATCCGCAATCGAAGACCCTTCTGTATCAGAAGCTTCCGTTTCTCCGGAAGCCGCGTCGTCATTCTCTGGCTCCGTGCTCTGCGTCCCGGAATCCGTGACAGACCCGTCTCCGTCCGTGGCCGCCGGCTCCTGATCTTCGACCACGATATCCGGCGTGATCCCGCTTCCGTCGATGCTTCGTCCCTTCGGCGTGAAATATGCCTTCGTCGTCATCTTGAACGCGGAACCATCCGACAGCGTGTACGTGTCCTGCACAAGTCCCTTGCCGTAGGTCTGCGTCCCGATGATCGGCCCGAGTCCATAGTCCTGCACCGCGCCCGCGAAAATCTCCGACGCGCTCGCCGAGCCGCCGTTCACCAGCACAGCGATCTCGCAGTCCACCAACTGCTCTTTGCCGGAAGTATACTCCTCACGCTCCCCGTGCTTATCCTCCGTGTAGACAATCAGGCCCTCCGGGAGTATCTCGTCGAGCATCTCGTTCACCGAATCCAGAAGTCCGCCCGGATTGTCCCGCAGGTCGACGATCAGCTTCTCCATCCCCTGTCCGTCAAGCTCCTTTAGCGCGCCGCCAAACTGCCCGACCGCGCTGCCCGTGAAATCCGTGATCCGGATATACCCGATCTCATCTTCCAACATCTCGGACTCGACATAGGTCGGCTCTACCGTATCGCACTTCAGCTCGAGCTCCAGCTCCCGCGCCCCATCGCGCAGCACCTTCAGCGTGAACGTATCCTCCTGCGCCTTGATCAGGGCCGACACCTCGTCCAGACTTTTTCCCTCCGTCAAAGTCTCGTTCACGCCCAGGATCACGTCCCCGGACTCCATGCCCGCCTCGTCGGCAGGGCTTGCGTCGTACACGTCGATGACCCGGATCTCATGCGTCTGCGCATCCTCCTCGATCGTGATCCCGATCCCGAAATATACGCCCCGCGTATTGTCCATCACCGTCTCCAGCTCCGGCGGGGAGTAATAATTCGCGTAATCGTCCTCCAGTCCGTAGGCGATACCCAGAAAGAGATACTCCGCCAGCGTGTCGCTGTCCACATCCCGCAGATAATTCTGCTCGATCAGGCTCTGGATCTCATCCAGCTTGGAAAGCGTGCGGTAATCCGTCAGCACCTGCGCGCCGATATTTTCCGTCTCCCCGCTCTCAGCCTCGTCCTGCCGCGTTAGCCTGGCATGCTGCGCCGACCGCCACCCCAACAGGAAAACACAGACACAGACCATTGCCGCAAGAACGCCGGCAAGAAATCCCATTCCGAATCCCCTGCCGACGTATCCTTCCCTCGTTTCCGATTCCGCATCCGGAGACGTTTTCTCTTCCTCTTCATTATCCGAAAAATAATCCATCCAGAAGTCTCCCTAGTACTCCGTATTCTCCATATACTTCATATATTTTACGACCATCAACGAGATTTTAAACGTGATCGCGTCCTCAAATACACGAAGATCGAGCCCGGTCGACTTCTGAAGCTTATCCAGACGATAGACCAGCGTATTCCTGTGAATGTAGAGCTGGCGCGACGTCTCGGACACATTCAGGCTGTTCTCGAAAAACTTGTTGATCGTCGTCAGCGTCTCCTCGTCGAAGTCGTCCGGCGATTTGCCCTCGAACACCTCGCGGATGAACATCTTGCACAGCGGGATCGGAAGCTGATAGATCAGACGTCCGATGCCGAGCGAGCTGTACGCGATCACCGAGCGCTCCGCGAAGAAGATCTTCCCGACGTTGAGCGCCATACGCGCCTCCTTGTACGAGCGCGACACCTCCTTGATCTCCCCGACGATCGTGCCGTAGGCGATCAGCGCGTCTTTTTTCTTCTCTTCGCCGAGCGAATCCAGGATCAACTCGGCCGTCTTCTCCATCTCGGCGTAACCCTCCTGCGCGGCAAGCTCCTTCACGACAATGATACTCTTCTCGTCGACCGCCGTGATGAAATCGCCGGAGCGCGATCCGAACAGCGCGCGCACATTCTCAAGCGAACTGTTCTCCTTCTCATTCTCGATCTCCAGAATAAACACGACCCTGCGCGCCTCCGCGTCGATATGGAGCTTCTTCGCGCGGTTGTAGATGTCGACCAGAAGCAGATTGTCCAGAAGGAGGTTCTTGATAAAGTTGTCCTTGTCGAACCGCTCCTTGTACGCCACGAGGAGATTCTGGATCTGGAAGGCGGCCATGCGCCCTACCATGTGGACGTCGTCGCTGCTGCCATTCGCAAGCACGACATACTCGAGCTGATGCTCGTCAAACACCTTGAAGAACTGACAACCGGAAACTACCTGACTGTCCGCGGGAGAATCCGCAAAACTCAGAGCCGAACTGCGAAAACTCTCCGCCTCCGGAAACGTCGTCGCCAGTATGATCCCCTCCGTGTCAAGCACACATAGATCCACCCTGCTGATCACTTTCAATCCGTCCAATGTCGCCTGTAAAACCTGATTCGATATCACCTGTGCACCCTCCTTTTACCTTCTCGATCACATCACAGTCCCGGAGTATAACCCGGAAAGCCAAAACACATATTCCCAATACCTTTTTGCGATTTGTGTTTATTTTAATATACAAGCCTGAAAAAATCAATCATAATTGTGAAAAATGCACTAATACCGCTTTCCGCTTCCGCCGCACACGCTGCATCTGCCGCTGCCGTTGCACTTGTAGCAATTCAACCGCTCCGAACCCATCGCGTAGCTCCACCTGTACCCGTCTCCGCCACAGGTGCTGCATCTGCCGCTGCCATGGCAGAAGACGCAGTCCGGCGCGTAACGGCTACCGCCCGAGGAACTGCCCGAAGACGAGCCTCCCGACGAGCTGCCCGAGGATCTCTTCCTCCAGTGCGCGTACAGCGTCTTATACGGCAGAATCCCTGTGACCTTCGTCGATTTTGTCGCCCACAGGCCTTTGCTGGTCTTCTTCGAGGTGGACCAGCCGGTAAAAACATAGCCCTTGCGGGTCGGCTTCGGCAGCCCTTTCAGCTTCCCGCCGTATGTCACCGTGATCGAGGACTTCGAGCAGGAGCCCCCGTTCGCCTTCAGTTTGATCTTTATCTTCTTATTGCTTTTGGCCCAATGCGCGTAGAAAGTGTAATCCTGCTTGATGATCTTGTCGGACGTGATCTTTTTTCCGCCCTTTTTCTTGGTGTACCAGCCGAGGAACGTATACTTCTTCCGCTTCGGCGTCGGAAGCTTTCCGAGCGTATATTCGTATTCGACCATTCTCGTCTTCTCGGATACCGAACCCTTTCCCGCGTTAAATTTCACGCGGTACTCGTGCCGCTTCCAGCTCGCGTGCAGGGTATGCCACACAACCGTCGATACCTTCGTCGCCGAAGTGACCCCGCCGTTCGCCTTGTCCGTATACCAGCCGCAGAAATCGTACCCCTCTTTCTTCGGGACCGGAAGGCTGCCGTAGGACTCTCCATAGTACACGGTCTTGCTGCTCGCACCGACGCTGCCGCCCTCGGGGTCGAACTTTATCACACAGCTCACCGGTTTCCAGCCGGCATACACGGTCTGTCCCTGATAAAAGGAGTACCTCCCCGTGTCGACTCTGGTAACGCAGGACGGCTCCGCGTACCAGCCTGCAAACGTATACCCCGTCCTCGTCGCCTCCGGCAGACTGCACTCACCGCTACGCAGCGCGTATGCGGTATCCGTGTCACAGTCGCCGCCCCGCGCGTCGAGATGCAGCAGACAGGCGTCCTCCGCGCCCTTCAGCTGGATATTGCGCACCATGTGCCGCTGCCTGCCCCAGTAGGAGGTCTTCGCCTGAAACTTCAGAGAACACATGTCCGGAAGCCGAAAATCTGTACAGCGCAGGATCATTCCGCCGTTCTCCCACAGCTCGACGACACCGCCCGCATAGCGGATCGTCACGCTCTGCCATTCGCCGTATGTGCCGGCGGATATCCCGGAACCTGTCGCGCTCAGCGCTACTTGTCTGGCCTGATCCTCCCGGACCGCGGAAAGCCTGATCTCATACCAGTTGTCCGCATTCGCGTCGAAGAGAATGCCGCGGCGCGGCTCTGCGTCAAACCAGACCGTGATGCCCTCGCACGGCTCCTCCTTCAGCTGATCCATCCGATAGTCAAACGACAGTTCAAAGCCGCTCTTCGTGCTGAAGGGAACGTCCTTTTCGAGAATGCCATACTCGCCGGTCTTCGACTGCGTCAGGACATATCCGTCCGTCTCCTCCGCGGCGTCGTACTGGGGCGTCCACCCCTGCTGCGCCGACGCCGGCAAAGCCGGAAACAGAAACAGCAAAAATGAAACAGCTGCGATCCCCAACCGGCCTTTTCCATATTTTCTCATTCTGGTCCCTCCTTTTCAGAAAAACTTTTTTCCGCGATCAAAAGTTCTTTTTAGTTATTTTATACAAGAATTCCCGGAATGGCAAGCATACTTTTACATTTTTCGATAAAAACCCGGAGCCTGCATCCGCCGCAGACTCCGGATCCCGTCTTTTTCTGTTCTGTTTATTCCTGCCCGCGCAGACAGCGCCCGGCTTTGTTTATACCTCAAAGAGCAGATCGCCGTAGGACGGCATCGGCCACATTTCCTTGTCGACGATCATCTCGAGCTTGTCGACCGGAGCACGCAGCTCGGCCATCGCGGCCATGACGACGTCGTGGAAGAACACTGCCCTGTCTCGGCCCTCCTCCATCTCCGCAGCCTGAGCCACCACGTCGGTCAGCTTCGCGAGCGCCACCTTCGTGTCGGAGAGCAGGGCACTCGTCTCGTTCAGCAGCTCCACCTGCACGGATGCCTCCGCGCCTGCCGACGTCACGGCGTTCACAGTGTCCGCCAGACTCTTCGTATACTTGATGACCGCCGGGATGATCTGCTTGCTCGCGATGTCGATCATCGAGCGCGCCTCGATGTTGATGATCTTCGCGTAGTTCTCGTACTTGATCTCCACGCGGGACTCGAGCTCCGCCTTCGTGAACACACCGAACTTCTCAAACAGCGCGATCGCCTTGTCCGTCACAAGCGTCGGGATCGCGTCAACCATGGACTTGATGTTCGGAAGACCTCTTCTCTCGGCCTCCGCCACCCACTCGTCGGAATAGCCGTTGCCGTTGAAGACGATCCTCTGATGGTCACGCGCGTAGCTCTTGATGATATCGTGCAGCGCGCTCTCGAAATTGTCCGCCTTCTCAAGCACGTCGCAGGCCTCGCAGAACGCCTCGGCCACGATCGTGTTCAGCACGATATTCGGGGAAGCGATCGAGTCTCGGGAGCCGACCATACGGAACTCAAACTTGTTGCCGGTGAACGCGAACGGCGACGTCCTGTTGCGGTCGGTCGCGTCCTTCGCAAGACTCGGGAGCGTCTTCACGCCTGTCTCGAGCGTGCCGCCCTTGATGGAGTATGTCGCGATACCGGTGTTGATGAGCTGGGAGAGCACATCCTCAAGCTGCTCGCCGAGGAAGATCGAGACGATCGCCGGCGGCGCCTCGTTCGCACCCAGCCTGTGATCGTTGCCCGGATCAGCCGCGGACTCTCTGAGCAGATCCGCATGTGTGTCTACCGCCTTCAGGATACACACGAGCACCAGCAGGAACTGCATGTTCTCGTGCGGCGTCTTGCCGGGATCCAGAAGATTGATCCCGTCGTCGGTCGTGATCGACCAGTTGTTGTGTTTACCGGAACCGTTGACGCCCGCGAACGGCTTCTCGTGAAGCAGGCACTTCATGCCGTGCTGGCAGGCGACGCGCTTCAGCGTCTGCATGACGATCTGGTTGTGGTCGACAGCGACGTTCGCCTCCGCGTAGATCGGAGCCAGCTCGTGCTGCGCCGGAGCCACCTCGTTGTGCTGCGTCTTGGCGGTGACGCCGAGCTTCCACAGCTCAAGGTTGACGTCCTTCATGAAACCCGCAATCCTCTGGCGGATCGTGCCGAAATAGTGATCGTCCAGCTCCTGGCCCTTCGGCGGCATCGCGCCAAACAGGGTACGGCCCGTGAAGATCAGGTCTTTTCTCTGAAGGAATTTCTTCTCATCTACCAGGAAATACTCCTGCTCCGGTCCCACGGACGGGGTCACGCGCTTCGAGGTCGTATTTCCGAACAATCTCAAAAGTCTGAGCGCCTGAGTATTGATCGCCTCCATCGAGCGCAGCAGCGGAGTCTTCTGATCCAGCGCCTCGCCGGTGTACGAACAGAACGCAGTCGGGATACACAGGATCGCGCCCGCGGCGTCATGCCGCACGAACGCCGGGGACGTGCAGTCCCAGGCCGTGTAGCCTCTCGCCTCGAAGGTCGCTCTCAGTCCACCCGACGGGAACGAGGAAGCGTCCGGCTCGCCCTTGATGAGCTCCTTGCCGGAGAACTCCATCAGCACCGTCCCGTCCGGGTTCGGCGCCGTGATAAATGAATCATGCTTCTCGGCCGTCACGCCGGTCAGCGGCTGGAACCAGTGCGTGTAGTGCGTCGCGCCTTTCTCGATCGCCCAGTCCTTCATCGCGGCGGCGATCACGTCAGCCGTAGCCAGATCCAGCTCCGTGCCGTCCTCGATCGTCTTTCTCAGAGCCTTGTACGCTTTCTTCGGCAGACGCTCCTGCATCACCTTGTCACTGAAGACATCCTCGCCGAAGACATGGGACACGTTGAAATACTCACTCATACCTATCTCCTCTTTTCCTTTACATACTCGTATAAAAACCCGCCGTCCGCTCCTGTATGGAGACAGGCTTTTATACGGTAAAAAGGGCATTCCAACACAACTCTATGTGGAACGCCCTCGTCACCTGTTATTAAGATACTCTATCCGCCCGCAAAAATCAAGCAGATTTTATCCGGTAAAAACCGTTTTCCATATTTTTTACAAATTTCTCCCCGAAAACGGTCGTCACTTATTCATTCTGCATATGGACCGTCAAAAAAGAGGCCTCCGATACCGGAAGCCCCTTTCTGTACCCGTAGATTCAATTCAATTAATTCGATTTCTTCTTGCTGACCACGTCGAAGATGACCGCTGCCAGAAGCACAAGGCCCTTGACCACCTTCTGCATGTTCTGGTCCGTGCCCATGATGGACATGCCCTGGTTGATGATACCCATCAGCAGAGCGCCGATGATAACGCCCGGCACCGTACCGATTCCGCCGTAAGCGGAAGCGCCGCCGATGAAGCAGGAACCGATCGCGTCCATCTCATAGTTCTGGCCGTAGGTCGGCTGCGCGCTCGTCATACGGGCGATCGTCAGCATACCGGCGAGAGCCGCCAGGAAGCCCATGTTCGTGTAGGCGATGAAGTAGACCATGTCCGTGTTGATACCGGAGAGCTTGGTCGCCTTCTCGTTGCCGCCCACCGCGTAGAAGTAACGGCCGACCGTGGTCTTGCTCGTGATGTAACCGTAGACCAGCACGACGATCATGACCCATACCAGAGCGGTCGGGATGCCCTTGTACTGCGCCAGCTTTATGGAAATGAACATGATGGCCGCGCAGATGATGAGCGCCTTGATGTACATCGCCGCGACATTTCCGACCTCGTAGCCTTTCTTCTTGCGGTTCAGATGACCGCGGACCGTCACAAGGAGATAGATCACGCAGGCGATCACGCCGACTGCCACCGCCACGCGGTTCATGCCCTCGCCGCCGCCCAGAAAATCCGGAACGTAGCAGTTCGCGCCGCCGCCGAAGAGCACCGTGAAGGTCTCGGACTTGATCGGAAGCGTCTGGCCGCCCAGCACGATGTTCGACAGTCCGCGGAATACCAGCATGCCCGACAGGGTCGTGATGAACGGAGGGATGCGCAGGAATGCGATCCAGAACGCCTGCCAGGCGCCGATCACCGCGCCGAGCAGCAGCATCAGAACGACCGCCGCCGCAACCGGAAGTCCCATTTTCTCCATCAATACGCCGCCGACCGCGCCGACGAAACAGACGACCGAACCGACCGAAAGATCGATGTTACCGCCGGTCAGGATGCACAGCAGCATACCGGTCGCCAGAACGAACACATAGGCGTTCTGTGAGATCAGGTTCGTGATGTTCTGCGGGAAGAGGATCTTCCCCTGCGTGCCCCATGTGAAGAACAGCATGACAAGCACCAGAACCAGAACCATCGTATATTTTTGTATAAATGCTTTTACTTTTACGCTATCCATCGCTTACTCTCCTTTACTTGATTTCAGAATGCACGCCATGATCTTCTCCTGCGTAGCTTCTTCCTTCGTCAGCTCTCCGGCGATCTTGCCTTCGTTCATGACGTAGATCCGGTCTGACATGCCCAGGATCTCCGGCAGCTCTGAGGAGATCATGACGACCGATTTCCCCGCCGCCACGAGATCGTTGATAATACAGTAGATCTCATACTTCGCGCCCACGTCGATGCCTCGTGTCGGCTCATCGAGGATCAGGATATCGGGATCCGCGAACATCCACTTCGCCAACAGCACCTTCTGCTGGTTGCCGCCGCTTAAGTTGCCGACATTCTGCTCGACCGTCGGGCATTTCGTCTTGAGCTTCTCCTTGTACTCGACCGCGACCGCATACTCTTTGTCCTTGTCGATGACGACGCCGTTGCAGACCTCTTCCAGATTCGCAAGCGTCGTGTTGATCTTGATCGGATTGCTCAGGATCAGACCGTCGCCCTTGCGGTCCTCGGTCACGTACGCAAGCTTGTGGCGAACCGCGTCGCGCGCGTTCTTGAGCTGTACCTCTTCCCCGTTCAGCTTCAGCTTACCGCTGATGTTCGTGCCGTAGCTCTTGCCGAAGATACTCTTCGCCAGCTCCGTACGGCCAGCGCCCATCAGCCCGGAGATGCCGACCACCTCGCCCCTATGTACATTGAAAGATACATTGTCCACGACTTTTCTCTCGCTGTAGAGCGGATGATGGACGGTCCAGTTCTCGACCTCCATGTTGATCTCGCCGATCTTCACGCCCGGACGCTTCGGGAAACGGTCCGCGATCTCACGTCCGACCATGCCCCGGATGATGCGGTCCTCGGAGAGATCGTCCACACCCTTGGTGAGCGTCTCGATCGTCGCGCCATCGCGGATGACCGTGATCTTGTCTGCCACGTAGGAGACCTCGTTCAGCTTGTGGGAGATGATGATGCAGGTCATCCCCTCCTGTTTGAATTTCAAGAGCAGGTCCAGAAGCGCCTGGGAGTCGGACTCGTTCAGAGACGACGTCGGCTCGTCGAGGATCAGAAGCTTCGCGTTCTTCGCGAGCGCCTTGGCGATCTCCACAAGCTGCTGCTTGCCGACGCCGATGTCCTTGATCAGCGTCCGCGGGGATTCCGTCAGGCCCACCTGCTGCATATATTGAGCCGCCAGCCCATAGGTCTCATCCCAGTTGATGGCGGCTTTTTTTCCTCGCTCATTGCCCAGGAACATGTTCTCGCCGATCGTCATGTAGGGAATCAGCGCCAGCTCCTGGTGGATAATAACAATCCCTTTTTCTTCGCTTTCTTTGATGTGGTGGAATTTGCAGACCTCTCCGTTGTAGATGATGTCTCCCGTGTAGGAGCCGTACGGATAGATGCCGGAGAGCACGTTCATCAGGGTCGACTTGCCGGCCCCGTTCTCTCCGACAAGAGCGTGGATCTCACCCTCCTCCACCTGAAGATTCACGTTGTCAAGTGCTTTCACGCCAGGGAATGTTTTGGTGATATTTTTCATTTCAAGTAGTATCTTTGCCAAAATTGCTCCCTCCAAACTAACTTCACTTATACTGCACAAATTACGGTACCGGCGCCGACGCGCCGGAGCTCTTTCGTTTCAGTAGAACAGGCGGGCGAAGCAGCCCGCCTGTAAAATTTGTTGCTGAATGATCAGGTATTAGCCCTCGATCTGATCTGCGGTGTAGTAACCGGAGTCGATCAGGATCTCTTCGTAGTTGTCAACCGTAACAGCTACCGGCTCGCAGAGGAAGGACGGGATGATGCCCGTGCCGTTGTCGTAGGTCTCGGTATCGTTTACCGGTACCTCTTCGCCAGCAAGGATCGCGTCAACCATCTCAACAACCTGTGCCGCCAGAGTACGGGTATCCTTGAATACGGACATAGCCTGCGTGCCGTCAACGATGTGCGGAACGTTCGCGATGTCGCAGTCCTGACCGGTGATCACCGGGTACTCGCCCGTGTAGTTCGCAGCCAGAGCGTTCACAACGCCGAGAGCCGTGGAGTCGTTGGAAGCGAGCACAGCGTCAAGGTTCGTGCCGTCTGCATAGAAAGAGGACAGGATGTTCTCAAATCTGGACTGTGCAGTAGCGGTATCCCAACCAGCCGTAGCAACCTCGTCCTTCGTCATCTGTCCGGACGGAACTACCAGCTTGCCCTCGTCGATGTACGGCTGAAGAACGTCCATAGCACCGCCGAAGAAGAAGTTTACATTATTGTCGCCCGGGTCGCCGGTCACCATCTCAAGGTTGAACGGGCCATCCTGGTTCTCAAGATCCAGAGCTTCTACGATGTACTCGCCCTGCGTCTTGCCGACAAGGTAGTTGTCGAACGTTGCGTAGTAGGAAACCGCATCCGTGTTCATGATCAGACGGTCATAAGCGATAACCGGAATCTCAGCCTCTTTCGCCGTCGCGAGAACGGTTCCGAGAGAGTCGCCCTCGATCGCGGAGATAACCAGAAGCTGGTCGCCGTTCGCGATCATGTTCTCGATCTGGGAAACCTGCGTCTGAACATCATTCGCAGCATACTGAAGGTCTACGGTGTAGCCTTTCTCCTCAAGCTGCGCCTGCATGTTCTCGCCGTCCTGTACCCATCTCTGAAGATCCTTCGTCGGCATGGACACGCCGATGGTCTCGCCCTCAGCGCTTACCGTAAGGCCCATCATCATGGTAGCCGCGGCAACTGCTAATAAAACTTTCTTGTACATGTTACATCTCCTCCTTTTTTAGAATGATCTTATAAAAGATAGTTGTATTTTAGCACAATAGAATCTGGACATGTTTGCAATTTTCTGTAAATTTTTAACCACGAAAAAAATCTCCTGCATCAAAGCAGGAGATTTTTGCGACAAGATAATGCTATTCTGATTCTGCGCGGTTCACGTTCAGGTACACTTCTTCCTCCGTGTGGAAACCGCTCTCGATGATCGTGTCATCCATATTCTCTTTCGTGACCGCCACGGGGTCGATGCTGTAATACGGCACGTCGTACTCGCCGTCGTCGATCGTGCCGAGACCTTTCAGTTCCTCGCGGAAACCGGCGATCTCCTTCGGAAGCTCGTCCTCCGAGATCCGCTCTTCCTCCAGCATCTTCCCGTAACCGATCGCGCAGGCGAACTCGGCCGCCCGCATCGCGAGCGTCTCCACCGACTTGTAGACTGTCATGTACTGCGTCCCCTCGACGATGCGCTGGCAGGCCGAGAGCTCCGCGTCCTGCCCGACCAGCACGACCTTCCCTGCGAGACGGTTCTCCGCGAGCGCGCGGAACGCCTGGCTCGCGAGGTCGTCGTTGCCGCACATGACGCCGACCAGATTGCGCGGCGTCGTGGCAAGCCCCTCCTCCACCGCGTCGAAGGCAAGCTCCGCCAGCCAGTTGTCGCAGTACGCCGAGTAGACGACATTCAGCCCGCTGTCCTCGATGCCGTCAAGGAAGCCCTTCTGCACCATCGGAACATTGTTGTCCGCCGGGGAACCGTAGATCGCGAAGATGTTTCCGCCCTCCGGCAGCGCCTCCGTCATCGCCTCCGCCATCAGCGTCCCGACCATCTCATTGTCAAAAGAGATATAGAGGTCCGTATCCGCCTTCGAGATGAGCCGGTCGTAGCAGACCACCCGGATGCCCGCGCGCTTCGCCTCCGCGATCACATCCGTGAGCTCTTCCCCGTCAACCGCGATCACGGCGATCACATCCACGCCCTTTTTGATGAAATAGCGGATCTGTGAGATCTGCTCCTGCACATCTCCGTTCGCCACCTGCACGTTTACGTCCGCGCCCAGCTCCTGCGCCGTCATGACGAAGAGATCCCGATCCCGCAGCCAGCGCTCGATAACGAACGAGTCGAAGCTCATGCCGATCTGAAGCCTCGCCGATTCCTCCTCGGTCCGCTGCGCCTCCGGCTCCTGGCGCGCCGCGGAGCAGCCGGTCAATAAGAAAAGGACTGCGGTCAGCACTGCCGACAGCAATATATAAAAATAATTTCTGCAACGTCCGCTCACTGCAAATTTTCTGTCTGTTTGCTGCTTCGATCTTTTCATACTTTCTCCCAAATCATATCAATCTTTGTGCAATTACCGCTCTTCTCTTTGATATCCGCATCGTCCATTTCAGAATACATCATTGATTTTCTATGCACCTGCATACAACAAATACCAACACACTCTTTGAAGTAAAAAATATAGTTCTCCTCTCCGCTTTACAACACTTTCACAGCCGCTCCCGATACTCGCTCGGAGTGACGTCTTCCTGCTTCTTGAAGATCCGGCTGAAGTAGTTCGGATCGCTGTAGCCAGACATCAGGCAGATCTCCTTGATGCTGAGCTCCGGCCGCTTCAGCAGCTCCTTCGCGTGCGCGATCCGCACCCGCGTCAGGTATTCGATGAAATTCTCGCCGGACTCCTCCTTAAAGAGCTTGCTGAAATAGTACGGACTGATGTTGACGACCCGCGAGACCTCGTCGAGCGAGAGCTCCTTGGAGAAATTCTCGTCGATGTAAGTCTTGGCGCGCGAGATCACGCTCTCGGACTGCTCCTCCCTGCGCGCGGCGCCCTGCCTGCACACGGCCTCCAGCTTCTGCAAAAACCACTCGCGCAGCGACGTATAGTCCGGGCAGGCGAGCACCGACGCCAGATAATCCTTCCGGGAGTGAAAATCATATTTCTCGATGTTCCCGTTCATGAAAGCATCGCGCTCCGCCCAGATCACGAACTCCAGCACCTTCAACTGGATGTCCTCCCTATCGTCATAATAATTGCGGATCATCCAGTCGAAAAACTGGTTCGCCGTCTGTCTCGCGCCGTCCCAGTCCGCCCGCGCGACCTGCTGGAACAGCCTGCGCTCCGTGTCGCCCGGATAGTCCCCGACATACTCGCCGCGCACGGCGAGATCGTCCACATGCGCCACGCTGCTCGTGCTCTGTGAAAGAGCCCGGTACGCCTCGCCGTAGGAAAGCTTCAGCTCCTCGATCCGGTAGGTCTTGCCGATGCCTGCGCGGAACTTCGCCTCGAAGCGTCCTCCCAGCTTCCGGACCATATTCCTGGCCTGTTCGATGATCTGAATGCGCTGCGCGTACTCCTGCGTGTTCTCCTCGCAGGGAACCGCCAGCACGACGCGGTTCGTCATGATCGGACCCACGATACAGCGGAAGAATTCCTTGCAGATCGCGCAGAGCTCTGGGTAAAACGTCTGCGCGCGCACGCTCATGCCGACCGGAGCAGTCAGCAGCCCCTCGCCCTCCTCGTCCGGCTGCCCGAACTGGATCAGCATCACATAGCCGTACTCCTGTTGGATGTCCAGAAGCGAGCGGTAATACGACAGATCGCCCGAACTTCCCTCCTGCAGGATCATGCTGTTCACGAAGCCGTTCTCGACGATCGGGATGACCGTCTCCAGTTTCTCCTGAATCTTCAGGCTGTCGCTGCGCTTCTTGCGCTCCACGTCGATCTCCTTCATCGCGCGCTCGAGCACATCGACGATCAGCGCCCGCTTCACCGGCTTCGTCAGGTAATCCAGAACGTTCAGGTTGATCGCTTCCTTCGCGTAGTCGAACTTGTCGTAAGCCGTGATGATGATGAACTTCGTCTGACTGCTGAACTTCCTGATCTCCCGGATCGCCTGGATGCCGTTGATGCCCGGCATCTGGATGTCCATGAACACGATATCCGGGCGGAACGTCTCCGCCAGCTCCACGACGGCGCGGCCGGTCCTGGCGAACTCCAGCTCACACTCGTTGCCGAAATTGCTCTCTATGATATTTTTCAGGGCGTCCCGCATGATGCCCTCGTCGTCCGCGATCAGAACTCTGTACATTGCGTTTCCTCCATTTTCATATACGGCGACCGAACGGCGTCACTGGAAAACGTCTCCGGGCAAACGCCCTCTGCAAACCTTTATCAACGGGATTTCCGGTCGCCTCAGTCTGATGCATCTTCTAATGAATGCTCCTGCGGCTCTTTCCCGGAAATCCCCTGCCCCTGCTTTACCGGAAGCCGCATCCGCACCTCCGTGCCCTTGCCCGGTCCGTCGCTGCTGATCTGCAAAAGTCCGCTCTGTCCGAAGAAAAGCTCCAGACGGTTGATGACGTTGTCCAGACCGATGCCGGTGGAATCTCCCTGTCCGTCCCCCGCCTTCGGACGGCGCTCCAGCACATCTCGGATCTGCTCCTGCGTCATGCCCTGCCCGTTGTCACGGACGCTCACATTCAGGCAATCCTCGCCGCGCTCCACAGACAGGCGGATATGCCCCTCCCAGTCCACCTCGCGGATGCCGTGGTTCACCGCGTTCTCGACGACCGGCTGCAGGATCAGGCTTGGGAGCCGCACATCCTCCAGACCCGGCGGCACGTCCTTCTCATAGTGGATCTCCCCCGCGAAGCGCACATTCAGGATGTAGACGTAGTTGTCCACCGTCTCGAGCTCCTCGGCGAGCGTCGCGCTCTCCTCGCTCTTGCGCACGTTGTAGCGGAAAAAGTCCGCCATCTTCTCGATAAAAATGCTGGTCTGCTCCGCGTCCTCCATCATCGCGAGCTGCGCACCCGCGTTCAGGGAGTTGAAGAGGAAATGCGGATTGATCTGCGCCTGCAGATAGCGAAGCTGAGCGTCCTTTAAGTGCGTCTCCATCAACAGCTCCCGCTCCATCATCTTCTGCTCTTTCTCCATGCTCTCTCTGGTGCGCACGATATACTCCCGGATGCTGCGCACCATCTTGTCGAACGCCTCCGTCACGACGCCCACCTCGTCGCGGCTCGTCGTCTCAGGAAGCTGCACGTCGAAATTCCCCTGCGCCACCTGGTTCGCCGAACCCGCCAGCATGCGCAGCGGCTCCGTGATCGTCCGGATCAGCACAAACAGGATCATGATGTTGATGACGCCCACCGCCACCATGACGAGCGAGCTGACGATCTCCATATAGCCCAGAGAATCGCGCAGGATCTGGTAGTTGTCCGAATTGTTCCGAAACTGCAGGCTGTTCAGGCAGTAGATCGCCGTCCGGATGTACTCGTAATTCTGCGACTCCTCCGCAAACGCCGCCTTGTACGCCTCCACGTTGCGCCCGCGCTTCGCCTGTATCGTCTCCTCTGCGAGGTCCAGATAGGTCTCCGACATATTCCGAATGTTCCGCTCAAGCATCTTCCGCTCGCTGTCCACGATGCTCCCGTTGAGCTGTTCCATCATATCCCGGTATGTCTGGACGTTCCGATAATAATCCTCGAGCGAGTCGGAGCTCTTCGTGCTCAAATACTCCTGAACATTCCCGTGAATGTCCTCGAGGCACTCCGCCAGCTCGTTCAGGCTGACGTTTGTCGCGTAGACCTCGTCCAGCTTGTTCATGGAACGGTTGATCTCCCCGTACAGCAGAACGTTCATCACGAACATCAACGTCGCCGTCAGGGCAAACGTCATGATCAGCTTGGCACGGATGGAGAGACGCCCCGCAAATCCCACTTTCTTTTGTCCCTTCTCCATCGCCTCACCGCCCCTGCCGTGCTTCCGTGTCCCGGTACGCTTCCACGTTCTGCTGCGTGATCACATTGAGATCGACGCTCATATAGTTGCTCGTGTATCCCATCGTGCGGTATTCCTCCAGAGCCTCGACGCAGTACTGCCCCATCTGCTCCGTGTCCAGCGTAAACGCCATCGGCACGATGCCCTTCTCGATCGCGTCGAGGATCGTCTCGGACTGATAATAGCCGATGATGTCAATGTCGCCCACCTGGTTGTAGTCTACCATCGCGTTGTATGCGCTCTCACTGTCCGTCTCATTCATGCAGACCAAAATGTCCGGACGCGTGTCCTCCTCGTGGATCAGGTCCCGGATGACCTCCTCCGCGTCGAACGTGCTCTGCGCGCGGATCGTCAGCGACTGGATCTCCACGTTCTTCTTCTGCTCCGCCGAAAGGCCATCCTCGATGACCCCCTTCAGATTCCGGAAGATCAGCTCGTTCCCGCTGTTCCCGCTCTTAAAAAGCACCGTGATCTTGCGGGTGTCCCCATCCACACAGCCCAAGATCTGCTGACCGTAGGCCGCCCCGAGCTGATAGTTGTTGAACCCGACAAAGCTCTTCCGGCTGCTCGCCGTGTCGTCGTCGATCACCGTGACGACCGGAATCCCGGCCGCGTCCGCCCGGGCGATCGCGTCCCGCATATTCGCGGTGCCGTCCGGTCGGACGATGATCCCGTCCGCCTTCGCAGCGATCGCGATATCCACGTAGGACAGGGGCGTATAGTCCCCGGCCTCCCAGTCGCCCAGCAGCTCCACGTAGGCGTCGGATGCCTCCGCCGCCGTCTTCGCGCTGCGGTAGATGTCCTGCCACAGCGGAGAGGTATAATCGTCCGGGATGATCACGTAATGGCTCTTGTACTCCCTCTGGATGCCCAGCTCCTCCCACTCATCCCTCTGGATCGTCCGAATGTAGGCGCGCCAGCCGAGGATCGTCACGAGGACGACAAGCGCCAGTCCCGCAAGCGCCAGATAGACTGTGCGCTTCTGCGGATTCTTTTTGTCCTGCTGCTCCATGTCGTCCTCCTTTCCGATTCTCCTGAAACTATAGCAAACGTCAAATATATTTTCCGTTTGCTACAGCCCCTCCGGGGGATGCGCACGAATTTGCATCGGAAATATGCTGCTTACGCAGCACAAATTCGGCGCAGAAAACGAGCAAAACGAAAGTCGTTTTGTCGTTTCCTATAATAATCGCACAGTACAAACACTAAATCAGAACAGGATTGGTATCCTGCGGCATGATCCCCCGCACGATCTCCTCCAGACCGCAGAGGCGTATTCTTTCGTCCGCCGCCGCAATCTCGCGCAGCTTTTCGTCAAAGCCGGACTCCGAAAACAAAAAATAGCAAAAATCCGTATACTCTTTCTGCGCGGCAAACTTCGCCGCCGTGTCCAGATAGTCGGAGTAAGTGAACGGCCTGCCCTTGAACTTGCACTCTCCGATCAGATATTGCTTCCCGTCCCGGGAAACGGCCAGCAGGTCAACCTCTGTCTCGGCCATGCGGAGCGCGTCGTCCCGCACCGTCGTCTTCCCGAACCAGCGCCCCATTCTCGCATAGCGGAACGGCAGCGCGTTCGCCTTCTGCAGCTCCTGCACGTACTGCCGGCATACATCCTCGAAGGCGCTCGCCGCATACTCATGGAGTATGGGTTCAATCGCGTACCGATATACACCGTCCACATCCCCAGCCTCCAGATCGGAATAATTCGCAAACGCAAACGCATACCAGAAGCGGAAATAATTGTCCGTCAGCCGGTAAATCCCACGGTTCGCGTTCGCCTGCTCTTTGATTCCGGCGTCCACGGAGAACTCCCGGCGCACGATTCCCAGTTCCACCAGATTTCGCAGATATACGCTGGTCCTGGCTGTATCCCCGATGAGCGATTTCTGGCTGATCTCGCTAAGCCGCGTACTCCCGAGCGCGATCGCACCGATCAGCGTATTGTACAGCGCCGTCTCGCGCAGCTCCTGCCGCAGCAGAAATTCTACCTCGCTGTACAAAACGCAGCCCTTTGTCAGGATGTTCTTTTTGATGTTTTCCGTGAGCGGCAGTTTCGGGTCGAACTGGAGCAGATAATGCGGAATGCCGCCGAGCACCGCGTATAAGAGCACCTGATCCCGGGCAGAATAATCAGGGAAAAATTTCACGACATCATAAAAACCCATCTCCGTCATTTTGTAAATACCGGTCGCGCGACCGTATAAGGGATTTTTCTCGGACAGCAGCTCCTTCTCTATGAAGCTCATCGCGCTCCCGCACAGGACGATCATCACATTGGAATCCTTCAGGATCTCATCCCACAGATTCTGGAGAACGGACGGAATCGAGGAATTGCCCCTGCACATGTAGGGGAACTCGTCGATCACGAGCAGACGTTTCCTGTCACCGTACGGCAGCTCCGGCACAGCGCGGAACGCCTTCTCCCAGTCGTCAAAGCGGCTGATATACTGCCCCGCCGGAAGGCCTTCGCGCAACAGCTTCTCCGAAAAACCTGCAAGCTGTCGTTCGTCCGTACACTCCTGACACGCAAAGAACACATGCGGTTTCCCCTTGCAAAACTGCCGCAGCGTCTCCGTCTTCCCGACACGCCGTCGTCCATACAGAACGATCAGCTGTCCCTTGTCCGTATGATATTTGTCCTCCAGGAACCGGAGCTCCGCATCTCTCCCTATAAACATTTCGTCCGTCTCCTCAAATAGAAATCTGTCGGATTTACTAAATCATGTTTTAGCAAATCATGTTTTAGTATATTTCGATTTACCCAAAGTATACACAGGAAACAGAAAAAAGTCAATTATTTTATAGAAACCATCCTAAAACAAATCATCCGTGAATCTGAGATAAAAATCCCTGACAACCTCATAATCCAATCGATCTGAAATTAATTTTGACGTGATATCTGAATAATCCTGCCCATAAAAGTCTTCCTCGCACAATTTATGAATCAACCTCTTCACATCTACATCCGCCCTCGCCGACGGTGCAAGCGTTTCACTCATCGTTGCTCTGTGCTCGCGCACCTCGCATACCAGTTTTCTGAAGGCATCGTTTTTCTCTGTGTAATTCGCCAGCTTATATATATCATACAGATGTCTGGAATTTCGTTCCGGCTTCCCTTGAATATAATAATCGCACAGTGCAAATATCTTGTCAATCAAGGTTCGCTCCATCGACTGCACACTCATTGGGAACGGCTCAAGTCCATACTGCGCCATCAACTCCGACTCTTCCTCAAAAAGCGCCTGATAAATGTAATTCCCAATCTCCCTCTTTGCTGTCGGAAATGCATAGGACATCAGAGCCGTCTCAAGCTTCACATACGGCTGTAACCCGCCCTGAGAAAAGTCGGTGATCGGCTCATAATAATAATCATAGTGATTGTAGTTTTTATTGCTCTCAATGCTGTCCCAATTTTTTATATCCAGTCCCAGTTCCCGCGCGATTGGCCATAATATTTCATATTTCAACCGTCTCCTGCGCTTTACGCCCAGATGCTCCGTAAACGTGATATCAATATCTTCAGAAAAGCGGTCTATGATCCCATATGCCTTCGACAACGACGTGCCGCCCTTAAATACAGCTTTGTATTCCGCTCCAGAAAGAATTTTCAGGATCATCGTCACATAATAATCCTTCTCCACGATATCTGCCGCTACATTCATACGCTCTGAGGTAAGAAGTACAACATCGCGAAAAAGCTCCCTGTTCTCTTTATGCAAATACATGGTCTAACTCCAGTTCATAGTAATTTTTGAAAATCATCGTGGGAAATTTGCGAATGTACTTGTCTACATCCAGACGCTTAATCTCATGCAGATGAATATATTCCGTAAATTTCTCCTTCGCAATCTCATAGGAATAATCCAGATATGCGTCCAGGTTTTTCAAAAGATCCAGCATCTGAAGTACATATACGTTCTCGGCAGTGACCTTCTCAACCGGCTTCTTTACATAAAACTTTCTTTTGCCAATCTCTATCTCACGGGGAGCAGAGTTTGTATTATTGCTTACAATCTCAATGACTCGCGGCACCTGCGTGGATATTCCCAACTGATTGGCAAATGTATTCCCCGCATAGAAACCATCTACGCGGCCATTTCTGGAAATAAAGCGATACTTCGCTACGATATCCGCATTCAGGCCAACCGGCACGTTGAGCAACGACTCCTTCGGAATATAGTAGACGCCTGTCTCATATTTCATAAGTCTTCCGTTTTTACATAATGTTTTCAACTGCTGATTGACTGCAGACTTGGAAATTCCCTCTATCAAAAGATCCGAAAAAAATATCGGCTCCCCTTCTTTGTAATTGTGAACAATGTAGTCATAGACCATAGTATCATATCCTTAACATTTTATATTTTATTATTATATCTTGTTAAGTCCATTATATCCCCTTTTTCAAAAAAATCAACTGTTTTTTATGAAACAGGCGGCGCACTGTCCGGCGCCGCCTCCCTCGCTCAGGGCAAAACCCTGGCATATTGTTTTATAATCTGCTCTTTCCCTGTTCTACTTCACCGAAAACTTGTAGCTCGTCTTCGTATCGTACGGCTCTCCCGCCTTCAGAAGCGGCGAGGGGAAGCCCGGTTCGTTGATCGCGTTCGGATAGAACTGGGACTCTAGGCAGAAACCGCTCCTCTTTATGTAGGAAGCGCCGCCCTTGCCCGTCTGCGGCACGATCGAATTGCCCGCGTAAAACTGGACGCCATAGCAGTCCGTGAACACTTCCATCGCGATGCCGCTCTCCTCGCAGCGCGCCTCGGCAATCTTGCGGAACTCGCCCGCAGGGCTGTCGCACACGAAATTGTGGTCGTAGCCGCCCACGAAGCGAAGCTGCTCGCAGTCCGCATTGATATCGCGACCGATCGGCTTCATCTCGCGGAAATCGAAGACCGTGCCCTCCACCGGCGCAAGCTCCCCGGTCGGGATCGCCTGATGGTCGCGCACCGGCGTGTACGCCTGCGCATTGATCTGCAAAAGCTGTCCCTCGATGACGCCGCTATCATGCCCCGCCAGATTGAAATACGAATGGTTCGTCATGTTCGCGACGGTGTCCGCATCGGACTTGCCCTCGTAGTGCAGGATCACTTCGTTGTCGTCCGTCAGGGTGTATGTCACCGCGATCTTAAAGTTCCCGGGATAACCCTGATCCCCGTCCGGGCTCTCCAGTTCGAAGCGGATACTGTTCTTCGCTTCGTCCACCGCGCCGACCGTCCACTTGCGCTGCTCGTAACCGTCCGGGCCGCTGTGGAGATTGTTCTCGTTGTCGTTCACCGCCAGATGGTATTCTTTTCCATTAATCGTGAACTTCGCCTTGTCGATGCGGTTCCCGCTGCGCCCGATGACCGTCCCGAAGAAGCTGTCGTGATCCAGATACTCCTGCGCCGTGTCGTAGCCGAGCACGACGTCCAGAAGCTTCCCGGACTTGTCCGGCACGAGCAGGTTCACGAGCGTCGCGCCTAAGTCCGTCACCGCCATCGTCACGTTGTTGCGGTTCGTGAAGGAGTACAGCGCTATTTCCCTGCCGTCCTTCATGGTTCCAAATGCCTGTTTCTTCATAGCTGCTCTCCCTGTATCTTACGCGAACGGATTCTCTGTCCTGTACGGTACACTCGCCGGATGGTTGTAGCCGATCTCGTCCGGGCATACGCCGATGTACTTGAACACCTCGAACAAAGCCTTGCCGTGATGGCCGAACGCCACCGCGCCGTGATGCGGATAGTTGCCCTCGATCAGAACGTGGCGATAGAAGCGTCCCATCTCCGGGATCGCGAATACGCCGATGCCGCCGAAGGAGCAGGTCGCCACCGGAAGCACCTCGCCCTGCGCAACATACGCGCGAAGCACATTGTCCGCAGTGCTCTGCAGACGGAAGAACGTGATGTCGCCCGGAACGATGTCGCCCTCGAGCGTGCCGTTCGTCACCTCGACCGGAAGGTTTCTCGCCATGATCTTCTGATACTTCATACTGAAGTTCGTCAGCTTGGAGGAGCAGGTGTTGCCGCAGTGGAAGCCCATGAAGGTATCCTTGTGCGTGTAGTTGAACTTGCCCTTGATGGACTGCTCGTACATATCCGCCGGAACGGAGTTGTTGATGTCGAGCAGCGTCACGATGTCGTCGCTCACGCAGGTGCCGATGTACTCGGACAGCGCGCCGTAGATATCTACCTCGCAGGACACCGGGATGCCTCTGCCGGTCAGACGGCTGTTGACATAGCACGGAACGAAGCCGAACTGTGTCTGGAACGCCGGCCAGCACTTGCCCGCGATCGTCACATACTTGCGATAGCCCTTGTGCTCCTCGATCCAGTCGAGCAGCGTCAGCTCATACTGCGCAAGCTTGGAGAGAACCTCCGGCTTCTTGTTGCCGGCGCCGAGCTCGTTCTCCATATCCTTCACAACGTCCGGGATACGCGCGTCGCCCGCATGCTTGTTGAACGCCTCGAACAGGTCGAGCTCGGAGTTCTCCTCGATCTCCACGCCCAGATTGTAGAGCTGCTTGATCGGAGCGTTGCAGGCCAGGAAGTTCAGCGGACGCGGACCGAAGCTTATGATCTTCAGGTTCTTGAGACCGACGATCGCGCGCGCGATCGGCACGAAGTCGTGAATCATGTCCGCGCACTCATCCGCCGTACCCACCGGATACTCCGGGATGTAAGCCTTGATGTTTCTGAGCTTGAGGTTGTAGCTCGCGTTGAGCATGCCGCAGTAAGCGTCGCCGCGACCGTCGCTCAGATCGTTCTGGCTCTCCTCAGCCGCCGCGATGAACATCGCCGGGCCGTCGAAGTGCTTCGCCAGAAGCGTCTCGGAGATCTCCGGACCGAAGTTGCCAAGGTAAACGACCAGAGCCTCGCAGCCCGCCTTCTTGACGTCCTCGAGCGCCTGCACCATGTGAATCTCGCTCTCCACGATACAGATCGGGCACTCGTAGATGTCAGCCTCGTCGTATTTCGCCTTGTAGGCGTCGATCAGGGCTTTTCTCCTGTTCACGGATAGGGACTCCGGGAAGCAGTCGCGGCTCACGGCCACGATACCGATTTTTACTTTTGGGATGTTGTTCATTGCTTTATCCTCCTATTAATTAATTTTTATTTTTGTAAACAGCGTTGCGCTGTCACGTACCGTAATTTCACTCATCCGCAATCCGAACTATGTATCGTCGTCCGGACATGACCTGCTTTTACTTCAGGCAGATGTTCTCTCCCACCAGCCCAAGCGGGGAACCCTCGGGAAGTCCTCCCTCCGGATGCCCGATCAGCCATTTGTTCTTCGCGGTCAGGCGCGCGTCCTCTCCGCCCGCATGCTCTTTGTCGAGCGGCAGGTTCGTGTCCTTCGGGAGCACAACCGCCACGCGGAACCCGCCGTCCGCGGCGTTGCACGGCGCGTAGTGAAGCGTCGTCGCGTACACCTCCACCGCCGTCCCCTTCGGGAGCAGGAAACCCTCGACCTTCGACGTGTCGTAGGTGCCGTCGTCCGCAATGTCCTGCTGCCAGCCGACGAGCAGGATCGCGTCCGTCCCGGCCACGTTGATCTCCGAGGAGCGATGATACTCCAGGGCGTTGAGCTTGTAGTTGTTGCCGTTGCAGAAGCCGATCTGGATCGGCAGCTCGCCGTAAGTCTTCGTCTTCAGCTCCTCAAACACCGGAAGCGCCTCCAGAAGCGCCGACGACGGCTCGTACACCGTATCGTCCGCCGGGCAAGGCGTCTCGGCCAGCTTCTCCACGAGTCCCGTAAAATCCACGTTGTCGACGACGCGTCCGTACTTGCGGAACGCCGCATCCGTCACTTTCTTGATCTCCATAGTAAACCCTCCTGTCTTATTTTCTAATTTTAATGTTTTTATCTTTTGACAATAATCCTTCAAACCGGGAATATCATCAATGATCGTATACCACAGTGTTTCTGTATCAACAACACCATAATGATGAACAACAATATTACGCATGGAGCGAATCTGTCGCCACGGAATATCGGAATATTCCTGTTTGAACTCATCGGTGAGATTATAGACAAGCTCGCCAATCTGCAAAATGCAGAGAGAACATGCGTCTTTGTGCAGTTCACTCTTATCAAAGCCAGAAAAATCCATATCCCTGGTAAAAGCTGTCAGTTTATCACAGTATTCAATAATGTGTGTGAGAATGTTGAAATCACGCTCTTTCATAAAGCAATATCTCCTCGTCCTTGATCGCTTCCAGAAAATCTTTCCGAAGGCATTTCGTAGACAGCAAATCTACTTTCTTCCCAAGAGCATCCTCTATATCTGTAAGCAGTGCCCCCATTTGAAGTCCCCGGATTTCTCCTTTGTCTATTCTGAGATCAATATCGCTCTCTTCATCTGCTTCTCCCCGCGCATAAGAGCCAAAGAGGAAAATACGTTCCGCGCCATAATGCTTTCCCAGCAAAACAACAACATTCTTAATATCACTGATTTCAGGCAGCTTCGCCATAACCATTGCCTCCTTACGAAATCAAGAGACACATAGCCTAATGAATGATCTCAAACAGCCCCTTGCAGGTCGGATAGATCTCCTTGAACTGCGCGTAGCGCGCCTCGTACTTCGCGACCAGCTCCGGCTCCGGCTCCACCGTATCGACGATGCGCACGAGCTTCGCCGCCGCGTCCTCCACGGACGCGAACTCGCCGCAGGCCACCGCCGCCAGCATCGCGCCGCCGAGCGCCGGACCCTCCTCGCTCTCGATCACGTCCACCTTGAGGTTCAGCACGTTCGCGATGATCTTCTTCCACAGCGGGCTCTTCGCGCC
>CANQDA010000013.1 GCA_947591155.1 uncultured Lachnospiraceae bacterium
AAGAGGCACAAAAAGAAACCCCTAACCCCTCAAGATTGAGGGGCAGGGGAGTTGAGGTGCCGAAGGCACTTTTTTATTCTAAATTTCTTTCTTTCATATAGAACCTTTATTATATTTAAAAACATCTAAAATGAAAAATAAGTTGCAAATTGTATAAAAAGGTAGTAGTATAAAGAAAAAGACCTTGACAATATGTTTGATAAGACATATAATCAAGGCAAGAAAGGAAAAAGTGGATAAGTATTTTATTGAATTTTATACGAAAGAGAACTATGCGAAGCCTGCAAAAGATTTCATCCTGACACTGGATGCGAAGATGAAAGCAAAGTTGCTCCGCATTTTTGATATACTGGAAGAACACGGCCCATATGTGAGGTTTCCGTATTCGGAGTCCTTAGGAGACGGCATTTTTGAGATTCGCGCAAAACATGGGACGGACATTGTCAGAGTTTTATATTTTTTCTCATCCGGGAAAAAGATAATACTGACAAATGGTTTTACTAAGAAACAGCAGAAGACACCGAGAAGCGAGATTCTGCTGGCGAAGAAGTATCGGAAGGATTATGAGAGGAGGTATACGGATGAGTGATTTCAGAGAATTCAGACAGGAATTGCTGAACGATCCTGAGGTGCGCCGGGAATACGATGCCCTTGAAGCGGAGTTTGATGTGATCCGTGCGATGATTAATGCGAGAAAACAGCAGAACATGACACAGGAGGAGCTGTCCAGAAGGACAGGGATCACACAGGCAGACATCAGCCGGATTGAGAACGGCACGAGAAACCCCAGCCTGAATATGCTAAAGAGGCTGGCGGAAGGGCTTGGAATGCGCCTGAAGGTGGAGTTTCTCCCAAAGGCGCAGAGGTGAAATACCTCGTTTGCTTTCGGCGGATGTAGAGCATGCCTTTGGAAATAGCGGTATGCAAGAAGAAAAGTCCTGTCCTAAATTGGACATTCCCTGCATACAAATATAAAATGGTGGAAAAGCACTTTTGGGCGGTCGGTATCATAAGATATCATAAAACCGCTTAGAGGTGCTTTTTTGAAGACGTTTAAAAAGCCGCTTTCTCCGGAGGAAGAGAAGTATTATCTGGAATGTTACAAGGGAGGAGATACGGCAGCCAGGAATCTGCTGATCGAGCACAATCTAAGACTGGTTGCGCATGTCGCGAAAAAATATCAGGCGCCGGAGCACGACACGGACGACCTGATCTCGATAGGCATCATCGGGCTGATCAAGGCGGTGATGACCTTTGACAGTGAAAAGAACAATAGGCTTGCCACGTACGCGGCCCGCTGCATCGAGAATGAGCTGCTCATGATGCTGCGTTCCCGCAAAAAGCTGACGCGCGAGGTGTCCATGTATGAGAAGATCGGGATCGACCAGGAGGGGCGAGAACTGCAGATCATGGATGTGCTTGAGAGCGAGCCGGTGGACGTCGTGGAAAATCTGGAGACGCAGAAGAACATCGAGCATCTGCAGAAGTGTCTCGCGGACGTGCTCGACGAGCGCGAGCTGCAGGTGATCTGCGAGCGCTACGGTCTGGGCGGCAAAAAAGAGCGGACGCAGCGGGAGATCGCCGCGTCGCTGGGGATCAGCCGCTCCTATGTGTCGAGGATCGAGAAGAAGGCGCTGGAGAAGCTGCGCGCGGAATTTCGCAGATATGATCTGGAAGGATGACAGGAGAGGAAAAAGGTGGTATACTTTGTGCGATGGCCTTCGGGATCTTCGCAGTTCACGGAAGCATACTGCGGCAACGTATATCAGGAGAAGAAGCGATGGACGGCAGAGTCTATGTAAGGGAATATAGTTCTTCAAGGCTCATTTTGGACAACGGAGCGTGCAGTGACGTTTCGCCTGACGACCACGCGCTGCAGGAGCAGGCGAAGAGCCTGCCCCTGCAGCTTTCGGACGGCTGGACGGAAGGGCAGAAATGGAAGAAGAGCAGACAGAGAATCCTTGCGTGGCTCCTGCTCGGACAAGCCATCGAGGAGCGGTTCGGGTACACGTTTGCGCAGCTTGACGTCCGGCGTGACGCGCAGAGAAAGCCGTACAGTGCCGCGCATCCTGAAGTACATTTCAACATCAGCCATTGTGCCACGGCGTACGCCTGCATCGTCGGGACAGCGCCGGTCGGGATTGATGTGGAACGGAAATTTGCTCCGAAAGACGGGCTGATCAAAAAAGTCTGTCACCCGGAGGAGTTTGCACTGCTTGCCCGAATGGAGGACAAGCTTCGCGTCCGGCAGTTCCGTTACCTCTGGTCCCTGAAAGAAGCCTTTGTGAAGATGGATGGGCGAGGGCTCAGCTACGGGATGGACAGGGCAAATTTCGCGCCGTTTCTGCCGATTCAGGCAGAGGAAGGAGAGCCTGTCCGAAGAAAGCTCGGCGGGGCGGAGTTTATGATCTGCGACTATGCGGATTACACGCTTGCGGCGTGCGAGACAGAGATTGGTGCAGGGACAGAATAAGGACAAAATAAAGACAGATTAAAGACAGAATAAAAACAGGATGAAAGATCGGACACAGTGAGAAGCATATTCTGACACAGGATTTACTGACTGGACAAGCTTTGAGACAGCGATAGAAAATAAGAGGGATTGATCATGACAAAACAAGAGTTTGAAAAACTGACGGAACAAGGCGTTGTGCTCATGGACGGCGCGACCGGCTCGAACCTGCGCAAGGCCGGGATGCCGGTCGGCGTGTGCACGGAACAGTGGGTGCTCGAACACCCGGAGACCATCGTGGAACTACAGCGCGCATATGTGGAGGCGGGCAGCAGGATCATCTATGCGCCGACATTCTCGGCCAACCGCATCAGTCTGGCGATGCACGGATTGCAGGACAAGCTTGCGGAGCTGAACACCGAATTGACTGGGCTCACAAGGAAGACGGTCGCTGAGGCGGGTGCGGACAAGCCCGTATATGTGGCGGGAGACGTCACCACGACCGGGAAAATGCTCGAGCCGCGCGGCGACGTCACATACCACGAACTGTACGAGGTGTACTGTGAGCAGATCCGCGTCCTCTGCGATGCGGGAGTGGACCTGATCGGGGCGGAGACGCTGATGAGTGTTGAGGAAGCGCAGGTCATCCTGGATGCGGCGCAGTCGGTCTGCGATCTTCCGGTGTTGTGTACCCTGACACTGGAGGCGGACGGGAACGCGCTGTTCGGCGGCAACGCGGTCGAGCTGGTGGAGACGCTGCAGGAGATGGGCGCCTCGGCGGTCGGGCTGAACTGTTCGGTGGGGCCGGATCAGCTCGAGGCGGTGGTGGCGTCGATGAAGGCGGTCGCCCGGATCCCGGTTATCGCGAAGCCGAACGCCGGGATGCCTGTCATGGACGAGCAGGGGATGGCGCACTACAGCATGGGGCCGGAGGAGTTCGCGGCGTCCATGATGCGTCTGGTCGATGCGGGCGCGCAGATCATCGGCGGCTGTTGCGGCACGGATCCGGAGTATATCAGGGAGCTTCGCAGGTTATTGTCCGCAAGATAAACAAAGCCTGGCCTTCCTGAAAACTATGATGCTTATCTTCATGTGTTCGCTTTATGACAGATGCAGTTGACAACAATAGTTGAATTGTTGGGAAAAGTGTGAATATACACGGTATCCTATAAATGTACATGAAAGAAAAGGAGGAGTTTACCATGTCAAAAATTACCGTTATGGATCACCCGCTGATCCAGCACAAAATCGGGATCATCCGGAGAAAAGAGACCGGATCCAGGGATTTCCGCCAGATCATCAGCGAGATCGCGATGCTCATGTGCTATGAGGCGACCAGAGACCTGAAGCTTCAGGACGTGGAGATCGAGACGCCCATCTGCAAGGCGACGGCGAAGGAACTGCAGGGGAAGAAGCTGGCTGTCATCCCGATCCTCCGGGCGGGGATCGGCATGGTGGACGGGATGCTGGCGATGATTCCCTCCGCGAAGGTGGGACACATCGGACTGTACCGCGATCCGAAGACGCTGAAACCGGTCGAATATTACTGCAAGCTGCCGGGCGACTGCGGGGAGCGTGAGGTGTTCGTGGTGGATCCCATGCTGGCGACAGGCGGTTCCGCCGTGGCGGCGATCCAGATGCTGAAGGACAAGGGAATCAAGAAAATCCACTTCATGTGCATCATAGCCGCGCCGGAGGGCATCGCCGCCATGCAGGAGAAGCATCCCGACGTTGACCTGTACATTGGGGCGAAGGACGAGTGCCTGAACGATCACGGCTATATCGTGCCCGGCCTCGGCGACGCGGGAGACCGCATTTTCGGTACGAAGTGACAGAGGGGATTGCAGAAAGATTTAAAACAGCTCCTTACAATTGAGAAGCCGGGGAGGAAACCGGAAGCAGGATTGCTCCGGATAATAAAAACTCGGAAGCCCGTTGTTTTGCAGGACTTCCGAGTAAGATCGAAGTGGAGATAGGGGGACTCGAAGTCCCTATCTAAATCCAGAAAACCCTTATTTTATAGGGGTTTCAGCCATTTTCCAGTTGAAGACTTTTGAAGACAAAAAAACATTTTATGAACCTCTCAAATTTTAAGGAAAGGAGAAAATCCGTATACTTGGCAGAAATACATTCAGGAATCCGTTGTCCATGGGATTCCTGAATTTTATATTTTTAGCAAAAGTATTGAACTTCCCCGAAACAGTTTAGCCATTCCTGAATGATTACGTCGCTTTGCGCTTCTATAATACGCATGATGTTACGGAGATCCTTCTGAGGGATCCTAGATTGATTGTGGCAAAGATAACACATTCCCTGTTTTGTAATCCAGATCTTTGTTGCATTTGCAGTTGGATTGCCTTTGGAAACGTGTACGTGAATGGGCTCAATCGGTTTGTTTTCGTTAGACCAGAAATACACCCAATACGGCCCAAGCCTAAATATTCGAGGCATTTAAAAAACCTCCTGTTTGCGAAAATTCAAGGATAAGATGCGCATTATGCTCGATGATTTCCTGATATTTGCGGATATCCTCGTCAGAAAATTTGTAAATGTCTTCCCAGGTATAATCAGGAAGATAACACGTGGCATGACGAAAACAGTATTTTTCGTCTGGCTTTTCAATATATACTTTTACCCGGCCATCCGGTTTCATCTCAGAATGCACAATCTCTGTGTCATCGTTGAGAGTCATATACGGATACATCATAATATTATACCTCCTGCCTAGATAGCATTTTTAGCTGTGTGTCTTTCAGCAATGATTTTAGCACATTACGCAAGGCCTTACAACGGAAAGTTATTGAAAATCAGTTATGTACCTTTCCGTCGGCCACCAGTGCAATATACTTTTTCAAAGTATTCCTGCTCAGACCATGCTTGCGCATAAGATCGGACTGCTTCACAGAGCGATCTGATAAGTAATTATGAATGTCATGATACAGTTCATCGGTCATCTTGTCCAGTTTTCCGGCAGGCCTGCCGGACTTCTTGGCACTCGCTGCGATTCCGTCCTTGATCCGTTTAGACGTTGTAAGCCGCTCCTGCTCGGCCCGGTCAAGCTCCACGAGCAACAGAAGCTTTACGGTGCTTTCAAGGCTCGTTTTAGCGATCAGATTCTGCTTTTTGGCAACATTCAGCAACTGTTTGATATATGGCGTACTGATACTCTGATTGTCAAGGAAAATAAGCTCTATGCCTTTGTTGAGCAGTTCCATGTACTTTGAATAGCCACGCTCAGCTTCGCGCGTGAACCTGGAGACATCTTTAAAGATGACAGTATCGCCCGGTTGCAGAATACTTTCCAGTTTCTGCCATTCCTTTCGATCTTCAAAATTCTTTCCGCTCTTGTCCTCTTTGAACTCCAGTAAAAATTCAATATTGTGCTCGTTCGCATACTTATGTAGTGCTTTTTCCTGTCTGGAAAACTTCTGAAGTCCTCGTTCTTCTTCGGTAGAAATCCGCATGTAATCATATGTATTAGGCATAATCCCACCTCCAGCCTATAATTCGTCACAAAAACTAAAGATATTTTTACACTTCTATTATACTGTCAAACAAACTATATTTCAACATAAATTGAACTTATTAAGAAAAACATATGTGAAAGCAGTTTGTTTGACAGTTAGGATTAATAAGCGCGGCTATCAGAGGGAAAGCTCATCTATATTGTCAATGACGTTTTGGCATTCTTCCATTTTATGCCTGTTGTACCAATATCTGCGCATTGTCACACTGAGCTGTTTCTGCCCGAGCTGTTTCAACAGGAGCTTTTCAGAAATTTTGGCATCGATTAGTATAGTCGCATACGTACGCCTCAGGTCGTGAGGACTGCGCTTTGGAATGCCAAGATTTTGGCAGATAACATTCAGTCGGGTCCGAAGGCTGTTGGTCGTAAGCGGTTTTCCGCTCGTGTTTAAGAAAGCCTTGCTGGAGGATGGGTTCAGGTCTCTTATCTTGTCCAAAAGCCATAAATCATTTTTGTGAATCCATACGTCCCGGTCTCCGGCTTTGGTTTTGGGCGCTTTGGTTTCATAGATTTTTTTGGCTTTCTGATCTTTCTTCACAGAAGAAGGATCTGTATACGATGTCTCTGATTTGCTCACTTTGACAGAGTGAGACAGTATATCGCTGCGATCCAGCGCGACGGCTTCCCCTGCCCGCAGACCGCTGATACAGATAAGCAGGAGAGCCTGATTCGTCTGATCCGGATGGTCGATCAGATATTGTTTGAGCAGGGCAAATTCCTCTGTTGACAATACCCGCTTTTCATCTTCGTACTCCGGCTCTTTTGGCGGTGCGAGCTCCAGTTTGACAAGCTCAAACACGTCCAAATAAGTGTAAGTGATGCATTCTTTCTGGGCTGCCAACACAAGGATCCCCTTGACAATGGACTTCAGCGCGACGTATGCTTTGGCATTTAACCCTTTCATAGTGACCTCATTGTAGATAAAGGTAGCCCAGTCGCGCACAGTTAATAAGCTGACGCGCTCGCCCTTCATGTCAAGGAAATGCCTTTTGTAACATTTGTTGTGCCGATCGATCGTTGCGGAAATGACGTTTTTGGACTTTTTGTCGATCCACTCGCGGTATACCTCGTCTACAGAAGGGTCGAACTTCTTCTGCTCATAGAAATCAGCAATCGCGTCTAACAATGCACCTTCTGTTTTCCGTTTGAGCACCCTGCGGTTATTTCGCTTTCCCGAAGCCGGTACATAGGTACGCCATTCGTCCATATTTGCATAGTACGTAATTTTGTACGGATGCATACTGCAGTAATGCTCCCGGCGTATTTCGGCGCGCTTTTCTTCCGGGATTTCTTTCAAGTACTCATCGAGCAGCTTTTCGTTTGCATATTTTAAGTTGTTTGAAATTGTATATGTAGTGTTGTCTAACATAATATCTCCTTTCCGGAATGTGTATCAGATTCGGACATCATGATTCAAAGCCGAATCTGATACGTGTCCTCAAAAACAGTTAGTAGTAGATTTCAATCGTTTCCGGGCAACCTGTCGCTTTGGAAAAAATTTCTTCAAACAGAATCCGCTGTCCGGAGAAAACATCGCTCAGCCTGCGGATATGCCGGTAAGTTTTCATACATGATTCGAACAGATCATCCGAGTTGACGCATTCCCGTGCATGGGGCTGACTGAACTGCGGAAGACAGAACAGCCAATCGAATACTGCTTTCAGATCCTCCGCATCCAGGAGACGAATGATTCCGTCGGTGTATTCGTCCGCCAGAATCGTGCACCAGAAACTACACCAGTCCGTCAGCTCAGGGGTGTATGTGTTCAGGCACCTCAGCAGGATTTTGGAAACCGTGGTTTGCGTCTTGCCGTTTGCCTTTAATTTCCCAAGCATCCGATCCAAATGTTTTGACGCTTTAGCCTTTATCGAGAGCCAACGTTTAGCAAAACCCTGGGCGAGCAGCTCATCTGAGAAATCGTTTAGCATCTCTGTCCCGTAATCCGTTTTGATCGGACCGTTTTTCTGGTACCTCACCTCCAGGCGCATCAGCTTTCGCCCGGTGTTTGTGGAGATGGACTTCTTTTCAAGCTGCTTCTCCTTGTCATAGATCGAGAGGGAGAGGGTCGATCCGGGGATCTTGACCGCTTCCACAGCAATTCCGTTTTCGTTCAATTTTGTGCGAGCTTCAAATTCCACGCCGTTCTTACAAGTCGATACGTTGGCGATCAGCGTCTCGATTCTCTTGTAAAGGAAACAGGGCTTCTCAGTACGGATCGTGTTATTGACCTCCAGTGAGATAATGCGGATATCTTCTTTGCGAAAATTCAGCATGATCCCGTATGTGTTCCCCAGAATTTCCAAGGCCTGATAGAACTTTCCCCAGATGGTGTCCAAATTCATGTTCTGGAGATTGCAGCCCTTATCGTCTGCCGCATGGAGCTCCAGCTCGATATAGGGTTTCGAATCAACGTTGTGTTTCAGAGCACATTCAAAAGTAAATTCCTTGTTCCTGATGCGAAGGTATCTTTTTCCGAGCGAAACTCCTCTGGTCATCGACAGCGTCTGATTGGTGTTGTAGTCGTTCAGGATATCTATGACCTTGCTTTCCGTATCAATGGAATCGGGGATGTTCACCTTTATCACGTCAGCGCCGATCACGCCGATCAATTTTTTTTCTTTGTTCATGGTTATCCTTTCTGAAATATGTGTTTTACTTTCTGGTAAACACCGTAATCTACTGAATGAACCAGTAGTCTACTGGGCAGGCAGTAGATTACGGATGAAGGAATAGGTATAAGGAATCTCCTATGTCTTAAAGTTGTTTTTACCCATTGGCTTCTCCTCCTTTTCTGAAAACTGGTCGGTGCACCTACTACCAATCTGTAAACAGAGAATTTCGAGGAGTCGTTTTCATACAGGCGTTTTGAGAAATGAACCTGTCAAAAATGCAAAATTGTAAAAAATGCATAAAAAATATAGTGATAAATAATTGGAAATTAGTGTTTTTTGACTTTTCTGTGATGCGGAAAAGAAAGAAAAGAATAGTGAAAAATATGAAAAAATTAATGGTTGTAGGAAGCTGTTTTTTGTGATATATTTACAAGAAAAAGGCTTCTTTTGTTTGCAAATACAAAGAAAAACGTGGAAAATATTTTTTTGACTTGAAAAGATTTTTATACTATTTTTAGTAGAGGAGGTATTTTTATGAAAAAGATCAGGCTTTTCTTCGGAACCATCTTTTTACTGCTCGCCGTGTCCGGTGCCGCTTTCGTCTCCTCCGCGGAGACGGTGGACCTGCCCGTACAGGCAACAGAGCGCTATGACAAGGCCCAGGAGCTGCTCGGCGTCATCAACGGGCACAGGGCAGGTTATTCCAAGGATCCTCTGACCATGGATTCCAGGCTCATGGAGGTCGCCATGCAGCGTGCGGCCGAGCTGTCCATCTATTTTTCCCATGTTTTCCCGGATGCGCATTCAGACATGTCGTCCTATTTTTCTACTGACAACGTCGCAGAAGACATCCTGTCCGGAGTTGCGGACACAGCCATGGTATACAATACGTGGTATAAATCAGCCCTTCATGGAGGGCCCATGCTCAGCAGCAGTTTCAAGTACTGCGGGATCGGCTGTGTGGAGGTGGAAAGCACGATGTACTGGGTACTTCTGTCGGCGCCCAAGAGCTACGGCTCCGAGGCCCACCAGAGCAACGCCGTGGAGAACACGCGGACGGTCCAGATGGAAAAGTCCTGGATCTCCTTTGAGGTATGGGACTGGCGCTACAACGACACGAACGAATCCTTTACGGGCAGATCCGTCTACTACGGGAAGAGTGCGGAGGTCGGCATCCGGATCATCAACCCAGGCAACAGCAATGCGATCTTCCGCATCTACCCGCAGTACCTGACCTACCAGTCGGATGACCCGGCCGTGCTCAGGGTTGACGCGAACGGCACCGTGACCCCTGTGTCCAGGGGATCCGCGCACCTCACGGTGGCCTTAAAGAGCAGCCCGGACGTCAAGACGACCTTCCCGGTGAACGTCATATCCAACACGCTGTGGAAGACCCCGACCATCACCCTCAGCTCGACCTCGTTTCTGGAGACCGGGTCCGAGATCCGGCCTGGGGTCACCGTCAGGGACTGCTTCGGGAACCCGATGGTGGAAAACCGGGACTACCGGCTGGAATATGCGAACAACAAGAATGCGGGCGCGGCAAGCGTCAGGGTCTATTTCCTAGGGAACTACAGCGACCCGTCCGCGGGGAACTATGACTTCGTCACGAAGGGCTTCTACATCACGTCGAACCCGGACCTGCACAACCCGACGCCGGGGGATGGGGAAATTGGAGGCGGAAACACTGGCGGCGACGGTACTTCCGGCGGCACTACGGGCAGCGGAAGTACAGGCGGCCCCGCGGGCAGTAACGTTGGCGGCGGAACTGCCGGTGCAACGGCTTCTGTTGTCCCTGCGGGCGGCGGTGGATATACTGCTCCTGCTCCCACACTACCGAAGGCGTCCTTATCAAGCCTTAAGTCCGCGAAGAAAAAAACCGTTACGGTTAAATGGAAAAAGAAGAAAGGCATATCCGGATACCAGATACAGTATGCCTTGAACAAGAAATTCACAAAGAGTAAGAAGACTAAGACGGTAGCAAAGGCGAAAAAGACTTCGCTTACCATCAAGAAATTAAAATCCGGAAAGACTTACTATGTCCGGATCAGGACATACAAAAAAGTGAACGGGGTATCCTATTACGGCAGCTGGAGCAAAACGAAAAAGGTCCGTATAAAATGACTAGGAGTCCAATCTGGTTTTCACAAAAATGCATATTGCCTTTCTGAATGGCATATGCTATAATGCCGGTAGGCAAGAACAGCAAAGAAAACTTTATAGCGACGAAAAACGAAAATCCCGGAGCGCCAATCTCCGGGATTTTCTAGTCTCATTTTCGGCAGTGGGAGAGCTTAACCCCACAGGCTAGTTGCCGATTATCTGTCTCCGTCTAGCCATTTGATGATGTAGTGGCAAACTACACCACCCACGACGGAGACCAGAACCGCAAAGAAAAACTCCATAGCGACACCCCCTTTCCTTGCCAGTCTAGGGGCGGCAACACTGCAATTATATAACAAAACCAAATAGCATACAAGATTTTCTCCGAATCCCGCTATTCGAACAGAAAGCCTTTACATTTAAAAATAATTATGATATAATTGTTATACAAGATACATTACAATTATAATAGAAAGGAGGGGTTAAAAAATGGTTACTTCTACCAATTATTCGGAGCAGAACACTTCGCCGTCGATCCCTGCTTTTTCACCGGACCGGATTCCGGACTGTCTGAATGTGTTGGCCTCCCGTATCGGCATCCTTGAGAATGTTCTGCGCTACCTCCAGGACAGGTCTCTGTGGATAGCCAATGAGTCGACAGCCCGGATGATCGACATGACCGGAAGCGAATACGATATCCTTCCGGGAGCGCAGTCAGACTACCGGTTCCAGGTTTTTAATACCTTTTGTGCTGAGATCGGTCCGCTTGCCTATGAGGAGGGTGTACAGTTCGAAGAAAACGGAGAGGTATTCAGTTTGGAGGACATCCATCCGCCGAAAGCCGAACATTCTAGCGACGAACAGATGGAAAAGGCGATGGTTCGGCTCGCCGAGGAATACAGGCAGCTATGCTCAGTGGCAGAAGCAAAGGGATTAAACCGCATCGGACACAGCCACCGGGCAGTCCGGAAAGAATTGCTTTATTCAGGAACTTACTATTCAAGGGAAGATGCAGCTCGTGCAGCAGCTGCGATCATGTCAAGGAATCCAATCTAAGCTATTTTGATTTTCACCAGAACGGCACCCTCCGCCCGGCAGTGAAGGGAATCCAGCCGTAGAAACCCATCATTGAAAATATATTTGGAAAAACCGAATGATACTCGCCGGTCTGGATAGGCAGACCTTAAATTAAGCTGACTAAGCCTATCGCGGTTCGGCCTGCACTTCTTTATGTCCTGCAGGCCAGAACGCTCAGATTTTACACTGAGTGTGTGCTTTTCAGTAGCATTTGCGAAATGAGGGCACATAGAAACCGGCATGCTCCATCTTTTCGGACATGCCAAACCCGTACCATACAATTTAATACAAACCTATCAATTCCGCTCTCAGAAGCGGGCAAAATCAAAGCCCGCAATGCGGGTGGAAAGGAGAAACTGATGAAACAGAGGAAGCCAGAGGAAATCCAGGAGGTTCTTAAGGAGCACGGGATCAGCACGGAAATCGTCAACGTCTGCCGTAACGGCACAAAGAGGACCGGTTTTCGCATATGCACGGGGGCGAAGGTCACGCCGGTCGTATACCTCGATCCGTGCGCTACGGAAGCGGAATTATTGGAATACGTCGATAATGCCCTACGGAAGCGCCAGCCGGCATTCGATACGGATGTATTGGAAAACAAGCAATCCGTGCTTGCCAACAGCATCGTGTGTGTGCAGAAAATGAGCGATGAGCCGATCATTAAGAGGACGCTGATGAATCTGGAGATATACGTGCGGATATGTCTGCCGGACTCTGGATGGGACGGCCAGTTCAGTATCAAGGCTACGCATTCCTTCATAGACGCGCTGGGTGTTACCGAATCCGCGTTATGGGAGGCGGCACTCAATAACACTGCCGGAGGCCTGACGGTACGTGAGATCGGTGAAGTGATGGCATCTATTGGCTTTGCGTTTCCGATCGGGCCGGTTCCGATGTATGTTGCCGGCACGAAAAGCTGTCTGAACGGTGCGGCAGCGATTTTGTACCCGGATATTTTTGGGGACTTCTGCCGGCGGAACGGTTTTGGCGGCATCCTGATACTTCCCAGCAGCATACATGAGCTCATGGTCATTCCGGACAGCATGGATGCCTCGCCGCGTGACCTGCTGGGGATCGTATCGGATATCAACGAAGAATGCGTTGTGCCGGAGGAACAGCTCACGCCAGCCGTCTACCGGTATACCCTGGAGACGAATGAAGTCCGTCTCGTGGCAACGCAGACGGGGGTGAACGCATGCTGAACCAGTACAACATCGAGCGTTCCAGTGAAGGGATCGTGCTCATAAAGGAGAAAGCATACGATTCTCCGGAGCAAAGCATTTCCGGGCCGGCTGAACTCGCGGCTATGTTCGGCGATGTTTTCCACCTGGAGCGTCTTCTGCAGGAACACCTGGTCATGGCCACGCTCACAGCTAAGATGCGGGTTGAATCCCTCTTTACGGTCGCGGTCGGTATAGCGGCGAAGTGCCTGTTTTCCCCAAGGGAAATATATCTACGGGCGCTGCTTAGCGGCGGTACCAGGATTGCCGTCGCCCATAATCATGTGAGCGGAGACCCGACCCCATCCAAAGACGATGGAGCTGCATATCAGCGCATAAAGTCCGCAGGGGAACTGGTCGGGATTCCTCTGGTGGACTTCCTGATCATCGGAAGCCAGGGAGCCTATTACAGCTTTGCAGAGCATGCAGGGAACTAGTACGGGCCTGTATGGCGGTTTCAAAGCACTGCCGCACAGGGAAATACCGGTTTACACGCGCATCAGTGGACAGGCAGGCGCAGTCTGCCAGTCCCTGATGTGTACGGGTAAACTGGTATGTTCAAGATGAGCTGGGTATCCTCACCAAAATCCAGCCGCCACACATAAGGCGCAAACAAGTGTACGTCACACACAAGACGAAAAAAAGTGTTTTGCCGAACGGGTTTTCCCGGGAGGCGGCGTTTAAGCTTTAATCTGGATGTTATCGAAAATTGTCGTAAAGGGGCCGGGATATATGGGAAGACGCAATAAAACATATAGTAAGACGCTCCACCAGCAGGTCTACGAGAAACTCACGGCCATGCAATCGTTTGGGGAAAGCAAGCGGGAGGCGGCCGAAAACGGTACGCTAGATGGAAAGATATTCAGTTACGCAACATACAAGAGTTACTATAAACAGGCACAGTATTATGTCAAATGGGTTCAGTCCAGCCATCCGGAATGTACCACGTTGAAAAGCGCGAGGAAGTACGTGAACGATTACCTGGAGAGCCAGGTCAGCCGCGGACTCTCGGCATGGACGATCCATACGCAGGCGAAAGCACTTTCAAAGCTCTACGGGATCAAGCCGACGGACGCCGACTATTTTACCCCGCCGGAGCGTCGCCGTGCCGACATCAAACGCAGCCGGGACAACGCAGAAAAGAAATGCCGGTTTTCGGAGCGGAATAATGCGGAGCTGGTTGCGTTCTGCCGGGGAACAGGCTGCCGCAGGGGCGTGTTGGAGAAGCTTCGGGGAGACGACCTCTGGAGCCGGAGCCGGATGACCGCTGAGGCGGCCTCTTTGGAGAATAAGACGGACCGCTCAGAGGCAGAAGAGAAACACCTCGCGTGTCTCAAGGATGCCCTTCAGGTTTTTCCGGACCAATGGTACGTCCACCATCGTCATGATAAGAACGGGAAATACCGGTACGCACCTATCGTGGGAACGGAGGATCAGAAGAGTCGGATCATCGCACGCTTCCAGGACAGGCGGCCGGATGAAAAAGTGTGGCAGCATGTGAGCAAGGCGGCGGACATCCACGGGTACAGAAGTGACTACGCGGTAAGTGTCTATCGGATGTATGCCCGCAGCATAGAAGAAATTCCGTATGACCGCGTGATGAAAGGAACAGGCAAGCTTTTTCGCAGCGACGCTTATTTCTGTCGCAACGACGAACGCGGGAGAACGCTTGATCGCCGGGCCATGAAAATCGCTTCCAAGGCCCTGGGCCACACGAGGGAATATGTGATTGCAGTCAGCTATTTAAGGGGGCTATGACCATGAATATGTGCAGTATATGTAAATATGCTTATGAGGAGACAATAAAGACGCTTAATAAGCAGCTCGCCCAGATGAAAGAAGAAAAGGATGCGTTGGCTGCCCTTGCAGAAGAGAGGGCAAGGCAGAAGGAAGAGAAGCAGGCAGAGGTTGAGGCCGGACAGGCGCTCAATGCCGGACTCAAGCGCATAATGCGGGAACGTTCAAACGCCGCACGCTCTATTACCCCCAAAAAGGAGCATGACGGCTTCCTTGCCATAAGATCGGAACAGTACCTGGAGCATTCCGATGGGAATGAATTTGTGGGATGGAGGACAGTCCTGCAGACGCCCTATTCAGCGGAGCTTGATTTTTCCCAGGCCTGTCTCGCGATCGAAGAGGATGTGTTTGGCGGCGGCATCATAAAGGAGCTGGGCTGTGACGAGGTTGACCTTGCCTGCGATCCGGCAGGGATTTCTGACGAAGATTCTGTCGTCTTATACCGTGTTCTCTACAAAGCGGATTATCGCTCTTCATACTGGGAGATGGTACTCTTTACAACCGGGTCGCTTTGTGTCCCGAAAAACCGGATGCCGCAGCCTCCCAAGAAGAAATAATGTTGCCAAATTCGTTCATTAACATTATAATATTATAGTCAAGTATGCGGATCTGTATTGAAATATGAATCAACGAATGAAATATTTACAGAACCATCCGTACAAAATAACACAGGGCGCAGACGGAAGGTGGTCTACCTATCTGCCTGAAAAACAGCTGGACGGTACAACGGTGAGGAGGAATGTCAAAAAACGTACCCGTGAGGAGTTGGAAGACGCGATTGTTGCATACTACAAGGAAGATGCAAAAAACCCAAGGATCGATCAGGTATTCAGAGAATGGAACGACCGCAGGTTACAACTTGAAAAGGTCAGCATGGCTACTTATGACCGGGATAATCGCTATTACAACAGGCATTATAAAGAGCTCGGAAAGCGACGGATTAAATCACTGCGTGAAGGAGAGATCGTAGAGTTCCTTGAAGAGCAGATCTCAAAATATGAGCTGTCTGCGAAGGCATTCAGCGGTCTGCTTGGTGTTACGAAAGGATTCCTCAAATATGCGAAACGCAGGGGTCTTGTAACGTTTTCAATCACTGAAACGATTGCAGATATGGATTTGACGGACGCGTCCTTCCACAAGCAGATCAGACGGGAGGAGTCGGAGGTATTCAGCGAGGCGGAAACTTCTATTGTCATGAATTATCTGGCAGATCACCCTGATATCTGGAACCTGGGTATATTGCTCTCGTTCGTGACAGGTTTAAGAGCTGGGGAACTCGCAGCAATAAAAAGAGAGGATCTCGGGGAATATTACTTGAACGTCATGCGGACAGAGACATCTTATCACGATCCTAAGACAAAGAAAGTGCACTATGAGGTGAAGGATACCCCAAAGACAAAAGCCGGGATTCGAAGCGTAATAGTTCCGGACGGATATCTTTGGGTACTGGACAAGCTGCGTACAATGTGCTCTGATGGGGGCTACGTCTTCACCAATCGGAAGGGAAGAATGACAACCAACTGTTTCCGAAATCGTTTGTACCGGATCTGTGATAAGCTCGGTATTCCCCGGCGATCTATGCATGATATCAGGCGCACATACGCGTCCCTCCTGATTGACTCCGGGAAAGTCGGACGAAAGATCGTTGAGACGCAGATGGGCCACACAGACATTTCGTGCACGGAGCGTCATTACCACAGGGATCGTCGATCTTTGGAGGAAAAGAGACGGATCATTAACGGAATACCTGAATTCCATACCTTGGAGAAGGATGCGATTTGAAGACAGCTTGAAGACAGAAGGCTTTTTTGAGAAATGTAAAAGCCGGAAACCCCCGTATTTACGGGACTTTCCGGCAGGGTAGTAGTGGAGATAGGGGGACTCGAACCCCTGACCTATGCGTTGCGAACGCATCGCTCTCCCAACTGAGCTATATCCCCAGAATGTGTGCCGGAGCCTTCCGGCACTTTTTGATGGAAGCAAGGAGGCTCGAACTCCTGACCTCTCGCGTGTGAGGCGAACGCTCATCCCAGCTGAGCTATGCTTCCCGAACAACTCTATTATAATCATTTGGAGAAAAATTACAACAAAAATTTTCATTTTTGGAAAAATAATTTTCCGGGGACCGAGAAACAGCATGGAAAACAACAGAAAAAACGACATGAAAAACGGCGAATTCAGTTGACAATCGCAGGGGCGTGATGGTACGATTAGCGGCGTGAAATCGATGTACGATGACCCATCGGACGATCCGCGAAACGGGATGGCCGGGGCTGAAAACCAGACGGCGAAGGTGAAGCGGACGACGGGACAAAAGAAAAGACAGAGGGTAAGAATATGGCGATTGAAGTGGTGAGAGAATATCTGAAGCAGTGGGGCGCGGACAAGAGGATCATCGAATTCCCGACCTCCAGCGCGACGGTGGAGCTGGCAGCGCAGGCGGCGGGCTGTGAGCCTGCGCGGATCGCGAAGACGCTTTCATTTCTGGTGGACGATCACGCGATCCTGATCGTGATGGCGGGCGACGTGAAGGTGGACAACGCAAAGTACAAGGCGCTGTTCCACACGAAGGCGAAGATGCTGAGCGCGGAGCAGGTGACGGAGATGATCGGCCACGCGGTCGGCGGCGTCTGTCCGTTCGGCGTGAAGGAGGGCGTGGAGGTCTATCTGGATGAGTCGATGAAGCGTTTTGAGACGGTCTTCCCGGCGGCCGGCAGCTCGAACAGCGCGATCGAAGTGACAATGGAGGAACTGGAGAAGTTCTCGGGCAGCGCGAAGTGGGTGGATGTGAGTAAGGCAGTGAACTGATCCTGTCCGTTCCGGCGATGCGGACCGGCTTTCCGAAAGTGGCGGGATCCGGGCAAAAATATTGGATATTATATTGTGCTTTGCGGTAAAATATAGTAAAATGTGGGATAAGTATGAAGAGAGGAGGCTTACTGTATGGATATTAATCTGCAGGCCGTGACCTGGCTTGGAGTGTTCGTGGTCATGCTGATCGTCGAGGCGATCACGCTGGGGCTGACGACGATCTGGTTCGCGGGAGGCGCGCTGGTGGCGTTTGGTCTCGCGATCGCGGGCGTGGATACGCTGCTTCAGATCGTTGCATTCTGTGTCGTGTCCGTAGTGCTGCTGATTGCCACGCGGCCGGCGGCGGTGCGTTGGCTCAACAAGGAGCGTGTCAGGACGAATGCGGAGAGTCTGGTGGGCGCGACGGCGATCGTCACGGAGCCGGTTGACAATCTGGCGGGCAAGGGCCGGGTGCAGGTCAAGGGCCAGTCGTGGTCCGCGCGTGCAGTGGCCGACGACATACAGATCGAAACGGGGAAACAGGTCAAAGTCACAAAGATCAGCGGGGTGAAGCTGATCGTGGAGGAGGTTTAAAAATGCCAAGTGCGACAATTCTTGTAATTATTCTGGTCATTATTCTTTTGCTGGTGATCGCGAGCTGCGTGAAGATCGTTCCGCAGGCGCAGGCGTTTATCCTGGAGCGGCTCGGCGGTTATCAGACGACATGGGATGTCGGGCTGCACTTCAAGCTCCCGCTCATCGACCGTGTGGCGAAGCGCGTGAACTTAAAGGAGCAGGTCGTCGATTTCGACCCGCAGCCGGTGATCACGAAGGATAACGTCACGATGCGGATCGACACGGTCGTGTTCTTCCAGATCACGGACCCGAAGCTGTTCACCTACGGCGTGGAGAATCCGATCATGGCGATCGAGAACCTGACGGCGACCACGCTGAGAAACATCATCGGCGATATGGAGCTCGATCAGACGCTGACCTCGCGTGAGGTGATCAACACGACGATGCGCTCGACGCTCGACGTCGCGACCGACCCGTGGGGCATCAAGGTAAACCGTGTGGAGTTGAAGAATATCCTGCCGCCGGCGCAGATCGTCGACGCGATGGAGAAGCAGATGAAGGCGGAGCGTGAGCGAAGGGAAGCGATCCTGAAGGCGGAAGGTGAGAAGAAGTCTTCAATCCTTGTGGCGGAAGGTAACAAGCAGTCGGCGATCCTGGATGCGGAGGCCGAGAAGCAGTCCGCTATCCTGCACGCGGAAGCCGAGAAAGAGCGCATGATCCGCGAGGCGGAAGGTCAGGCGGAGGCGATCCTGAAGGTGCAGCAGGCGAAGGCCGAGGGTATCCGTCTGATCAAAGAAGCGGGGGCGGATCAGGCCGTCCTGACAATGAAGAGCTTCGAGACGCTTGAGAAGGTGGCGGACGGCAAGTCCACGAAGATCATCATCCCGTCCGAGCTGCAGAACGTGGCCGGGCTCGTGAGCGCGGTGACGGAGGTCGCGAAAGACGTGAAGGTTTCGAAAGACGCATAATCCGCGCGTAAGAGGACGCCGAAAATCCAAACGAATTTCCGGCTGGTCGTGTATGGCGGCAAGCTGTCAGCACAATAAAAGTATTTTGGGAGAGGATATTATGAATCTGAAGGGCAGGAATTTTCTGACGCTTCGGGATTTCACGCCGGAGGAGATCACGTATTTCCTCGATCTGGCGGCGGATCTTAAGGCGAAGAAAAAAGCGGGGGAACTGACCCACTATTTCACGGGGAAGAACATTGCCCTGATCTTTGAGAAGACGAGCACGAGGACGCGCTGTTCATTCGAGGTGGCGGCGCACGATCTCGGCATGCATGTGACGTATCTGGATCCGAAGGGTTCGCAGATCGGCAAGAAGGAGAGTATCCGCGACACCGCGCGTGTGCTCGGGAGGATGTACGACGGCATCGAGTACCGCGGCTACGGGCAGAGCATTGTCGAGGAGTTGGCGAAGTACGCGGGCGTCCCGGTTTGGAACGGTTTGACGAACGAGTACCACCCGACGCAGATGCTGGCGGACTGCCTGACGATCCGGGAGCATTTGGGAGAGCTGAAAGGCAAGAGGCTGGCGTATTTCGGCGACGCGCGCTACAACATGGGCAACTCGCTGATGATCGTGTGCGCGAAGCTCGGCATGCACTTTGTGGCGTGCACGGCGAAGGAGTATTTCCCGGATCCGAAGCTCGTGGAGGCATGTCAGGAGTACGCGAAGGCGAGCGGTGGTTCCATCACGCTGACGGAGAGCGTCGAGGAGGGCGCGAAGGGCGCGGACGTGATCTACACGGACGTCTGGGTGTCCATGGGCGAGCCGGACGAGGTCTGGGAGCAGAGGATCAAGGCGCTGCTGCCGTATCAGGTCAATGCGCGGGTGATGCAGCTGGCCGGGCCGAAGGCGATCTTCATGCACTGTTTGCCGGCGTTCCACGATCTCGAGACGACGATCGGGCAGCAGATCCACGAGAAGTTCGGACTCGACGCGATGGAAGTAACGGACGAGGTCTTCGAGTCGGAGCAGTCGGTCGTCTTTGACGAGGCGGAGAACCGCATGCACACGATCAAGGCTGTGATTGCGGCAACGCTGGGATATGAGATCGGAGAGAAGTGATAAGCGGCGATGCCAGACTGTGAAGTCGTCGGATAGTGGTTTCAGCGGCGTTGGAATTGCAGAAGAGAGAACCACGTATGCGGTGATAAAGCGAGGGTTTCTGTTTGAGAAACATACGGACAGAACACTTGTGGTTTTGAGTGGAGAAATATGGAATGAAATGCAGCGTACTGACCGCGCTCGGCCGGACCGACGGGTTTGTGTCCGGGCAGGAGCTGTGCGACGAGCTTCAGGTGTCCCGCACGGCGGTCTGGAAAGTGATCAATCAATTGAAAGAAGAAGGCTATGAGATAGAATCCGTGCCCCGGAAGGGGTATCGGATTCTTCATCGTCCCGACCTCGTGACCGCGGAGGAAGTGGAGAGCCGCCTGCAGACGAAGTGGGTCGGGCGGCCGGTCCGGTACTGTGCGGCGACTGACTCGACAAACAACGAGGCGCGGCGGCTGGCGGAAGCAGGCGCGCCGTCCGGGACGCTTGTGGTCGCGGAGGAGCAGAATCAGGGCAAAGGGCGCCGCGGGCGTTCGTGGGTGATGTCCCCGGGCAGCGCGGTTGCGATGACATTGCTTCTTCGCCCGGAGATCGCTCCGACGCGCGCGTCCATGCTGACGCTCGTGATGGGGATCGCCGTGGCGCGCGCCTGCAGAAGCTTTTGCGGCGTGGAGACGAAGATCAAGTGGCCGAACGACGTCGTGGCGGACGGGCGGAAGATCTGTGGCATCCTGACCGAGATGAGCAGCGAGATCGACTACATCAATTATCTCGTGATCGGCGCTGGGATCAACACTTACGTGCAGGATTTCCCGGAGGAGCTTGCACGGAAGGCCGTGTCGCTGCACGAGTTGACCGGCTCCCGGCCGGATCGCGCGGGGCTGATCGCGGAGTGTATGCGGCAGTTCGAGCTCTGCTATGAGGAGTTTCTAAAGACGCAGGATATGAGCGGACTGCGGGACGAGTACAACGCGCTTCTGACCGGGATCGGCGGGCGTGTGCGCGTGCTTGAGCCGGGCAATGAATATGACGGCGTCTCGGAGGGTGTCAACGAGCGAGGAGAGCTCCTCGTGTGCAGGGACGACGGAAAGGTCGAGGCGGTCTACGCCGGAGAAGTGTCGGTGCGGGGAATCTACGGATACGTGTGAAAACAGTGAGCCAGATGCCGCAGGCATGGAGCGGCCGTTTTCACACAGAGCAAAGATGACAAAAAGAGCAGCGGAGGTAACTTTGTATGAGTGAAAATGCCACGGTCGTGCTCTGCGGCGCGAACGCATACGAGGAAAAGTATTATCTGAACGATGCTTTTGCAAATCTTCCGACGCAGATCAAGGAGGAGCTGCAGATCATGTGCGTACTGTTCACGCATGATGTCGGGGGAATCCTTTTGCTTGAGTTCGACGAGGACGGCGAGCTGCTGTTTCGGACGCAGGCGGCGCAGGACGACTATTCCTACGACGAGATCGGCGCGGAGCTGAAGATCAAGGAGCTGCAGCGCGAGAAGGAAGATTTGCTGCGTTCGCTGCAGCTGTACTATCAGGTGCTGACGAAAGGGATCGATTCGCTGGAGTTGTGAGGCTTAAAAGACTTATACTGCCGATTCTGTGAGAGCAACCGGAGGAGAAGGCAGAGAGATGGTCAAATAAAACAAGCGAAAAAGAACCAAAAGAACAGCTGGAAAAACAGCGCAGGGGCCGTGACTTGAGTTTTCGCGAAGACAGGGATAGAAAAGTGGAAAATAAGATCAGAAAACTGAGAATCGGAAACGTGATTCTGGACAATAATATCATACTGGCGCCGATGGCAGGGGTATCCGACCTGCCATTTCGCTTACTCTGCCGGGAACAGGGCGCGGGACTGGTCTGCACGGAGATGATCAGCGCGAAGGCGATCTCTTTCGGCAACAAAAACACTGCCGCGCTGATGGAGACGACGCCCGACGAGCGGCCGGTCTCACTGCAGCTTTTCGGCTCCGACCCGGATATAATCAGCCGGATGGCCGCATATATTGAAGAGCAAGCGTTTGACATTCTGGACATCAACATGGGCTGCCCGGTGCCGAAGGTGGCCGGGAACGGCGAGGGTTCCGCGCTGATGCGCGATCCGAAGTGCGTGGAGGAGATCGTCAAAAAGACGGCGCGCGCGACGAAGAAGCCGGTGACGGTCAAGATCCGGAAGGGTTTTTCGGAGGGCGAGGTCAACGCGGTGGAGATCGCGCGGATCGCGGAGGCTTCCGGGGCGGCGGCGGTTGCGGTGCACGGAAGGACGAGAGAACAGTATTATTCCGGCAAGGCAGATTGGGACATCATCCGGCAGGTGAAGGACGCGGTGCGCATTCCCGTGATCGGCAACGGCGACGTGAACTCAGCGCAGAGGGCGAAGCAGATGCTTGAGGAGACGGGCTGCGACGCGGTAATGGTCGGGCGGGCCGCGCGCGGCAACCCCTGGATCTTTCGGGAGATCCGGCAGTATCTCGAGACCGGAGAGATTCCGGAACGCCCGTCGCGCGAGGAGATTCGGCGCATGATGTTGCGGCACGCCCGGATGCAGATCGAGCACAAGGGCGAGTATATCGGCATCCGCGAAATGCGCAAGCACATTTCCTGGTACACGGCGGGTTATCCGAATTCCGCGAAGCTGCGCGGGGAGATCAATCTGGTGGAGTCGTATGAGGAGTTGGAGCGGCTGCTTATGGAGCGTTTTTGAAAACGGAAAATTGCAAGGATAATTTTCGGTCAAATCTGGAACTGTGACGGCAATTTGAGAGAGTCCGTTTTCCTTGACAAAAGATAGTGAATCGGCTATAATTACGTGATTACTGAGGACGGACAAAAGAAGACATATGACCGGCAAAAGACGGACATCGAGTAATATTAAGTAAGAAGGGTGTTGATTTGTAATGGAAGAAAAAAAGAGACTGTTGACTTACACGGGACTGAAGAAACTGGAGGATGAGCTGCATGATCTGAAAGTAAACAGGCGCAAGCAGGTGGCGGACAAGATCAAAGAGGCCAGAGAGCAGGGTGATCTCTCGGAGAACGCGGAGTACGACGCTGCGAAGGACGAGCAGCGCGATATCGAGGCCCGCATCGAGGAGATCGAAAAGATTCTCAAGAACGCCGAGGTCGTCGTCGAGGACGAGGTGGACGTAGGAAAGATCAACGTCGGCTGCACGGTCAAGGTGTACGATGAGGAGTTCGAGGAGGAGATCGAGTTTATGATCGTCGGCTCTTCCGAGGCGAACAGTCTGGAAGGAAAGATTTCGAACGAGTCGCCGGTCGGCAAGGCGCTGATCGGGCACAGCGTCGGGGATGAGGTGTCCGTGGAGACGCAGGCCGGTTCGATTGAATATAAAGTGTTGGAGATCCAGAGGTCGATCTGAGAGAACCATATGGATGGTTAGGTTGGATCGGAATGATCGGCCGGGACCGAATCAGATAGAAAATGTAAGCCGCAGAGAAACGAGCGGATCGGACACAATAATGGCGCCGCATGAGATTGCGGATGGAAGAAAGGGAGAGAAAACGTGGCAGAACAGCAGAAGCAGCAGGTTCAGGAACAGGATATCAATCAGCTTTTGAAGGTGCGCCGGGAGAAGTTTGCGGAGCTGCAGGCGAACGGCGCGGATCCGTTTGTGATCACGAAATATGACGTGACGAATCACAGCACGGATGTGAAGGACGACTTTGAGGCGTACGAGGGCAAAACCGTGTCGATCGCAGGCCGCATGATGTCCAAACGCGTGATGGGCAAGGCTTCCTTCTGCAACGTTCAGGATTTAAAGGGTAATATTCAGTGCTATGTGGCGCGCGACTGCATCGGCGAGGAGCCGTACAAGGCGTTCAAGAAGATGGATATCGGCGACATTGTGGGCATCAAGGGCGAGGTCTTCAAGACAAAGACCGGTGAGATTTCCGTCCACGCATCCGAGGTGACGCTGCTCTCGAAGAGCCTGCAGGTGCTGCCGGAGAAGTTCCACGGACTGACGAACACGGATCTGCGCTATCGCCAGAGATACGTGGATCTGATCATGAACCCGGAGGTGAAGGACACCTTCATCAAGCGCTCAAAGATCATCAGCAGCATCCGCAAGTATCTGGATGGACAGGGCTTCATGGAAGTCGAAACTCCGATGCTCGTGGCGAACGCGGGCGGCGCGGCGGCTCGGCCGTTCGAGACACATTTCAACGCGCTGAATGAGGACCTGAAGCTGCGTATTTCTCTTGAGCTGTACTTGAAGAGACTGATCGTGGGCGGCATGGAGCGCGTGTACGAGATCGGCCGCGTGTTCCGCAACGAGGGTCTGGATACCCGCCACAATCCGGAGTTCACGCTGATGGAGCTCTATCAGGCGTACACGGATTACAACGGAATGATGAACCTGACCGAGAACCTGTACCGCCATGTGGCGCAGGAGGTGCTCGGCACGACAAAGATCACCTACAACGGCATCGAGATGGATCTTGGCAAACCGTTCGAGCGCATCACGATGGTGGACGCCGTGAAGAAGTATTCGGGCGTCGACTTTGCGCAGATCCATACGCTGGAGGAAGCGCAGGCCGCGGCGAAGGAGCACAACATCGCCTACGAGAAGCGCCACAAGAAGGGCGACATTCTCAATCTCTTCTTCGAGGAGTTTGTCGAGGAGCATCTGCTGCAGCCGACGTTCGTGATGGATCACCCGATCGAGATCTCGCCGCTGACGAAGAAGAAGCCGGACAACCCCGAGTACGTGGAGCGCTTCGAGTTCTTCATGAACGGCTGGGAGATGGCGAACGCCTACTCCGAGCTGAACGACCCGATCGATCAGCGTGAGCGCTTCAAGGCGCAGGAGGCGCTGCTGGCGCAGGGCGACGAGGAGGCCAACACGACCGACGAGGACTTCCTGAACGCATTGGAGATCGGCATGCCGCCGACCGGCGGGATCGGCTTCGGCATTGACCGTATGGTGATGGTTTTCACAGACTCAGCCGCGATACGCGACGTGCTCGCCTTCCCCACGATGCGTACGCTGGAGTAAAAAAGCCCGTGTTTATGCGTGTTTGAAGCAGCTGCTATCATGGCGCTGTTACAAAAGCGCAACAAATTTTGAACGAATAATACAGAATAATACCCGTATATACGTTCAAGACATTGTACGATCAGTTAAATATTTGTACCTGCAAGGACATTTTTCTAAAAGTAATTTTAGAGGAATGTCCTTTTTAACTGTCATGATATACAGAAACAATTTTTCTGGAAGAGTGAACATGTTATAAAAGATTATACTACAAATATAATGACGGACTGCAATCCAGATATTACAATGATAGAGAAAGTGAGTAACGGTTAAGTAAGTATTTGGCAAAGTGACTGGGGATTAAGAGAGTATCTTTAATAGTTACTAAAATAGATAAATAGTAAATAATAATGAATGAAATATTGACCATGCCGATTCTCTTTTGTATAATATAAGAGAGAAGGTGGAATTCCTGCCGGACAAGGAGGCGAGAGATATGGTTGATATGAAAGTGGTGATTGCAGGCAATATACTGGCGCTGCTTAAAAAGCAGAATAAAAAGCAGACCGATCTTGCAGATGCTCTTGGAACGAAAAAGCAGACTGTGAACAAAATGCTTAACGGTACGCGTATGATCAATGCTGTTGAGCTCAAATCAATTGCGGAGTATCTTGGCGTAAAGATGGAGGAACTGACAAGGATATCCTCCGGACAAGCAGACACCAATGTTGTTCACGCATTTATGGGAAAGGTTCAGTCTGAACAGGCAAAGCAGGCGCTGCAGATTGCCGACGAGATTTCAGACATGATTTTGTTTCATAAAAGAGTTCGTGAGAATGGAAATGCTATGATGGATGCGTGGGAGGATGACTGATGAGAGATGTTTTTGGGGAAAGCTTATTCGGCAAGCAGCTCAAACAATTCGATGAGGTAAATGCTCTGGCGAAGTCTTTTGCTGTAAATTATTGCGGCAATACGATCATTCGTGATTCTATATTTGGTATTGTCACAAATTATGCAAGAAAGCGGGAATTGTCTATAGAAGTACTCAGATATCCGTTTGGAGATGAAGAACTGTGGGCATTTACATTTGTAAAAAAAGGAACGCTGTTTCTTTGCGTGAACTCAGAACTTGCTGTTTGTAAACAGATTTTTGCCGTAGCACATGAGTTATATCATATTCATTGCTATGCGGAAGATAAAGATCCGGATACGATTGTAAGCGGATCGCTGTTGGATTCGAAAACCGCGGATGATACGGCTGAGTCTCAGGAAGATCTTGAAGCAAATGCATTTGCCGGCTTACTGTTGATGCCGGACAGCATGCTGGACGAGCAGATCAAGTTATATGGTATTAGCGGAGAACGGATATTGACAGATGATGTGCTGATGCTGATGGAATTATTTGCACTTCCGTATAAAGCGGTTGTGCTTCGTCTTGCAGAGAATCATAATATTACGCTGAACAAAACGCAGGAATTGCTGAAAGTGGATGCTTCTGTTGTGTCAGAGCGCATGAAGCTTACCGGGAAGGCCCTTGGATGGCAGCAGGACAGCAAAGAAATTTCGTATTTTGGCAGTCTGCTTGATGATATGGAATACAACAGTGAAAACGAACTGTTGACAGACAGCCGGGAGAAAGCCGACAGAGAATACCTGGAAAAAATCAGAAAGGGCTTTCTTGATGAAAGATAAGGTGGGCATATGACTCAAAAATATGCTCTTTTGGATACTGATTTTATATCCAAAACCCATCAGATCCGTAAGGACGATGAAAATAAGATGATTGACCGGATAATGGAAATGCAGGGGTATCGGTTTTATTGCCATGAACAGATAAAGATAGAATTGGCAAGACACAATATGGGTAATGTATCTGAGTGGCTGAATGCTAAGATTTTGGAAGGAACTATCCATTGTGCATCAGATAAAGAAATAATGGATGAACTTCATACTATTTATTCAGATTCGGCTGAAGCGATGTATGCAAATATGCTCAGGAATGGCTGCGAAGCATACAGGAAGGGATATTTTGAGGAAAACTTCAAAAGGCTGCAGGAGTTGGATTATTTGACGATATCGAAGGAGTCCTTTCTTCAGGAGTTAGAGACAGACTGCTGCGAGATTGGTGCAGGAAAGAACCTCGGAGAGTTAAAGAGTTATGTTCTCCTTCAAGTGTTGAGTACAAAATTGGGCGAACAGATATATGTTTTTTGCTCTGATGATAAAAACGCACGAAACGGGATAGTGAGTCTTGGAGGTGCAAGATGCATCAGTATACTCACCGCATTCATGCGACTTAGCAAAGATGGAAATCTATCGAAAAAGGATGCGGAACCATATATTCAGGCCTATCTTGATGAGTGCAGAAAACATAAGCAGATAGCCTTTAAAGTCCATGATGCTTCAAAGCAGATGCGGATGTGCAAGGTTCCGTGTGAACAGGTAATCGAGGAGATGTATGCAGGCAAGCTGGAAGTGCTGCAGAACGGGAATTTGAGATATAAAAAATAAAACAGGCGTCGATATTTTTTGATATGACTCTTCTACATAGTAAAAATATAGTTTTTGCTAACTTCCGCTGACGAAATGGATTTTGGGTGTTATTTTTTTGTACAGGAAATTTGCTACAATGACAGTGCAAGGAGAAGCTGATAAAGAAGATGCCTTGACAAAATCTGTTTTATAGACGGGAGGTCAGAATATGTTCGATTGGAATGGAAATGGAAAATATGATCTTTAGGACAGCATGTTTGATTACGAACTGTCAAGCTCTCACGTTTCATCTGGGGCTAACTCAGACTGGTGGAAATGGTTTCCGTTTATTGTTGTGGTGGGTGCATGTCCGCCAATCGGAATTGTGATTACGCTTATAGCTTTGATGGTGGGGTAGGGTTTAGTCTGCAATTAGAATGATATTATTATCGAAATGGAATGTTGATATAGATATTGGCTCGACGATGTGATATTATTTTATTAAGACGAATATTAATAGAAATTAGTTTTGAGTAAACAATTTATTATAATTATGAAAGATTACACACTGGATTATTACAATCAAAATGCGGTGGCATTTTCCACAGATACCGTATCGGCAGACATGGCGCAGCCCCGGCATCGTTTTTTGGACAAGTTAAAACCGGGCGTTCATATTCTCGATTTCGGCTGCGGTTCCGGGCGCGATACAAAGTGTTTTCTGGATGCGGGATTTTCGGTAGACGCAACTGACGGCTCATCTGAATTGTGCCGCATCGCAAGCCGGTATACCGGGATTTCAGTAAAGCAGATGTTATTTCAAGAGTTGGATTCTGTCGAAGTTTATGACGGAATCTGGGCGTGTTCGTCTATCCTGCATTTGCCGAAAACGGAATTGCGAGACGTAATGTGCCGAATGAGAGATGCGCTGAAACCGTTCGGAATCATCTATACATCCTTCAAATACGGAACTTTTGAGGGTGAGCGGAACGGGAGATACTTTACGGATTTTACAAAAGAAACTTTCCGGGAATTTACGAAAGACATTCCGGGGATCGAGCAGGAGGAGTGCTGGATCACCGGAGATGCCCGTCCGGGAATAGGAGACGAGAAATGGCTGAATTTAATCCTCCGAAAAGCGGATACGATCTGAATATTGACGGAAAATATTATAACACGCTGGATATCCGAGGTTTCACGCAGATGATGAAGGATCCTTCTTTTTGCTACAAGTTTTACTGGCTGGAGGCGATCGTGAATCTGATATCCGCGGATGTTACAGACACGACGTTTGGCGAGATCATCAACGAAATGATCGCGAACGCGTGGTATTCCGTTGTGGAATTTCATGTGCATTTGAGCGGTATCAAGAGCGATGGATCCGTGAGTGACGGACTGGAGAGGGCTGTCTGCAAGCTGCATGATTTGAGTGACTTATCCAGCAATGCGTCAAAGGTTGAGATCAAGAATGCGATTGCCAAATATGACGACAAGATAAGGAGCGAAAAAGTTCAGCTGACTTATATGGTGCCTTACAGGGCGTTGGCAGGATTTTTCAGTGGAGTAGCCGAAACGCCGAACTGGGGAAGTACCCGGCGTATGGTCGAATATATCAAACATATCGACAAGAACCATGTGTTGCTGCCGTATACGTTGGGTGAGAGCAGTAATCTGCGCAAGGAAGTTCATTTCAGCCGCGCATGGATCGAGATGATACAGGATAATACGGTGTCGATTCTCGGTTGGATTCAGTATGAGAAGATCAAGTGGCTGCAGACGAACAATCCGGAGGTGCCGGGATTGGTCTATAAGCTGGCGCCGCTGGATGAGAAGATGCGGAAGCTTGGCAACGTCCGTAAGCTGTGGGAGGGCGTGTTGGAACTGCAGCCGGTCAGGGATGTTTTTAATGACGATGAAATCCAGAAGGGTCAATACGATGTGGACCATTTCATTCCGTGGTCGTTTGTCATGAACGATGAATTGTGGAATCTGATGCCGATGGATTCCTCTCTGAACTCGGTGAAGAGTAATCGCCTTCCCAGATGGGAGCCATTTTTTGCGAGATTTGCCACAAATCAATATATGCTCTATGGGCTGATTCATGAAAAGGAAGGGATTCGCCTCCTGTACGACAAATGTTATAAGGATAACCTGCACTCGATCTGGGCGAATCAGGAGTTATACCGGGTAGGGAACAGCAGGGAAGAATTTGTAAATATTCTGGAAAAGAATATGCGGCCGGTCTATGATTCTGCAAGAAGGCAGGGGTATGAGATATGGAATCGGTAAGAGTATTTACCACAGTTTGGAGTGGCATACATGAGGAAGTTATCGGAACAATTCCTAAGGAGGAATTTTGATGGAAAAGAGGAAATTTGAAGCGATTTTGATGCTTCTTGTGCCACAGGTTTTGAGCCTGATTACGGAAAATGGAGATATAGATGAGATTTCAGCTCATAAAGTATTTTATGAGTCCAGACTGTATACGTTACTGGAGCAGGAAGATACGAAACTTTGGCATCTCAGCCCGCTTATGTTATATCCGATGTTTGAGGAAGAAAGGCAAACGGGGAATATTACTTTTCCGGAGGAGGCGTAATTATGAGTCAAGCGGGGAAGTTTTTGTCCTATTGTACGGAACGTTATAAAGCTGCAAAAGGACTGACGGGCAAACAGGTAGCGGAATTATTCAGCCGCTATCTGGTATGGGAGTATGTTTATTCTTGTTTTGAGGCGCTTCATACCACTGGCGAAAACTATATTATTGCGGATATTGATATGTACATTGATGCAAGGAAATCAGATTCTATTGTATGATGAATCGATGTGTATTCGGATCGTGAAAGAACAGGGGAGGAATGACATGAGCAAGAAGATCATCGCGGTCAATGCGGGACCGCGGACAGGCTGGAACACGGACACTCTGATCACGGAGGCTTCGAGAGGAGCGGAAGCAGAAGGGGCGGAGGTCGTGAGATTTGACTTGTTTCGTCTGGAGAAATACACGGGGTGCATCTCCTGCTTCGGCTGCAAAAAGGAGAAATTCAAAGGGCACTGCGTTTGCCGGGACGGGCTGACTCCGGTGCTGGACGCGATCCGGGAAGCTGACGGGCTGATCATCGGATCGCCGAATTATCTGGGTGAGCTGACGGCGTCGTTTCGCGCCCTTTACGAGCGTCTGATATTCCAGAACCTGACTTACAATCTGGAATCGCCCTGCTGCAATGATCGCCGGATTCCTGTTTTGCTCATCATGACCAGCAATGCTCCCGATACAGCTTATACAGGGCTTTTGCAGAATTACCAGCAGACATTGGATCGGTATATAGGACCGACAGACCTGCTTATCAGTGGGAATACGCTTCAGCTGAAGGATTACAGTAAGACAGACTGGAAATGGTCGATGTTTGACCCGGAAGCAAAACGGAAACGTCACGAGGAAGTTTTCCCGCAGGAGTGCGAGAAAGCGTTCGAGCAGGGCAAGACGCTTGCAAAATCTTGAAGAAATGCACGAAACGGGCCTAAAAAGTTTTGAAGAAATGCGTAAAACAGGCCTAAAAAGTTTTGAAGAAATGCGTAAAGCAGGCCTGAAAATTTTTGAAGAATTACACAAAACCGCCTCTGCGATTCTGCTTTTTATACAGGAACAGCAAAGGCGGTGTTTTGTTTATCGATACAGTATGATCCCCGGACTGCTTGTCGGCAAGCAATGATTCATAGTCCTGCCTATCGACCGAGAATAATTTACGGGCTAATTCAGCTCGCACTAATCGCAGGAAGAACTGTTTTAGCCGCGGCCCAACCTTTCGGCAAAGCGGTGCAGCGTGTCCGGGATCTGGAGCGTCTGCGGACAGACTTTTTCGCAGCTGTGGCAGGCGACGCAGCATTCCGGCTGTCTGTCCGCGTCTATGGAGGAAAGCCCCATGGGTGCGATGAAATCTCCGGAACCGGCCACGACGGCCTCGTTGTAGAGCTTCAGCAGGAACGGGATATCCAGCTTCTGCGGGCAGTGGCTCACGCAGTAGTGGCAGCCCGTGCAGGGGACGGTGGTGCGGGCGATCATGTCGTCTGCCACGCCGAGGATCAGCTCCATTTCTTTATCGCTCAGCGGCTTCTTCTCCGCGAAGGTCGCGATGTTGTCCTGCATCTGCTGCATGTTCGACATGCCGGACAGGATCATCGTCACGCCCGGGATTGTCTGCAGGAAGCGGAACGCCCATGCCGGGATCTTTTCGTCCGGCCTTGCCTCTTTCAGACGGGCTTCAAACTCTTCGGCAAGAGTGGCGAGCTGGCCGCCGCGCACCGGCTCCATCACCCAGATCGGAATGTTCAAACTGTTCAGAAGCTCGACTTTTCCCTTCGCGTTCTGGAATTTGTAATCGAAATAGTTCAGCTCGATCTGGCAGAACTCCATGCTCTCACCGTAAGCGTCCAGGAACTTCTTCATGCAGTCGAGGTCGCCGTGCGCGGAAAAGCCGAGATGACGGATGCGCCCGTTTTTCTTCTGCTCCAGCAGATAATCGTAGATCCCGTATTTCGGATCCAGATAGGCGTCCACGTTCATCTCGCAGACATTGTGGAACAGATAGAAATCAAAATGGTCCACCTGACATTTCTGAAGCTGCTCCTCAAAAATCTCTTTCACCTTCGGCATGTTGCTGAGGTCGTATCCCGGAAACTTCGTCGCGAGATAAAAGCTGTCGCGCGGGTACTTTTTCAGAGCCGCGCCGACGACCCGTTCCGATTCTCCGTTGTGGTAACCGTAGGCTGTATCGTAGTAATTTACGCCGGCCTTCATGGCGCAGTCGATCATCTCCTCAGCGGCCTTCACGTCGATCTTCGCATCGTCGCCGTCCACCACCGGCAGTCTCATATTTCCCATGCCGAGTGCGGACAATTTTATTCCCTGAAATTCATTGTAAAGCATACTACACCTCCCGAGTAAATTTGTTCTGCCCGCAGCGCGGACAGGTTTGATATTTTTATCATAACATCAGAATGGATTGGATGCAAGCGGAAGTGAGTTTTTGTATGGAACAGAGTGGGTTTTTGTGTGGAGCAAAGTTTTTTGTACAGAACGGAGCAAGCTTTTTTTCATGGGACGGTTTGTTTCTGCAAGGGACATACATGGAAGCAAAAAATTGACATTGCGTATCATGCGCGCTATAACATAATCAGTACAAAAGAAGGAAAACTTCTGTGCGGAAAGCTGAGAAGAGGACCGCATGAGACATCATGGAAAAAACCGGAAAGGAGAAAATGAATATGAAGATCACATGGATCGGACATTCCTGCTTTAAGATTGAATCGAAAGGGTACACGGTGATCCTGGATCCCTATGAGGACGGATCTGTGGAGGGCCTGGAGCCGGTGAGAGAGGAGGCGGATCTGGTTCTGTGCAGCCACGAGCACGGGGATCACAACGGGCGTTCCTGCGTTACCCTGCGCAAGGGCGTTGACTCCCCATTCACAATTGAAAAGATCGAGACCTATCACGACGATAAAAAGGGAGCCATGCGCGGCCCCAATACCATCCACATTCTGGACGACGGGGAGTGCCGGGTGGCCCACTTCGGGGATCTGGGCTGCGCGCTTGCGCCGGAGCAGGCGGAAAAATTGCGGAATCTGGACGTCGCTCTGATCCCGGTGGGCGGGTTCTTTACGATCGACGCAGGGCAGGCGCGAAAGCTGGCGGAGGAGCTCCGGCCGGGAATCGTCGTGCCTATGCATTTCAGAAGCGGCAGCTTCGGCTTTGACGTGCTGGATACGGTGGAAGCGTACACTGCGCTCTGTCCGCAGGTGCAGACGGTTTCCGGCAGCGTGTTGGAGATCACGGGAGGCCAGAAGACGGAAGATCGGACCGTGGTGCTGACGCCGCAAAACGCCGGGAATTGAGTGCAAGGTTTTAAATGCCGGAATCTGAACGAAACGTTTTAAAGGCTGATTTGAATTTGGGCGGAACGTTTGAAAGGAATATGCAATTGAATTGTTGTGAACGATCCGAGACCTGTGAAGAACCTGAAATCATAAATAAGTTGTTTGATTTCTCCTGACTGTACAGACTTTTGTACAGCTATCTGAGGTAAACTGGTACTATCAAAAACAGCAGACCATCAAATAGCGAAAGGAGAACCAAGATATGAAGGGCTATTTAACGGGAAACGGTTACATGGGTTATGTGGAAGGCAGATACATTCTGTTTGCCAGCGAGGCCGAATATTATGACTATCTGGAGAACGGGAAGGAGGAAGACTGATGTTTGCGTTTGACAAATTGTTTGATTTTAATCATGATGATCATTTGGATGCGCTTGAACGGGCAGTTCAGTTTCAGGGCATGGACGAGTGGGATCGTGAGGCTTCCTCCGGAAGTTATGGGGGTTCAGGGCTGATCGGTTATAGAGACAACGACGATGCGGATGTGTTTGCAGATGCCGGGCTGGATTATGACGAACTGGAATTCATGGATCCGGCTGAGAGGAGAGGCGTGCTGGAGGAGGCAGGGCTGGATCCGGACGAGTTCGACTTCTGAGACATACAAAACAAGGCGGATCTGTCGGTCAAAAACTGATTGCCGGATCCGCCATATTATTTTATAATGTGACTTGCAAGAAGTTCGCTTGCTTGCAAGGGCGAACTACGCAAGTCAGCGACAGAACGGAATGTTCTGGAGCAGAATGTGACTTGCAAGAAGTTCGCTTGCTTGCAAGGGAGAACTACGCGAGTCGGCGACAGAAAGGACGAATCACCATGGCTGCACTGGATCAGAAGCTCCGAACGCTCTACCTCATGGACATTATGCTGGAGCGCACGGACGACACACATATGCTGAATGCCTCGCAGCTCTGCGAGATTCTCGAGCAGGAATATTCCATTAGCACGGACCGCAGGACGATCTACGCGGAGATGGAGATCCTGTCCAGATATGGATTGGACGTGCAGCAGAAGAAAGGGAAAAATCCGGGCTATTATATCGGCGCGCGGGAGTTTGAGCTGCCGGAGCTAAAGCTTCTGGTGGACGCGGTGCAGTCGTCGAAATTCATCACAGAGAGCAAGTCACGGGAGCTGATCAAAAAGCTGGAGAAGCTCTGCTGCAGGACGGACGCGGCGATCCTGTCGAAGCAGGTCTTCATCGTGAACCGCCTGAAGGCCGAGAACGAGACCATCTATTACAACGTGGACTACGTGCACAACGCGATCTACGAGAACCGGGAGATCTCGTTTCAATACGCGGAGTGGACGATGCAGAAGAAATTCCATCTGCGAAAGGACGGAGCCCGGTATATCGTCAGCCCGTGGGCGCTCACCTGGGACGATGAGAATTACTATTTGGTGGCTTACGACGATGCGGTCGGGCAGATCCGGCATTACCGCGTAGACAAGATGCAGCGCACACAGATACTGGAGACAGAGCGCAAGGGAGAGGCGACCTTCCGAAATTTCGACCTCGCGGAGTTTGCGAAGAAAACCTTCGGCATGTACGGCGGGCACGATGAGACGGTGACGCTCGTGTGTGAGAAACATTTGGCGGGGATCATGATCGACCGTTTCGGCCACGACGTCTGGCTTGTCCCGATGGACGGGGAGCATTTCCGCATCCGGGTGCTCGTGTCGGTGAGCCCGCAGTTCTTCGGTTGGCTGACCGGGATCGGATCTGGCGCGTGGATCGAGGGGCCGGGGAACGTTCGCGAAGAGTACCGGAAATATCTGCTGGAAGTGCTCGGAAATTATTAGATCGGGGAAAATACAGAGTACGCGATGCAAAAAAGAATTGTATTCTTCACGATTCTATGTTATATTTAGGAGCGCAAGGGACAAAGAAGCCCCAACTCAAGGGATGCTTTGTCCCTTTTTCGTACAGCTGAAGATGCAGGACAGGATATTTCCCGAAACCACGTGGGAGCGGTGAGAGTGTGTGAGACATTCCTGGATCAATGGATCTGGCGGTATGAAACAAGAGAATAATAAAGAAAATGGAGGAGAAGATTATGAAGAAAAACAGAAAAATTGCAACAGGTCTGCTGTGTGCGGTATCCATGGCGGCAGTGATGAGCATGACGGCGTTCGCGGACGAGGAGACGAAGACGCTCCGCGTAGCGATGGAGTGCGGCTACGCCCCGTACAACTGGACGCAGGCGGATGATTCCAACGGTGCGGTGCCGATCGCGGACAGCAAGGAGTTCGCGTACGGCTACGACGTTATGATGGCGAAGCACATCTGTGAGGAGCTCGGCTGGGACCTCGAGATCGTGAAGCTTGACTGGGATTCCCTTGTACCGGCGGTGCAGTCCGGCACGGTGGACTGTGTGATCGCAGGCCAGTCGATCACGTCCGAGCGCTTGGAGATGGTGGACTTCACGGAACCATATTACTATGCGTCGATCATCACGCTGACGAAGTCGGACAGCGATTACGCGGACGCCGAGGGCGTTGCGGATCTTGCGGGCGCGACGGCTACTTCCCAGCTGAACACCGTGTGGTATGACACCTGCCTGCCGCAGATCCCGGACGCTGACATTCTTTCGGCGCAGGAATCCGCTCCGGCGATGCTGGTAGCGCTCGATGCGGACAAGTGCGACATCGTTGTGACCGACATGCCGACCGGTATGGCCGCGTGCGTGGCTTATCCGGATTTCAAGCTGCTCGACTTCACAGGCTCGGACGACGACTTCGAGGTGTCCGAGGAGGAGATCAACATCGGCATTTCCCTGCAGAAGGGCAACACGGAGCTGCTCGACGCGATCAACGGCGTGCTCGCCGACATGACCGTCGAAGATTACGAGGAAATGATGAACGAGGCGATTTCCGTGCAGCCGCTCTCGGACGCGGAAGAGTAAGTTCGGAACGTTCTTTTAAAACGACATAAAGCATTTTACAAAGAAGTAGAAGTATAGTTCAGGGAGTATCTCAGGAGCAGAGGGTATCGCATGACAGACCGGTTGCTTCTGGGATGCTCTCATATATAAAGAAAGAGGAAAAGAACCATGCCACAAGATTTCTTCGGCAGGATCGTCTATATTCTACAGACACGCGGGCTGTCCTATCTGGATGGCGCCAAGAATACAATGATCATCGCGCTGGTCAGCACGTTGATCGGCTGTATCATCGGTTTCGCGGTCGGCATTGTGCAGACGATTCCGGTCAGCAAAAATGACAATATCATCAAGCGCGGAGTGCTCTGGGTCGTCCGTCTGGTGCTGAACGCTTACGTTGAGGTGTTCCGCGGCACGCCGATGATGGCGCAGGCGATGTTCATCTATTTCGGCTCGTCGGTGCTGTTTGACATCAACATGTCGATGTGGTTCGCCGCGTTTTTCATCGTGTCGATCAACACCGGCGCATACATGGCCGAGACGGTCCGCGGAGGCATACTCTCGATCGATCCGGGGCAGACGGAAGGCGCGAAAGCGATCGGCATGACGCATGTGCAGACGATGCTCTACGTCATCCTGCCGCAGGCTCTGCGCAACATCATGCCCCAGATCGGCAACAATCTGATCATCAACATCAAGGATACCTGCGTGCTCTCCGTCATCGGCATCGTGGAGCTGTTCTACGCGGCCAAGAGCGTGGCGGGTGCATATTACACGTACTTTGAGTCGTTCACCGTGGCGATGGCAGTCTATTTTGTGCTGACATTCGCGTGCTCGCGGCTTCTGCGTCTCTGGGAGAACAAGATGGACGGCTCGGACAGCTACGACCTGGCGACGACGGACACGCTCGCGCACACGAGCGGCCTGTACAATTATCCGGGGAAGGAGGGGGACGAATGGACAGAGAACAAGTGATCGCGATCAACCATCTGAGCAAGAGCTTCGGCAAGAATGTTGTGCTGCGCGACATCGACTTCTCGGTGTCCACCGGCGATGTGACCTGCATCATCGGCGCATCCGGCTCTGGCAAGTCAACGCTTCTGCGCTGCATCAATCTGCTTGAGACGCCGACGACCGGCGAGATCCTCTTTCACGGACAGAACATCGAGGGACCGCACACGAATGCGGCGTCCTACCGCGCGAAGGTCGGCATGGTGTTCCAGAGCTTCAACCTCTTCAACAACATGACCGTGCTGAAAAACTGCATGGTCGGGCAGATCAAGGTACTGAAGAAGAGCAAGGATGAGGCGAAACAGAACGCCCTGCGCTTTCTCGAGAAGGTCGGCATGGCTCCGTACATCAACGCGAAGCCGCGCCAGCTCTCCGGCGGACAGAAGCAGCGTGTCGCGATCGCGCGCGCCCTGGCGATGGAGCCCGAGCTTCTGCTGTTCGACGAGCCGACGTCCGCGCTCGACCCGCAGATGGTGGGTGAGGTGCTCGACGTCATGAAGCAGCTCGCGCAGGAGGGCATGACGATGATCATCGTGACGCATGAGATGGCGTTCGCGCGCGACGTCTCCAACCACGTCGTCTATATGTCGGACGGCGTTATCGCGGAGGAGGGCGACCCGGCGCAGATCTTCAGCAATCCGCAGAATCCGCGGACGAAAGAATTTTTGAGCCGCTTCATGCGGGGATGAAAGGGTAAAATCAGACTTTTGTTTTAATGTGAAAAATGAGAATACCTCACTTACACGTTTATCGCATCGTGATGAGTGAGGTATTTTTCGCGAATTATAATTTTAAAAATTCCATTCTGAGGTTTGACAAGTCTGTCTCGATATGGGAAAATTAAAAATAAAGGAGGGAGTAGAAATGAAAAGATTAAGAATGGTTTTGATATTGGCGGCGGCTGTTTTAGCTGTCTCGGGAAGTATGGCCGTAAAAACCGAGGCGAAAGGCAAAACGATGAAAGCGTGGGCAAAAGCGTATTTGCAAATCGCAGAGACCTATAATAAAGAGGACGAGGAATATAAGGCGAAAGGTTCATTCCTTTACAGTCCGTATAAATACGCTTTAGTTTATTTTGACAAAGACGATATTCCGGAGTTTGTTGTCGGGAATAACGGATACTGGGTCAGTATGTACACGTACAACAAAAAGACCAAAAAAACGATTCTATTGATGGATCGCTGGGCCTACGGCGCGATGGGAAACCATGGCTATGAATATCTTCCCCAAAAGGGTATTCTGTACAACCAGAACAGTGATTTTGCGGGCTGCGTTGTGAAACATTGCGTCCTTACTTTGAAGAAGAGCAAACTGGTCGCCAAATATTCAAAGAGCCTGACCGAAAAACACTTTATTGACAAGAATAACAACGGCTATCCTGATGATAGCGAGTATATTACTAAGGCGAGATATTATTATGGAGATAAAAAGATATCAGCAAAGAAATTCAAATCTTATATACCGAAAGGATCCTATAAATTACTGACAGGGAAAAAATCTTTTGCAAAGATCAAAAAGATTTTGGCTAAGAAAAAGTAAATCATTGACAAGTATTTTCCGCTGTGCTATTTTAATGTAGTAAATCAAATTGAATATGTGCAGAATGAAGTACCCGGGAGACAGGCGGAAGCCGCCCGAAGGAGTAACACTCACAGGGGTCATCCGGCCGGAACGAAAGACTGCAAAGCGCGATCATATATGAGAGTGCAGTTAGGCAGGCGGACGGGAAGGCAGCGGGAGGACGGGACCGGCTACGGACTGCACTCTGGAGAATCCCACGAAGGAGTGGGTGCCGAAGGTGCAAAGCGCGGTGCGCGAATCTCTCAGGCGAAAGGACAGAGACGGTTTCAGATTTTTCTGGTGCGTTTGTTTGGACAGATGAGAGATTCATCTGTCCTTTTCTTTGCGCGGAAAGGCATTCATTCGGGAAGAGACAAGTATACTGAATAGAAAGGTACACGATACATGCGCTCAGACATCTGTGGGAATCTTCTGAGGAGATTATGAAAGAGGCGAGTGTTCGACAGGGAACAGTCGCGCAGCAGAGAGGAAGGGTTGTAAATGATTGATGTGATTACCAAAGTAAACAGTACTATCAATGGCATCGTCTGGGGCTGGCCAGCGCTGATCTTGCTGGCGTTTGTCGGCGTGCTGATGACCTGCATGACGAAGTTCTTCCAGCTGAGTCATTTTAAGCACTGGGTAAAGAATACGATCGGCGCGATCTTCGGCGACCGCAGCGTCACAAAGCACACGAAGGATAAGTCGATCTCTCAGTTCCAGTCCCTGTGTACGGCTCTGGCGGCGACCGTCGGCACCGGCAACATTGTCGGCGTGGCGAGCGCGATCGCGGTCGGCGGACCGGGCGCCGTGTTCTGGATGTGGCTGATCGCGTTCTTCGGGATGATGACGAACTTTTCCGAGAACGTGCTCGGTATCCTGTACCGCCACAAGAATGAGCGGGGCGAGTGGTGCGGAGGCGCGATGTATTATCTGCGCGACGGCCTCGGCAGCAAGCCGGGCTGTAAGATGATCGGCAAGGTGCTCGCGGTCCTGTTTTCCTGCTTCTGCCTGTTGGCGTCGTTCGGCATCGGCAACATGAGCCAGGTCAACAGCATGGTGGGCAACGTGAAGAACGTACTCAAGATCCCTGAGACGGAAGCGCCCGATCTCCGCGTCTATGTGATCGGCGTCATCCTGATGATCGCGGTGGGACTCGTGATCATCGGCGGCATCAAGGTGATCGCGTCCGTGACGGAGAAGCTTGTTCCGTTCATGGTCGTGATCTATGTGATCGGTACGCTGGTCATCATCTTTGTACATATCGGAACGGTTCCGGCTGTGTTCGCGGCGATCTTCAAGGGCGCGTTTGCGATGAAAGCGGTCGGCGGCGGCGTGGTAGGCTCTGGCATCGCGCTGGCAGTCCAGCAGGGGATGAAGCGCGGCGTGTTCTCGAACGAGGCAGGCCTGGGCTCGTCCGTTATGGTGCACTCCAGCTCCAACGTCAAGGAGCCGGTCCGCCAGGGTATGTGGGGTATCTTCGAGGTGTTTGCGGACACGATCATCGTCTGCACGCTGACAGCGCTGACGCTTCTCACCTCCGGGCTGATCGATCTTGATACTGGTAAGCTCACGGAGGCGGGCGCCGCGATCAACAGCAACGCCCTGATCAGCGAGGCGTTCTCGGAGACCTTCGGCGCTCCGGGCGCATGGTTCATCACACTGGCGATCCTGTTGTTCGCGTACTCGACGGTGCTCGGCTGGAGCCATTACGGCTCGACCGCCTGTGAGTATCTCTTCAAGACAAAATCGGTCATCGTGTACCGCATCATTTTCGTGGTGATCGTGCTTGCGGGTTCCCTGATGGAGGCGCAGCTTGCGTGGGATATCTCCGACACCTTCAACGGTCTGATGATGGTGCCGAACCTGATCGGCGTGCTCGTGCTCTCTCCGATTGTCATGAGGTGTACGAAGAACTATGTGGACCGCAGGCTGCACGGCAAGAACGAGAAGCCGATGCTCTCCATGTTCCCGGAGATTCAGGCGGAGCAGGAGAAAGGATTGGAGGATTGAAATTCCTATACATAACAGATTTGAAGTAGTAGATTAATACAGATGAGAAAGGCCGCCGCAGGATAAGCTGTCTGATTGTTGAACGGACTGTCCTGCGGCATTTTTTCATAAAACAACGCCGCCAGATACGCTCCAGCGGCGTTTATGCATGCGAAAAGATTCATTTTTGAGTGCTTTATTCAAGAATCATTTCTTTCAGAATCTCCACGCAGCGATCGAGGCCGAAGCGCGAGGAGTCAAGGCACACGTCGTAATACCTGGAATCGCCAAACTCCGTGTGCGTGTGGTAGGTACAGTACTTTTTCCGCTGTTTGTCTACCCGGCGGATGTGGTCGAGGATCTGCTGATCCGTCTGATCCGGCATCTCCTTTTTCATGCGTGCCAGACGGAAATCGATGCTTGCATGAATGAAGACATGCAGGGTCTTGTCGTACTCCTTCAGGATCGTGTTGGCGTTGCGGCCCACGATGATGCAGTTGCCCTTCTCGCCGACCTGTTGGATCGTCTCCTTCTGCGCCTGAAAAATGCGCTCGCTCAAAGGACGGTTGTAGAAGTCGAAGAGGCTCTGTGTGAAGCCGAAGTTGATCGGCACGCTCTCGTCCCACTTGATCAGGCTGTAGAGATCCACATTTCCCTTGCCGGCCCGCATCAGGATCAATTCTTTATCATAATACTCTAGGCCGGTCTCCTCGGCGAGACGGTAACCGATCGTGCCGCCGCCCGCGCCGAATTCACGGCTGATCGTGACTATTTTTTTCATGAAAATTCCCTTTCCCTTTTAAACAGCATACACGGTCTGACTTTCTGTTTCCTGCACGGCTGAACTGTTATAACACTTTGTTCAAGAAGTCGATCGTACGCGCTTCCTTCGGATGATTGAACACCTCGTCCGGCGTCCCTTCCTCGACGATGTAGCCGCCGTCCATGAAGATCACGCGGCTTGCGACCTCACGCGCAAAGCCGATCTCGTGTGTGACGACCAGCATCGTCATGCCGGACGCGGCAAGCTCCTTCATGACCTGCAATACTTCGCCGACCATTTCCGGGTCGAGCGCCGAGGTGGGTTCGTCGAAGAGCATGATGTCCGGGTTCATCGCAAGCGCACGGGCGATCGCCACACGCTGCTTCTGACCGCCGGAGAGTTGGGGCGGATAGACCTTCGCCTTCTCCTCCAGACCGACTCTTTTCAGCAGCTCCATGCCGCGCTTCTCGGCCTCGGCCTTCGTCATCTTTTTGAGATCCACGGGCGCGAGCGTGATGTTTCGCAGCACGTCCATGTGTGGGAACAGGTTGAAATGCTGGAACACCATGCCGATGTTCTCGCGGTATTTGTTGATATTCGTTTTCCTTGAGGTGATATCAATGCCGTCGACTACGACCTCGCCGCCGGTGATGTCCTCCAGACGGTTGAGGCAGCGCAGGAATGTAGACTTGCCCGAGCCGGACGGCCCGAGGATGACGACCACTTCGCCCTCGTAGAAATCGTTGGAAATGTCCTTCAGCACCTCCAGGCTGCCGAAAGATTTTTTCAAATGTGACACATGGATCTTGACATTCGTATTATTGACGCCCACGGTTCAGCCTCCTCTCCAGACGCTTCGCCGCGAAGGACAGAAGCGTGATGACGATCAGATACATGACGCCGACGATCAGCCAGGTCTGGAAGGACATGAACGTGATTGCGACGACGTTCTTTGCCGTGTTGACGAGCTCCGGGAAGCCGATGACGGAAAGAATCGAAGTATCCTTCAGGGTGATGATAAACTGGTTGATGATCGTGGGGATCATCGTGCGGATCGCCTGCGGGAGGACGACGCGCACCATCGCGCGCCAGTACGGAAGGCCGAGGCTTCTCGCCGCCTCCATCTGACCGGCGTCCACAGACTGGATGCCGGCGCGGATGATCTCTGCCATGTACGCGCCGCAGTTCAGGGCGAGACAGGCAGTACCGGCCTGCAAGGCCGTGAGAGTGAAGCCGCTCGCGCCCAGAAGATTGTTGACGCCGTACGGTATGCCGAAATAGATAAAGTAGGCGAGAACGATCAGCGGAACGCCGCGGATCACGTCCACGAATACGCTCTCGATGATGTTGCAGAGTCTGTTCTTCACAACGCCCAGCAGACCAAAGATCATACCGATGATGCAGGCGAAGAACAGTCCCCACAGCGCGAGCAGCAGCGTCTGTCCCATTGCCCGCAGCAGAAGAGGGCCGTAACCCGTGATAATTTTACTCATAAGCAGCTCCTTTCAAAAAAGGACACTGAGCAAAACCTCAGTGCCCTTTGGATTACATCGTTGTAATCAATTCCTTGCTTCTGAACTTACTCTGCAACCTCAGCCGCCGTGGTCTCAAGCTCAGACTCTGTCTCTGCTTCCTCGTCGCCGCCGAGGTACTTCGCGATGATCTCGTCGTAGGTACCGTTCTCCTGAATGTTCTTCAGGCCGGCGTTGAACATGTCGAGCAGCTCCTGATTGTCCTCGCTGAAGATCGCGAAGCCGTACGGTGCGCCCTCATTCTCGGAACCTTCCACGATCTGCAGGGCAAGGTTGCCGCTCTTGATGGAGTCCGCCATGATCGGCGTATCCTCGAAGCACGCTACGACCTGACCGCCGAGCACTGCCTGATACATAGTCGGTGAATCCTCAAAATAGGTGATCTCGAAGCCGTTCTCCTCCTTCAGGCTCTCCGCGTAGGAAGCGCCCTGGGTACCGGTCTTGACGCCGACGGTCTTGCCTTCCAGATCGGCAAAACTCTTGATATCGGAGCCTTCCTGAACCGTCATGGACTGGGTGGCGTTGTAGTAGCCGTCGGAGAACATCCAACCGCTCTCTTTTCTCTCATCCGTGATGGAAGCGCCGGCAATCATGCCGTTTGCCTGACCGGACTGGCAGGCAGCGATAGCGGAATCCCAGCCAAGGCTCTGCATCTCATACTTGAAGCCCTGATCCTCTGCGATCGCGGCTACGATATCCACGTCGATACCGACGAAATCACCGTTCTCATCGGTGAACTCGAACGGACGGAACACGGTGTCCGTAGCGATGATCCATGTCTTGTCCTCAGCCTCGTCCGCCATAGCCGGAACGATTGCGGTGACCGCAAGTGCGCCTGAGATCGCGAATGCAGCAAATGCCTTTGTCAATTTTTTCATAATAATCCTCCTCCTTTTTTGAAAAAATCTGGCTAATCTGCCAACATAATAAATAATAGAATAATGTGTTTTTCTTGTCAAGTTTTTTTGCAGATACCTGGAATAATCTTGTAATATTGCATTCGATGTGTATCTGGTGTAAAATAGTGGACAAAACGGAGCAGATAACAGGAGGAGATCATTTGTATACATCTGTGTTGAATTGGCTGGACGAGGCGGTCGGCCGATATCCGGACAAAATCGTGTTTACCGACGCGCAATCCTCGGTCACATTCAGGGAATTTGACGCCCTCACGAGGTCAATCGGATCCTTTCTCGCGGGGAGAGTGCCTACAGGCAGTCCGATCGTTGTCATGACGGGCCGCCATATTGTCACGCCTGCCTGTTTTCTTGGCGTGGTCAGGGCCGGCTGTTTTTATGCGCCGATGGACGCGACGGTGCCGCCCTCGCGGCTTGAGCAGACGCTTGACGTCATCAGGGCGGACTGCATGCTCGTCGACCGGGAAAATCTCGAGACTGCCCGGACACTTGACTTCGCAGGGGAGATCATCGTCATGGAGGACATTCTTCAGACGCCTTGCGACGGGGCGCTGCTGAGACGGGCGGAGGGGACGCTCACGGACCAGTCCCCGCTCTACGTGATCTTCACATCGGGATCCACCGGGATTCCGAAGGGTGTCGTCACCTCGCACCACTCGTTAATGTGCTACATCGATGCCGTGCGAAAAGTGCTGCAGGTTGATGAAACAGATATTTTCGGGAGCCAGTCGCCGCTCGATTACATCGCGGCGGTTCGCGACATCTATCTGCCGATCCGCACGGGCGCGTCGACCGTCATCATCCCGAAGAACGAATTCTCGATGCCGAGGCAGCTCTTCGAGCGGCTCAACGCGCACAGGGTCACGTCGCTGTGCTGGAGCGCCGCGGGGATTGAGCTTCTGGCGAAGCTGCGCGCGTTCGGCACGTCGAAGCCTAAATATCTGAAAAAGGTCTGCTTCTCCGGTTCTGTGATGCCGGGAAAGGATCTGAAATACTGGCAGCAAAACCTGCCGGATGTCATGTTTGTGAACCAGTACGGTCCGACGGAGACGACCGCCTCCTGCACTTACTATGTGGTGGGGGAAGAGGTAACGGATGACACGGTGCTTCCGATCGGGGTGCCGTATGAGAATTACAAAATCCTGCTTCTGAGGGAGGACAATACGCAGGCCGGAGCGGGGGAACTCGGCGAGATCTGCGTCGCGGGACCGGGCCTGACGCTCGGCTACTACGGCAATCCGGAGAAGACAGCCGAGACGTTCACTCAGAATCCGCTGAACCCCAACTATCGCGAGCTGATCTATCGCACCGGCGATTTCGGACGTTTTCGCGAAGACGGGCTGCTCGAGTTTCACGGGAGAAAGGATCGCCAGATCAAACATCTGGGACACCGGATTGAGCTCGATGAGATCGAGAGCGCGGCGAAACGCATCGCGGGGATCGACGAGTGCTGCGCGCTGTACGACGGGCAGAAAGAGAAGCTGTACCTGTTCTACACGGGGACGGCCACGGCGAAGGAGATTGCGATCTATTTCCGCAGTACGCTTCCGGGGTATATGGCTCCGGGGAGAACGGTTAATCTCGACAGCTTCCCGACGCTGCCAAACGGCAAGAAGGACATGCAGGCACTGAAAGCATATTTCCGATAGGCGAAAGGGATTTGACGGTGCTTGCAGATCGTGCGTCAGATGCGGGAGACAGAGATTTATGATTGATTCAGATAAGAGGGGGATGTGCGTTATGGAAAAGAAGGATCAGGGTTATCGGAAGCTTGGAGTGACGATTTTTTTCAGCCTGGCGGCGACGATCGTATTTTTCTTCCTGATATTCAGAATCGGGGAGATCGAGGGGATGCTGTCGGTTATTGTATCGGCGCTCAGGCCGGTATTGATCGGTATGGTGTTGGCATATCTGCTGACTCCGATCGCGAGATCGCTTGAGCGGGCCTTCGGCAGACTCGGCAAGTTCGCGCGGATCGCGGCGGTACTGGTGACGATGCTCTTCGCGTTCGCCGTTCTGGGGCTGTTCTGCGCGATCGTTCTGCCGCAGCTCGTGGGGAGCGTCAGCGAGCTCGTCAAAGTGCTGCCCGGACAGGTGCAGGCACAGCTCGACAGGCTGAGGAGCTATCTGGAGTCGGACAGCGAGGCAGGCGCGGCGGTGATGCAGATGGTCGAGTCCGCCGAGAATTATCTGGCGGACTGGATCCGGACACATCTGCTCTCGACCGTCTCCACGGTCTCCGCCCAGGTGCTCTCGATCGGCTCCATGCTGGTCAGCCTCGGTGTGGCGGTCATCGTGTCGATCTACCTGCTTCTGGACCGGGAGCGCTATATCGCGCAGTGCCGTAAGCTATTTTTCGCGGTCAGCCGCAACAAGCGTTTTAACGACGCCGTGCTCGAGGCGGTCGGACAGACAGATCGCATCTTCAGCGGATTTATCTCTGGCAAGCTGATCGACTCCCTGATCGTCGGCGTGATCTGTTTTATCGGACTCACGATCCTGCGCATGCCGTACACGCTGCTGGTGAGCGTCATCGTGGGCGTGACGAACATCATCCCGATGTTCGGACCGTTCATCGGCGCGGTACCGAGCGCGTTTCTGATCCTTCTGGTCTCACCGGTGAAATGCGTTATCTTCCTGATCTTCGTCATCATCCTGCAGCAGATCGACGGCAACATCATCGGCCCGAAGATCCTCGGCAACTCGACCGGCCTCTCCGCGCTGTACGTGACGGTGGCGATGCTGCTGTTCGGCAAGCTGATGGGCTTCCTGGGGATGATCGTCGGCGTCCCGCTCTTCGCGACGCTGTACTATCTGGTGAAGCGTCTGGCGGAGCACTCCCTGAAAAAACAGGGTATGTCGACAGAGACCGCTGCCTACGAGAAAGTTGATTAAATACATATTTATGAGAAACGATACAATTCCTGTTTAGTTTACTTTGACAAACAATGCGCCGTGCCCCTCAAAAAGCCTACGGCTTTTCTCGGTCGCGGGCATTCGCCCTATAAATACGCTGCCTCACGAAATTGCCTGCAAGCAGGCATTTCGTGTTTCATCGTATTTGCACGGCTCATTGCTTACGCGCAAAACAGGGATATATGTACCGAACGGTTGCGTCCGGTAAACACTTTTAAAGTATACGAAGAGGTACCCACATGTCACTCCAGTTCATTTTCGGCAACTCCGGCAGCGGAAAATCGCATACGCTCTATGAGCGCCTGATTGCGGAGTCGCGCGTTCACCCGGAACACAATTACATCGTGATCGTCCCGGAGCAGTTTACGATGCAGACACAGAAAGATCTCGTCATGCTGCATCCAGACAGGGGTATCATGAACATTGACGTCCTGAGCTTCCGGCGTCTTGCACACCGCATTTTCGAGGAGGTCGGAGCGGACAGAAGAAGCGTGCTCACGGAGACCGGCAAGAATCTGATGCTGCGCAGGGTGGCGATGGAGCAGAAGGATTCTCTGCAGGTGCTCGGAAGCAGGATGAACCGGCCGGGCTATGTCTCGGAGGTCAAGTCCATGCTGTCGGAGCTGATGCAGTATGAGGTCACGGATTTTGAGATGGAGCAGATGATGGAATTCGCGCAGGGAAGACCGCTGCTTCACGCGAAGCTCGCCGATCTGCGAGTGCTGTACCGCGCTTTTCTGGAATACCAGAGGGAGCGCTTCATGAAGCCGGAGGAGCTGATGGATGTCCTGTGCCAGTTGGCCGGAAGGTCCGAGCTGCTGCGGAAAAGCACGCTGGCCTTTGACGGCTTTACAGGTTTTACGCCGTCCCAGATGAACGTGCTGCGCGAACTGCTCGCGCTGTGCCCGCGCGTGTGGGTGACGGTGACGATTGACACGCGGGAGTCCTTTTACGGGGCGATACAGGAGCATGAGCTCTTCGCGCTCAGCAAGAAGATGATCCTCGGCGTCAGCGAGGCGGCGCGCGAATCCACATCCATCGAGGAGCCGATTGTGCTCGGCAGGAGGGAACTCCCGCGCTTCCGCGAGGGCGGGATGCTGCGGCATCTGGAGCAGAATCTGTTCCGGAAGAGACGCGCGGTCTATCACGAGAAGGACAGCGCTACGAAGGACGATGAACCGGAACCCGGATCCGGATCTGAGGCAGAACATTCCGAAATTATTAATTTGGGAACGGAAAACGCGGAGATCTCCCTGCACACATCCTCCACACCGGCGCAGGAGGTTCATTTCGCGGCGCGCACGATCAGCCGCCTCGTGCGGGAGAAAGGCTATCGCTATCAGGACATTGCCGTGATCACGGGCAATTTGAACTCCTACCACAATTACATAAAAAAGATATTTCCGATGTATGAGGTGCCGGCGTTTCTCGATGAGACGCGACACATCCTTCTAAATCCCTGTCTGGAGTTTGTGCGCGGTGCGCTGAGCGTGGCGGAGAAGGACTTTTCCTGCGAGAGCGTGTTCCGCTGTCTGCGCACGGGGATGCTCGGCCTGAGCCCGGAGGAGACCGACCGCCTGGAAAACTATGTGCTGGCTGCCGGGATCCGGGGTCGCGCGCGCTGGGAAAAGGAATGGACCTATCTGGCGGGCGGAATGAGTTCGGAGGAGCTTGCGTTTTGCAACGAGTGCAGGGAGCGCGCACTGCGGCACCTCCTGCCCTTTGCGCGGGAGATGCGCCGAAAGGACGCGACGCTGCGGCAGCACGCGGACGCGCTGTGCGAGCTGTTGGAGGTCTGTCAGGTGCAGCAGCAGCTCAAAGACCGGGAGCGGGCTCTCGAGGCAGAGGGGGCGCGGGAGGAGGCGCGGGAGTACAGCCAGATCTATGGGATCCTGATCGCGCTTCTGGATGAGATGGTAGATCTGCTCGGGGATGAGCAGGTCAGCGAAAGCGAGTTCGCCGAAATTTTGGACGCCGGATTCGCGGAAGCGCGAGTCGGGATCATCCCGCCTGGCGTCGACCAGGTGCAGGTGGGAGACATCGAACGCTCGCGCCTCGCCCATGTCAAGGCCTTGTTTTTCCTCGGACTGAACGATGGCTGGGTGCCCTCGCGCGGGGACGGAGGCGGCATCGTGTCCGACATGGAGCGGGAGCTTCTGCGGGAATCCGGCGTCGAGCTTGCGCCCTCGCAGCGCGAGAACAGCTATACGCAGCGTTTTTACCTGTACCAGAACCTGACGAAGCCGCAGGATCATCTGTATTTATCCTGCTGTACCGCGAGCGGGGACGGCACGGCGATGCGGCCATCCTACCTGTTATCCGTGATCGGCAGGCTGTTCCCGGGGATCAATACCGTGCGCGAAGAGGACGCCGGCAGCTCAGTTTATCAGGTGACTTCAAAAGAAAACGGAATGCTTTGCCTGACGCGCGGACTGCAGGAGATCCGGGAGGGGGCGCGGGATGTCGAGTGGATGGAGCTGTACGCCTCTTACCTCAGGGACGGGCAGTATGCGGATCGTGTGAGACAGCTGGCGCGTGCGGCATTCGCGCAGGGCGGGCAGGAGCGCTTGTCGTATCACACGGCAAGGGAGCTGTACGGCGAGGCGATGACCGCGAGCGTGACGAGACTCGAACAGTTTGCGTCGTGTGCGTTCGCGCATTTTGCGTCCTACGGCCTGCGGCTCTCCGAACGGGAATTGTACGGCGTACGGGCGGTGGATCTCGGCATCATCTTTCACCGCGCGATGGAGCTGTTTTCCCGGAAACTACAGGGGGAAGGCCGCGACTGGACGGAGATCTCGGTCGAAGAGCAGGGGGCGCTCATGGAGTCCTGCGTGGATGAGGTCGCGCAAGAGTACGGCGACGGCGTCCTGCACGGGAGTGCGCGGGACGAGTACACAGTGCGCAGGGTCAAGCGCATCCTCTGCCGCACGGCGTGGGCGATGCACGAGCAGCTGCGCGCGGGACAGTTTCGGCCGGTCGGGTTCGAGGTATCCTTCGCGGATATCGGGGACCTGGAGGCAGTGCATGTGCGGTTCGGCGAGGGTGGGACGATACGGCTGCAGGGCCGGATCGACCGCATCGACACCGCAGAGGCGGACGACAGCGTGTACGTCAAGATCGTGGATTACAAGTCCGGGGCGACGAAATTCGACCCGGTTTCCCTGTATTACGGACTGCAGCTTCAGCTCGTCGTCTATCTGAACGCGGCGCTCGAGATGGAGCGCGGATCGCAGGTGGTTCCCGCCGGTATTTTTTACTATCATCTGGACGATCCGATTCTGGAGCGCGAGGAGGGCGCGACCGAAGAGCAGATGCGGGAGAAGCTACTGAAGAAGCTGCGCCCGGATGGCGTGCTAAACAGCGATATGAAAGTGCTTCGCATGTTGGATGGGAAGCTTTCCGGGGACTCTCTGGTGATTCCGGCGGGGCTTAAGAAGGATGGGACGCTGAAAGCGTCCTCCGACGCCGTGACGACGGAGCAGTTTGTGCAGCTTTCCGCGTTCGTCTCGAAGAAGATGGCGGACATGGCGGAGGAGATTCTGCAGGGAAGCATCGAGGCGAGGCCTTTTGAGGACAAAACGCACAGTGCCTGCGATTTTTGCGTCTATGCGGATGTCTGTGGCTTTGACCGCAAGATCCCCGGCAAATGCAGGAAGCGGACGGCGGAGCTTGGCGAAGACGAGGTCTGGGAGAAGATCGCGGCGGAGACTGCGTCGGATGAAGAGCAGGGATGACCAACGCATAATGGGTTCGGGCAGAAAAGGAAAAAGCCGGACAAAAAGCAAAGATATGGAAGGCAAAGAACAGAAAGCAGAGAGCAGGAAGCAAAAGACATGGCAGTGAAATGGACAGAGGAACAGCAGAAGGTCATAGACACGCGCGGCTGCAACATACTGGTCTCCGCGGCGGCCGGTTCGGGCAAGACCGCCGTGCTGGTGGCCCGGATCCTGGACAGGATCGCGGGCGGAAGCGGGGATCCGCCGGAGGGAAAGCGACAGTCGGGCGGACATGAGCCGATCGACATCGACCGGCTGCTTGTGGTGACTTTCACGAACGCGGCCGCCGCCGAGATGCGCGAGCGGATTCGCGACGCGCTGGAGAAACGGGCGGAGGAGGAGCCGGAGAACGAGCACCTTCAGCGGCAGCTCGTGCTAGTGCACAACGCGAAGATCACGACGATCCACAGCTTTTGTCTGCAGGTGCTGCGCAGTCATTTCCAGACGGCGGGCATCGATCCGGCGTTTCGAGTCGCCGATGAGGGCGAGGTGCTGCTTCTCGAGCAGGATACGGCGAAGGAGGCCGTGGACGCCGCTTACGAGAATGCGGATGAGGAGTTTCATCGGTTTCTGGAGGTCTTCACGACGGGAAAAGGGGATCAGATGCTCGAGGAGACGATCCTGCAGATCTGTCATTTTGCGCTCGGGCAGCCGTGGCCGCTGGACTGGCTGCGGGAGTGCAGGGAGAGCTACAGGACGGACAACATTGTAAAGGCTGAAGTGGCTGTAAAAACAGATTCTCAGGAGGATGGGGCGAAGGATGCGGATGCAAAGACGCAGGGGACAGACCGCACCTGTGAGAATACCACAGATGGGGAAACGGAACTGCCGGTCTGGCTTGCCTCCATCCAAGATGACACGGCGCGTCTGCTGGCCGATATGCGGGCGCAGACCGAGGAGGCGCTTCGGATCGCGCGGGAGCCGGACGGCCCGTATCCGTACATCCCAGCGCTGGAAGCGGATCTGGAACTTCTCGAAAAGCTGGAGGCCGCAGGGAAAGCTGGAGAGGGCGGTTACAGGAGATATGCCTGCGCGCTTGCGCAGATGAAGCCGTTCGCCCGGCTTGGCACGAAGAAGGATGACACGATCAACCTGGAAAAGAAGCTGCGAGTGCAGGCGATGCGCACCGAGGTCAAAGACGCGCTCACCGGGCTTCGAAAACGCTATTATTACGCGGATCCAGAGGATCTGCAGAGGGAGTACGAGGAGAGCGGACTGATCGTGCGTGTGCTGACGAGGCTTGCGGAGGATCTTCTGGAGCGTCTCGCGCAGAAAAAAGCCGCGCAGAACATTGTGGATTTCGGGGATCTGGAGCATCTGGCGCTCCGGGTTCTCGTGGAGAAAACGGACGGCGCTCCGGTTCCGACTGCGGCGGCGCGCGAGTACGCCGAGAGCTTTGAGGAGATCATGATTGACGAGTACCAGGACAGCAATCTGGTGCAGGAGTTGATCCTGAGCAGTGTGTCCGGCAGAGGCAGGGGGGACAACAATCTGTTTCTGGTGGGCGACGTCAAGCAGAGCATCTACCGCTTTCGCCTGGCACGGCCGGAGCTTTTTATGGAGAAATACAGGACATACCGGGAGGCCGGGGCGGATGCCTGCCGCATCGACCTTCACCGAAATTTCCGCAGCCGGGCGCAGGTGCTCGCAGGCGTCAACGACGTCTTCCGGCAGATCATGACGGAGCATCCCGGCGAGATCGTCTACGACGAGGATGCAGCGCTGTATCCGGGCGCGGAGTTCGCACAAGGGGCGGACGAGTCCTTCCTGAAGCCGGAGCTTCTGCTGCTGGAAGCGGAGAGCACCGCGAGACAGCGCGAGGAGGCAATGCTCGTGGGACGGCGTATCCGGGAGATGGTCGGAAGGGCGGTCATCTGGGACAAGGAAGAAGGGCAGTACCGCCCAGTGCGCTATGGAGATATCGTGATCCTGCTGCGCACAGTCAGCGGTTGGGCGGAGACCTTCGGCGAGGTGCTCACCGACATGGGGATCCCGTGCATGACCGGCTCTCAGAAGGGCTACTTCTCCGCGGCAGAGATCCGGACCGTGCTCGCGTATTTGCAGATTCTGGATAATCCGGTGCAGGATATTCCGCTCGCGGCCGTGCTGCGCAGCGCGATCGGAGGCTTTGACGACGAGGAGCTCGCAAAACTGCGCGTCTTTTCAAAAAAGAGATCTTTCTATGACTGCTGTCAGGAGTACCGCGCCGCGGGGGATGATCAGCGGCTGAAGGACAAGCTGGAAAGGTTTTTTGCGACATTTGAGCACTTTCGCGCGAAGTGCGCACACACACCGGTGCATCTGCTTCTGTGGGAGATTCTGGACGTGACCGGCTACGGGGCGTACGCGGAATCGCTTCCCGCCGGACGACAGCGCAGGGCGAATCTCGATATGTTGGTGGAGAAGGCGATCGCCTATGAGGCGACGAGTTACCGCGGGCTGTATCATTTTGTCCGCTACATCGAAAGTCTGAAGAAATATGAGGTGGACTACGGGGAGGCGAACGCGGATTCCGGAGAGGAAAACACGGTTCGGATCATGAGCATCCACAAGAGCAAGGGGCTGGAATTCCCGGTCGTATTTGTGAGCGGACTCGGGAAGCAGTTCAACGAATCGGATGCCCGCAGCCGGGTCGTCATGCATCCGGAGTTCGGCATCGGCTGTGATTACGTGGACGATAAACTGCGGACGCGACGGGCGACGCTTCTGAAGTGCGCGATCCGACAGAAGACGACGGCCGAGAGTCTGGGAGAGGAGCTTCGCGTGCTCTATGTGGCGATGACGCGCGCAAAGGAGAAGCTGATCCTGACGGGCAGTGTGGGGGATCTTGAGAAAAAGCTGGAGCGCTGGCAGGTCGCGGCGATGCACCGCGGGGAACAGCTCTCCTACGCGTGGCTGTCTTCGGCTTCCACGTATCTCGACTGGGTCGTCCCCGCGGTTCTGAGGCTTCCCGCGCCTGCGGGGGGCGAGGGGAAAGCCGGGACAGAAGAAGGGGTCGGCAGTTTGCTGTCGTCAAAGGACGCTTCGCTCGTTCTGCGGATCGCGGATGTCGGCGAAGAGGAAGAGGAGCAGATCCGGGAGGACAGCGCCGCGGCGCTCCAGCTGTGGGAGCTTTTGCAGCTGAACACTGAGATCTGTTACGATGAGGCGACGCGCGACCATCTGCAAAAAGTGTTTCGATCTGAATACCCGTTTGCCGCGGACGCAGAGATCCCGGGTAAGCTGTCGGTCTCCGAGCTGAAGAAGCTGTCCCGCCTGCCGGAGGAGGAAGACACGTCGGAGCTGTACCGTGAGGAGACGGTCATCCCGTTGATTCCGGAGTTCAGGAAAGAGAAAGAGCCTGTCACCGGGGCGGCCCGCGGCACCATCTACCATGCATTTATGGAAAATCTTGACTTTCTGCGCATCCCGGAGCCCGGCGACTGCCGTGGAACGTGCGGGGAGCGCGACGCGGGGGATGATCTGCGCGTTCTTTCACAAGAATTGCAAATACAGTTGGAAGAAATGATAAGTTGTGGTAAAATGTCCGGGGAAGAGGCGGAGGCGCTTTCTCTCTCGGATATCCAGGCGTTTCTGCAAAGCGGTGTCGGAGCGCGGATGCGCCGGGCGGCGCGTTGTGGGCAGCTGTTCCGGGAGCGCCCCTTTGTCCTCGGAGTCCCGGCAAGCGAGATCCGAAGCGGATTCAGCTCTCAGGAGACCGTGCTCGTGCAGGGGATCATCGACGCATGGTTTGTGGAGGGGGACGAGATCGTCGTGCTCGACTACAAAACGGACCGTGTAGACTGCACGCAGGCGCTCGCGGACAAGTACCGGGCACAGCTCGACTACTATGCGCTTGCGCTTGAGCGTCTGACCGGACTCAGGGTGAAGGAACGCATCATCTATTCCTTCCATCTGTGCAAAGAGCATGTTCTGTGAAACTATAAAACGAATTGTCCGAAGGGACAGGCGTGCCCGGAGAGAGCCCGTGGGAACGCCCGGTTACAGGAGTAGATTTATTATGAAAAAATTGATACACAATCAGGCCGTTCGCTATCTTTTCTTCGGGTTCTGTACGACGGGAGTCAATCTGGCCTGCACGTATGCCCTGAGGAGCCTCGGCCTGAACGTCACCGTGGCCAACACGGCCGCGATCCTGATCGCGATACTGTTTGCCTATGTGGTGAACAAGCTGTTCGTGTTCGAACACAGAGCGGCTTCCGTGGGGGCGCTTTTTAAGGAGGCCGCGGGTTTTATCGGGATGCGCCTCGGCACGATGGTCGTAGAGATCTTCGGAGTCGTGCTGCTGAACAGTGTCTGGGGCATGAACGACATGCTCGCGAAGCTGGTGATTCAGGCCGTGATCATGGTCCTGAATTATCTGATCAGCCGTTTTGTGGTCTTCAAAGACGAGGAGGGCGACGGAACTCTGACAGAGGAGGCGAAGGCGGCGAAGAAGCGCGCAAGGCGGTTTTTCTTCGCGGGATTTTTCCTGTCCGCGCTTGTGACCGGCATTGGTTTTGTTGTACTGGGCGTGTGGCCGTTCGGGGACAACACGGTGCTGATCATCGATTCTCTGCACCAGTACCTTCCGTTCTATACGGATTTTCACGGGAAGCTACAGAACAGCCAGTCGATGCTTTACTCGTTCTCGGGAGGACTCGGCTACAATTTCTGGTCGACTTACGCGTATTATATGGCGAGCCCGCTGAATTTCCTGATGGCGTTCATCCCGCGGGAGAACGTCTGCGATTTCATGGACTTCGCGATTCTTTTCAAAATCGGCCTCTGCGGCGGCTGCTTCTCCTGGTATCTGCATCACAGGGATCCGGAGCGCAGATATCTGCCTGTCGTGTTCGGCATGATGTTCGCTCTGAGCAATTTCATCATCGGCTACTATTTCAACCTCATGTGGCTCGACAGCATCGCGATGCTGCCGCTCATCATGATGGGGATCGAGCGCATCGTAAAAGGGGGAAGCGGACGGCTGTTCGGTCTGTCTTTGTTCTACGGACTCTGGTGTAACTACTATATCGGCTTTATGCTCTGTATTTTTTCCTGTCTGTATTTTCTGCTGCGCTGGATCGCGAGCCGCAGGATCACGGCGAAGAGGGTTTTCCGAAGCTGCCTGACCTTCGCGTGGTACGCGCTTTTAGCGGGCGGCATGGCGGCGCTGGTGCTGCTGCCGGCCTACGCGGGCTTGAGCTCATCGGAGTCCATGCAGAGCAATACCTTCCCGACGGTCGTGAAATTTTACGAGAGCCTCTGGGGGCTGTTGGAGAACCATATGGCGTTCATGACGCCGGTCAACATCTCGAACTCACAGGTCGGACTCAACGTGTACTGCGGTATGGCGGCGGTGCTGCTGGCGGTGCTCTATGCCTTTGACGGGAAGATCCGCCTGCGGGAGCGGCTTGCGCATTTCGGCCTGTGCGGTCTGTTGCTGCTGAGCTTTTCGTTCAATATGCTGAACTACATCTGGCACGGGTTCCATGTGCAGAACGGACTCCCGAACCGTTTCGCGTTTCTGTACATTGCCGTCCTTCTTGTGATGGCTTACGACGCGCTCGGGCATCTTCGCAGCTTCCACATTCCGGAGCTGATCTTCGCGTGGATCGCGACGGCCGGGTTCGTCGTGGCGGCCTATCTGCAGCGCAGCGGGGAGATCGCGGACTATGTGTATTATCTTTCCTTCGGACTTCTCACGCTGTATTTTGTCCTGCTTTTCGTCGGTCGCCTGGCGAAGCGTGCGCGGCTTTCGGTCTTCTGCGCGCTGATCTCGGCCGTGGCGCTCATAGAAGTTTCTGCCAACGCGATCTACGGCATGATCTGCAACGACGGTGTGACGAGGAGCATCTACATTGACGACCAGAGATCCTATCAGGCGATGATGGCGCAGCAGGGGGACGACGAATTCTTCCGCAGCGAGATCGACCGTCAGCGGATGCGCAACGTGACGATGTACGCGGGTGGAAACGCGATGGTGATGTTCAACTCCACGATGCAGGAGTCGGTCGTCGACTTCTGTGACAGCCTCGGCATCGAGGCGCGCACGAACAAGAACGGCTATCTCGGCGTGACGAAGCTGGTGAACGATCTGCTCGGCATCCGTTATCTGGCATCTCCGTCGAAGGTCGCGCGTACAATGTATCAGTTTGAACGCGTCGCGGAGGACGGGGAGCTGGCGCTTTACAAAAATGACAACGCGCTCCCGCTCGGGTTTATGGTGAAGGACGACGTCGCCAGCTGGGACATCGAGGCCGGGGAGCCGCTGCAGGTGCAGAACAGTTTCGTGGAGCTCGCGACGGGACTCGAACCGATCTACGTGCTGGATCGCTACATCGACATGGAGGACGGGGAGAATTACGGGATCAAGATCCCGGAGAACAAGCAGGTCTACCTCTGCATCGACACGAGGGTGGAAAATATCAGCCTGAACACGCCGGAGTACACGAAGTCCTTCGACGACTTCACGGATCACCTGTATGTGATCAACGCCTCGGACGAGAGCGATATGGCTGACTTTACGGTGCAGCTGAAGGACGGGCAGTCAACGGTGCAGGCGCAGGTCTACACCTGCGCGAACGAGGCCTATGAGCGGGTGCGCGACAAGCTTGCTGAGAGCCCGCTGACCGACGTGGCGGTGGACGGCAACCGCGTCAGCGGAAACGTGGATGCGAAGGAGGACGGGACGCTGCTTTTGACGTTCCCCTACGATACCGGATGGCACATTCTGGTGGACGGCGAGGAGACGGAGAGCTACGCCGTCGGAGAGGCGCTCACGGGCATACACCTTCCGGCCGGGATCCATGAGATCAGGATGAAATACACGCCGAATGGCCTGTGGGCCGGCAGCTTCTTAAGCTTGCTGTGCGCGGCGCTCTACCTGCTCTCGGGCGTGTTTGAAAAAAGAAGTGGCAGATGGGCCGCGAATCAATATGACGAAGGAGAATCAGAGAATATGGGACACTTTTCGGACAAGGCAATGCAGATCGAGGCGGGCATTTTTGCCGTGCTGAACGCAAAGAAAAATGAGCTGGAGAAGCAGGGGAAGAAGATCTGGAATCTCTCCGTGGGGACGCCGGATTTCCGGCCGCCGCAGCACATCATCGACGCGGTCAGCGAGGCGGCGAAGGATCCGGAGAACTATAAGTACGCGCTCGTGGAGCTTCCGGAGCTTCTGGAGGCGGCGCAGGGATTCTTCAAGCGGAGATTTGATCTCGATCTCGCGCAGGACGAGATCATGGCGCTCTACGGCTCTCAGGAGGGCATGACGCACATCGCGTGGGTGCTGTGCAATCCGGGCGACCTTGTGCTGGTGCCGAATCCCGGATATCCGATCTTCGGCATCGGGCCGCAGCTGTGCGACGCGAGGCTCTGGGAATATCCGCTGTATGAGAAGAACGGCTATCTGCCGGATCTGAAAGCGATCCCGGAGGAGGTCGCGCGGGACGCGAAGCTGATGGTGTTCAGCTATCCGGGCAATCCGGTGTGCAAGCTGGCTCCGGACGACTTTTACGACGAGCTGATCGCGTTCGCGAAGAAATACGACATTGTCCTTCTGCACGACAACGCCTATGCGGATCTCGTGTTCGGCGGACGCCGGGGAAGCTCCTTCCTGAACCACGAGGGGGCGAAGGATGTGGGGATCGAGTTCTACTCCCTCTCCAAGACCTTCAACTATACCGGCGCGCGCGCGTCCTTCGCGATCGGAAACGCGGAGATCATCCGGAAGTTCAAGGCGATGCGGACGCAGTTCGACTATGGGACCTTCCTTCCGGTGCAGTACGGGGCGATCGCCGCTTTGACCGGGCCGTTCGACGGCGTGCTTGAGCAGTGCGCGAAATACGAGGAGCGCAACCGCACGCTCTGCGGAGGTCTGCGCGAGATCGGGTGGAATGTGCCGGACAGCGAGGGCACGATGTTCGTGTGGGCGCCGCTGCCGGAGGGATATACGGATTCGGAGAAATTCAGCCTTGAGCTGATGGAGAAGTCCGGCGTGATCTGCGTGCCGGGCACAAGCTTCGGAAGCCTCGGTGAAGGGTACGTGCGGCTGGCGCTCGTCCTGCCGCCGGAGAAGCTGAAGGAAGCGGTGGAGAGCATCCGCGAGAGCGGGATCATCCGCACAGCCTGAGTTCCTGTTTAGTTTACTATGGCTATCCGAACGCCCTCACAGGAATTGGTCAATACCACGGCGAAACCCGCTTCCGCTCGTTACGGTCACGCAACGGTACTAAGCTCATGCTACGCATTCGCTAAGTGCCGGCGGACCTCTACGGTTTGCCTTAGGTATTGCCAATTCACTGTACGGGCTGAGTATGCGAAAAGCAGCAGCATTTCACGAACAGGAATCGCAGGGATTTCCGGGTGTTTTCCGGCACAAAGCCGTTCAATATCGGCTTTCCTTTGTAAAAGCCGATATTGCGGTTTTGACGGGAAATACCCAGGAAGGGTACCGTGCGATTCCGTCTGATGTTTGTTAAACAGGAAGAGTGCAGTCTAATGTTTGTTTTGACAGGGGGAAGTAGATGCAGAACATATCGGAACTGCTTGTGCAGGAAATCGGCGAAGACCGAATTCTGACGAGCGAGCACATGAACCGCCACACGACCTTCCGGATCGGCGGTCCGGCGGACGTCTTCGCGGTGCCGCGGACGGTGGAGGAGGCCGTGGAGATCGTGCGGATCTGCCGGGAGCAGGGCGTGCCCTTCTACGTGATCGGAAACGGGAGCAACCTGTTGGTGTCCGACGAGGGTTATCGCGGGGTGATCGTGCAGATCTATAAAAATATGAGTGAGATCTCGGTGATTGGAGATACTATGACCGTCCAGGCGGGCGCGATGCTCTCGGTGATGGCGAAGCGGGCGTTGGAACACGGACTTGCCGGGTTTGAGTTCGCGTCCGGGATTCCCGGAACGGTCGGCGGGGCCGTGGTGATGAACGCCGGGGCCTACGGCGGAGAGATGAAGGATGTGCTCGAGGAAGTCACGGTGCTGACCGAAGACGGAGCGGTGAAGGCCGTCCCGGCTGAAGAGCTGGAGCTCGGCTACCGGCACAGCGTGATCCCGCAGAAGGGCTGGATCGTGCTCGGGGCAAAGCTGAGATTTCAGGAGGGCGATTCGAAGGAGATCAGCGCGCGCATGGAGGAGATGAAGGAGCGACGCGTGTCGAAGCAGCCGTTGGACCTTCCGAGCGCGGGAAGTACGTTCAAACGGCCGGAGGGAAATTTCGCCGGCAAGCTGATCATGGAGGCGGGATTGCGCGGATTTTCGGTCGGGGGCGCGCAGGTGTCTGAAAAGCACTGCGGCTTTGTCGTCAACCGGGGCGGAGCGACCGCGGAGGACGTCTACCGCCTGATCGGGGAAGTGACCGCCCGCGTGCGGGAGCACTCCGGGATCACGCTGGAGCCGGAGATAAAAATGCTCGGGACGTTTCCTGAGGGATAGCGGCGAGGCATATGCCATAGGACAAAAAAAGGAAGCGTAAAAACAGGAAAACAGAGAAACAGAAACACGGAAAAACAGAAAGACAAAAAAGCGGAAAAACAGAGAAACAGAGAAACAGAAAAACAGAAACACGGAAGAACAGAAAGACAGAGAAACGGAAAAACGGGAGATAAGATGAGATTTGTGATCGTGACCGGGATGTCCGGCGCCGGGAAGAGAACTGCATTGAAGATATTGGAGGACAAGGGGTACTTCTGCGCGGACAATATCCCGCTGCCGCTTGTCGAGAAGTTCGCGGAGCTCTCCGTGATGCAGGAGGGCGGGCACGACAAGGTGGCGCTCGGGATCGACAGCCGCACAGACCTTGAGGAGAAAGCAGTCCGCACGATGCTGGAGCGTCTCAAAGGACAGGGGATCTCCTGCGAGATCCTGTTCCTAGACGCGAGCGACACGGTGCTGCTGCGGCGCTACAAGGAGACCAGACGCAGCCATCCGATGGCGAGGGACGCCAGGATCGCCGAGGGCATCGCGCAGGAGCGCAAAGAGCTTATTTTTCTGAAGCGATTGGCGGATTACATCATTGACACGTCGACGCTGTTGACGCGCGAGCTGCGCGGCGAGATGGAAAAGATCTTTGTGGAGAGCGAGGACTACCGCAATATCTATGTCACGATCCTTTCTTTCGGATTCAAATACGGGATCCCGACCGATTCGGACCTTGTGTTTGACGTGCGTTTCCTGCCGAACCCGTATTATGTGGAGGAGCTGCGGCCGAAGACGGGGAAGGATCCGGAGGTACAGGACTATGTGATGCAGACCGGGACGGCCGGGCAGTTTCTGGAGAAGCTTACGGATCTGATCGAATTTTCCCTGCCGTATTATGTGGACGAAGGGAAGAACCAGCTCGTGATCAGCATCGGCTGTACGGGCGGCCAGCATCGGTCGGTGACGATCGCCGAGCAGCTGTATCAGAAACTGAGCACGCATTCCGAGTATGGGCTGAAACTGGAGCATCGGGATGTCCGCAGCTGAGTAAACCGGAGGAAAAAATGTCATTTTCAGGAGAAGTCAAGGAAGAACTGTCACGTCTGATCCCGGAGGCGAGGCACTGCCAACTGGCGGAATTAGCGGCGATCACGGGCATGTGCGGCTCGGTCTGCATCTCGGTATCGGGGCGTTGGAGTCTGAAGTTTCACACAGAAAATATCAGTGTGGCAAGAAAATGCTTTACATTATTGAAAAAAACATTTAATATATGTAGTGACGTTTCCGTGCGTTTACATAAAGGCGGCAAAAACAGCACTCAGATATACACGCTGCTGGTCAGGGACCATGAGAGTGTCATGCACATTCTTCACGCACTGAAGCTTCTCGATGAGGAGGGAGAGGTGACGGAGCAGGTCTCGCCGGCGAATCAGCTTCTGGTGCAAAAGTCATGCTGCAGGAGAGCTTTCATCCGGGGTGCGTTTTTGACCTCCGGTTCGATCAGCAATCCGGAGCGGTCTTATCATTTCGAGATCGCGTGCACGTCCACAGAGCGGGCGCGGCAGCTTGGCGCGCTGATACATTCCTTTGGCCCGGATGCCAAAATTGTACAGCGTAAAAAATATTATATCGTGTATATTAAAGAGGGAGCCCAGATCGTCGATATGCTCAACATCATGGGAGCGCATGTGTCGCTGATGAATCTGGAGAACATCCGGATCGTCCGGGACATGAGAAATACGGTGAACCGCAAGGTGAACTGCGAGGCCGCGAATATCAACAAGACGGTAAGCGCGGCGGTAAGACAAATGGAGGATATCCGTTATCTGACAGAACACAGAGATGCAGAGACATTGCCCGAGGGGCTGGCGGATATTGCGTTGCTGCGGTTGGCTCATCCTGAAGCTTCGCTGAAGGAGTTGGGGGAGATGCTTGTGCCGCCCATCGGGAAATCGGGCGTGAATCACAGGCTGCGGAAATTGAGCCGGTTGGCAGAGGATTTAAGGGCAAGACAAGGAGGAATATAGTTATGATGAAAAAGGAAATCACGATTCAGCTTCCCAACGATTTGGAGGCCAGGCCTGTGGCGCTTCTGGTGCAGGTGGCAAGTCAGTATCAGAGCGAGATCCATTTGGAGAGCGAGGGCAAGACAGTCAACGCGAAGAGCATCATGGGAATGATGACTTTTGGTCTTACCGCAGGCGAGAAGATCGTTGTGACAGCCAACGGGGCGGACGAGGCTGAAGCCGTTCACAATATAGAAGAGTATCTGAACACCTTGCAGTAGACAGACCGACAGAGGGATACGGAAGGGAAAAGGACATTCCGCAGGGATTGTCCTTTTTTTGCGCAGGTCGGCGGAAAAGGAATTAGACGACGGCGGGAGCGGTCGGAGAGCAGGAACAGTCAGGGATCGGTAAAGGCTGTCAGGGCCAGGAAGAGGGGTCAGGGATTGGTAAAGACTGCCGAAGCCAGGAGAGCGGTCAGAGAACAAGAAGAACAGGGGATACATAGAATGATGGAAGAAAACAATACGACACAGCGGAGTCGGACAGATTCACAGGCGGCAGCGCGCACGTCGCCCCGGAACTCCGGCAGTTTTCGCAGTACGATAAAATATGCGTTCATTTCCAGTCTCCCGGTCATGGCCGGGTATATCGTACTCGGAACCGGATTCGGCGTGCTGCTGCAGGACAAGGGTTACAACTGGCTTTGGGCAGCGCTGATGAGCGTGACGATTTTTGCCGGGTCGATGCAGTACGTGGCGGTGGATTTGCTTTCAGGCGGGGCGACGCTGATCGCGGCGGCGCTGATGACGGTGCTCGTGAACATCCGGCACTTGTTCTACGGCCTGACGATGCTGGAGAAATACAGCGACACCGGCTGGAGAAAACCGTACCTGATCTTCGCACTCACGGACGAGACCTTCTCGCTCGTGTGCTCGCCGGATCTGCCGGGGGACGTCGACCGAAAAAATTATTACTTTTTCCTCTCGCTGATGAACCAATGCTACTGGATCACAGGGAGCATCATCGGGGCGGTGGCAGGAGCCGCGCTGTCCTTCAACTCGGCGGGGATCGACTTCGCGATGACGGCGCTCTTTGTCGTGATCTTCGTGGAGCAGTGGGAGAAGACGAAGCAGCACCTTCCAGCGATCATCGGCGTCGCGGTCACTGTCGTCTGCCGCCTGCTGTTCGGCACATCGAGCTTCCTGATCCCGTCGATGATCGGGATACTGGCGGCGATGTTTCTGTTCAAGGGAAAAGTAGATTCCGGTAGTGCGGAATCTACAGCGGATATACGTGGTGCGGCAGACGAAGCCTTTTCGCAGGATGGCGCAGAAACGCCTTTTCCGCGGACTAACACTCAATACAGATATGGATCCGAGGAATATTCGGATAGAAATAAGACGGCCAAAGGAGGGGACGAACAATGATCGATCCGGTACATTCTCTGCTTTTGATCGCGGTGATCGCCGGCGTGACGGCGCTGATCCGTTTCCTGCCGTTCCTCGTGTTTCACAAGGGCACGCCGAAGACGGTGCTCTATCTGGGCGAGGTTCTTCCGTACGCGATTATGGGCATGCTGGTCGTCTATTGCCTGAAAGATATCTCGATCACGGGAAGTACGCACGCGATCCCGGAAGCGCTGGCGGTGGCCGCGACCGCACTGCTGCACAAGTGGAAGCACAACACGCTGCTGTCGATTCTGACCGGCACGGTCTTTTACATGGTGCTGGTGCAGTTGGTGTTCTGAGACTTGGACGAAGCCGTCAATATAATATCATACAGGAAAGAATCGAGAAAGAGGACTGCACTGCGGCAGTCCTTTTCACATGTCTCGCCTTTTCTCATATATTACGGTAGCATAGAAAAAAGGAGAGGTAATATGAGAAAAAGAATTCTGTCATTTTTGCTTGCGTCGGCGATGATTCTGGGCGCAACGCCCTGTGTCGCCGGCGCGGAGGAACCGGTGAAGGTCACATTGAATGAGGTCGCGCACTCGGTCTTCTATGCTCCTCAGTATGCGGCAATCGAGCTGGGCTATTTTGAGGAGGAGGGTATCGATCTCACGCTTGTCACGGGATTCGGCGCGGACAAGACGATGACGGCGCTGCTCTCTGGCGAGGCGGACATCGGCTTCATGGGCTCGGAGGCGTCGATCTACACGTACAGCGGCGGGGCGGCGGACGCTCCAGTCAACTTTGCGCAGCTCACGCAGAGGGCCGGGAATTTCCTTGTCGCGCGCGAGGAATTGCCAGATTTCACTTGGGAAGACCTAAAAGGCAGAGATGTGCTCGGCGGTCGTAAGGGCGGCATGCCGGAGATGGTGTTCGAGTATATCCTGAAGCAGAACGGCATTGATCCGGAGAAGGACGTGAACATCGACCAGTCGATCGACTTCGGTTCAACCGCGGCGGCGTTCTCCGGCGGTCAGGGAGAGTTCACCGTAGAGTTTGAGCCGGGAGCAACCACGCTGGAGCAGGAGGGCGTCGGCTACGTCGTGGCATCCCTCGGCACGGATTCCGGCTATGTGCCGTACACGGCGTACTGCGCGAAATCCGGCTATCTCGAGGAGCATCCGGAGGTGATCCAGGCGTTCACGAACGCGCTTCAGAAGGGTATGGACTATGTGAACAGCCACACGCCGGAAGAGATCGCGGAGACGATCGCGCCGCAGTTTAAGGAGACGGACATCGAGACGATCACGGCGATTGTGACACGCTACTACGAACAGGATACCTGGAAAGAGGATCTGGTCTTCGAAGAGGAGAGCTTTGAACTTTTGCAGGATATTTTGGAGAGCGCGGGTGAGCTTGAAGAGCGCGTGCCGTACGAGGATCTGGTGACGAAAGAGTTCGCTGAGGCGGCGGCTTCAAATTGACCTGCAAAGGAGTGCGTGTAAGAATTTGATTTACAGATGCCGTTTCCGGCGTCAAACTGACCTGCAAAGGAGCGCGTGCAAGAATTTGATTTACAGATGCCGTTTCCGGTGGTAAACTGATTGCACGGGAAACGGAGGAGATCATATGGAGTTTTTACTGGATTCGCACACGCACACGATTGCGAGCGGGCACGCTTACAACACGATGAACGAGATGGTGCGGGCGGCCGCGGACAGGGGATTGAAGCTGCTCGGGATCACCGAGCATGCGATGGCCATGGCGGGCACCTGCAACGAGTTTCACTTCATGAATCTGAAGGTGCTCCCGCGTGAGATGGGCGGGATTGAGGTGTACTTCGGGACGGAGGCCAATATCGTGGACTACGACGGGAGGATGGATATGCGCCAGAATCTCCTGGAACGCATGGACGTGGTGATCGCGAGTATGCACATCCCGTGCATCCGCCCCGGTACGATCGCGGAGAACACGCGGGCCTGCGTGAAGGCGATCGAGAATCCTGCGGTCAATATTCTCGGGCATCCGGACGACGCGAGGTTTCCGGTAGACTATGAGGAGGTCGTCGCCGCGGCGAAGGAACACCATGTCCTGCTTGAGCTGAATAACACGTCTCTGGGGCCGAACACGACACGCAGGAACGCACGGGAGAACGACATCGCCATGCTGAAGCTGTGCCGCAGATACGACGCTCCGATCATCGTGAACAGCGACGCGCACTGCGCGATGGATGTCGGCGGACATGAGTATGCAAAGGCGCTTCTTTCGGAGCTGGAATTCCCGGAGCACCTGATTGTGAACCGCTCAGTGGAGGCATACAAAAAATATACAAATCGCAGCTGACTTCCGCGAAAAAGAAAACGGATCCTGCCCAGACCTGCGCCGCCAATTATTACGAAAACACTTTACAGTATTAAAGTAAAGTGCTAAAATACAAGCGAAAAAATATTTTCGGGGAAATTGTCTGGCAGATACGGACGTCCGATATCAGGGAAGACGCTGCGGACAGTTGCCCGCCGACAAGTACAGGAAAGGGCAGGATATGAGTAAGAAAGTCAGGACAGAGGCGGTAGACGCGCTATTTGAGGCGATCATGTGCCTGAAAGACAAAGAAGAGTGTTATCTGTTTTTTGAGGATGTATGTACGGTAAACGAGCTGTTGTCTCTCTCGCAGCGCTATGAGGTGGCCCGCATGCTGCAGGAGAAGCGGACGTACCTTGAGATCGCGGAGAAGACCGGCGCGTCGACGGCGACGATCAGCCGCGTGAACCGTTCTCTGAACTACGGAAACGACGGGTATGAGATGGTGTTCGCCCGTCTTCGTGAGAAGCAAGAAAAGCAGTAGGACAGTGTTTGGACAGGAAATGAAGGCAGAACCTGCAGGGGCAGCCGCAAAGGATCATTTTGCGGCTGTCCCTGTATCATCTTCCGTATGCATGGCGTCGATCATTTTCTCGATCACTTCTTTTTTCAGATAAATATCCAGACTTAAGAGGCAGATGAAACAGAAGAACTGCAGAAATTCGCGGTCGTCTTCCGGGACGTCGGTGAACGAGTGCGTGGCCTTGTGGTAGCTGTCCATCACGCTGCGGATCGTCCCCCCGATCTGTTCTTTTTCTATGGTGTAGATCTCCTCGTAGATATTCTGTATGTTGAAATCGCGATCCGCACCCCAGAAGCGATCCGTCACCGGTTTCAGGATCGACTGAATGTCGGAGAGCGGAAGGAAGCCTTTGAGATAATAGATGAGAATGAGCACGATCATATGCTCCCGGGAGTAGCGTTTCTTCTCCGGGGGCGGCAGAAGCTTGTTCTTTGCGTAGTTGTTGATCATGGTCTTGGTGAGGATTTTGTCATCCGCATAACGCCTGGAGTCCTGAAGGTGGTCCTCCATGAAGTGCGTCACCTGATCCATATACAAATCAATATCCGGAATATCCGAGAGACGGATCTGGTCGGTGTCGGCCATCTGCCTGAGGATATCGCCGAGCAGCTTTGTGCATTTCTGATCCATGTGTAAGTCCCCTTATATTATCGAAATATGTGAAAAGATATCAAACCCATACGCTTTGCTTTGTGGCTGTAATTATATTAATTATAAGGTTTTTGAGCGAAGATAGCAAGAGGAAATACACAAATGTGCTTGCAAGTGAAATGGGTATCGAGTAGAATAGAAAGCAGATCTCCCCTGCCTGAGGAACCCGTTTCAAAGACGGGCAAGCAGGAGAGCGGATGGAAAACCGCCGTAAGCTGAGGAAGTGATGAGATGCGCAGAATGGAATTCAAGATGGAGCGGGAGGGCCTTGTGAAGCCCGGCGATGAGATCAGGGTCTCGGAGGGCGTGCTGCCCTTCAGCTGGTATTACACGATCGAACCGGCGGTCGCGATGTCCGCGAACTATGAGAACCGCGAGCGGCTGAGCGCGCGGGAGGGCGTGGTCGTCGAGGTGCGCACGGATGAGAGCGGGTACACGGTAGTCGCGGAATTTGACGAGTAAAGCGCAGAGCCGAAAAGACATAGGTTGTGTCCGTGAAGCAGCTCCCGGGAAAACTCAAAGAGCAGGGAAATATGATTACAGACAAGGATGAACAGTTATGAACATATACGATTCTTTAAATCCGCAGCAGTGTGAGGCGGTGCGTCACTTCGAGGGGCCGCTTCTGATCCTGGCCGGGGCGGGTTCCGGAAAGACGAGGGTACTGACGCACCGGATCGCGCGGTTGATCGAGGAGGAGGGCGTGAATCCCTGGAACATCCTGGCGATCACGTTCACGAACAAGGCGGCGGGAGAGATGCGGGAACGTGTCGAGCAGATGCTCGGAGGCGTCGGGACCGTATGGGTATCCACGTTTCACAGTACCTGCGTCCGCATCCTTCGGCGCTACATAGACCTGATCGGGTACAGCACAAATTTCACGATCTATGACGGGGACGACCAGAAAACTGTGATCAAGGAGATCTGCAAGCGTCTTAAGATCGACACGAAGATCTTCAAAGAGCGGGGCTTTCTGAGCGCGATCTCGGCGGCCAAGGATGAGCTGGTGGGGCCGGAGGAGTACGCGCGCAGGGCGCAGGGCGATTATCGCATGGAGAAGATCACGCAGGTGTACCGCGCGTATCAGGAGCAGCTTAAGAGCAACAACGCCCTGGATTTTGACGATCTGATCTGCAAGACGGTGGAGCTCTTTCAGAGCGTCCCGGAGGTGCTTGCGTCATATCAGGAGCGCTTTCGCTTCATTCTGGTCGATGAATATCAGGACACGAACATGGCTCAGTTCAAGCTGGTGAGCCTGCTCGCGTCGAAGTACCGCAACCTGTGCGTTGTGGGCGACGACGATCAGTCGATCTACAAGTTCCGCGGAGCGAATATCGGCAATATACTGAATTTTGAGGAGTATTTCCCGGACGCGAAGGTGATCCGCCTGGAGCAGAATTACCGCTCGACACAGAGCATTCTGGACACGGCGAACGAGGTGATCAAACACAACGCCGGGCGCAAGAGCAAGACACTCTGGACCGCGAATCCCGACGGGGAGAAGGTGAAGTTCCGCCAGTTCATGAACGGGTTCGAGGAGGCGGAGTACGTCGCCGAGATGATCGCGGGGAAGACACGGGGCGGCGAGTGGAAGTACGGGGACTGCGCGGTGCTGTACCGGACGAACGCTCAATCGCGCCTGTTCGAGGAGAAATTCCTGCTGGCGAACATTCCGTACAAGATCGTGGGCGGCGTGAATTTTTACGCGCGAAAGGAGATCAAGGATATTCTGGCCTACCTGAAGACGATCGCGAACGCGGAGGACGACCTCGCAGTGCGCAGGATCATCAACGTGCCGAAGCGCGGCATCGGACAGGCTTCCGTCAGCCGTGTGCAGGAGTACGCGATCGCGCGCGGTACGGGTTTCTACGAGGTGCTGAAGGACGCGGACAAGATCCCGGGCGTCGGGCGGACCGGGCTCAAGCTGTGCGGCTTTGCGGAGCTGATCCAGACCTTCCGCAGCAAGGCGGAGTTCTACACGATAAAACAGCTGATCGAGGATATCCTGGAGGTGACGGGCTACGTGAAGGAGCTCGAGGCTGAGGGGACAGACGAGGCGGACGAGCGCATCGCCAACCTTGACGAGCTGCTGAGCAAGGCCGCGGCTTTCGACGAGGAGTTCGGCGGGGAAGAGGAAAACGAGAACAAGCGGCCGCTTCTTGATCTGTTTCTCGAGGAGGTGGCGCTGGTCGCGGACATCGACGATCTCGAGGAGAATCCGGATCATGTGGTGCTGATGACGCTGCACAGCGCGAAGGGTCTGGAATTTCCGGTCGTCTTTCTGGTCGGTATGGAGGAAGGCCTGTTCCCGAGCTATCTCAGCATGTCCTCGGAGGATCCGATGGATATCGAGGAGGAGCGCAGGCTCTGCTATGTGGGCATCACAAGGGCGAAGCGGGAGCTGACGCTCACGAGCGCCCGGCAGAGGATGGTGCGCGGCGAGACTCATTACAGCAGGGTGTCGCGCTTCGTGGAGGACATCCCGGACGAAATGCTCGTGAAACAGGACGACTTCAGGGAGCCGAGGCAGTCGGAGCGTCCGGCGAGAGCGCAGAACCAGACGGCGTATCAGCAGGCGCGGGAGGCGTTCCGGGCGAAGGTGTTCGTGCCGCAGCAGTTCCAGGTGAAGAAGGCTCAGGCTCTGGACTACGGGGCGGGCGACCGCGTGCGGCACGTCAAGTTCGGAGACGGCACCGTGAAGGCCGTCGTGGAGGGCGGCAGGGACTACGAGGTGACCGTCGAGTTCGACCGCGTCGGCCAGAAGAAGATGTTCGCGTCGTTCGCAAAGCTGGTGAAACTTTAAAATTTTTTATAGTAAAATTGATGAGCCTGTGATATACTAACAAAAAGCAAATGGAAATTCTACAGAAAGGACGTGTGGCATATGAATAAATTTGACGATTTTCTGTCGGCGCTTCAGAAGAGAGAAGACGAGAAGAGGAAGAACAACCTGCTCTGGATCTTTGCAGTCATCGGCGCAGTAGCGGCTGTCGCGGGCATCGCGTACGCGGTATACCGTTATTTCGCCCCGGATTATCTCGAGGACTTCGAGGATGATTTCGACGACGACTTTGAGGATTTCTTCGAGGACGACGATTTCCCGGAGATGGACGAGGAGAAGGCGGACGAGCAGGAGGATTCCGGGAAGGATGATTCCGCGGAAAAAGCTTCTGATGAGGAGAAGCCGGACGAGGAATAAGACGGACGCTGCGGAAGGACAGAACCCCATCGCTTTCGCGGGATACTTCAATCACGGGTCAATCAGAAGAGCAGAGGGACTCAGCAAAGTAGATTCTCATATTTTGCGGAGTCCTTTTTATTTCAACGGATCCGGCCCGCCAAAACATGGCGGTGTCGGTCTGCGGCAGGCTTTGGATCGTCATGCAGGCGATACGGTGAAAATCAGAACAGACAGACGGGGGAGGGCGGACATGAAAAAGGGACAGATATCGGAAGGCGTGGTCGGGCGCGTGGATTTTCCAAACAGGGGGATCGTCCAAACGGAGGAAGGCAGGGTCGTCGTGAAGAACGCGATACCGGGTCAGAAAGTGCGTTTCGTAGTCAACAAAAAGCGGGGAGACCGGGCGGAGGGACGGCTGCTTGAGGTGCTTGCTCCGTCGCCGCTCGAAGTGCGCGCCCCGGCGTGCAGCCTTTTCCCGGACTGCGGCGGCTGCATGTACCAGACGATGTCCTACGAGGAGCAGCTTGCCATGAAGAGCGCGCAGGTGAGAGCGCTGATCGAGCCGGTGCTCAGAGAGGCGGGGCAGGTAAAAAGCTTTTGTGCGGAACAGACAGAGGCAGGCGCATGCGAAGGGAAGGCTTCAGAGGTGGATTGCAGATATAACGGGATCGAAGATGGCGTTTCGGAGGCGGATTACAGATATGACGGCGTCAAGGGTGGCGTTTCAGAGACGGACTATATCTATGACGGCATCAAGGGCAGTCCGCGGGAGTTCGCCTACCGCAACAAGATGGAGTTCTCGTTCGGGGACGAATACAAGGACGGGCCGCTCGTGCTCGGACTGCACAAAAAGGGTAGTACCTATGACGTCCTTCCGGTGACGGACTGCGCGATCGTGTATGAGGACTTCAACCGCATCGTGCAGACAGTTCTGGAGTACTGTCGTGCGCAGGGATTTTCCTATTATCACAAGATGAGTCATCAGGGTTATCTGCGGCATCTGCTGGTGCGCCGCGCGGAGACGACCGGCGAGATCCTGGTCTGCCTCGTGACGACGAGCCAGGAGCAGCACGATTTCACGCCGCTCGGGGAGAAGCTGCGGGCGCTTTCCGGGTATGGCAGTACATCTGAAGAATTTTCCCGCCGCAGGGAGAACACTTCGTTGGATTCCATTTTACAGGGGGAGATCATCGGATTCCTGCACATGACGAACGATTCGCTTGCGGACGTCGTGCGAAGCGACGAGAGCCGCCTGATCTTCGGGCGGGATCACTTCTACGAGACGATCCTCGGACTGACGTTCAAGATCACGCCGTTTTCGTTTTTCCAGACGAATTCGAAAGGAGCGGAAGTGCTCTACGGCACGGCGCGGGATTATATCGGAAGCACGAAAGACATGACCGTGTTCGACTTGTACAGCGGGACAGGGACGATCGCCCAGCTCATCGCGCCCGTCGCGCGGAAGGTGATCGGCGTGGAGATCGTGGAGGAGGCCGTCGAGGCCGCGCGGGAGAACGCGAAGCGCAACGGCCTGACGAACTGTGAATTCATCGCCGGGGACGTATTGAAGGTGATCGATGAGATCCCGGAGCGCCCGGACTTCATCATTCTGGATCCGCCCCGTGACGGCATTCACCCGAAAGCGCTTTCAAAGATTATCGGCTATGGCGTGGACCGCCTTGTCTACATCTCCTGCAAACCGACGAGCCTGGCGAGGGATCTGAAGGCGTTTCTGGAGAACGGATATCGCCTGGAGCGGATGAGCTGCGTGGATTTATTCTGTGAAACCCAACACTGTGAGACAGTCTGCTTATTGTCTAAATTCAATGTCAAGTAGTATATCGAGGCCGAAGAAGGAATGGAGGAAAATACGAGTATTGTGCAAAGAGATATTGCTAAAGTATTAGGATTTCGAGAGCATGCATATAAAGGCTGAAACAAATGAAACGATAATCAAAGCGAGGTGAGTTTTTTGAAGTCAAATTACGGTGATTTTTACGAACAACATATTTCTACGCATTCGGAACGCTCGGCGGAGGACCGTGCAGCAGTCTCCACTCTGGAAACATTTTTAAATTCAGGTGGGAGAATTAATACTGATTTTCCCCGTGATGATAAGTGGCCAAATCATGACGGGACATTTGAATTTGTCCCAAATCCTGATATATCAAGATGTCCGGAACAAAATTTTATTGTTCAGATCAAAGGAACACATTATTACACAGAAAATGGTGAAACCATTTCATATCAGTTAAAAGACCTGGCATTTCCGGCATTTATAGCCAGAGAAGTAACTGCGGATCCGGGGATACTGTTTATTGTCCTTAATCCGGATGTAAGAGATAAGAAGCGTGTCTTTTGGAAATATGTTTCTCCGGGTTTCCTTAAATCGATTGATTTTGAAAAAAGGAAAAGTACTACGATAAAACTGGAGCCGGAGGATGAGATAAAGGATACAGATGAAAGCGTTCAGCTGTTCTGCGAGAAACTCCAACGTATTACCGATCTGCATCTGTTCCTGAGCAAATTGAATAAAGATGATCTCCGGAAAGAGGATGCGCTAAAAATCGTTAAAGTCAGATGCGAGGATATATCGTGGGAAATCGATAGAATCAGTGATGACAGCCAATCCTGCGACAATATATCAAGGCGGATCATAAACGGATTATATGATTTATGTTATGCAGTCTTGATTTTAAACGCAACGAATCAGGGATATACGAACGTTAATGAAAGATTTGCATGGGAACTAGCTCAATTTGACATTGAGACGAAGTATTTAAGCAATTTTTTAAAGGGTTTGAAATATATCGGAGCAAGAATTCCGGAAGAAGGCCAGTCGGAAAGACTGATGCTGAAATATTACAATTATCTATGGAAAATCAGAAAGTTTCTGAAAGATAATTACAAAATCGATGTGCTGGAAAATCTGGAAAAATTCCCCAGGCATACGGATACTCTAGACGGAGACTATTATGAGATGGTAGCGTCGAGTATCTGTGCAATTGATTTGTCACCCAGAGTGCCCAGTAGTTCTCGATACTACATTCAAAAAAAGACGCCTTTTTTTGTGAATGAGGAAAGATATTTTGAGATCACCTTGCAGTTGGCCGGATTGTATACGACAAAGTTTAATCGTATCACTGTATATAGTAAACAGGATATATCGACGAATTATTCGATACAGTTTTCCTATGTCGATGCCGAAATTGATCTCTGGAATGTAAAAAGTAAAATTAAAGTAGTGACAAACTGGAAAGTCTCTATTGATCCTTCGTGCTTAAATAAGTTGGGGAAAATTTTGAGAATGAATACCAAATTGAGCAGAAAATATAGAGAATATGATTCTCTGATGAACTTCCTCACAAAAACAGGTATGACTCTGCTTGATTTGATTAACTTGCACGAGGGTAGCTTTCAAGGCGCCCTGACTCAAATTTACGGAAGGACAAACACGGATATCTTTAAAGATGTGCTTATTAAGCTGAGAAAAGATTATTCACGGTTTTCGAACAAAGAAGGAAAACATACTGTGCGGTACATACTGCTGAATCTTCGGGAGGAAATATTGGAATCTGTATTGCCAAACACATTCAGCCAAAAATGTCTGACGCCTGATCTTTACATCACGAGCAGATGTTATCCGTTTGAAAAAAGGCCTTTTATCTCAAATCTGGCTGGAAGGAAAACAAATAAAGGCAGCACATATGATATCCTTGAAATAACAGATAATTCTACGGAATTTGATACGGTACGTGCATATCTGGCAATTGAAAACATGGTACAGAAAACCGGAGAGTTATACTTTGACGTGGATTCAGTAGCAAGTCGGGAGGAGGTCGAAAAGTACAACGAAAGCCTGGATATGTGGGAGCGCCGGAACGGTTTTAGGATCAATGAAAAAAATGATCTTATTTCAATAGATTCCTACGAAAGCACAGCTATTTTTATACTTGAAAAGTTATTAAGACTTTCAAAAATGAGCAATAAAGGACAGAAGGAGTCCAATCTGCGATATCTCAAGCAATGTAATATAAATTTTGAAGATCCGCTGAAAAGGATCGCTCTGCAAAAGTTGTTTGTAAATTCTCAGGTAATGCTTATTTACGGGGCAGCCGGTACCGGAAAGACGACCTTGATCAATTATATTTCAAATATGATGAATCAGTCAAAGAAGTTATTTCTTACGAAAACTCATACTGCTTTACAGAATTTGAAGAGACGTATAGAAAATCCGGGCTTTGACTCCGATTTTGTGAGCATCGACAGCTTTACAAAGAAAATTACGTTGAACGATTATGACGTCGTCTTTGTCGATGAATGTAGCACGATTGACAATAGAACTATGAAAATGCTGCTCGAAAAAATTGATGAAAGCACCATGCTTGTTTTGGCCGGAGACATTTATCAGATTGAGTCCATTGACTTCGGCAATTGGTTCTATTATGCTGGGGATATTATTAAAACAGACGGTGCCAAGGTGGAGCTTATCAATACCTGGAGAACGGACAGAAAGGAATTAAAGAATTTATGGGATGAGGTCAGAAAAAATGAACCGATTATTACCGAAAAGTTGTCGATGGACGGTCCGTTTTCTGCTGACATAGGAGAAGAAATATTCATATCTCAGGATGAAGACGAGATTGTACTATGTTTAAACTATGATGGGAAGTTTGGTTTAAACAATATGAACGTTTACTTTCAAAATGCCAATACAAAAAGTGAGGTGTACACATGGGCCGAGTGGACCTTCAAAGTCGGAGACCCTGTAATTTTTCTCGATACCAGACGTTCCTCCTTGCTGTATAACAACTTAAAAGGGAAAATTGTGGACATTGAAAAAAGTGATTCGGAAATATCATTTACGCTTGATATCGACACAATTCTCACAGAGCGGCAATGCAGGAATGAAAGCTTTGAATTTATTGACGTGACAGAATCCGGGACAAGGATTTGCCTGAAGGTAATAAAAAGCGACGAGGAATCGACAACAGAAGAAGAACGAATCAGGACGATCATTCCATTTCAGATCGCATATGCTGTTTCCATACATAAGGCACAGGGGCTGGAGTATAATTCGGTAAAAATAATTATCCCATCCTACAACGCAGAAAAAATATCGCATGCTGTTTTTTACACGGCAATAACGAGGGCAAAAGAAAAACTTAAGATATTCTGGAGCGCTGAAACAATGGAGGCTGTTGTAGAAAGCTTTGATAAAGAAAAAGCCGGAAAGCGTACGCTTGAGTTAATCGGGGAAAAACTGAACTGACGCAACGGTTTGGCCAGTATATTTGTCTGCGCCAATTTGCGGTTGACTTTCTGCCTGGATTTATTGATATTGACAATGTTTCCAGGCAGTATTATAATGTCTTGAACTTCAAATTTGAACTTTATAATTTTGAAAGGAAATGCACAAATGAATCGTAAGAACAATATGGCGAACTTTCACAGCTATATGGAGGCGTACGAGCATTACTGCAAACCGCTCTGCCGTGAGATCGCCATGCCGCAGATGGCGTTTGATATTCTGATGTTCCTGGCGAACAATCCGGACGCCTGCACGGCGAAGGACATCAGCCGGGGCAGGGGCTTCAAGGAAAACATTCTGTCGGTCAACATCAACAAGCTGGTGAATGAAGGTTATCTGGAGCGCTTCTCTGTGGAAGGGGATCGGAGGAAAGTAAGATTGGAATGTACGCAGAAAGCGAGGCCGATCATCGAACGGGGCCGCAGGCTGCAGGAGGAATTCAGCCGAAGGATCAGGGAAGGCGTGAGCGCGGAGGACTTCGAGGTCTGTCAGCGCTGTCTCGACATTGTGGGGCAGAACGCGCGCAGGATTCTGCAGATGAAACCTCCTGTCGATGTGCCGCGTGGAAGAGAAGAAGGTTTTTGCTGATGCGCTGTATTGATATGAAGGAGGCTTTGATCGGCGCGTCGGACCAGACAGAAATATCGTGAAAAGACAGAATCAGAAGGAGTGAGGACAGATGAAATATCGTTACGTTGCGATCGAGCGCGAGTACGGGAGCGCCGGGACCGAGATCGGCAAGAGAATCACGGAGCTTGGCGGAATTCCGAACTACGGGATCGAGATCCTGGAACAGGTGTCGGAGAACCTCAACATCGACATCGGAAAGATTGAACAGTACGAGGAGCGGGCGACGAACAGCTTCCTGTATTCCATCTACCTTATGGGGAAGATGAGGGAGGGAGCCGAAGGACAGCTGTCCAACGAGGGACAGATCTATCTTGAAGAGCAGAAAGTGATCCAGAAGATGGCGGCGAAGGGGCCGGCGGTCTTCGTGGGCCGATGCGCGGCGAACGCGCTCGCAGACAGGGAGGACGTCCTGAAGGTGTTCATACGGGCGGACAAGGAGCTGCGCAGGAAGCGTGCGATCGAGAGCTACGGGATCAAGCCGAACGAGGTGGAGGTCGTGGTGTACAAGTTTGACCGGAAGCGCGGCAATTACTATTCGACAAATACGGGCAAGAACTGGCATGACCTTTCGAACTATCACATGGTTCTGGACAGCGGAAAGCTCGGGGTCGAGCGCTGCGCAAGGCTGATCCTGGATGCCATGAACCAATAGCGAAATAAAGTCATGCCGAATTGTGTATTACCGGGCGTGAAAACGATAATAACGGATCTTGCAGGAGGGATACAATGAAAAATATTTTTCGATTTCTTGCCGAGGCGAAGGGCGCTGTGGCAGTGATCGTGGCCTTGCTGATCATACAGGCATACTGCGATCTTGCCCTGCCGTCCTACACGAGCGACTTGCTGAACGTCGGGCTTCAGCAGAACGGTATCGCGGACGCGGTGCCGGAGACGATCCGGGAGGAGAGCCTGGAGACGCTGGAGCTTTTCCTTACGGACAAGGACACAGAGAAGGCGGAGGCCGCCTACGCGGAAGCGGACGGGGAAGGCGTGCGGAAGCTCAAGAAGATCACGGCGGACGAACGGGAGACGCTGCACGACATCCTCGCGCTGCCGGAGAGCGTCGTCTTCCAGATGGGAAACAGCGAGGAAGGCTCGAAAATGCTGGAGATGGCGAAAGGCGCGATCGGACTCGGGCTCATGTCGAAGGATGAGCTGCAGGAACAGATGCAGGAGCGGCTTTCCCAGATGGACGGATCAACGGACATGTTTCTGGACCAGGTCGCGGTCGGCTACGTCGCAGCTGAGTATGAGGCGCAGGGCGCCGATGTGAACGCGATCCGCAACGCGTACCTGTTCAGGGTGGGTGCGAAGATGCTGCTGATGGCGCTGATCATGGCGATCGTGGCGATCCTGACCGGCTACATTGCCGCGAAAGTGTCCGCAGGGATCGGCCGGAACCTGCGTGAGCGGCTCTACACGAAGGTTATGAATTTCACCAGCGCGGAAATCGAGCAGTTCTCGACGGCCTCGCTGATCACGCGCTGTACCAACGACATCCAGCAGGTGCAGATGCTGACGGTCATGCTCCTGCGCATGGTGACTTACGCACCGATCCTCGCGATCGCGGGCGTCTTCAAGGTGATCCAGACCGGCTCTTCGATGAGCTGGATTATTGTTCTCGCGGTGATTCTGCTGGCTATCTGCATCGCGATCTTGTTTGCCGTCGCGTATCCGAAGTTTCAGATCATGCAGCAGCTGGTCGACCGGTTGAACCTGGTGTCCAGAGAGATCTTAAGCGGCGTGATGCCGATCCGCGCGTTCGGGCGGCAGAAGTACGAGGAAGAGCGCTTCAAGAAGGCGAATACGGATCTCTTTAAGACGCAGCTCTTCACGAACCGCACGATGACTTTCATGATGCCTGTCATGATGTTCATCATGAACGGCGTTTCAGTGCTGATCGTATGGGTGGGCGGTCACGGCGTGGACACCGGAAGCGTGCAGGTGGGCGACCTGACGGCGTTTATCACATATTCGATGGTTATCATCATGGGCTTTTTGATGCTCTCCATGATCTCCATCATGTTGCCGAGAGCGGGCGTCGCGGCGGACCGTATCGCGGAGGTGCTGGAGACGGAGATCAGCCTGAAGGACGCGGACGTGACGAGAGACGCGGAGCTGGAGCAGCGATTGAAAGGGGCAGAAATGCACAAAGATGACGGGGCTGCCGATGGAGATGATTTCGGTTGCAATCGGGGACAGCTGACGGGCGGCGTGCTGACATTTGACGACGTCTCGTTCACTTATCCCGGTGCGGAGTCGCCAGTGCTGGAGCACATCTCCTTCACGGCTGAGCCGGGCAAGACAACCGCGATCATCGGCTCTACGGGCTGCGGCAAGTCTACGCTGATCCACCTGATCCCGCGTTTTTACGACGTGACCGAGGGCAGTATCACGCTGGACGGGATCGACATCCGCGAGCTCAGCCAGAAGAAGCTGAGGGACTGCATCGGCTATGTGCCGCAGAAGGGCGTCCTGTTCTCGGGGACGATCGAGAGCAATCTGAAATACGCGGGCGAACAGGTGACGGACGCGGATATAGAGGCCGCAGCCGCGATCGCGCAGGCGACCGAATTTATCGATACAAAAGAGAACCGTTATCAGTCGGACATCGCGCAGAACGGTTCCAACGTGTCGGGCGGACAGCGGCAGAGGTTGTCGATCGCGCGGGCGATCGCGAAGCATCCGCAGATCTTTCTGTTCGACGACTCGTTCTCGGCGCTGGATTACAAGACGGATTCGTTGCTGCGCAGGGCGCTCGCCGAGCAGGTGCAGAACGCGACGGTCATCATCGTCGCGCAGAGGATTTCCACGATCCTGCACGCCGACCAGATCCTCGTCATGGAGGAAGGCCGCGTTGTGGGGATGGGCACGCACCGGGAACTGCTTGAGAATTGCCAGACTTATCTGGAGATCGCCAGAGGGCAGATGTCGGAAGAGGAGATACAGAAGGAGTTGAAGAAACCGAAAGAGGAGATCCCGGATTCGGAGAAAGAAAAGTCCATGGAAGAGAAATCCGGGCGCACGGGGAAGGAACAGCCTGTGGAAGAAGACAAAAACGTCAGAGAATGTTCTGTAAATAAAGAAGACAATAGTACGCGGAAAGGGGGCGAGTGATATGGCTGAGATGAGAAGACCGAGAGGCCGCATGCGCGGCGAGAAGGCGAAAGACTTCAAGGGAACGATACGGAATCTGCTGCGCTACATGGGCGTGTACAAGATTGCACTCGCCGCGGTGGCCGTTTTTGCGATCGCGTCCACTGTTTTCAACGTGATCGGACCGAAGATCCTCGGCAACGCCACGACGGAGCTGTTCAACGGATTGATCGCGAAGCTCTCCGGCACCGGAAGTATCAACTTCGGAAAACTCGGCAGCATCCTCCTAAGTCTGATGGGTATTTACGGTTTGTGCGCCGTATTCTCCTTCATCCAGGGCTGGCTCATGACGCAGATGTCGCAGAGCATGTGCTTCCGGATGCGCGAGGATATCAGCAAAAAGATCAACCGTATGCCGCTGGCGTACTTCGAGCGCAACGCGGTGGGCGACATTCTGTCCAGGATCACGAACGATGTGGATACTCTGGGCATGGCGTTCAACCAGTCCATCACACAGCTCATCACATCCGTGTGCACGCTGATCGGCGTACTTGTCATGATGCTGTCCATCTCGCCGCTCATGACGCTGATCACGGTTCTGATCCTTCCGGTTTCCATGATGCTGGTGATGGGGATCGTGAAGAAATCGCAGAAGTACTTCATCGCGCAGCAGAAATATCTGGGTCTGATCGACGGCCAGATCGAGGAGACGTTCTCCGGGCACGACGTCGTGAAGGCGTTCAACCGCGAGGAGACCGAGCTGGAGGCGTTCCGCGAGACGAACGGCGTCCTGTTTGAGTCGGCGTGGAAGAGCCAGTTCCTGTCCGGACTGATGATGCCGATTATGAACTTTGTCAGCAATCTTGGGTATGTGGCGGTCGCCGTGTCCGGCGCGATGCTTGCCGCGGCCGGGACGATCGAGATCGGCGACATCGTGGCTTTCGTCCAGTACGTGAAGCGCTTCACGCAGCCGATCACGCAGATGGCGCAGGTCTCCAACCTGCTTCAGTCGATGGCGGCGGCGGCCGAGCGTATCTTTGAATTTTTGAATGAGGAAGAGGAAGTGCAGGAGACGCAGCAGCCGACCGATCCGGCTGTCATTCAGGGAGAGGTGTCCTTCGAGCATGTGCAGTTTGGCTACACGCCGGATAAGATCGTTATCCACGATTTCAACAGCGAAATCGAGCCTGGCCAGATGGTGGCGATCGTCGGCCCGACCGGCGCCGGCAAGACGACGATGGTGAAGCTGCTCATGCGCTTCTACGATGTGAATTCCGGCTGTATCCGCTTGAACGGGCACGCGGTCGGCGAGTTCGACCGGAACGCGCTGCGAAACGGTTTCGGTATGGTGCTGCAGGACACCTGGCTCTTCAAGGGATCGATCATGGAGAATATCCGCTACGGCCGACTGGAGGCCACGGACGAGGAAGTTATCCGCGCGGCGAAGCTGGCGCGCGCCGACAAGTTCATCCGTTCCCTGCCGGGCGGCTATCAGATGGAGATCAACGAGGAAGCCTCGAATATCTCGCAGGGCCAAAAGCAGCTGCTGACGATCGCCCGCGCGATCCTGGCGGACAATCCGATCATGATCCTCGACGAAGCGACATCGTCCGTCGACACCCGGACCGAGCATCTGATCCAGGCCGCGATGGATACGCTGCTCAAGGGCCGCACTTCGTTCGTGATCGCGCACCGGCTCTCGACGATCCGCAACGCCGACCTGATCCTTGTCATGAAGGACGGCGACATCGTGGAGCAGGGCACGCATCAGGAGCTGTTGGAGCAGAACGGCTTCTACGCGGCGCTCTACAATGCGCAGTTCGAGGTTGCCTAGATCGCATAAGTAGTGGAGTTTCCCCTGCTGCTTTGACGTTGTCAGCTTTGCGCGGAGACGTTTGAAGCCTTGTGAGCGGCTGAGATTTTCTTGAGAATCACGTCGTACTGAGCGTACATGCGCTGCACCTCATTTTCGAGCGTGTAATAGTGCGTGATGTAGGGGATGAGAAGCACAAGAAACAGCAGCGTCAGAAAACACAGCGCGATCTCCTGTGTGAGCAGCAGGAAGCAGGCGCTCAGCATCGTCAGGACGGCGAACGTCACCGTCACGATCAGATGGATCAAACGCTCGTGCTGGAAGAACGCGATCTGCGTCAGATGCTCTTCCAACAGCTTATTCCAATCGCAATCCGCGCCCTGCGCAAGCAGGGCGTCTATTCTTTTTCGATAGTCAAGGATTCTCTTTTTCATGGCAGCGCCTTTCTGATATGATCTGATTTCCGGACAGTATTTTCTTGTTATAGTTTTCAAAACTGTAATTTCATAATTTTATAAAATCATAGCACATCGGACTGAATCGCTCAATTGTAAAATAGATTTTGGATTTGAAAAATGGATTTTGAATTTGAAATTCTTATTTTCATTTTTTAAATTATTTTAAAAAAATGAAATAAAAATCAAAAAATGGTCAGGAAGTCGCTCAAAACAAGCTTGGAGAAAAGAAAAAGAGGTGTTAAAATTAAAATAAGGAGAAAACTTATGTAAATCTTCTCGTAAAGCGTGGTTTGATCCGACTTAGCGTGCCGGATAAGCCGGGGAGCTCGAAACAGAGGTTCACAACGCGATGAGAGACATGGAAAGAGTTGGGAAGCAGAGGGAGCAGGCATGAAAAGTGGCATCGAGTATACGCTCATCCGTTCCGCGCGCAGGACGATCTCGCTGCAGCTGCGGGAAACTGGAGAAAAAGGGATAAGCGGCAAGGACGAAGCATGCAGCGAATCCGGTGAGACCGGAAAAGGCGGCGTTGCGGTCATCGTGCGCGCGCCCAGGCGTATGGCGCTTAGGGACATCAACGACTTTGTGGAGCGGCACCGAAACTGGATTGAACAGAGGACGAAACAGCTCACGGAGGCTCGGCAAAACAGGCACGTGATCAGTGAGCAGGAGCGCCAGGAGGGTATCCGCACGGCGAAAGAGCGGATACCCTGCCGTGTCGCTTATTTTGCTCAGAGAATGGGCGTGACCTACGGGCGGATTACGATCCGTGAGCAGAAGACCCGCTGGGGCAGCTGCAGCAGCAAAGGCAACCTGAACTTCAATTGGAAGCTTGTGCTGATGCCGGATGAAGTCCTCGACTATGTGGTGGTGCATGAACTGGCACACCGTTTTGAGATGAACCACTCTGATCGCTTCTGGGCGATCGTGGCGGAAGTACTGCCGGATTACCGGGAGAGAAGGAAAATGTTGAAGGAGTGGGGGAGGAAGGTGTGAGGCCAAGCATAACCAGGGGAAAGGTTATCATTTTGAAAGTGTGAGTTTTCAGAAAGAGTGCCCTAAAGCTCAGCTATAGGACACTCTTGTTCTAAAAATTAGATTCTTGGTAATTTTAGGAGATTATCAGATGGTGTATCATTTGGCTCCGATCGAACATACTTCTCGTTATTGACACTCATAGCAGGAATCAAATTGGGGTAAGGGTAGATGTTTACCTGAATCGTGCCAGGGTGTAATCTTAGGTGATCATACAAATCAGACTTATAGTACAATCCTGGTGCTTGGCATCCCTCGATATATATTTGAGAGATTTCGGTTGTCTTGTATGATTTTTCACATCCTTGTTTCATTTTTATTTTAGTTGCTCTCATAGAAAAGTTCCTCCTTGTATTGTTTTACTAATTTTTTATGTAAACAATAAGAAGAAAACCAGAGACAAACTTAAAATTATGATTGCGCAATCTCAAATTGTAATGTATAATAAATTTGCGAGATTTATTTATACATGAGAACCGGTATTCTGTTTGTCGGAATACTGGTTTTCTTTTTATTGATCTTTTCATTCACCAATATAACACGGCATATGTGCAATGTCAACAAAAAAATTTTTTCTTGTCCCACTATTGACTTTTTTGTCCCAAATATATATTATATATTTATATTTGAACATATATGGAAAAGGAGACCAGCTATGAAAAGTCAAGCCTAAATTAGCAAAAAATTTATTTATTGATATTGAGGTCAAAAAGGGTAACTTTAATAAAGCTCCCTAAAGGTGCATTTTTCAAAGATCTCGATATTTAAGCAAACCTCTTAGTCGAGGTTGAAGTCTACGTCATCGGTCATCATTTTCCAGATGACGCGGACAAGTTTGCCGGCACAGTGCCCGAGGGCGTTGTAGTGAGTCCGGCCTTCCGCCATCTTCTTATCGTAATACGCTTTAAAGGTGGCATTGTTCTTTACAACATTGTGAGCTGCGTTCATAAGGGCGTATCTAAGCACCTTGGATCCTCTTTTGGACATCCTGGTGTGGCTGGCATGAAAGTTCCCAGACTGCCTTACAGAGGGATCCAGACCAGCATACGCCAGCAGCTGATGAGGCTTAGAGAAGCGGTGGATGTCATCGATCTCGCCAAGTATCATTCCGCCGTTTATGCAGCCGATACCCGGAATGGTCATGATGACAGAATCGTTGAATTTCATGATCTCAGCCATCTGGGCCTCAACTTTATCGATCTGGCTATCCAGTAACTCAATCTGTGAGAGGGTCTGGGTTATCTGAATAGATACAGTACTGTCGCTGTT